>NZ_CALGNH010000093.1 GCF_937958655.1 uncultured Winogradskyella sp. | reverse complement strand
CAATCACCAATCACCAATCACCAATCACCAATCACCAATCACCAATCACCAATCACCAATCACCAATCACCAATCACCAATCACCAATCACCTTGGCATCTTTTTTGTTAATAATTTTAAGGAATCCTTAAGCGGGATTTGCTCACATTTTCAGTAACTTTGATTAAATCCTTAATTTTATGTTTTCTACATTTTTCAAACAAAATAAAAATAAAAGATATAATTATACACCTCGATTTTATGATGAACGAAAGGAGAGACTGGATAATTTAAAAAAGAAGCACGGTTTAATTGAGGATGATAATGACGGTAAGCGTTTTCATAGAACAAACTTCAGAGATGAGTGGAAACAAAATAGTAAAATTCAGAGTAATAGAAATTCAAGAATTAGATTTCTAGTGATTTTAGCATTTTTACTAGTGGCTGCATATGTTGCTTTGAGTTATTTAGATATTTCGATGATTTAATGACAGATATCATTCAACTTTTACCAGACCATGTGGCTAACCAAATAGCCGCAGGTGAGGTGGTGCAACGCCCTGCTTCTGTGGTTAAGGAACTTTTAGAAAATGCTATTGATGCTGAGGCTACAGAGATAAAACTCATTATAAAAGATGCTGGTAAAACCCTGGTGCATGTTATAGATAATGGCAAAGGTATGAGTGTTACAGATGCGCGTTTGAGTTTTGAGCGGCACGCTACCTCTAAGATAAAATCTGCAGAAGATCTTTTTCAATTAAATACCAAAGGGTTTAGAGGAGAAGCCTTGGCAAGTATTGCAGCTATAGCTCATGTAGAATTAAAAACAAAACGTTTAAATGATGAGCTAGGAACGGCAATTACCATTGAGGGCAGTAAAGTAAAATCCCAAGAGGTTACAGTTACACCTCAGGGAACTTCTGTGGCAGTAAAAAACTTGTTTTTTAATATTCCTGCTCGTCGTAATTTTCTAAAATCAGACACTGTAGAGCTACGCCATATAACAGATGAATTTCATCGCGTGGCCTTATCTCATCCTAATATAGCATTTGCCTTTTATCATAATGGTAGCGAATTGTTTAATCTGCCCAATGAAAACTATAGACAACGCATTGTTCATATTTTTGGAAGTAAAAGTAATGAGCGTCTTGTACCTGTAGACGAGGATACCGAAATTTTAAAAATATCTGGTTTTGTAGGCAAGCCACAATATGCCAAGAAAACAAGATCAGAACAGTTCTTTTTTGTTAATAATCGTTTTATAAAAAGTCCATACCTTAACCACGCCATTAGTAGTGCTTTTGAAGGTTTGCTAAAAGACGGTTACCACCCGAGTTACTTCTTAAACTTAACGGTAGATCCCAAAACTATTGATATTAATATTCACCCGACAAAAACAGAAATTAAGTTTGATGATGAGCACACCTTATATGCTATTTTAAGATCTGCCGTAAAGCATAGTTTAGGTCAATTTAATATTGCACCGGTTTTAGATTTTGAACATCAGAGTCAACTAAACACACCGTATAACTATAAAGACAAACAAGGCAAGGTACCTACAATAGAAGTGGACCGTAGTTTTAATCCTTTTGCTGTGCACTCATCGGATTCAAAATCAGGATCATTAGCTAATAATGCTCATTTTAAGAAGGCGCCCGCAGCGCATTGGGAAAGTTTATATGTAGGTTTAGAATCTAAAAGCAATTCATCAGACTCAGGCTTTAGCGAAATCACTTTTGAAAGTGACGCAAAATCTGAGGCCATATTTAAGGATGACGCTGTAGAAACACGTAAAACAACATTTCAGTTACAACAAAAATATATTGTAAGTACTATAAAATCTGGTATGCTGGTAATTGACCAAAATAGAGCACATCAGCGTGTGTTGTACGAAAATTTTTTAAAGCATATCACCATAAAACAAGCAACAAGCCAGCAATTATTGTTTCCGCTACAATTGCATGTTACACCCAACGAAAGTAAAATAATAGAGGATTTAAAGCAAGATTTAGAACATACAGGTTTTGTGTTTTCTGAGGTTACTGAAGCTTGTATTACAATTACAGGTGTGCCAATTGGTGTGCCAGAGAGCGAGGTGTCTATAATTTTAGAGCAACTCATTAGTGATGTTGAAGAGGATGTACCAGATGCTAATTTTAGTGCTGCAGATTTATTAGCAAAGTCAATGGCAAAAAGTTTAGCTATTAAAAATGGTCAACCTCTTGATGTTGCTGAGCAAGAACATTTGGTAAACAGTTTGTTTGCCTGTAAGGAACCTAATGTATCACCAACCAATAGGCCAACATTTATTACTATGGATGTAAGCGCTATTGAAAAGAAATTTATGTAAACTATGAGATTAGGAATTACTGATACAGTAAAACATTTGTTAATTATAAATGCGGTTATGTTCATTGGAACCTTAACTATAGGCAATGGAAAAGCTTTTTATGAGTGGTTTGCATTATACTTTCCAAAGAATGATTTATTATTTCAGCCTTGGCAGATTGTAACACATATGTTTATGCATGGTAGTCCATCGCATATATTATTTAATATGATAGGTATTTGGATGTTTGGGACAGCGGTAGAGAGGGTGTTCGGAGGAAAGAAATTTTTGATATTTTACCTTTTATCAGGCCTAGGTGCGGCTATAATTATGCTTTCTTATTATTACTTCCAATATTCACCTTTAGAAGCAGATATTTTAGGCTCTGGTTTTAGTCAAGAAGAAGTAAAACAAATGTTAACTACAGGCGATGTTACAAGGTCAATTACAGCACAACAACAAAGTCAGTTGCAAGAAATGTATAGTATCTTTAACTCTAGTATGGTTGGAGCCTCAGGTGCTTTGTTTGGAATTTTAGTAGCTTTTGGTATGTTATATCCTAATTCTGAAGTGATGCTCATATTTTTGCCAATTCCTATTAAAGCAAAGTATTTTATTCCTGGCTTAATTATTTTGAATTTATTTTCTGAGTTTTCAGGTCATTCTATTTTTGGGCAGAGTAATATTGCTTACATGGCTCATATTGGTGGTGCGTTAACAGGCTTTTTGTTAATGTACTTCTGGAAAAAGAATGAAAGGGATAAATACCGTTGGAATTAAAAATGAGTTTTTTTCAAGATTTTAAATACAGATACACTAAGTTAAATGCGTTTCAGAAAATAATAGCGCTAAACATCACTATATTTATTATTGGGAGACTATCTTCTGGATTTTCAGGGATAAGTCCAGTAATTAATTTTTTAAAGTTACCATCACAATTTGCAGATTTTATTTATAAACCGTGGACCTTGTTAACTTATGGTTTTGCTCATTTTGATGTGTTTCACATACTGTTTAACCTTCTAATTTTATTTTCAATTTCTCGTATACTCTTAAATTTGTTTAGACCAAAAATGGCACTAAATATCTATATGTTAGGTATTATAGTTGGTGGACTCGCGTTTTTACTAGTTTATAATGTAGTGCCCAGTAGTTTACTTGTAAATACGTCTGGTGTTATAGGTGCGTCGGCAGGTGTTAATGCTTTAATTATTTTTTTAGGAACCTATATGCCCAACAAGGAGGTAAGTATTCTGCGCTTTAACATAAAACTTAAATACATAGCCATTGCACTAGTAATTATTGATATTTTAGGTTTATTTGGTTGGAACCAAGGAGGAAACGTAGCGCATTTAGGTGGTGCCCTTCTTGGCTATTTATACGCTACTAAACTAAAAGAAGGTAAAGATATCGGGACTGGTTTTGAGCGTATTATGGATACTGTAATGGGTTGGTTTAAACCTTCGTCTAATTTAAAAACGGTACACAGATCTACTAACAAAAAGTCTTATGCAGGTAAGACAAAAGATGAGTTTAATACATTTAACGATCAAAAAAAGGTAGATTTAATACTCGATAAAATCAGTAAGAGTGGTTACGAAAGCCTTACAGCCGAAGAAAAACAATTTCTATTTAAAGCAGGTAAAAAGTAAATAATAGTCCTAGTTATTTATAGGGTAAACATATGAAAATATTAAAATTCTTTATTAAGTTAATGTTTCTGGCCAATTCTTTGGCAGCATTCTTGCTTCTCATTTCTTATGTTTTACCTTACATTCCGCCAAAAAGTTATGGAACTCTTTCTGTTATAAGCTTAGGTGTTCCTTTATTAATCATATTAAATATTCTTTTTTTTATCTATTGGTTGCTTAGAGTTAAAAAGCAAATGCTTTTATCTTTAATTGTATTGCTCTTAGGTTGGAATTACTTAGGTGCTATGTATCAATTTTCTTCGTCTAAATCTATAGAGAATTCAGATAACTTTTCTGTAATGTCTTTTAACGTAAGGATGTTTAATAAGTATAATTGGAAACCTAATAAAACAACAAAACAAGACATTATAGATTTCTTTTATAAGGAGGCGCCAGATGTTATTTGTATACAAGAATATACCAGAGGTAAACCCATAAAACTTGACGGTTACAACGATTATAATGCACGATATACGAAGTCTGTCAGAGGAGGGCATACTATTTTTTCAAAATTCCCAATAATTAATTCTGGATCTCTAGAATTTGAAAACACTAATAACAACGCTGTGTTTGCTGATGTTGTAAAGGGTAAAGATACCATTAGGGTTTATAATTTGCATTTACAATCCTCTAAGGTTAATACGCAAATTGATTATGTAAATAGTCAATATTCTAGAGACATGTTTTTAAAACGCGTAAAAGCTGCATTTATAAAGCAACAGTCTCAGGTAGAATTGGTTTTGCAACATAAAGCTAAATGTACGTATAAAACCATAATTGCTGGTGATTTTAATAATACATCATTTTCTTATAGTTATAAGGAAATCTTAGGCGATGATATGTTAGATACATTTAAAGAAGCCGGTAATGGTTTTGGAAAAACCTTCGACTTTAAGTTTTTCCCACTACGTATCGATTTTATTCTGGCTCACAAAGATTTTAAGGTCAATGGTTTTAAAACTTATGATGATACTATATTATCTGACCATTATCCCATTATGGCGACTTTAAAATTAAATTAGGTAACAATCTACACTATCTGCTATGATATGAGCTATTAGACCCAAAGCAATAATTCTTATCTTTTTAGGAATTAGAAGTATAAGGTACAAAGCGATTGCAAAATAGGAGTGGAGCGGATGAAAGTTGATACTGCAACGATTAGGGTCAAAAATAGGATCTGCTAATAAGTGATCTAAATCTATAATAAATGCTGCTAGCATTATAATGTAAGCTTTAAACCAATTTTTGTTGTAAAATAAAATAGCTATAACTAAGGGTAGCCCAAAATGTAAGCCGTAATGTATAGTAAACTTAAGCATGGCCAGTTAACGATTGCTTTTTTAAATAGAGCTCAGTATTTGGCCCTTCGTTAAATAATAGGTCTAGTATGCTTAGATTGCTTATAAAACCGTGCTTTTCAGTAAATACTTGGGTATAGTATGTTAGCTCATCGGGTACAAAATTTCGGTTAACTAAGGGACGATAGTCTATTTTATCCTTAGGTGTTTTTTCAAATGTCTTAGAGGGTGATACATCAATATTTAAATCCATCAGCGTTATTAAAATATCAAAGCACATTAAATTTAAATCTAAGATGTATTTAAAATTAGTATTAAAAAGTGGTTTTAAATCATCACTATAAAACTCAAAAAAAGGAGACATGCTATAGGCAGACTCTAGAGATTTAAAGTGGATTTGTTGCCAATTATTCTCATTTGCAATTTTTACATCTTTATATAACTGCCTATTCTTTTGGCTGTAGGTTACAGGTACAGTAAGTGCCAATTTACCGTTAGCTCCATAGATTTCTGTACGGTTTCTAAAGGATTGCTTTTGGAAATTATCACAGACTTCAAAACTAACTTTACCAGCACTTAGCATAGCTGTAAAATGCGCTATGTTAGGAAAGTATGTTGGATGCAAAATGCAGTCCATAATTATAATTTTGCAGTAACGACTATGATTTTGCTTTTTTCTTCTTTCTCCACTTACTAAAGAAAGTTAAGCCAAAAACAATAACTAAAAACGGTATAAAATAGGACGTGCGCTCGCCACTACCACTAACCGTAGTAAAAATGCGATCCCATCTAAAGCTCCAGTTTTTAATACCATTCATAAGACCATCAATACTCATCCAAATAAATACGGGCTTGCCAAAAATATGATCGTATGGTACAAAACCCCAATATCTACTATCTATTGAATTATGGCGGTTGTCACCCATCATCCAATAATAATCTTGCTTAAAGGTATATGATGTAGCAGGTTGGTCATTGATAAAAATCTGATTCCCTCTAGTTACCACTTTATTGCCTTCATACTCGCCAATAGCACGCTTGTATAATGAGATATTATCAATATTAAGTTGTACTGTTTCACCAGATTTTGGAATCCAGAGTGGCCCAAACTGGTCTACATTCCATTTGTAATTTGTATCTCTTGGGAAAATATTTTCAGCCTCACCAATAGTTCTAATTATGCGTTCTACGCTTTCTACATTAGGCTGAACTTTTAGTTTACTAATAGCTTCATCTGAGGCTGCAGCAATATAAAAAGAGCCGTCTTGTGGGTTAAACCTAAAGCCATCGTCTATGTCTGCTTTTTCAAGCATATTATAAAATAGTTGCTCTTCTCCAGATGTGCTTATTTGTTTTTTAAGTTTAAGTACGTAAGAAAACTGTAAATGAGATCTTGGTGGTAATTTGTTTTGTTTACCATTAATATATACATAACCATTTCTAAGCTCTAGTGTGTCGCCAGGTGCGCCAACGCAACGTTTTACCAAATTGGTTTTTTTATCTATTGGTTTGTAATAATTACGATCTGGCGTAAATTTATTCATATCCAATAAGGTGTCCGCTGGTTGGTTAAATACCACAATATCATTGCGCTCCACAGATTCAAAACCCGGAAATCTAAAATAGGGCAGTTGTAATTTGTTAATTAATGATGTATTTCTTTTTTCAAAATTATCATTAAATAAATAAGATTTAGATTTTAACACAGGAATGGTGTCATGTACCATCGGTGCTCCTAAAGTAGTCATTGGTGCTCTTGCTCCATAATGCAGCTTACTTACAATTAAGAAATCGCCAACTAATAATGATTTTTCTAAAGATGATGATGGTATAACAAAGGGCTGAAAGAAATAGGTATGCACAATTGTTGCAGCTACTATGGCAAATAAAATTGACGTAATCCATTCACCAGCTGAGGTTTTAGGCTTTAATTGTCTGTTTTCAATATAATTAACGTCAGCAACGTAATTGAGATAGTAAAGGTAAAACCCAAGTGTAAGGATACAGAGTAAAGCATCTATTTTTGAGTCTTTACCAAACGCTCTAGCAGTTTCTACCCAAGCTGCAGGTATCATTATAAGGTTAACTATTGGTAAAAACATTAAAATTACCCACCACCAAGGACGAGAAATAATCTTCATTAAAACAATAGCATTGTAGATGGGTACAAAGGCTTCCCAAGCTTGGCGACCTGCCTTAACGTAGAGTTTCCATGTACCCAAGCCATGTATAATTTGCAATATCATTAGAAAAATAAACCACTGTGTCCAAGTCATGATACGATGTTTAATCTAGTTGGTTGAAATGTATTTTAATTTGTTTCAAATGTCTGGCAAATTAACCAATGTTTAACACATCTTTCATATTAAAGATGCCTTTTTTATCTTTAATCCATTCTGCAGCAACAACGGCTCCGAGGGCAAAACCTTGTCTACTATGGGCAACATGTTTAATAAATAAAGAATCAATCTCAGAATTATAGTTAACTTCATGAGTGCCTGGGACATCGGCAATACGCTTAGCTTCAATATGTAACTCATTAGAGTTTGGTGCGTCTAATGTCCAATTCTTATAATGGGTGTGTTCTATTATCTGTTCGGCCAAACTTATAGCTGTACCACTTGGTGCATCTAATTTTTTGGTGTGATGTATTTCTTCTAGAGTAGTGTTATAGCCATCAACACCAGCCATTAACTGACTCAATTTTTTATTAATTTCAAAAAATATATTGACGCCAAGACTAAAATTAGAAGCATATAAAAATGTGCCATTTTTAAGTTTGCAATAGTCTAAGATCTCATTATACTGATCTAACCAACCTGTAGTACCCGATATAACGGGAACACCAGCGTCTAAGGCTTTTTTAATATTAGAAACGGCTGCTGTAGGAATACTAAAATCTATGGCAACATCTGTATTTGAAAAATCTAAAACATCTTCGGCATCTTCTATTTTTAAAGTAATGTTGTGCTTACGATTTAGAGCAATGACTTCAATACTTTTTCCCATTCTTCCATATCCGAGTAGTGCTATATTCATGCTAAAATTTAAAATTAAATGTAAGGCCTATGTCTGACGAATTTTCTCTTTGATTGTATTGGTAATGCGGACGTAAAGATAAGTTTTCATCCACATTAAACTGAAGCAAATGTGCATCAACGTTTGCATCGATAATATTTAAAGCATACAAACCAACAGTGATTAATAAAGATAGTTCTTTATTTCTTCTAAATTGTTGTTGCGCTCTAATTAAGCCATCGTCTGAGATTAATGCATTGCCATTAGAATCTGAAAATTCGTCATCTGTAAAACCTGCTAAACGTCTTTTGTAAGCATCTCTGTAACGGTTAAATTCACTATTGTTTCTGGTATAAAAATAGACACCTGTGCCAATAGCTCCCCAAACTATAGGGATTTTCCAATATTTTTTATTGTAAGCTTGCCCTGCACCAGGCAAAATGGCTGAGTAAAATGCAGCTTTGGAAGGTTTTAAAGGATCAATAGGGCCGCGTTTAACACTCTGTTCTAAAACCTTTAGTTCTTTATCTAGTCCAAGACTTATACTATCGTTTTTCGTTTTTTGAGAAAATGAAAAAAAGAAAGTACATAAAAACAGTGAAGTAAAGAAATACTGCTTATTTAGCACGTTGCACCAATTTTTTAATTCTATTAAAGTCTTCCTCGGAATGAAAAGGAATGGTAATTTTACCAGAGCCGTTCTTTGCTACTTTTACATCAATTTTATGACCAAAATAATCAGAAAATTCTTTAACACCTTTTTTGATGTATTTTGGTATTTCTGATGATTCACCCTTTTCTAAGTTGCTTGTATTTGGCGAATTAAGATTTTTCACCAATTGTTCTGTGGCACGGACAGAAAGTTTGTTTGTAATTATTTTTTCATAAACTTCGAGTTGGTCAATTTGATTTTCTATATTAACCATAGCTCTGCCATGACCCATGGATATAAAACCATCTCGCATACCTGTTTGTATAATGGGATCTAGTTTTAAAAGACGCAGGTAATTTGCTATTGTAGATCGCTTTTTGCCAACGCGATCACTCATTTGCTCTTGTGTTAGATTAATTTCATCTATTAAACGCTGATATGATAAGGCAATTTCTATAGGGTCTAAATCTTGGCGCTGAATATTTTCTACCAATGCCATTTCCAATGACTCTTGGTCGTTAGCTATCCTTATGTAGGCAGGTATCGTTTCTAAGCCAATTAAACGAGAGGCTCTAAAACGACGCTCACCAGAAACTAATTGATATTTGTTAAAAGCGAGTTTTCTTACAGTTATAGGTTGTATAACACCAAGTTCTCTAATGGAAGAGGCTAATTCTTTAAGGGAGTCTTCATTAAAATTAGTTCTTGGCTGAAAGGGATTAACTTCTATGCTTGCTAAATCTAATTCAACAATATTACCAACAACTTTGTCTGCATTTTTGTCTTCTGCGGATTTTATGTCATTTTCCGGATCTTTTAATAGAGCCGAAAGTCCTCTACCAAGGGCTTGTTTTTTTGTTGCCTTCGCCATTATAATTCATTTTTCTTAATAAGCTCTTTAGCCAGGTCAAGGTAATTTGTAGCACCTTTACTGCCAACGTCATAATTAATGATGCTTTCACCATAACTAGGTGCTTCTCCTAATCTTACGTTTCTTTGTATTATAGTGTTAAACACCATATCGCTGAAGTGTTTTTGAACCTCTTCTACAACTTGATTAGATAGTCTTAATCTTGAATCGAACATAGTGAGCAGCATTCCTTCTATATCTAACGCCTCATTGTGTATTTTTTGTACGCTTTTAATAGTATTTAACAGTTTACCTAAGCCTTCTAGTGCAAAATATTCGCATTGTATTGGTATAATAACTGAGTCTGAGGCTGTTAGAGCATTAAGTGTTAATAAACCTAAAGACGGTGCACAGTCTATTAAAATATAGTCATATTGAGCTCTTAATTCTGAAACTACTTTCTTAAGCATATACTCTCGCTCATCTTTATCAACGAGTTCTATTTCTATAGCTACAAGATCTATATGTGCAGGTATAAGATCTACATTAGCAGCGTTTGAAGCAACAATAGCATCATTAGCTGTGCAAGTATGCTCTAATACTTGGTAAGAGCCAATTTCTACAGCATCAACATCTACACCTAGTCCAGAACTTGCGTTGGCCTGTGGATCTGCATCTATAAGTAGAACTTTCTTTTCTAGTGCTCCTAGGGAAGCTGCTAAATTTACTGAAGTTGTTGTTTTACCAACACCACCTTTTTGATTAGCAATTGCAATGATTTTACCCATTAAATGACTTGGTTTATTAGACGTTAAAAATACAATTTATTATGAGTTTTGAAAATGGAAGTTGTTAACAGGTGCATAAATAAAAAAGAGACGGTCTAAAAACTGAATATTCTGTGTCATCGTTTTATGTAGCGTGGTTTAAATGTGTTAACTATCAGTTATTTAATTTATAAACTACACTCTAATTGACAGAGCAATATATGGTTTAGACCGGCTCTTTATTAAAAGATTTATTTTTGCGTTATTCTTCTTCGGGCATTAATATTGCTTTTATGTAACCGTTGGTTAAATATTTTTTAGCAACATTATGCACGTCTTCTGTTGTTATAGCATTAATATTTGCTTCGTAATTAACCACATTATTTAAATCACTGTTGTTAAAATCCGCGCCACGTATAGCTGATAGCCAAAAACGGTTTTGCTCTAGTTGCTCTTTTCGAGTTAATAAAAGCGCCTTTTTCACTTTATCAAGATCTGTTTCCGTTGGGCCATCTTTAATAATTTTATCTAATTCTGCGATTGATGCAGCAGCTAATTTTTCAGCGTTATCGGGACCACAAGGAAACGATATACTAAAATTAAATCTGCCGTAAGGAATTTTACTTATAGACCCTCTGGCTCCAGCACCATAGACACCACCTTCTTCCTCTCTTAGCTTTTCAATAAGTTTAATACTTAAAATTTCTCCTAAAACTTGCATTGCTCTTGCTTCCTTTTGGTTGTAGTCTGCTTCTCCGCGCCATGTAAGATTAACTTGACTCTTAGGTTCGGTACCTTTTTTATAATTAAACTCATGCGACCCAGATTTTGTTCTAAATGGGTGTACTTTGTAGCGCTCTTTAGCATCACTACTAGGTAAAGATGCCAAATACGTTTCGGCATAGTCTATAATTTTGGCCTCGTCTACGTTACCAACAAAGTAAAAATGAAAATCGCCTGCATTAGCAAAACGTTCTTTATATTTTTCATATGCCAAATCGTAATTGGCATTATCTAAAGCTTCTTCATCTGGGAATCCTGTATATCTTGGATTGCCTTCATTTAAAAACTTACCAAGAGCAATTGAAAATGAAAAATTTGGATTAGACGTAATATTGCCTAAAAACGCCTTTTGTTTACTAATGAAAGAGGCAAAAGCTTTTGGGTCTTTATCTAACTTTGTAAAATACAAATGAATCATTTGAAACATCATTTCTAAGTCCTTAGGAGATGCCGAGCCTCTAAAGCCTTCATCAATACCACCAATATAAGGCCTTACTCTTACAATTTTACCAGAGGTCATTTTTGCCATTTGATTTTTGTCTATACCGTCTATACCTGCTTCAAAAAGCCCTCCATTGGCACTTGCTGTGGCTTTTAATTCTTCATCTGTGTATAAGGATGTACCACCGTAACTAAATGCTTCAAGTAATATTTCATCATTTTTAAAATCAGTCTTCTTGTAAGTTACTTTTGCACCATTGCTTAGTGTAAGTGTTGTGGTTTCGTTTATTTGACCTTCATTATTAAGCGTTTTGTTGACAATACTTCCTTTTTTAGGCTTTATTGGCATCATCTCTGATCTTACAGCTTCATCTTCATAGTCTTTGATATCTGATGTTTTAACGCTGTCTAACAAATCTATGACCTGGCGTTCTGTAACCTTAGTTAAGCCTTCTTTCTTAGGTCCTGTTAATACCACAAGGCGGTTATCATCATGTAAAAAATCAGTAATTAAAGCATTTACTTCTTTTAAAGTGATGTTTGGTAATTCTGCCTGAGCATAAGTATTAATCCATTCGATTCCAGGAATTGGGCTTTCTTGTAAGAAATTTTGAATATACTGATTTACGATTCTGTTAGACTCTAACTTATCTTTATTCTTAAACTGACGCTCTAGTCTTGCGAGATAATCCTTCTTTGCACGCTCTAGTTCTGAAGCCTTAAACCCGTAACGTTTTACACGCTCGTTCTCTTCTAAGAGCGTTTTTAAAGCATCTAATTGGCCTTTTTCATT
>NZ_CALGNH010000092.1 GCF_937958655.1 uncultured Winogradskyella sp. | reverse complement strand
CAAACTGGAAATCGCTGGTTTAGGGATTCCTTTATAAGTTATGTGCATTACAAGGATAATGGTGAAATCGCAACCATTCGAGTTGATGGTATTGGAGTTGGTCAGTATGATGCAAATAATGGTTCAATAGAAGCTGAAGATTATTTTAAGGCAGAAAATGTAGATAAAACAGAAAACATAATGGGTGGTTTTTCCATAAATCCAAAGGCAGCTAATGGTTTTGTAACCTATCCAAACATTCAGAATTTAAATAAAAAAAGCACTATAGAATTTGAATTTCTATCACAAACAAATACAGAACTTGAAGTCAGAGAAGGTGATGAAAACGGCAAACTTCTAGTAACCTGTATGTTTGATTCAAACAAAACAAAAGCCTTTAAAACTAAAAGTTTCAAAATAGAAGAGTTACAAAATGGTCAAACGGTATGTTTGGTATTTAAAGCTGCTTCAGTTGAAAATTTAAAAATTAATAGATTTAGATTTATATAAAACAAATACATACGCTAATATTATTACACCGACAATGAAAAAAAAGTCACTCATATTATTTACAGCTCTAGTAGTATCAGTATTATCTTGTTCTGATTCCGTAGAAAAAGATTATAAAGATGCATCCTTATCCATAGATGAACGTGTTGAAGCTTTGCTTCCGAAGTTATCTATTGAAGAGAAAGTAGCTCAAATGCGAATTTTCCATGCCAATATTGGTGCAAAGCCAGATGAAAATGGCAATTTAAAATTGTCTGATAAAGTCGTTGAAAAACTAAAACTTGGTATTGCCGGAATCAAAAATCCGGGAGAGCATATTGATCCTGTGGCAGCCGCTAAATTAAATAACGAGCTTCAAAAGTATATTATAGAGAATAATCGTTGGGGCATACCAGCATTATTTGTAACAGAATCCTATAACGGAGTAGATGCCGAAGGCTGTACCAGATTTGGGCGCCCAATGACATCGGCAGCATCGTTTAATACAGAATTGGTGCAAAGACAATGGGATGTGGTAGGTAGAGAAGCCCGTTTAAGAGGGATGCACATGTGCCACTCTCCAGAGGCAGATATAGTGCGCGACCCACGTTTTGGCCGTATGAGTGAAGCTTTTGGAGAAGACACCTACTTAACAACGCATATGGTTAAAAATGCTGTAATTGGTGTGCAAGGTAATTACGAAGGTTTAGGCAACGGTACGCATATTGGAGCTGTAGCAAAACATTTTGCAGGTTACGGACAAGTATTAGGTGGCTCTAATTTTGCAGCTATAGAAATTTCTGAAAGAACACTTATTGATGAAATTTATCCACCCTTTGAAGCTGCTGTAAAAGAAGCGAGAAGCTTAGGTATAATGGCTTCACATGGTGATTTAAACGGTGTGGCCAGTCACGGAAATCCAGAATTATTAACTGGTGTTTTGCGAGACCAATGGGGATTTGAAGGTTATGTGGTATCAGATTCAAACGATATTGCACGTTTATTTTACTTTATGGGTGTTGCAGAATCGCCAGAAGCTGCAGCGCAAATGGGATTAGAAGCAGGAATTGATATTGATTTATATGCGGAAGATTCCTATTCATATTTACCAGAAATGGTTAATAAAAATCCTGAATTAGAAAAACTAATCGACAGGTCTGTAAGACGTGTATTGAGAACAAAATTCATTCTTGGGCTTTTCGATAATCCATACATCGATATAGAAGAAACCAAAAAAGGCGTGCGTGCAGCAGCGTCTTTGGAATTGGCTAAGGAGTCTGATTTAGAATCTATTATTTTATTAAAAAATGAAAATAATGCCTTACCATTAAATAAAGAAAAGTCGACTAAGATTGCACTTTTAGGACCATTATTAAATGATAATACTAAAGCGATGTTTGAATCTGTTTCAGGTTCAAATATCAAATTTGTTGCCGAAAAAGGGTTTAGTCTAACCAATGAAAAAGGCGGAGCGCCAAAATTGTTAGATAGAGATACAAAAGCTATTGCAAAATTGGTAAATACAGCTAAAGGTGCTGATGTAACGATCCTGTTTTTAGGAGGTGATGAGTTTACAGCAAAGGAAGCATATTTTAGTAACAGCACCAAAGGTGACCGTGCTACTATTGACCCAGTTGGACCGCAAGACGAACTTGTTGAAAAAATCAAAGCCTTAGGGAAACCTGTTATCGTGGTTTTAAAACACCGTCGAACCTTATCTATTAATGCCATAGCTAAAGAAGCTGATGCTATTTTAGACACCTGGGATTTAAGTGAATTTGGAGATGAATCTACAGCAAAAATTATATTTGGAGAAGTGTCACCATCTGGTAAATCGCCTGTCACCATTCCGAGGTCTATTGGGCAATTACCGTTTCATTATAGCATGAAGGAAATTAATTATAAAAAAGAATATTTATTTTTAGAAGACGGACCACTTTATCCGTTTGGTCATGGCTTAAGTTATGGTGATTTTAAATATTCGGACATTTCAATTTCTAGTGGAGAAATAACACCAGAGACAGAACTTGAGGTGAGTGTTACGGTAACCAATAAGGGCAGCATGAAAGCAAAAGAAGTAGTGCAAATGTATATTAAAGACGAAATAGGTTCCGTAACACGACCAGACAAAGAACTCAAAGGTTTTGAAAAAATAGAATTAGATGCTGGTGACAGTAAAACCGTCACCTTCACAATAACACCTAAAATGCTTGAGTTTACAGGAATTTCAATGGAAAAAGTGTTAGAAGTTGGAGATTATACCGTTAAAATTGGAACCTCGTCTAAAGACTATTTAGAAACGACATTCAAACTAAAAAAGTAACCTTAAAATGAAAAAATTAAGTTTAGTACTAACAGCAATTATAGTTCTTTTTAGTTGTTCGGAAGCTCAAAAAACAACCTC
>NZ_CALGNH010000091.1 GCF_937958655.1 uncultured Winogradskyella sp. | reverse complement strand
TCCCATAAAGCCTAAGTCTCCCATTTTACGCACTAAATCATCAGGAAAGGTCTGAGTGTTATCGCGTTCTATAACACCAGGCAATAATTCGGTTTGTGCAAAATCTCTTGCAGCATCTCTAATCATTAAGTGTTCTTCTGTTAAGGTAAAATCCATAATGTAAATTAATTATTGATTTGTTAAAAAATATATACAAAGATAGTTTTTTGTTGCCGTATTGTCAACACAGATTATTATTTTTACTAATATGATAAAATTGTATTACAATGTGGTTGCAACAATGTCTGGGACTTCTTTGGATGGAATGGATATTATTTACGTAAATTTTATGTTGAAAAATTCTTGGTCATTTACAATTCGTTATGCAGAAACCTTACCTTATGACACTTCCTGGAAATCTAGATTAAAGGAGTTGACGGATAAAACAAGAACAGAAATTGAAGCCATTGATATCGAATATTCAAAATACCTTGGAGATAAGATTAATGCCTTTATTGAAAAACATGAGATTACCAATATTGATTTTATAAGTTCTCATGGTCATACGGCTTTACATCAACCAGAGAAAAATCTAACACTTCAAATTGGAAACCTTCAAGATATTGCAAATATCACTAACACTAAAGTAATTTGTGATTTTAGAGTACAGGATGTTAAATTTGGTGGTCAAGGAGCGCCATTAGTTCCTGTTGGTGATCGATTATTATTTTATGATTACGAATTTTGTCTCAACTTAGGAGGGTTTGCGAATGTGTCGTTTGAGTCTAATACAGATAGAGTTGCTTTTGATGTTTGTCCTGTAAACATTGTTTTAAATCATTATGTTTCAAAATTAAATTTAGAATATGATGATAAAGGTAAAATAGCGGAAAGTGGAATTATTAATTTTAATTTATTGGAGCGTCTAAATCAACTTCAATTTTATAAACAGTCTCCTCCAAAATCATTAGGTTTAGAATGGGTGCAATACCACATTTTTCCAATAATAGATAACTACGCTATTGGCATTAAAGATATTCTAAGAACTTTTGTTGAGCATTGTGCAATGCAGATTTCAAAGATTTTAAATGTAGAGAATTCATCAGTATTGATAACTGGTGGTGGTGCTTATAACACGTTTTTAATACGTCGTATAAAAGAACTTTCAGTAGCAAATATTATCATCCCAAGCAGTGAAATTGTTGAATTTAAAGAAGCCTTAATCTTTGGTTTTTTAGGCGTTTTAAAAGAAAGAGACGAAATTAATTGTCTTAAAAGTGTGACAGGTGCAAAGACGGATCACTCAACTGGAAAGATTTTGCTTCCTAATACTTAAAATTAGTGTCTAAATAACTAATAGAGTATTAGAGTTTTTTATATTTGTTAAACTCAAAGCAGATTAATTATGATACTATAATTTAATAGCTTTATAATACTAAATTAAACCTTCATTAAAAGCATTAAGATCGGGTTATAGCGATCAATTTAAACTACGTTAACTATGGAAACCGCAATAATTCTTGTTTTTGTTTTTGGCTATTTGGCCATTACCCTAGAGCATAATATTAAAATAGATAAACTCATTCCGGCATTGGTAATGATGGCAATTTGTTGGGCCTTAATCTCCTTAGGTATTGACGATTTTGCACAGTGGTTTGACTCTGCTAAACATAATTTAATGGAGAATTTTGGAATGCTTGGACACGAAGAGAAAATGCACCTAATGGAAGAGACATTGTTGCATCATCTTGGTAAGACTGCCGAAATTTTAGTGTTTCTTCTAGGTGCTATGACCATTGTAGAAATTATAGATTATTTTGATGGCTTCTCTACAATTAAATCAGCGGTTAACTTTAATAGCAGAAAAAAGCTATTATGGATGTTTGCTGGTTTAGCATTTATCTTATCAGCAATTATAGATAATCTTACAGCAACAATTGTTTTAATATCTATTTTACAGAAAATAGTTAAAGACAGGCACATTAGAATTTGGTACGCAGGTTTAATTATTATAGCAGCAAATGCAGGTGGAGCCTGGTCACCAATAGGAGACGTTACTACGACTATGTTATGGATTGGCGATAAAGTCTCTTCAGGAAACTTATTTATATATCTTTTTATACCATCACTTTTATGTATGGTGGTTCCTACATTTATAGCATCTTTGCTTACACCTTTTAAAGGGGATTTAGAACTACAACCAGATGATGGTAAACCAAAGAATAAGTTTAGTTCTACAATGCTATTCTTAGGTTTGGGTGCTATTGTATTTGTGCCAATATTTAAAGTTATTACGCATTTACCACCATATGTGGGGATGATGTTATCTTTAGGTGTTGTTGCTATATTTGCAGAGATTTACAGTAATTCTAAATTTGCAATTTCAGAAGTTGGTTCTGAAGACCACGATTCTCACGCAAGTCATAGTCCAGTACACTATTCATTATCTAAAATTGAGTTGCCAAGTATCTTATTTTTCTTAGGTATTTTAATGGCCGTAGCGGCGTTAGAATCCTTAGGTATATTATTTGGTTTTGCAGGAAGTCTAAAAGAAAATATAGGACTTTTAGGTACAGAACCAGTAGGAACTGTTGTGTCAGACCTTGTAGTAGTATTGCTTGGTGTAGGTTCAGCGGTTATTGATAATGTACCATTGGTGGCAGCAAGTTTAGGTATGTTTTCTGAGGGGCTAGACGATCAGTTATGGCATTTTATAGCGTATTCTGCAGGTACAGGTGGGAGTATGTTAATCATTGGTTCTGCCGCTGGTGTTGTAGCTATGGGAATGGAGAAAATTGACTTTTTCTGGTATTTAAAAAAAATATCATGGTTAGCACTAGTAGGATTTTTAGCTGGTGCTATTGCCTTTATGGTTATGAGAGGTATTCTTTAATATACTTAACTAAAAAACCAAACGTTATAATTTACAGAAACTATAAAACTTAAAATTTATTATATGATGTTACTGAGTAATATTCAAGAAGCAACCGATGTTGTAACAGATGGTGAACAGGTAGAGAAAACCTTATCCATAATTGAATTAATTATGAGTGGCGGAACCTCCGGAATTCTAATTATACTCATCTTATTTTTGTTGTTGATATTGGCGTCATTTATATATTTTGAACGTATTTTTGCCATAAAAGCCGCATCAAAAGTAGATTCAAATTTTATGAATCAAATTAAAGACCACGTAAGCAATGGTAAAATTGATTCCGCTCAAATGTTATGTGCACAACAAAATTCACCAGTATCAAGATTAATCGCCAAAGGTATTACCAGAATAGGAAAGCCGTTAGAAGATATTAATACTGCGATAGAAAATGCTGGTAGGTTAGAAATTTACAATCTAGAAAAAAATGTAAGCATTTTAGCAACCATATCTGGTGTAGCACCAATGATAGGATTTTTAGGAACTGTTGTGGGTATGATACTTTCTATTTTTGAGTTGGCAAATGCAGGCGGAACCATTCAAATGGATGTTTTAGCAAGTGGACTTTACACAGCAATGACAACTACGGTAGGAGGATTGATTGTTGGTATTATAGCTTACGTCGCGTATAACCATATTGTTGTAAAAACGAATAAGGTAGTTTACCAGATGGAAGCAAATTCCGTAGAGTTCTTAGATCACTTAAACGAACCAATCTAATATGAAATGAGTGATTAAAAATTTAAATGTTACATTATTTGACATTGAAATTTTTTGAGCGAATTCCTGAATATGAATAAATTTTTTATTGATTTTATTAAAAAAATTTTGAATAGATGAATATTAGAGGACGAAATAAGGTAACACCAGAGTTTAACATGGCATCAATGACAGATATTGTATTTCTGTTATTAATATTTTTTATGATTGCCTCAACTTTGGTAACTACCAATGCTATTGATATTATTTTGCCAAAAGCAAGCGGAAAAACAGAGAATAAAAAATCTACAGCGGTTAGTATTAAAGCAGATTTAACCTATTACATAGATCAAAAACGTGTTGGAGAAAGTGTTTTAGAGTCTCAATTAGTTGCTGCTTTGTCCCAGCAAGAAACACCTACAATTGTGCTAAGAGCCGAAAAATCTGTGCCTGTTGAGAACGTTGTAAAGGTTATGGATATAGCGAATAGAAATAAATTTAAAGTGATTTTAGCGGTAAAGCCAAATTAAACGGCATTGTTTTTGAAAAACAAATAGTAAAGAACTTACAGGGTTTTAAACGATGTGAGTCTTATAAACGAGTAAAATGAAATATCTTAAGACCAAACATCAGCGTAATTCTGCAAGAATCACAGTTCTAATAACGTTGATTTTGTTTTTGTTATTGTTTTTGGTCGGTCCGCAGTATTTAGACCCACCAGAGGAATATGGTATTGCTGTAAATTTTGGCACTACTGATTTTGGAAGTGGTAATAAGCCATTAGCACAACCAAGAAAAGCTATAGAAGAAAAACCTATTGAAGAATCTCAGCCAGAAACATCTGCAACCGAGCCCACGCAAACAAATACAGAAGAGGTATTAACCCAAGAAAGTGCTGAGGAAATAGCTATTAGAAAGCAAAAGGAAGTAGAAGCTAGAGCTAAAGCAGAGGCAGAGCGCATAGAACGTGAAAAGAGAGAGGCGGAAGAACGCAAAAAACGAGAAGAAGATAGAAAGCGAAAAGAACTTGACGCCCTTATTGGAGGTGTAAAAGATGCAGAAGGTAGTGACGATGGAGGCGAAGGGCCAGACACCCAAGGTGGTAATAAAGGACAGTTAGACGGTGACCCCTACGCACCAAGTTATTTTGGAGGTACTGGACCAGGAAAAGGAGGAGTTGGCTATGGTTTAGGAGGGAGAGGAAAACCATCTAAGCGCATTTACAAGCAAGATTGTAACGAGTATGGATTAGTTGTTGTAAAAATAGAGGTAAATCGACAAGGTAAGGTTGTTAAAGCCGAACCAGGAATAAGAGGTACAACTAATGCAGATGGATGTCTGTTAGAGCCTGCAAGGAAAATTGCTTTATCTCATAAATGGCCTGCAGATCCTAATGCTCCTGCAAAACAGATAGGCTTTGTGAGTATTAATTTTGATTTAGGTCAATAATTTATGAACTATTTAGATACCGTTAATTGGATGTTTCAACAGCTTCCAATGTATCAAAATAAAGGTAAATCTGCCTATAAAAAGGATTTGTCAAATACTATAAGGCTTTGCCATCACCTAAAAAACCCAGAACAAAAGTTTAAGTGTATTCATGTTGCTGGGACTAACGGTAAGGGGTCTACGAGCCATATGTTAGCATCTGTT
The DNA here is from genome assembly GCF_937958655.1 of uncultured Winogradskyella sp. Lineage (GTDB taxonomy): Bacteria > Bacteroidota > Bacteroidia > Flavobacteriales > Flavobacteriaceae > Winogradskyella. The sequence goes on along the minus strand of NZ_CALGNH010000091.1, from coordinate 5,720 downwards.
CTTCAGGAATCTGGCTATAAAGTTGGCTTGTATACGTCTCCACACCTAAAAGATTTTAGGGAGCGTATTCGTATTAATGGAGACGTTATTTCTAAGCAATTTGTTATTGGTTTTATAAAACGTAATAAGGCTTTTTTTGAAGCGAATCACCTGTCTTTTTTTGAAATGACAGTAGGAATGGCTTTTGAATATTTTGCTAAAAAAGATGTTGATATAGCCGTAATAGAGGTAGGATTGGGTGGTCGATTAGATTCTACAAATATAGTTACGCCAGAAATGGCCGTCATTACAAATATAGGTTTCGATCACATGCAATTTTTAGGAGATACCCTCCAGAAAATAGCTGCAGAAAAAGCAGGAATAATAAAGAAAGATCGACCAGTAGTGATTGGGCAGACTCAAGTAGAAACAACACCGGTTTTTAAAGCTAAAGCCGAAGCTACTAAATCCTCTATCTATTTTGCAGACCAGATAATAAAAAACGCATTAGAAAGTGATTTAAAAGGGTCTTACCAAGCGCACAATATAAAAACAGTGATGCAATCTGTACACTTACTCAATGAATTAGGGTTTAAAATTTTAAAACAGCAATTGAAAAAGGGACTTTTACAAGTAACTAAAAATACAGGTTTGCAAGGGCGATGGCAGATTTTAGGCGAACAACCAAAAATTATCTGCGATACGGCACACAATAAAGAAGGACTCACTTATGTTATGGGGCAGTTATCTGCTGAAGTCTTTACAAATTTACACATCGTTTTAGGCGTTGTAAATGATAAAGATTTAGACGCCATCGTAACGGTGTTTCCTAAATCGGCAACATATTATTTTTGTAAACCTAATGTAAAACGTGGTTTAAATGTAGTGCAATTACAATCCTATTTTAACCAAAAAGGATTAAAAGGTGATGGTTATAAGAGTGTTGAGCATGCTTTTAACAATGCAAAGAGGAATGCGAAAAAAGAAGATTTAATTTATGTAGGCGGAAGTACATTTGTAGTCTCAGAAATATTATAATTTTTTTGTAAAAAACCTTTTGAGTTATTAAAAACTAATCTATATTTGCAATCCAATTATCGGGCGCGTAGCTCAGTTGGTTCAGAGCACTTGGTTTACACCCAAGGGGTCAGGGGTTCGAATCCCTTCGCGCCCACAAAAAGCCTCGCATCTAACGATAGCGAGGCTTTTTATTTCTTGTTGACAAATTGGTTAACAAGAGCAATACAACAATTCTCAGTTTTATAAAACAATAAAGTCTTTCAGTAATTAATAGTAAAAATCTGTAATTCCTTAGGAAGTATATCTATTTCTGCTGGCGCTTCTTCGTCGCATCTTTGTAGTTTAATTAAAACCTATATAAAGATGAAGACCATTTTTAATATACTTAAACCATTTTTCAGCAATTTAAACAAGAACGTATTACATGATATGCAACTGTAAATCATAAAGACAGATTGTGAGAATCCGTAGGCATCAGGTGTGTACTTTGTATCAGAAAAACCTTTTATTTCAAATTTTCAACAACAATTTTTTTAACAAATTAAAACAAGTATTGTAACAACATTTAACGTGCCAACAAGAGAAGAAGTAAATACTACAAACCAAACAATTTCTGACAACCTAGAAAAAGCCATAGGTTTTGGACCTAACCTTTTTCAACTTATGTATACTCGAGAATGTACTTAAAAATTACCTTGAATTTTCAAACTCCAAGACATCGCTTAAGGCTAAAGAAAAAGAAGTTGTTAATCTTGCGGTTGGCTAGGTAAATAATTGTGAGTATTGCTTATCTGAGCATACTGCAATAGATAAGATGAACGGATTTAGCGATGACCAAATCCTAGATTTCTGCCCTGGGCATGCATCTTTTGACCAAAAACTCGATGCTTTGTCAAAACTTGCCAAAAATATTACAGAAAATAGAGGAAATACAGACCACGATGTATTAGAAAATTTCTTTAATGCTGCCTAGACAAAGAAAAACCTCATTGATACCATCTCACTAGTAGGCAATAACATAATGCCACCACCAGACAAGGGAAAGATATACAACTTAAAGCACCAAATAGCCATTATACCGCCTTAATTATCAAGCTACTTTTACACTATAATTTAAAACAAAATAGATATGAAAACTCTAATCACAACAATCGTAACACTTTTACTAACCGTAACGCTTACGGCACAAAACCATGTCGCTGTAAATACTTTAAATTACGAAACTGATGTAAGAACAGTTTCTACGAAGAAAATTTCAGAAATTGAATCTGTATCAGCATTGACACTCGAAATTTATGAAACATCAAATTTTGAATATCGTAACTTTTTGAAGGATGCTGAAGATTCTCATAAAAGGTATCAAATAGGGCAAGAAATTTACACAAAGAAAGAACTGGTAAAGATTTTTAGAAAAGGCGCTAGACGGTCTGAAAATGTTATAGAATTTGAAGAATTTCTTACAGACTATAATCCGAAATTCTTGAACAATGTTTCTGAACTAGAAACAGTCGATATATTCACAAAGTTTAGAGAAGGCACATTGCACGCTTATTTAGATACATTGCCAAGTGGGATTTTCTAGTACTCTGTAAATTTTGAAAGAATAGAAAGAACTTACAAAGATGCTTTAAATTCTTTTTTAAAAGTAGCTGGTGGTGAACCCACTTGATTTTTAAAAAATTTAGAGAAATGCGCAGGCTCAGAAAACCCTACTTCATAGCCTATCTCCTCAGCAGTTTTATCAGAATAAAAGAGTAGTCTTTTAGCCTCTAAGATAATACGTTCATTAATGATTTTTAAAGGTGACTTGTCTCCAGATTTTTTAAATAAATTAGATAGTGTTTTTGGCGATTTAAAAAGCATTTCTGCATAGTCTGCTACCTGATGCTTTTCTCTAAAATTCTGTTCTACTAAAAGATGGTACTGTCGCACCATATCGTATTGTGGTTTAGGCATATCCTCTTCAGAATTTTCTATTTTAATTAATCGTGTTGCTTTAATGAGTAATCGTTTTAGTATAGAACGCAACATTTCTCCTTGAATATGGTCTTTTGTTTCAAATTCTTCTCGTAAAATAAGAAACATTGCTTCAAAACTAGCAACTTCTTTTTCGCATAAGGTAATTATAGGCGGAAGTGAAGAACCAAAGAATAGAAACCCTTGGCAAGATACCTCTGCATCGTGGTCGCGTATGCAATAGAACTCACGATTAAAAATTACCGCAGTAAGTCCAGCATCTTTTCCCATCTCTACAATATTGAGCGGCGTACAAAATGCAACCTGATTCTTTTTTATTTGTAATCTATACCCATCTACTATAATGGTAGCATCTTTGTCTTTTGCCCAAAGTATCTTATACAATCCTTTTCTACTTAAAAGATTTATTGCGGGTCCACAGCTAAAATCGGTCAACGTTAACTGGCTTTGGTCTTTTAAACTTGAATAATCTAATTTCATATATACTAAGGGGTTGTATTTTGTTTATAAATATAAAAAATAAATCGCTTTGCGGTTAAAGATAGTAACACTTCATTGGAAACATAACCAAACTTATTTAAGCATCAAAACCTATAAAAGTTTCCCTTTGCTTGATTTGAATGTATGGTATATTTTCATAGAAGTTTTTTAGAAGATAAAAGTAGTTGAATGTAATATGATGATTTAAATATTTTTTACTGCATTTATTTTTTAAGTTATCAAAACTAGCCTTGTTTTTATTGTTTTCTTTTTAATTGAGCGTTTTGTGATTTGCTTTCTCGAAAGCGTAAAACTTTTAAAGCCTGCCCCCTAAAATCAGTTAATGACTTTAGAGGGCAGGCTTTACTATATCCCCAGTTTTTACGCTGCTCTACAGCGTTTTTAAGCTTCCTTTTTATGTAAAGAAACAACTAGTAGTACGGCAGCACCATTAATCCAATAGAAATAAGCGTCAAGCCCTTCAAAAGAAAAAATAAATGGTGCCAAAATGAATAATACGGCTACCGCACCATCTACAAGCAAGTGTAATCGGTATGAGATAATAGGGAGAAGCCCTGTATGGTGGTCAGTTAGTATTGTTAGGCCTAAAGCTGCAACACCTACTATTACAGAAAGATAAAGGGCAATGGGATTAGATTCTCCTAAGCCTAATAAAAAGGGTAGAACCATTAAAGAGACTGCTACGGGATAATCTAAGTACGAGTGAATTTTCTTTGTGATAAATCGCATAATATTGTTTTTTTTGATTATTAATTATTTATAATCCAAATATAGCCTCGTTATCAAGGGGTTGAAATAGCGGTTATTCCTGTAAAATTGTACATTATTCACTTTCGTATAAAACGATGAGCAAAAGTGCCATTAAAACCTTCAAGACGCACATTTGTGAGTATCATTTAGACTTATCAAATACTACTATTGAGCAATTTTATCGTTATTATTATGATTCTATATCACTTGTGTAAAATGAAGTCTGTAAGTATATAAATAGCGTGTATTAAGGTGATTGAACTTTATGACTTAGTTACTCTTTACTACTTCCTTCTTAGTCTTTAATGACTCATACTTTTTGAAGTAGATTTGCTTTACTTTTTCCTGTGATTATGAGGTTAGCTGTTTGCTTTATTTGTAGGTGCTCCTAATAATAGTGTGCATCTCAGTCTCTATTTATAGCATCACGCTCCCAATGGATGTCAACCTCACCTACGGGTAGAAGGCCTCACAAGGTTCGCTTTCGCGAAAGCATAAAACTTAAAAAGCCTGCCTTCTAAAATCAATTTATGATTTTAGAAAACAGGCTTTATTTTGTGTAAAAGCTTTTTTATGCCTGCATAAAAGAGCCTTCAACTTCTTTTTTATGAAGCGAGACCACTAGGAGTACAGCAGCACCGTTAATCCAGTAGAAATAAGCATCAATCCCTTCAAAAGAAAAAATAAATGGAGCCAAAATGAATAATACCGCTACCGCACCGTCTACCAGTAAGTGCAAACGGTATGAGATAACAGGTATTAATCCCGTCTGGTGGTCTGTAAGGATAGTCAAAATCAAAGCGGCAACACCTACTACAACTGAAAGGTAAAAGGCGATGGGATTGGATTCTCCTAAATTTAATAAAAATGGCAACGCAATTAAAGAGATTGCTACTGGGTAATCTAAGTACGAATGGATTTTTTTTGTGATAAATTTCATAATGTTTGTGTTTATTGGTTATTAAATTATTTATGGTTACTAATTATTAATAGTTTAAAAATAGCATTGTCATCTAGGTGCTAAAAAATAGATTATTGCTTTAAATTTGTATATTTTTTATTTGAAAGTAAAGTGTGTTTTTTTTTTATTCTTGGTTTTTAGTATTGAATTCATTAAATGGTTTCGTTTTAGTTTCTAACAATTTTTATGGTACTGGTCTTGCCGGAGTTTTACTGCTCTAAAAGAATATAACATCAAGCTTAAAAGTGCTAGAATTGCTACTAATATTCCCAAAAAAAGCACATAAATATCTCCTTTAAAATTCCAACCTACGTTTTCCTTTAGTCCAGAAAATAGTGCTGAAAGCACAAAACTAACTACTGATAAATACAATAGTGCCATGGCACTATTAATGAGTTTAAGTTGCTTTAGTTTGCGCTCAATTAAGGTGGAAGCATTCCCTTCATTTTCATTGATAAGCACTTTAATCTCCCTACTCAAGTCTATCATAATATTTGAAGTAGATAGAATGAGCAAACAAATACCTGGCAAA
>NZ_CALGNH010000090.1 GCF_937958655.1 uncultured Winogradskyella sp. | reverse complement strand
TTAGCACCAGTAATAGCTGCGTTATCCTTGAACCATTGAAACTGATTGTTTTGCGCTGCATTTGTCTCGTTTCTATTAATATCATCTGCCGTAACTGTTAAGGTGATATTGCTTCCTTCACCAGATTCTATAGTTTCAGCTTCATCCACTGTGCCTTGCGGCGAATAGGTAAGCGTATTATAATTTAACCCGTTATTGATTAAAGGTTCTAAATCACTAAAATCAAAGAAATTGTTCTCCAAAATAAAGAACAGCGGTGAATTGGTATTTGCAGAAAAATCAGGTAAAGATCCACTAAGTTCATTAAAACTAATAAGAAATGAAGACAGGTTAGAAAGGTTTGATAAGCTTGAAGGTATTTGACCACTAAAACTGTTACCTCTAATATCAAATATTGCCAAATTTGATAAGTTACCAAATGTTGAAGGAATACTTCCTGTAAAATCCTGTAGTCCACCAAACACACCAGATCCAAATAGTGTTAGATCTCTAAGATTAGTTAAATTGCCTATTTCACTCGGGAGCTCACCCGTCATATCAGTCGCTATAACTCTCAATTCTCTTAGATTACTTAAGTTTCCGATAGTTGTTGGAAATGTGCCTGTTAAAGGAACACTCTGTATTCTTAAGCGTTCTAGGTTGTTAAGATTACCAATATTTATAGGGATTTCTCCTGTAACCCCTGGGTTTAAAGCTATACCCAGATATTCAAGATTCGTAAGACTGCCAATCTCTTCGGGAATTTGGCCAACCCAATTACCATCGCCAAAAATGTCTATACCAATAACCTTATTACCAGATGTTGTAATATGAGACCAGGTTGAAACGGGCTCATTAGATAACCAGTTTGTATTATCCACCCAATTGTCTCCTCCCAATGCATTGTAAAAGGCAGTTAAAGCGTCTTTTTCTTGCTGACTCACTTCACCTTGTAGGTCATAGAAGGCACTTCTATATGTTAAGTCAGGTATAAGTGGACTGGTAGCCCAACACTGATAGGTGTCCAAATCAGAAAGTTGAATAGGGTTAAAACTTAGAGTATTACTCGTTTCACCGTTTATTATACCATCTGTAGGATTCTGATCGAAGTTATTAGTTTTATACCATTGGTAAACCACATTGGTGCCATCTATTGGTGTCATAGTAATGGTAAGGTCCTCGCCGATTGTTGGTTGTAGCTCAACAGGTGTTGTTATAGTTTGTTGTGGGGAATATCTAAAATTACTGAGGCTGTTATTGTTACTAAAGTTTGGCTCTAAATCCTCAAATGAAAATTGATTACCATCAATTAAATAATCTTGTAAATTAGGCAAAGTGCTAAAGTCTGGCACTGTGCCAGATAAAGTATTATTGAATAACCATAAGTTTTCTAGTTCGCTGAGCTGGTTAAGTGATGTATTTATGGTACCATTGAGGTTATTGCTAGTTAACTTTACTTCGGTGACATGGTCTTCTCCATTAATATTTGAAACCGTTACACCAAACCAAGTTGCCACAGGGTTTACCGTAGTCCAATTACTGTTATTATTCCATGTTGCACCGTTAGAATCATTATAAAACGCTATAAGCGCATCACGCTCTGTTTGTGGTACATCTTCTATTTCAAAAAACGCAAAACTTGTTAACGCATTAGCATCACTTCTATGCACCATGATGTAGTAGGATTGGCCTGCTGTAATTGGGAAAACTGATTCTGTACCAAAAGCACATGCCGAAGCTGGTAAATGTGTAAGTTCACTCATAGATGTGGCATTTAAATCTTGTGCTGTATATACAATAACAAATGAGTTAACAATGTTGCTGCCAGATCCAGCTAAAATTGAGGCGTTAATAGTGGTATTAACGTTAGCTGTAAATTTGTAATATATGCCAGAGAATCCTACAGTATTGCATCCTATTGGTGCCTCATTATTAACATCGGAAAGGTCTAGTCTAATATTAGATTCAAAATAGTTTAATGATGTCAGTTCTGTTGCGTCAATTACAGAATCGTTTAGTGGTACTAAAGCAGAATTATCAACACAATCTGGGTTTCCGTCACCATCTGTATCTTGGTATAACGGGTCGAAACCTTGATTAGTCTCAAAAAATTCTATACGATCTACAACCATATCGGTTTGCGATAATCCAAATTCTAATCTAAAACGAAATCTATTACTGGTAAAATTGGTTAAATCAATCTGTAGGTTATCAATGTTTATAGTAACCCAATCGGTTGTCCAATCGTAATAATTGTTTAAATGTCTATAAACTCCATTTTCATCTACTAAAGCCCATCTTAAGGCGTCGCCATCCACATTACCAATGCGTTTTGCTGGGATTCTAAAGGAATAACCAATGCCTTCTTCTAAAGTAAATTCTTCAGAAAAAATAGCGTGATTTTCAAATTGTGCCGCATTTGGTGCAGTAACATATAAACCTTTAGTGCCATGTAGTGTATTTGAAGCATCTTGGGTAACCGTAAAATTAGCTTGGTTTTGAGGGATGGTCCAACCAACCAAATCGGATTCAAAGCTTAAATTACCAATAATAGAATTTGCTATAGCAGTACATGGGTCTATACAATCTACAACACCATCTCCGTCCGAATCCGTATTGTTGTTGTTAGGACATTGACTAAAGGAGCAAAAAAAGGATAAGACCAATGTAAATAAAAATAAAGTTTGTTTCATAATATTGGGAATTAATTAATAGTTGCAGTAAACTTAGAAAACTGATTAAAGCCAAAAAATCCCCAATAAAGGGGATTTTTAGGTTGGTAATTTATGTGGGCTAATTACAGCTAATCATTGTTTTAGATATGTTTCGGTGTATATAATACCATCATCAGTATCTTCTATTGTCAATGTTGTAGCGTTGAGCGTTCTTATCTCAGAATCATAGGTTTCGCCCTCATCAGTAATGGTAATGGTGTTGCCATTAATACTGTATGCATTTATATAAGTTTCGCTCATATCGCAATTGTTGCCATAAACATCATTAGTTGTAACTTGGGTAGAAGTAAACATAATTGTAAGCATGTTTAAACATGGATCGTTATCCGTATCGGTAACTCCGTCTGTGGTACTAGATTGAAACCTCCAGGTGCCAATAATCTTTGCCTCATTTTCTTCCGTTAGGTCATTGTTTCCGTCATCTTCGCTTTGGCACGAAAAAGAAAGCATACAAATAAGAGTAAGGCATAAGAATTTAAATGAATTTTTCATAAAATAATGTATTGAGTTAATATTAAGTTGCAAAATATGCTTAGGTATTTAGAGTTTAAATACCCTTTATAAGGTATTTTTATTGCAGGCTGTTTAGTGCATCACTTTCTATAAAGTGGTATTTTAAGACCTATATAAACATCAGTAGTTTTTGAGCTATCTGAAAGTAAATTTGTAATAACAGATCCCGAGCCCAGAGTTAATGGGCCAAAACGTAATCCGCTACCTAGAGAGACATCTCCAAACTGTCTTAAGCTGAGTGGTGCATAAAAGCTAAACCATTTAGTCTCTAGCCGAGGGGCAATTATTACAGTATTAATTATAGCGTTGCTAAGTTCTGCATTATCTTTAATCATTGATAAATTTGCTTGTGCACTGATAAACCATTTTTTTGCGAATCTGTAATCTACAAGTAGATGTAATGCTGTAGGGAGTTGTATACGACTTGGATTTTTGGTTTCTGTACCTGAGTAATTATCCTCTAAAAAGGCTTCAGTATCATCTTCAAAATTAGATGCATCTACAGTTGCATTTAGGTCGTATGTAGTAGTAATAGCATCTTCATAATTAACGGAGCCTATATCTGTAACCGACACACCAATTTTTAACTTGTATGCGTCTTTGTAGCTTGGTATAGTGTCATTTTCCCTATTAGGATGCCATTGGTATGTAAAACCAAAATCTAATCCAAAGCCAGCACTTAATTCACTAAAGTCTATGTCTCCATCTTCAAAATCTCTACTTGTACCATAGTTTAATTCTCCTTGGGTAGTTAGTGTCTGTGCAGAAGCGTCATATTGACCTTGCATACCTAGAGTATTCATAAAAATAGCGCCTCCTCCTTGCAAATATTTTAAGGTTACACCGCCTTTTAAAACATGTTTTGGCTTATTTACCAAAATTCTACCATAAGCGAACCCTATTTCTCCCCAAGCGTGTATTGTCCCGCTTAAGTTTTTAGAATCAAAATCGAAATCTTCATTGAGATCAAAATTATTGCTTACAGATTCATATAAGGTTCCATTAATATTGTTAATATTAAAATTAGCTCTTAATCTACTAATAATACCAATGCTACTTTTAGGGCTGAGATTAAACATAAAAGAAGGCCCTAGTATATCTGCATTGAAGAAAAAACTATTGGCATTGCTAGGAAATTTCTCAGTATCCGATTCAAAATCAAATCCGCCTTCAGATTTAATAATATCGCTTACGTTAATAGCAAAGTAATCACTTCCGCCAAAGATACTTGCAGAAAATAAATTAATGTCTGCTTTAGAGTTAGAGCCTACTATACTAGATGGGTTATAAGTGATTCCTTGTATGCCAGAAAAGTTATCTATTGCATGGCCGATATAACTCTGACTATAAGTTATGGAGGATATAAGACATATAATACTACTTAATAAAATTTGTTTTTTCATTATAGATTGGTTTAAATTATAATTGTACCAAACTATAGAATTCACTTTAAATTGAGATACCTAGTAATAGGTATATTTAAAAGTTGTATTTCTTGTCCAAAGCGTATCGCATCAATTCACCTTTGCCTTGCAAGCCAAGGATACGTACCATGTTTTTACGGTGTGTGTCTACGGTGTGTACTCCAATAAAAAGCTCGTCAGCAATTTCGCGAGAGGTTTTGCCTTGCGCCACAAGACCTAAGATTTCAATCTGTCGTTTTGTGAGTTTACCTTTGCTTTTTTTGTTGGTGTCGTCTTCAGCTTCAACTTTAATATTTGAATCAAAATAGCTGTTACCTTGGTAAACCGATTGAATGGCTTTTAGTACTTCTTCTAATGGTGAGTTTTTTAACAGATAACCCGATGCACCTGCATCTAACATTTGTTTAATCGCACTTTGTTGATCAAACATTGTAAAGCCTAAAATCTTTGTGTGCGGAAACTCTTTTTTTATGAGTTTGGTAACGGTTATACCGTCCATTTTAGGCATTCTAATATCTGTGATCACAACGTTAGGTTGCTTTAAGCGGACTAATTTTAATAGCGCTTCTCCATCATTTGCAGTACCAATAATTTCTATATTCTCTTCGTATTCTAATAATAGTTTTATTCCATCAATTAAAGATTGATGATCTTCTGCTATAGCTAATCGTATCATAATTTTAGGGATTGAAGTTTAGGAACGAGGTATGAGTTGTGGGATATGTAGTATGAGGTTTTTAATATTCATTTTATTTTTCTTTAGTTTCGACTTCGACTTCGACTTCGACTTCGACTTTATAATGGTATATCAATTATTACCGTAGTTCCTTTGTTTTTTTCTGACTCTATGGTGAGTTTTCCATCTAAATGCTCTACACGTTTATCTATACTACTTATGCCCATACCAGATTTTATTTTGGTGATCTGGCTTGGATTAAAACCTTTGCCATTGTCTTCTACCATGATGTTTATAGCATCATCGTGGTTGGTTAAATGTATTGTTGCTTCGGTAGCTTCAGCATGTTTAATGACATTGGTAATGAGCTCTTGGATTATTCTGAATAATGTGAGTTCTAAACTATTTTCGATACGATTATCCAATCCATGATCCAATACATCTATCTGTATTTTATTGGAGGCCGAAATCTTGTCCGCCATGTTTTCCACAGCCTTTAACAAGCCTTGCTTTGCGATAACACCAGAGTTTTTGGCGTGGGCAACACTGCGTACTTTCTGGTAAGCTTCTTCTATAAGTGTATTTGTTTTATCAAAGAGCTCAGGTGAGTCTTTATCTTGTAATGCGTTAAAATGAAGTTTAACGTTGGCCATGAGTCCGCCAAGATCGTCATGGAGATCATTAGCTATCCGCTGGCGCTCTTTTTCTTGTCCTGCAATCATAGCATCAATAGCGTTTAATTCTTGATCTTTTAAAACCGTTGCTAGCTTTTGAGACTCTATTTCCTTTTCTTGCTCGGCTAATTTTTGTTTGCGTTTGGTGTTTTTAAAGAGTAGGAAGGCGATGATACTGCCTAAGGCTAGACTTCCTCCAAGACCAATGGCAATGTTTAGGTTTCGTTTGCGTTTGGCATCAGTTTCGAGATTATCTGCTTTCAATTTTTCATTATCCAATTCTTCTTCAATAATCCTTACTTTACTCTGTTGTTTATCCTTTCTAATAATATCTTTAAGAGAATCAGATTTCTTTAAGTAAGACAATGCGCTTTCATAATTTTTGTTACTTTGATGGTATTGCGATAACCTCAGGTATAAGAGTTCTTTGCTAGCTAATAAGTCTTTCTTTAATGTCATTGTATCAGCTTTATATAAAGTATTAATGGCTTTGTTGTTGTCGTTTATTAAGTAATATTGAAAAGAGAGATTGATTAAGGAACTAAAAAGTCTATTTTTATCATTTCTTTTTATAAAAAATGGAATTATCCTATCATATATTTTAATTGCTTCTATTGGTTTTTCTTCATAATATCCCAAAAACATACCCTCGTTTATCAAGTTATTGTAGTATTTAATAGAGTCTTTGTTTTCAATGGCAATTTGAGTTGAATTTCTGTAATGTGATATACCTTTTTCAATTTCAGAGTTTTCAAAGGCAAATGTTCCTTTAAAAAATTCACAATCAATCAAAAATTTGTAATCCTTCAATTTAGAAGCTAATTCACAAAATTGCTCTATATAGGTTGCTTGATTAGCTTTTTCATCGTAAATATAGTTGATGCACTCAATTACGCTAGCTAATGTTTGCGCTAATCTATAGTCTTCATTTTTTTTATTTTCTAATATCTTTTTCGATTCTATCAAGATTTGATAAGATCTATCGTATAGACCATTATTAAAGTATATTTTGCCTTTATAATAATTGTAATCTGAGAAATCTAAATCGCTTAATTTTGATTGATTAACTTTTTTAAGAATAGAATCAACTTTAACCCAGTTTTCTTTTTCGGCATATTTCTTTATTGAATCAATCTCTATATTTTGAGATGCCATAAAGCCAGTTGTTAAAATAACAACTGGCATAATTAATTTTTTTAGCATAATTTTTTTGATAATCACTAAGGTCTTATTACTACGCCACCTTTAATGACATCAGGTACTGGAAGACCACCCAATGGTGTGCAAGAATACTTTTGATCATACTGCTCATCTGCGTAATACTTTATGTAACAAAATCTTATTTTTTCACCACTTTTAATACTCAATTTATCTACTGGTAAAACCTGTGTTCTCTTAGTTTTTGAAGATGAATATAAAGAATGGAGTGAGAGCCTAATTTCATTTTCTCCATCTAGTCCCTTAGTACAAATATATGTACTATGTAATTTTCTATAAGTGTCTGATTTTTGTATTGTAAACTTAGCTTCTAAAATTATATCTGCATTCCATTTTGTGAATTGAACAGTAATTGTTTCTCTCGCCGTTTTTATAAATACATAGGACTCTTCTGTATCTCCAATCTTTAATTCTGGTTCGCTGTAAAGATTCATAGTTTATTATTTTTAGTTATATAAATTTTTTAAAATTGTATGGTGGTTGGTCATTGATATTATTTCCGTTATCGTTAGAAAATATTTTCGTTATTGATGTGAAAAATGCTCGTTTTGCTCTCCTGTCTCGAGCGAATAAAAGGCCTAATACTTCCATGTTAGAATTGTAGACTATTGAACCTGAATCGCCACAATCGGCTTTCATATTTTCTACCATAATCTGATTTTTCATTATAAGACTTTCTCTACTACCATTGTGATCATACCAAACACGACATGATGCATTTTTTGAAATAATCTTACCGTTAGTTTCTTTTGTATTAATTCCATATTTAAATACTATGTCGCCTACCTCAGGAGAAATTATTCTTGTATATTTATCAGAGGCCTCAGGGTGTCCTGATTTTATGTTTTCTACTTCTTCTGTTGATATTTCTACAATACCAACATCCATATCCTCATTTATGATTAATTTTTTTACCCAACCAATGTCTCTAGCTTGCTCATCTTCATAATCCAATGTATGACCTACAGCTGGATGACATACTTTCTCGTTTTTACTTTGGCTACTGCTTCTATCACCAATTACATGCTGATTTGTGATTGCGTATATTGAATTGTCATCAATTAGTTGAAAGAATGCACCGATTGTACCTCCTTTATAATGCGTGGTTCTGCTTCCAATAGAATAGCCACTTTTTAATAAATCGTGTTGTTCAAATGATAATCGATGATTACAATTTAAAGCTTCTACACCAGATGTTATATGACTAAAATACTTGGTTTTTTCAGTTATTAAATCTTCTACAAATGGGATTTTTTTCATAAAAGGCTCATCTAAAGAAATATTTCTTTGAGAAAAATCTAGTGTGCTATTCTTTGCATAATTCAATAATTCTTTAGGTGTATTAGGACTTTCTGCCCAATCTACAATATTACATTGCTGATAAGCACCATAAATGAAATTCTCAGTGTTATTTAGAACTATACCATACTCAATCAAAAACCTTCCTTTCATTGTAGGGTTTTCAATAACTGCAGCATAACTTATAAATGGAATGTTTTCCATAGAATAGGTTATTTTGTCTAATAAATTGTTAGCTTCTAATTCAGTCATTATTAATTAATAGGGTTAAAAAGATACACTAAAACAAAAACAGCAATAGCGCCACCGGCTACAATAGATGGTTGCTTATCTGCTAGAGTTGCAACATCTTTATTTTGGGTTTGTATAAAAGTGCCATCACTATTATAACTGACTTTTAGCATGCCTGGTATAGAAATGCTTATTGCACTTGCACAGAGTGCAGTGACTACTCTAAAGAACCAAAAAACAAATTCATAGTTCTCCTTTGTTACTGATTTACTTGGATCAATAATCTTTTCAGAAATTGTATTTAATGTTATTGCAGTGATGGCTAAAGCACCGATTGAAACAAAAAACATCAAAAGTGGTGGTACAGTTTTTTTCATTTTGGTTAGTTTTAAAAGTATGCTTGGCAAAGGTTAGAAGAGGTCGCAAACAAAACCATACCCAACACTAGGTATATTTAAACCAATAAATTATAAAATAAATATGAATTAATACGAAAAATAAGACAAAAAACCTATAGTATAAGTTACATAAAGAGGCTTAAATAAAAAGAAATTTCACAGCAGCGATCATAGCAATAAAACCAATAAAGGCAATAAGAATCCAGATAGAACCTCTGTAATGTATGTTGCGTATGGTTTTATCTTTTCTGTATTGAAAAGCGACCGCAATAACAAAAACGATAAAAAATAAAACTCCAAAAATCAATTGACCTGTAGTAAACATTAGCTTATTTTTATGCAAAATTACGGATTAATACTAATATTTCCATTTTTCACGGAAATGAAAAATTACATGTTCAATGCAAGACAAAATTAATGCAGTTAAAGCATTTCATACCGCTTTTAAAATAGGTCATAGAGAAACTCCAAAAGCAGATTTAGGAATAGATAAAAATATGCTTCGTTACAAGCTAATGCGAGAGGAAAATGAAGAGTATTTAGAAGCAGCTAATAATAATGATTTAGTTGAGGTTGCTGACGCATTAGGCGACATGCTGTATATTCTTTGTGGCACCATTATAGAACACGGACTACAACACAAAATTGAAGAGGTCTTTGAAGAAATTCAACGTAGTAATATGAGTAAGCTAGGTGAAGACGGAGAACCTATTTACCGAGAGGATGGCAAAGTACTAAAAGGCCCTAACTATTTTAAGCCAAATATTGCTGAGATTTTAGACAAAGGCGAAAAGCGATAATATATCGTATTAATTGTTGAAAAGTTTTATTTTAGAATTTGTGAACTGGTCAATTGCTTTAGTAGTTTTACCAATTACCAATTACCAATTACCAATTACCAATTACCAATTACCAATTACCAATTACCAATTACCAATTACCAATTACCAATTACCAATTACCAATTACCAATTACCAATTACCAATTACCAATTACCAATTA
>NZ_CALGNH010000089.1 GCF_937958655.1 uncultured Winogradskyella sp. | reverse complement strand
GTGGTTAGTGGTTAGTGGTTAGTGGTTAGTGGTTAGTGGTTAGTGGTTAGTGGTTAGTGGTTAGTGGTTAGTGGTTAGTGGTTAGTGGTTAGTGGTTAGTGGTTAGTGGTTAGTGGTTAGTGGTTAGTGGTTAGTGGAAATTTGTATAATTGGTGTTAAAAAAAAATAAAATAGATAAAATCATTTCCAACAAATACAATCTTCAAGTTTTGTATGAAGACAATCACATTATCGTGGTTAACAAACGTGCAGGTGACCTTGTACAAGGAGATAAAACAGGAGATAAACCGCTCAGTGATGTTGTAAAGGACTATATAAAAGAAAAATACAATAAGCCTGGTAATGTATATTTAGGTGTTGTACACCGTTTAGACAGACCAACTACAGGAATTGTGATGTTTGCAAAAACTAGTAAAGCCTTACCGAGACTCAATAAACTGTTTGCTGAAAAAACGGCTAAAAAAACTTATTGGGCCTTAGTTAAAAATACACCTCCAAGGCATGAAGCCAAATTAGTTAATTGGTTAAAAAAGAATCCTAAAAATAATAAGTCCACAGCGTACGACAAGGAGGTAGAAGGCAGAAAAAAAGCGATACTCAATTATTCAGTAATAAAAAAATTGGATAATTTTTATTTACTAGAAATTGACTTAGAAACGGGGCGGCACCACCAAATTCGTTGCCAATTATCTAAGATAGGTTGCCCAATTAAAGGCGATTTAAAATATGGCTTTGATAGAAGTAATAAAGATGGTAGCATTAGTCTACATGCTAGACAATTGGAATTTATACATCCAGTAAAAAAAGAAGTTGTTTCAATTATAGCGCCATTACCTAAGGATAGTTTGTGGCAAGCCTGTCCTTTTTAAACCAATCTATAAGGGTAAATTAAAATAAGAACTGTCCCATTATTAGGTTTAGACTCTAAATGAAAGTCCGCATTAATTAATGCAGCGCGTTTTTTCATGTTGTTAATGCCAGAGCCTTGTTTTACTGTAGATAAGTCATAGCCAATACCATTATCGTCTATTCTAATTTCTAAAATATCGCTTTTGTAAGTGATCTCTACATTCAAATTTTCTGCATTCGCATATTTTATGGAGTTTGAGATAAACTCTTGCAAAATCCTGAATAAAATTATTTCATCTTTTTTATTCTCAAAGTTTACCTTTTTACCTGTAACGGCATAGTTAGCTTCAATTAATCCCGATTTATTTAAACGATCTATCTCGTTTTTAACTGTTGCATCAAAACCTAAATTAAAGATAACATCACTATTTAGAGATTTAGATAAGGACCTTACTTCTGCAAGTGACTCTTTTAAGGCCTCAGAGGCATTAAGGACTTTCTTTTTTACATCTTCACCAACTACTTTTAGGGCAGCATTCATTTGCATTGTAGAGAATGATAATAGTTGCCCAACATTATCGTGTAATTCTCTACCTACATGTTTTAACGTTTCTTCTTGGATTTCTTGTTGGGTTTTAGTGAGTTCTTCTTCAAAAGCTTGTTTTTGTTTTAATTGTTCTACTAGTAACTGGTTTTTTCGTTTTTGGAATACTATGAAGAAAATTACGATTAAAGTGCAAATGATAAGCAAAACACCTATCATATAAATTAAGAGATAGCGCTCTGCATCAGTACTTACTATTTGATCTCTTGTTTGCAAAATATGATGGCTAAAATTAAAGTTAAATAAAAAGAAAAATTTACTAGCAAATAAATTTGCCATTTTAAAATTACAAAGTTCCAATCTGCTGTTGAAAAATATATCTCATAAAACATCATTGGACCAGTAATTATGGTCCACAATAAAATTGAAATATTTATATAAAAATAAATAGACTTATAAAATTCTATAATTTTATAGGACTGTAAAATCTGGTATAAATATAAAAATACAGAAACTAAAATCATCCATATACTGGTAATTTTAAAAAAACGTTCTGTTGGATCAAATAATGCTTCAAAATTAAAAATAGAGTATAGAAAAATCTGTGTTACATAGAGTACATAAAGTATTTTTAATACTTTTTTATAAAGAACATTCTCAATGATTCTATAATTTAAAAAAGTAATAAAAGTGGTCAAACCGCCAAACCAGAAAACAACATACCACCAGTAATTAAATTGAATTTTAGTATCCTCTATTAGATAAAATAAATTTAGTGTTTTTAGATATCTTGGATATCTTCCTAAAAGATCCACAAAGAATGCATAAACAACAAAAAAAATCAAAAATTTAGCAGTAGTATTTTGGTATTTTTTAAAATAATAAATACCAACTACTGCTGCTAAAAATTCAATGGAATGAGTTAATAAAAAATAATTTTCTTTTAAAAACTCTTCCATATTGTAATTTAAATTTATTGCGGATAATTGGCGCTTGGTGGATCTCCCTGCCCTCCCATATTCAAACCATCAGCACCTGTAATATCATTACTACCAATTTGTGGCTTCAATAAGATACTTCCTTGAGCTATATTTTTTTTACCTGTTGGTATAAAAAACATAGTGGTTAAACCAGTTTGTCCTTTAGAGTCTGGGTAAGATCCTAAATAGACGCGTAAGCCATCCATAGTGTACCCTAATTCACCCGATTGGTTCTCCGCATAATTGATATAATTCTGTATATCTTCTAAAGACCACCACGATGAACGATTATCACCGCCATCTGTAGATTTCTTGAACAAAGAATCATTAATAATTCGATGTTTTATATTATAGGCTTGGTCTAGAGCCATTGCCTCTTTTGGTGTAATAATGCCCTTGGGTGCGGCAATTTCTCTAATTTCCATTTGATCAGATTCTTTACAACAATAAAAATACATAATAGCACCACCTATTATGACACCTAGCAGTAAGGTTCCTAAATTTTTCATAATAATAAGTCTTAAAATTAATTGATAGCCTTGTAATGTATTAAATTTTTTGAATAAAAAAAATTATCGCTAGTTGTTTTCTTACAGTATTATTCTATTAATCTAAGGTTTATGCTGTTTTCTATGGTTTTTTGACCTAAACTATTAATTGCATTTTCTGTTAACTGTAAGATGCGTGGATAACCACCTGTAGTTTGGCAATCTCGCATTAAAACTATTAAAGTTCCACTAGGTGTTAACTGCACAGTGCCTGGCAATACTGGTGATGTAATTATTGGTTTTAAGTCATTTTTTAAAAGAGGTGTAAGCTGATAGGCCATTCTGCTGTTGAGCTTAGACACTTTAAACTCTGTAGTAAATAGTTGATTTTTTTGAACATCCGATAACCAGTTAAACTCAGGACCTTGGTAAACTTCAATTATATTCAAAGTCCATATAGTTTTATTATACTTTACAACCGCGTTTGCAGCATTATAAGACCTTGCAAATGGCATATACTTAATCACATCACCCTTACATAGCTTTGCCGATGTTGTTATTTCATTATATTGGCTTCTACTTTCTAAGACCAGCTCTGATCTAAACCCTCCTTTTATTGCCACATAAGTTCTAAAGCCCAATAATGCGTTACCAAAATCTACAACCGTATTTGCATTAATAGGTATAATTGTATTTTGCTTTACAGCATTACCATTAATCGCTGGTGACATATCTGCTCCCGAAATTACAATAAACGTAGACTCTAAAAATTGAAATTTACCACCAACCATAGTCATCTCAATAACAGCAGCGCTTGCATCGTTACCCAATAAAGCATTAGCAAAATCAGCAGAATAAGCGTCCATTGCACCAGAACGTGGTACTCCATATGCTCTGTAACCAAACCGTCCTTTGTCTTGTACGGATGAATAAAACCCAGATTTTAAAACTTTAAGCATTCGTTGAACTGAATTTTGGTGTAAACGCGTCTTTAGCAAAACGTTTTTTAAGCTTTAGAAATTCTAACTTATCTATACTTTTAAATTTTAGTTTATCTCCTGCTTTTACAAAACATGGAGGATTATGGTCAACATTAAACAATGTCACTGGTGTTTGTCCAATAATATGCCATCCTCCAGGACTGTTTTGCGGATAAATTCCTGTTTGCTGTCCGCCTATAGCTACAGCTCCTTTTTTTATGTTAAGATTTGGCGTAGATTTTCTATTAAAATAAAGTTTAGGATCTAGACCTCCTAAATATAAAAACCCAGGTAAAAACCCAATGAAAAAAACCGTGTAAATTACTTTAGAATGTAATGTTATAATTTCTGATTTTGAGCACTGTTTTTTTAATGCTAAGTTATCTAAATCTATGCCGTATTCTTCATTGTAGCACACAGGTATTTCCCAAATTTTAATTTCAGGTTTTTCTATTCTATCTTGAAGTTTAAAAAGCGATTTAAGACGCTTAAATTCAGCATTTATATTTTCAACAGCTACATCGTAAATAACTAATATTGAATTATATGTATTTACAACCTCAACGTTTTGTTTAGAATAGTGATTTAAAATAGATGTTTTAAAATTTAAAATTGAATTAAGTATGTTTTCATCAATTTCTGAAGGCCAGTCAATCAAAATTGAACATTTATTGTAACGTGAAAATTTTAAGTTATAACTCATTTTACACACGCTTTAGTTGTATCCTATTTTTCGGCAATTCCGTATTCAAAAATTGTAAGATTTCAGTTGCGTTTTCTGTGTCACCATGAATACAAAATGTCGATGCTTCAATGGGTACTTCTACACCATTTATAGCGACGACTTTATTATGCTTTACCATGCTCAATATTTGATTTAAAATTTGATGCTTATCAGTTAAAATTGCATGTTTATTTTTACGAGACACTAAAGATAAATCATCATTATAATTTCGATCCGCAAATGCCTCTAATACAAGTGCTATATTCTCCATATCTGCCAATTTTGCAATTACGGAATTGTATGGTGCATAAAGTTTTATGGGCACAGTCATACTTTTTATAACCTCTATTATGACTTTGGCAGTCTTTTCATCCACTGCAGCTAAGTTATATAATGCGCCATGAGGTTTTATATGATGCATATAAGCGTTTTCTTTGTTTATAATTTTTTGAAGCTTTTCTATTTGCATTTTTAAGCTCGAATATAGATCTGCCGTAGATATATTAATAAGCGTTCTACCAAAATTTTCTTTATCGGGAAACGATGGATGTGCACCAATCTTAACCTTATGTTTCAAGGCTAGCTTTACAACTTCTGTCATAGTACCGTTGTTACCTGCATGGCCTCCACAGGCAATATTACAAGATGACACGTATGGCATTAGCTCATTTTCGTTATTTAAGCCCTCTCCTACGTCTGCATTAATATCTAAGCTAATTGTATTCATTTATATTATTTTAAATACGGTCAAAATGCCTTTTACACCTAAGAAGATAGTGACTAGCAATATAAGCACACCAAAAGAATTTTGAAGTTTGGTATTCTTGTAAACACCTAAAACTGCGTGCTTATTAACAATCCAAAGTAAAAATCCTGCTACAATAGGGAGAAGCAAACCATTGGCTACTTGGGCAAACTTTATAATCTCTATAGACTTAAAACCTATAGATGCAAACACTACACCTAGACCTAAGATACACATCCAAACCATTCTAAATTTTAAAGACCTTAAATTAGGATGCCAGCCCAGACAACCACATGCCACATAGGCTGCTGCTAAAGGAGCGGTTATGGCACTTGTAATACCGGCAGCAAAAAGACCAATAGACAAAAAATATTTAGCATTAACGCCAAACAAAGGTTCTAAACCCATTGCCAAATCAGACGCATTAGAGATTTCTTTAGAGGTTATTGCCGAAGCGGAAATAATAATACACACAGACACAAGCCCTCCCAAAACAACCGCAATTATGGTGTCTTTTTTTGCTAAAGATAAATCGTCTTTAGAGGTCCACTTAGTTCTTGCCAATGCCGCGTGTAAAAACAAATTATATGGTACCACGGTTGTACCTACAAGCCCAATAACGGTGAGTATACTTTTTTTAGGAAATTTAGGAACTAACATACCTTTTAATAATTCTAAAACATTCGGTTTGGTTAGTATTGCTGTAGTTATAAATGCTATACTCATTAATATCACTAAACTCACTAGTGCCTTTTCTAACACTCTATAATTACCTAAATAAAGTAAAATGAATGCTACAACTCCTATAAAAATAGGAAATACCTCAATATTAGAATTAAGATTATTAACCGGAGTGTTGCCTAATAGCGTTTGTAAACCCAATGCGCCACCACTGATATTTCCAGCTTCGTAAGCTGCATTTCCTACAACTATAGCAGACAATATTAAAACAATAGCAAGCCCTCTTAGAATTGGGTTTTTAAGCTCTTCACGTATGACTTGAGATAAGCCTTTTTGGGAAACAATACCCAAACGCGCTGCCATTTCTTGCAAAATTACTGTTGCTATAACCGACAATACCATTGCCCAAAGTAGTGCATAACCAAAATTAACGCCTGCAACTGTACAGAGCGTAACTGTACCAGGGCCAATAAAAGCCGCAGCCACTAGTGGTCCAGGGCCAATATTATTAAAAAACATTTTTATCATCTATCTATAGAATTTAAAGCATAGATAGCAAAACTGCCTAGCCAATGACCACCTTCATAACTATCTCCAACAATACTTGGTAAAGAATAATTGATATGTTGGTTAGCTATATTTTTAAGATGCTCGTATTCAGGTATATCTTGGGCAATTTTATACAGGCTCCAAGCTCTAGAAAAGTTGACACCATCTAAATGCACTAATTTACCATCTGTACGGTCCGAGACCTTGCCTGTTTCAATATAAAAAGCTTTATCACCAAGTTGCTGTAAAAACTTAGCGATCCAAGTTTTAAATTCTTGTTTTGACAAAACCCGTTTCATAAGCGCAGCTTCTTCTAAACATGGAGATAAAAAATCGAAACCGCTTGGCTCCCATTCTATAGGACACGCTGCGTCATTTTGGTAAAAATCTTTTGCGCGCTCCTCAATGAGACGTTTTAATTTAATATTATTTAAAGTCTCGGCATAGTCGTAAGCAAAACTCAACCCAAATGCTGTATTAGGATGCTCACCAACTCTAATGGGATAATTAAGTTTTGGTAGAAACTCTAAATATTTACCCACAATTAAATCCGTAAGCGGTTTAAGATTTTGTTCTAAATCTCTAGCTACAGCATCATCCCATTTATGCAATTCCTCAGCGAGTTTTAGCAGCCAAGCCCAACCATAGGTACGCTCGTAAGATGCATTATGCTTACTGTAAAAGTAAGCAACTTCTTTTTTAATATTTTCTTTTGAAATACTTTGTTGCAACCAACTTATAGCCTTTTTACGCTTTTTTAACTCAGGGAATTGACGTAACAAACTCACTAAACTCCAATGCCCATGAACTGCAGAGTGCCAATCGAAACACCCATAAAATGCAGGATGTAATTCTCTTGGCGATTTTAAATCCTCACTACTACCAATGGTTTGATTGAGTTTGTTTGGGTATTCTACACCAACACAAGACAGCGGTAATTCTGCTAATCGGTTAGCTTGAGCAAGATTTAAAATTGGTGTCTGCACTCCTTCTAAGTGAACTGAAGTTATTTGACTATTATTAGTTTGTGGTTTGTTTTTCTGCTTACAACCAAAACTAATAATTACTAATATTATTAAAAATAGGTGTTTCATAATCTTTATTATATCTAAACTAATGGGTTTAAAAATTTTACTTGTATTTATTAGCCCAACCAGCCCTCTCGATCCAAACTACGATATTGTATAGCTTCGCTAATATGATTTCCTAAAACATTTTCAGAATTTTCTAAGTCCGCAATGGTTCTGGCTACTTTAAGAATCCTGTCATAAGCTCTTGCGGAAAGGTTTAAACGTTCCATGGCAGACTTTAATAATTGTAATGATGCCTCATCTAACTTACAGTATTTACGAATCTGTTTCGTATTCATTTGCGCATTGTAATGCACATTTTTCAAAGCATCAAAACGTTTGGTTTGAAGTTCTCTAGCTGTTGTTACTCTTTTTCTAATATCAACAGAAGATTCCGCTTTTCTATCATCCGATAATTTTTCAAAAGGTACTGGAGTCACTTCAATATGTATATCTATTCGGTCTAAAAGGGGACCTGAAATTTTACTCAAGTAACGTTGCATCTCAGCAGGGCTAGAGGTTACTGGCGCATCAGGATCATTAAAATAGCCACCAGGACTCGGGTTCATACTCGCCACTAACATAAACGAGCTTGGGTAAGTCACCGTAAATTTAGCTCTACTAATAGTAACTTCTCTATCTTCTAGCGGTTGACGCATCACTTCTAAAACTTCGCGCTTAAATTCTGGTAATTCATCTAAAAACAATACACCGTTGTGTGATAAGGAAATTTCTCCAGGCTGTGGATAACTTCCGCCACCGACAAGGGCAACATTAGAGATGGTATGGTCAGGGCTACGAAAAGGCCGTTGAGCCATAAGACCTGCATGGGCTTTTACTCTCCCAACGACCGAGTGGATTTTTGTGGTTTCTAAAGCCTCATGCAGGGTCATTGGAGGTAAAATACTTGGTAATCGTTTGGCTAACATCGTTTTACCAGAACCTGGTGGGCCAATCAATATAATATTATGACCACCTGCTGCCGCAATTTCCATACAGCGTTTTATACTCTCTTGGCCTTTAACATCAGCAAAATCGAATTCTGGAAAATCGAGATTTTTATAAAATTCCTCTCTAGTATTTATTTGTGTTTCTTCAATTAGCTCACCCTTATCAAAATGATTAATGACCTGAGTGATATTATCTACGCCAAAAACTTTTAAATCGCTAACGATTGCGGCTTCTTTAGCATTTTGACTTGGCAGAATAAACCCTTTAAAACCCTCTTCCCTTGCTCTTACTGCTATAGGCAAAGCCCCTTTAATAGGATGCAGACTCCCATCTAAGGACAATTCTCCCATTATGAGATAATCCTCTAAGTTGTCAGCTTTTATTTGATTAGAAGCCGCTAAAATACCAATGGCCAACGTTAAGTCATATGCAGAACCTTCCTTACGTAAATCGGCTGGTGCCATATTTATAGTTAACTTTTTACCTGGTATCCTAAACCCATTATTTTGAAGTGCCGCAGCTATACGATAATTGCTTTCTTTTATAGCATTATCTGGCAGCCCAACCAAATGATAACCAATACCTTTATCTACATTAACCTCTACAGTTATTGTTGATGCTTCTACACCAAAAACAGCACTAGCAAATATTTTTTTGAGCATAATTATTTATTTCTATAAATCTACAAAAAACAGTACTTACAAAATGATTGAATACTTTTAAAAAAATAGAACCTAAGTTACATGGGCTTTCTATCGGTTAATACTCACCGGCGTTAGCCTGAAACACTTTTATTGTAAAATCACACACATTACCGTTCATCGAATAATTAATGCTTTTTATGGATGTTTTTAAAATAAATACTACATTTGCCCTCCCAAATCGAATAAACATGAAAAACTTACTACGTTCTAGCGTATTGCTAGCCATGATGTCTTGTCTTTTATTTTTTGGTTGTTCTGTAACTGAAGATGAGACCCCTTGTAACTGTGAAGAAGCCACTTACATTGAAGAAAAATTTCTCGCAGATTCTGCAGATGACTGGCAGCTTAATAGAGTTGAAACCAACCGCGTTTCTGTAGAATGCCAAGATGAAACCGACTTTGTACGCACAGGTAATGGCACAGAAGTTACACGTATTGAATGTAACTAATCCTAAAACATAGGTATTAATAAACTTATTGCTTTATAAACTTTCTGGTGGATTTTAAATTTCCAGATTGCAGTGCAATAAAGTATATTCCATTAGCTAAATCCGAAATATCTAAATTAATAGCTCGGTCTAATGGATTTTCATAAATATAGGTACGTCCATTACTATCAAAAACTCTTAAACTATTTATAATCTGTCTAGAGCTTACATTTAGTGATGCTTTAGACGGATTAGGATAGATTTTAAACGTATTTAAACTAAAGTCTTGCGTATTTAACGGAGCTACAACTTCTGTAGAAACTGTATTGGTGATTATAGGTGCGTTAAAATCAAAATAAATAGCAGCTGTACTGCTAATAATATCACCAACGGTAACATCTGTTTTAGGTTTTATCCTAAAGGCTATATAGCCTTGTGATAACGCTTCACTTTCGGACTGCGGAGGTAGATTAATAGCATCAAAAATAAATTCAACAAAATTGTCGTTGGTTATTCGTACAACATAATCGTGACTAGAAGACATTGGCTGCAAGGTCGTCCATTCTAACTTATCGTCTAATACATCCTCTATCCTAACATTTATGGCACTGGCCGAGCCTGTATTTTGAAAACGCACTATGTAGTCTAAATAGTTTCCTGTTTCTTCTTCAAAAATTGAATTGCCTTGTAGTACCCGCTTATCATTTGGATCAAATGAATTCACAACCGTTTGTTCTATAGTATAGGTATTATCATCGGGAGTAAAATCATTAGCCGAAGGTGAAATATTGGCCGTAAACATTAATACATCTCCATCATTAACCGTTGGTGGTGGAAATACGTTGAATTCGAGATTAATAAAACGCGATTCAAATGGATTTAGATTTGTAAAATCAAAGATTAAACTATTAGAGTCTTGTGATGCTATAGCCTCGGAAGCTGATAAAAACGTTAGGATAGCATCATCGAAATTTACGGTTATTGATCCTGTGACTAGATTAGTTCCTATGTTATTATATATTAATTGATAGGATGCATCAAACCCTGGACGCGCTTCAGAAGTTGGGATAAACGTAATGTCTACATCTTCAATACTTTGATTGGCTTCGACGCAGAAATCAACAGTATCCTGCTCATTAAAATCACTAAATACAGAAATCTGAGATGGATTGGTAACCGTAAAGTAACTCGGTAAACTCGAAACTATATTTGTTGTATATGTATTAGC
>NZ_CALGNH010000088.1 GCF_937958655.1 uncultured Winogradskyella sp. | reverse complement strand
AAACTTGAAAAAGTACATCAAGAACTAAAAGCGCAAAAATCACAATCATAATCCACTCAAGAATTTTGAGCACTTTATTAAAAACAAGGTCAGATTTAGTCATTAGTCTTTATTTTTAATTTGGTTTACAATAGGTGCTAGCTCAGGATATTCTTTAACAAAATTCTCTAAGACAGATTTCGATTTTTCTGCAAATAAGGACTTTTCTGGAATAATAATCTCTACACCTGCTTGCTTAGCTGTTGCCATAGACGCTTCAACAGATGCATTCCAAAATACTTTCTGTGCTTGGGCGGATTCATCCGCAGCTTCTTGTACCCAAACTTTTTCTTGGTCTGATAATTTATCCCAATATTTTGTACCTATTAAAAGTACATCTGGTACAGAAGAGTGTTGGTCTAAGGTATAATACTTACTAATTTCGTAATGGTTAGAAGACACAAATGAAGGTGGATTATTTTCCGCACCATCAACAACACCTTGTTGAATTGCGGTGTACAACTCACCATAAGCCAAAGGCGTTGCTGAGCCACCCATTGAGTTCACCATATTAATAGCCATTTGGTTATTCATTACTCTAATCTTAAGACCTTCTAAATCCTCTGGTGTTCTAATGGCTTTGTCCTTAGTGTAAAAACTTCGGCTTCCTGCATCATAATAGCATAAACCTCGCAACCAAAATTTACTTCCTTTTTCTAATATAGATTTCCCGATTTCACCTTCTAACACATTAAACTGATGTTGCTTATCCCTAAACAAATATGGAATACCAAATAAGCTATATTCTGGCACAAAATTAGACATGGTCGCTGCACTTACCTTGGTAGCAGCTACACTTCCTATTTGTAATAATTCTAAAACTTCGCGTTCTGAACCTAATTGTGCATCTGGAAATATTTTAACTTTTAAGGTGCCATTAGATTTTTTCGCTAAGGCTTTCTGAAACTCTATAATACCTTTATGTACAGGATGCGTTTGTGGTAGTGTATGTCCTAAATACATCACTTTAGAACCAGACTCGTTGTTACAGGACGATAATACTACAATGAGAATTGCTAAAAGTATAATTGATTTTAAAGAGATATGCTTCATACTATCTTGATGGTATTACAACGTTAACTTCTAATGGACTTGCTATACATTTTGCAAAGCGAGATAGGTAATTATTCCAATCAGCTTTAGTTTCAAACTGACCACTTTTTTTCCAACCAAATCCTGCATAATACTCAAATACACCCGAAACGTTGGACTGCACATACAAGTTGCTTTCATCCTTTTTCTCGGTAAGATAATTATTAAAAGCTACAATTTGTTTTGGATTAGCAACAACAACCCCTTGGCCCAATTCTGAATCGTCAAAGGGTTCCCAATAACTCATCCAACCTTCTGGCTTATTGGTAGTAACTTCACCATCTTTTTTATGCGAGGTTAAACCTACAGAGACCGTATTTGTACCATTTAATTCAACATTAAATCGTGTTAAATTTTGACCATAATCGAGCGAAATATGTTTTCGCTCACTAACAGTTTTACCATTAGCATCCCAATCTGCATAGTCCAAAATAAAACTTGTACGTATTGGGCCTGTGGTAATGGTTTTCCATGCTGTGAAATTCTTAGACACTGCGTACGTAGAATCTGTTTTTATAGCAATACCGCCAACACCACGACTAACACCAACATGAAAATTATCTAAACCTTCGCCAATATCTTTATGGTAAGCACCTTTTTCTATAACACCTCTTGCATACCATTTATTAATTATTGGATATTCTACACGTTTTAGCCACGCATCCATACCACTAGTTAAGGTACCGCCTTTGACTCCATCTTCTACCATTTTTTGAGCAACTGGTCCAAAGGTTCTAAATGCGACTCTATTATTTTCCCAAGCGTAATCATCAGTCCGTTCTGGTACAAAACGCGAATAGCAACGAATTAAACTAGAATCAATTGCTTTCTTTTCTACTAGGTTTATTTTAAAAGTAGCTTCAGAATTTGCAGACATTTCTGGTTGAAAAAGAATAGTTTTATCTACTATTTGAGATATTAAGACTTCATCCGTTTTAGCATTTATAACTTCTAAAGATTGTCCGTTTAAATCAATATCCGCAATATCGACCTCAATCGTTTCAAAAGCTCTATCTATATCTAAACTGTTTTTAACTGTTACTGATAGCATTTCTGAAACGTTTTCAGAACATGAGAAACAGGATAAAGTCAATAAAAAAATAATTATTTTTTTCATGTTAATAATTTGATTTTCAAAATATACTATTTCATTATTGTATTAAAACGTTCTTACATTTTACACCCCTAAAGTCCCCTCAAGGGGATAATCCTAGTATTTAACTTTAGCGCTATTGTCCCCTTGAGGGGACTTTAGGGGTGTTTCACAATTTAAATTTACATTTAATACTTGCAGGATTAATTACAATTCGTTTGAAGGTTTCCCAATAGTTGCCAAAATACCACCATCTACATATAGTATATGACCGTTTACAAAATCACTCGCCTTTGAGCCTAAAAAGATTACAGCGCCCGCTAAATCATTTGGGTCACCCCATTTTGCTGCTGGTGTTCTATTGACAATAAAATCATTAAACGGATGCCCATCCACTCTAATCGGTGCGGTTTGTGAAGTCGCAAAATAACCTGGCCCAATACCATTAACTTGGATATTATGCCTTGCCCATTCGGTGGCCATATTCTTGGTTAACATTACTAAACCACCTTTTGCAGCGGCATAAGCTCCAACCGTATTTCTACCCAATTGGCTCATCATAGAACAGATGTTGATGATTTTACCTGCTTTGCGCTCCATCATCCCTTTTACAACATGTTTTGAAACAATAAAAGGGCTTACTAAATCAATATCCAAAACTTGTTTAAAATCTTCGACTTCCATTTCGACCAATGGTGTTCTCTTAATGATACCTGCGTTGTTTACCAAGATATCGATGTTGCCAACTTCAGTTTCAATTTTTGAAATATTTGCAATAACATCAGCTTCATCTGCAACATTAAATTTATAACCTACAGCAGTAATACCTTCTTTTTTGTAGTCTGCAACGGCATTATCGATTTTTTCTTGAGATGAGTTACCGTTAACGACAATCGTAGCACCAGCTTTCCCTAAACCCATGGCCATAGCCATACCAAGTCCATGGGTGCTTCCTGTTACTAAAGCTACTTTTCCTTTTATATTGAATAATTCTTGAGACATATTATCTTAAATCTGTAATTTTTGCAACATCCATATCATTATAGTCTAGGTTTTCACCAGCCATTCCCCAAATAAAGGTATAGTTTGATGTCCCAGAACCTGAGTGAATAGACCAAGGTGGTGAAATCACAGCTTCGTGATTATGCATCCAGATGTGACGTGTTTCTTGTGGCTGACCCATAAAGTGGCAAACCGCTTGTTCTTCTGGCACGTCTAAATAAAAATAGATTTCCATTCTACGGTCGTGCACGTGCGCTGGCATGGTATTCCAAACACTACCAGTTTTCAATTCCGTCATTCCCATTTGTAATTGGCAGGTTGTAATAATCCCACCAATTATCATCTGGCTCACCGTTCTGTGATTGGCTGTTTCTAAGCTTCCTAATTCTATTTTATTAGCTTCTGCCAAACTTGTTTTCTTTGTTGGATATGTTTGATGCGCAGGTGCAGAATTCATGTAGAATTTTGCAGGATTGTTGGCATCGTCACTTTTAAAGATTACAGCTTTTGCACCTTTACCAATATATAAAGCATCTTTGTGTCCTAAACTGAATGTTTCACCATCAACATCGATACTTCCGCTTCCGCCTACGTTTATAATACCTAACTCACGACGTTCCAGAAAGTAATCGGCCTTTAGAGGGTCTATGGTTTCTAATTTTAAATCAGACGATGTTGGCACTGCACCACCAGCCATATAACGGTCGTAATGCGTGTAAACGAATTTTACGTTTCCGGGTTGCATTAAATCTGGGATTAAGAATTCGTCTCTTAATTGTTGTGTATCGTATTGCTTTACCGCTTGTGGGCTTGAAGCATAACGTGTTTCGAATGTGGTTGACATATTTAGTTGTTTTATGTTTTGCGACCTGTAAGTTTTCTATAACCTTGTAGGCCTTAGTTTTGATTCTATTTTAATACCTACAAGGTTTTAAAACCTTGCAGGAATATTTTTAGTTGATAACCTACTTAAATTTAAATAAAAGATTCTATTCTTTACCAATAACACCCCTAAAGTCCCCTAAAGGGGACAATCCTAGTATTTAACCTTAGTGCTATTGTCCACCTGAGGGGACTTTAGGGACGTTAATCCTATTTAAATTATGGCCTACAAGGTTTTTAAAATCTTGCAGGATTATTATAACGAACGTCTAATCCCAAGCTCTAAACCTCGCAATTCGGCTAAACCTCGTAAACGTCCTATCCCAGAATAACCTGGATTTGTTTTCTTTTTTAAATCATCTAGCATTTTATGACCATGGTCTGGCCTAAATGGCATGCGTAAATCCTTTCTTCCTGCTTCTGCTCTCCATTTTTGTTCTTCAATCAAAGCTTTCATTACACCATACATATCTACATCGCCTTCTAAATGGTCCGCTTCATGGAAGTTACCTTCATCATCACGTTTCGTGGCACGTAAATGAATAAAATGAATACGACTTCCCAAACGCTTCACCATACCAACTAAATCGTTATCAGCTCTAACGCCAAAAGACCCAGTACAAAATGTTAAGCCATTATTAGGACTAGGCACAGCATCGTACAATTCGATAATATCCTGCTCAGTTGAAACCACTCTTGGTAAGCCAAGGATTGGAAACGGAGGATCGTCTGGATGAATACACATTAGTACATCAGCTTGCTCTGCTGCAGGTATAATTTCTGTTAAGAATGAAAACAGGTTTGCCTTTAACTCCTTTGGCCCAATGTTATTATACGTTGCTAAAATCGCATTGAATTCTTCTAAGGTATAACCTTCTTCTGCACCAGGTAAACCGGCAATAATGTTACGGACTAATTTTTTCTGGTCGTCCTCAGATGCAGTTTCTAAATACTGCTTAGCCGCTTCTTTTTGTGCACCAGTATAATCGTTTTCAGCACCAGGTCGTTTTAATAAAAATAACTCAAAAGCTGCAAAGGCAGCAGCTTCAAAACGAAGTGCTGTGGATTTATCATCTACTTCATAATCCAAATTTGTACGTGTCCAATCTAATACTGGCATAAAGTTATAGCAGACGATATCGATACCACATTCGCCCAGATTTACAAGGGTTTGCTTGTAGTTTTCGATATAGGTTTTAAACTGACCTGTTCTGGTTTTTATGTTTTCATGAATAGGTACACTTTCTACCACAGACCAGGTTAAGCCGACGCTTTCTATTTCGGCTTTACGTTGTTTTATGTCTGCGATACTCCAAACTTCACCATTAGGAACATGGTGTAGTGCAGATACAATTCCTGTTGCACCAGATTGTTTTATATCTAAAAGAGAGACTGGGTCATTTGGCCCATACCATCTCCATGTTTGTTCTAAATTCATTCCCATTTTAATCTTCCCAAAGGGAAGAGATTTTTAAGTTACTAATTTATAATTTTACCATTTAAATGTCTTCCCTTTGGGAAGATTCAGATGAAATTTAAACACCACTATAGGCAGCAAACCCACCATCTATAGGCACTACAACACCTGTTACAAATTTTGAAGCGTCACTACATAACCATAATGTAGTCCCTACTAAATCTTCTGGTTCTCCATAACGACCCATTGGTGTTTGGTCTATAATTTGTTGTCCGCGTTGCGTTAAACTACCATCTTGGTTGGTTAATAATGTACGGTTTTGGTCTGTAAGAAAAAAACCTGGTGCCAAAGCATTAACACGTATACC
>NZ_CALGNH010000087.1 GCF_937958655.1 uncultured Winogradskyella sp. | reverse complement strand
AATCTCTTACGCTGTCAATTCAATATGTTAATGAACTTTTATTTTTTGCTTTTTTAACTCGTTTCCTCGTTAAGCGGGTGCAAATATAAAACCCTTTTTTTATTCCCACAACATCTAAACAAAAAATATTTCTGTTTTTTTACCGATGCTGTCTTATGGAAATGAACTTCGCTTTTTAAGACTTCGTTAAGCCCCTAAGCGGGCGCAAATATAGAACTACTTTTTTATCTCACAATACCTTTTTTTAATTTATTTCTATTTACTTCTTTTCTATTTTACAAACGCTTTATTTATAAGTGATTAGATTCAAAAATTATTTGAAGTTTTTATAAGCTTTTGGTAAGATATATATACTCATTGTTATTTGAACTCTGGTAGGCGTATTAGGGATAGTAGCGGCATCCTTTTGTCTTAAACAAAAGATATAGCGGATAGCCCGACGTTTTTGCTCTAATGAAGCAAAAACGGAATACTCTATATATTTATTAATTACTTCCCTTTGGGAATTATGTATATAGGTCTATCTTTGTGGGCTAAATTTATACTGACTATATTTAATGATTAAAATTACTCTACCTGATGGTTCGGTTAGATCTTTTGATAAAGGTGTAACTCCTTATGAAGTGGCTGTAGATATTAGTGAAGGATTCGCTCGTAATATTATCTCAGCAAAATTTAATGACACTGTTATTGAAACTACTACTCCACTAACTAGTGATGGTGATCTTATATTATATACTTGGAGGGATGATGATGGTAAAAAAGCATTTTGGCATTCTTCTGCTCATGTTTTGGCACAGGCATTAGAGGATCTATATCCTAGCGTTAAATTATGGGTTGGGCCTGCTATAGAAAATGGGTTTTACTACGATGTTGATTTAGGTGATGATGTTATTTCTGAAAAAGACTTTAAGTCTATAGAAAACAAAATGATTGAAATTGCTCGCGGCAAACATGCTTTTAGTTTACGAAATGTTTCTAAACAAGAAGCACTTTCTTATTACGAGGGTAAAAATGAATACAAAGTTGATTTAATTGAAAACCTTGAGGATGGCACCATTAGTTTTTGCGACCATTCTTCATTCACAGATCTTTGCCGAGGAGGCCACATACCTAATACTGGTATAATTAAAGCTGTGAAGATTCTTAGCGTTGCTGGTGCTTATTATAAGGGTGATGAGAATGAAAAGCAACTCACTAGAGTTTATGGTATTTCTTTCCCGAAACAAAAAGAACTCACTGAGTATTTACATTTATTAGAAGAAGCAAAAAAGCGAGACCACAGAAAACTTGGTAAAGAACTAGAGTTATTTACTTTTTCTCAAAAAGTTGGTCAAGGTCTGCCATTGTGGCTACCCAAAGGAGCTGCATTAAGAGAGCGTTTAGAAAATTTCTTAAAAGCGGCTCAGAAAAAAGCCGGTTATGAAATGGTAGTAACGCCGCATATTGGTAATAAGGATTTGTATGTAACATCGGGTCATTTTGCCAAATATGGTGAGGATAGCTTTCAGCCAATTAATACTCCTGCGGAGGGTGAAGAGTTTTTACTAAAACCTATGAATTGCCCTCACCATTGTGAAATTTATAACACTAAACCTTATTCTTATAAAGAATTACCTAAACGTTTTGCTGAATTTGGCACTGTATACCGCTACGAGCAAAGTGGTGAACTCCATGGGTTAACTCGTGTTAGAGGGTTTACTCAAGATGATGCTCATATTTTTTGTACACCAGATCAGTTAGACACAGAATTTAAAGAGGTTATTGACTTGGTGCTATATGTATTTGGGTCTCTTGGATTTGAAAATTTCACAGCTCAAGTTTCATTACGAGATCCTGAAAATCCTGAAAAATACATCGGTAGTGATGAAAATTGGGATAAAGCGGAACAAGCTATATTAAATGCCGCAAAAGATAAAGGGTTAAATTATGTTGTTGCAACTGGTGAAGCCGCTTTTTATGGTCCCAAACTCGATTTTATGGTTAAGGACGCTCTTGGTCGCCAATGGCAATTAGGAACTATACAAGTAGATTATAATCTACCAGAGCGTTTTGATCTTAATTATAAAGGCAGTGATAATGAACTACATAGACCTGTTATGATACATCGCGCTCCATTTGGAAGTATGGAACGCTTTGTAGCCATATTACTCGAACATACAGGTGGAAATTTCCCACTTTGGTTAATGCCAGAACAAGCTATTATATTATCTGTTAGCGAGAAATATGAAAAATACGCTGAAAAAGTTTTAAATTTGCTAGAAAATAACGAAATTCGCGCCCTCACTGATAACAGAAATGAGACTGTAGGAAAGAAAATTAGAGAGGCAGAAATGCAGAAGTATCCTTACATTATCATAGTTGGAGAACAAGAAGAAAATGATAATACAGTATCTGTGCGACAACACGGAGGCGAAGACCTTGGCACAATTAGTGTTGATGAGTTTTCGAAAATTATTGAAAATAAAGTAAATGAAGGCTTAAAAACTTTCAAATAAATAACGTTTAATTAAAATTTAAAGCCATAGCAATACGTAGAAACAGAAGGAATTACAACCGACGTGAAGTCCAAGAGGATAAACATCGTATAAATTCGAAAATTAGATCTGAAGAAGTTAGAGTTGTAGGAGACAACGTTGAAGTAGGTGTCTATCCTATTAAAAAAGCATTATCCATGGCTGATGAACAAGGCTTAGATCTGGTAGAAATTTCGCCAAATGCGAAGCCTCCTGTTTGTAAGATTATGGATTATAAAAAGTTTCTTTACGAACAAAAGAAACGAGAAAAAGCGTTAAAATCTAAGGCAACCAAAGTAGTTGTTAAAGAAATTCGTTTTGGTCCTCAAACTGATGACCACGATTACGAGTTTAAAAAGAAACACGCAATGAAGTTCTTACAAGATGGTGCAAAGCTTAAAGCCTTTGTATTCTTTAAAGGACGTTCTATTGTATTTAAGGAACAAGGACAAATTCTCTTATTGAGATTAGCGCAAGACTTAGAAGAGTATGGTAAAGTTGAACAAATGCCAAAGCTTGAAGGTAAGCGTATGATTATGTTCATTGCACCTAAAAAGAATAAATAAAAAAACCACCTATGCTAAGGCTTTGGTGGATAACAATAAGCGAAACGTAATTTAAACCTAGGACAAAATGCCTAAAATGAAAACAAAATCGAGTGCTAAGAAACGTTTCAAACTAACTGGCACTGGTAAGATTAAAAGAAAGCACGCTTTTAAAAGTCATATATTGACAAAAAAATCTAAAAAGCGAAAGCTAAAGTTGACTCATGATACTTTGGTACACAAAGCAGATGAGGATAATATTAAAACGATGTTACGTTTAAAGTAACAGCGTTTTGATCGGTTAAAACAATTTATAAACCCTGGAGTTAGGCATATTGATTAACGATTGTAGATTTACGATTTTAAAGAAATAAAGAAGTGTCGATTATCGACCGCCTACTACAAAAAACAATTAAAAACATGCCAAGATCAGTAAATTCAGTTGCAAAAAGAGCTAGAAGAAAAAAAGTTCTTAAGCAAGCAAAAGGATACTGGGGAAGACGTAAAAACGTCTGGACAGTAGCAAAAAATGCGGTTGACAAAGCGATGCAATATTCGTACAGAGACCGTAGAAACAAAAAAAGAACATTCCGTTCGTTATGGATTATGCGTATTAATGCAGGTGCAAGACAACACGGAATGAGCTATTCAAAGTTTATGGGAGGATTAAAAGCTAATAACATTGAATTGAATCGTAAGGTTCTCGCAGATTTAGCAATGAATCACCCAGAAGCTTTTGAAGCTATAGTAAACAAAATTAAATAAGGCTTTTAGCCAAAATAAATAACAACATTTCGCTTATAAAAAGCCGACTTTAAAAGTCGGCTTTTTAGTTTTTATGTGCGTCATCAAAATTTTTGTTGCTTGTTTTGAAATATTTTTCGTATTCTTAATGTTAGAAAAGGGAAAGCCAATGCCCTAATTAAGTAGGCACTAATTAATCAAATTTTAAAAATGAAAAAAATTGTTTTTTTATTTCTTATGTTAACTCTATCGTTTTCTTATGCTACGGTTAATAATCACAACACTTCAACTTATGAAACAAACACTGTTGATGTTTCCAGTCTAGATTTCGATGTAGATGGAAATATAGTCAATTTTGATTTTGCTACTGCCTTTTGTACTGAAACAAGGAATGATGTTACCTACACAGCAACTGTAGGTTGTTTCTTATGTAGTCCACAAAGAGCACAGGAGAGATGTGCTAGAGTATTATCGAGAAGAATTGACGCTGTAAATCCAGAAGTAATTTATTAACATAAAATTTATAAAGATTAAATATTTAAAAACAGTATTTGTTTTAGCATGTGTGTTATCATATACATCTATGAATGCAATGGAAAATAAATCATTTAATGAAAACATTGACATTATTGATTTATCAGATATAGAATTTAGTGTCGATGGAGATATTAAAGCAGTTGATTTTGCAACTGCAACATGCTCCGAGATTAGAGACGGTATAAGATATACAACGACTGTTGGATGTTTTTTGTGTGGAGAAGAAAGAGCACAAGAGAGATGTCAAAGAGTTTTGTCTAGAAGATTAGATGAGCTAGATCCTTGGGTCCAATTTTAATAAACTTTAAATTTAATTAAAAATAGTCTTGGGTTAAATTATTATTCTATCGTCCAAGACTTTTTTTCTTTGATATAAATTAAAGATAGTATGAGATATCTATTATTACTGTTTTGTTCATTTACTCTTGCTCAAAACGGAATTAGTGTAGAATATTTATCTACAATTAATAAGAATAATTCTGAAGCTACGGAGCAAGAGAATTATATTTTATACAATATTGATAATAAATCAATTTATAAACCTAAAATCGCAAATAACTCTGATAAGTATGTCAATGCTCCTAGTTTGGAAAAGAAGTGGCACAATAAAAAACAAAAAATAACAGCTTACAAGGTTTCACCTACCAATACAGTTTATTCAACTGATAAAATTATTTACAAGGATTTTTCAGAAAATTTATTATATACAAACCGAATCCTAATAACAACTAGAGCTATAATAGATGAATCTGACGTTGATTTTAGTTGGGATATTGTTAATAGTAAAGATTCTATTAATATTTTAGGCTATAAATGCCAAAAAGCTTTTACTAATTTTAGGGGAAGAACTTATGTAGCTTACTTCACTCCACAATTAGCAATCAATGATGGACCATATAAGTTTAAAGGCTTACCGGGTTTAATTCTGAAAATTGAAAGTACTGACGGATATTATAAATTAGAAGCAACTGAAGTCAAGCTAGCTAGTGGTATAAATGAAATTGATAATCCATTTTCGAATGAAAAAATTATTTCTCTTGAAAAGTTTAAAGAAATATATAAGGAAACTTTAATAAAACGTCTAAAGGCATCTAAATCTTTAGTTAAAGGTGATGAAAATGATGGTCCTATTGAAATTAGATTTGATGACCAATTAGAAGATATAGGGATGGGCGTAATAAGAGTTGATTGATGTTATTATCAAATTATAGTTTGAAATTTATAGCCCTAAATGGGCTATTATTTTTTGCGGGAATTAATATTTGTCTTTCTCAAACCATTAATGGAGTTATTTATAATAAGCCAGATAATACCTCTGTGACTATTTCAACAAGAACTGAAAATTCTTCAGATCAAATTAAAGAGTTTAAAATTGTTCAAAAAGACTCTTTTCAAATGATTTTAAAAAAACATTATGATACATTAAGAGTTTATTGTGACCTTATCGGTTATAAATCTAAACCTGTAATATTTATAAAACCAAACAAGAACGAAACATTAAATGCAAAGTTTTTTTTAGAAAAAGATAGTATTCAACAATTAGAAGAAGTTTTAATTAATGCAAGAAAAAGGTTTTACAAAAAAAAAGATACTATTGGATATATAGCTTCAGAGTATTTAGATGGAACTGAACGTAAGGTCAAAGATTTACTTAAAAAGTTACCTCAAATAGAAGTTAGTGACAAAAGTGGGATTGTAAAGTATAAAGGCAAAGAAATTGAGACGATAACTTTAGATGGCGATAATTTGTTTGGTTCCAACTATTCCATAGCCACCAAAAATATAAATGTAGATATTATAAAAGCAGTAGAGGCTATTGATAATTATGAAGAAAATGAACTACTTAAAGGAATATCTGATGCAGGTAAAGTATCGTTAAATTTAGTGTTGAAGGACAGTAAAACTGATTTATCAGGGACTATTGAGATTGGTGTAGGAACAATAGAAGAAGAAAAGCTCGCAAGAGGTTTAAGTAGTTCCCTATTAGCTGTAAATAA
The DNA here is from genome assembly GCF_937958655.1 of uncultured Winogradskyella sp. Taxonomy (GTDB): domain Bacteria; phylum Bacteroidota; class Bacteroidia; order Flavobacteriales; family Flavobacteriaceae; genus Winogradskyella. The sequence continues at coordinate 1,146 of NZ_CALGNH010000087.1, read as the reverse complement.
AAAACACAAAAGTTTCTTTACAATTACTAGTAATAATATAGGTGTTAACAATAGTCCTTTTAGCTTTGAAAGCGGTGTCAGAACAAGCGAGCAACGTCGAGAAAAAGACTATTTATCTTACGCATTGATAAATTCTTTAAGTTCTAATTCTGATTTTGGAAATGAGAGAGGAAATATAAATGACCAAAATTTTGGCAACTTTAATTCACTTATACCTATCAATAAAAAATTAAAGATCAAACTAAACGGCTTTTATCTAAAAGATAATATTGTAGGGAAAAACTTATCCGAGCAAACATTGTTTGGATTTGATGGTGATCAAAACATTTCAATTTTTGACAATACTACTTTTTCTAATCAGCCAAACTTTCTTAGGGGTGATATAGACATCAAGTATCGAATCAATAAGAAGTCTTTGTTGTCTATTACATCAAAAATCCAAAATATAGATACTGAAAAAATTAGAACTACTGAAGCCAATAATAATGATTTTGATTTAGCTATAGATTCTGAAAATACTTATTTAAATAATGCAGTTGAGTATACCTATAAATTAAACGACAGTACAGTTTTTCAATCTCGATTTCATTATTCAAATAATTCTATACCCCAGAATTTGACAATTAATACAACTTCTGAATTAGCTGAAACCAGCAATCAATTTAGTGAATTCACAAAAGAATATTTTAGTTTTAGTAATTATCTAATTGGCAAAAAAGGTAGGTTAAAATACGGCACACAAATTACATTTTATAATAATAGTTTGAATTACGGGTCTTCTCTTGTCAGCAATACAGATTCATTTGAAGAAAGCCGTAATAATCTTAATCGCACAAACGTTGCATTATATAGTTTGTCATATGCATCTCTAGAGTATAATCAATGGCGTTTTTCAACAAGGGCGAATATTAAGTATCTTAAGCAGGCGTTAACAGGTTTTTCAAATCAATTTAACTTAATAATTAATCCCTCTATTGCTATTACTTATACACTCGGCGAAAATAAAACTATTTCATTAATAGCAAATTACAACAAAGAGCCGCTTCAACTAGAAAATTCATTTTCAAATGGAGTTCTGGTTGATAATAGAACACAATTGGTTAATACACCTTCTTTAGAACTTCAAGAAAGTTACAATATAGGTAT
>NZ_CALGNH010000086.1 GCF_937958655.1 uncultured Winogradskyella sp. | reverse complement strand
ATTCTTCATAGAAAGCAATGTGGATTATTTGAGCGTAACGAATATAAGGTTTATTTTAGTTTGAGATTACGAAAATTAATGTACTTAGTGCGCTCATAACAACAACTTAAAAATGGCAAATACATACGATTTTGGACTAGTGGGATTAGGTGTAATGGGCAGAAATTTTATTCTGAATGTTGCCGATAACGGATTTAGCGCTTTTGGCAATGATTTGGATGAAGAAAAAGTAAATGCCCTAATTGAAGAGGGCGGTGACCCTGATAAAGTAAATGCAACCAGTGATGCGAAAATATTTGTTGAAGCACTCAGCATTCCTAGAAAGATTATGCTCTTAGTACCTGCCGGGAAAATAGTCGATGCTGTTATTGAAAGTTTACTCCCATTGTTAGATAAAGGAGATATTATTATTGATGGTGGAAATTCTTTTTACACTGATACTGATAGGCGTGAAGCTTATTTAAAAGATAAGGGAATACACTTTTTTGGTGCTGGCGTTTCTGGTGGTGCAAAAGGAGCTCGCAGAGGTCCTAGTATTATGCCTGGAGGTTCTCGAGAAGCCTATCAACATGTAAAACCAATTTTTGAAGCCGTATCAGCTAAATACAATGGAGAACCCTGTGTAACCTATTTAGGGCCCAAATCCGCTGGAAACTACGTTAAAATGGTGCATAATGGCATTGAATATGGCTTAATGCAATTAACTTCTGAGGTTTATGACCTGCTCAAAAAGGCTGGCGGATTGTCAAATGAGGAATTACACCAAACTTTTTCAAAATGGAACAGTGGTCGTTTACAATCTTTTCTTGTTGAGATTACCTCTAAAATTTTAGCCCAAAAAGATGATTTAACCGATGGTGATTTAGTTGATATGATACTGGACAAAGCCAAACAAAAGGGCACTGGAAAATGGACTTCGCAAAATGCCATGGATTTAGGCATTCCTGTTCCAACTATTGATATAGCGGTAAGTATGCGTGAAATATCTGCTCTTAAAGATGAGCGCATAAAAGCTGATGAATTGTATGATAGACCTACTCCTACGGCAGTTGACAAAGCTGATTTTATTAGCAAAGCCGAAGAAGCGCTTTATTTTGCTTTTATTATGGCCTATGCTCAAGGCATGCACCAATTGGCAGATGCAAGTAAAGAATATGGTTATGAATTGGATTTAGGTGAAATTGCCAAAATCTGGCGAGCCGGTTGTATCATTAGAGCTGGATTGTTGGCAGATATTACAGATGCTTTTAAAGCGGATAGTAAGCTACCTAACTTATTATTGTCATCTTCGTTTGTAGAAAAAGTTCAAAGCACCGTTGCATCAACCAGAGAATTGATAAGCTATGGAGCTACAAATGGCATACCACTTCCCGGACTGTCTAACTCCCTTACGTATTTTGATGCGTATACCTCGCAGCGTTTACCATTAAATATGATACAAGCGCAACGCGATTATTTTGGCTCACATACTTATGAAAGATTAGATAGAGAAGGGGTTTTCCATACGGAGTGGGATGGGTAAAAACTCAATACAATATTTACGTTATAGAACTTTCTAAAAAAGTATTCACTGAAAACAGAAGATTTCGTGAAGCAAATCCTCAGTTCAATGGTGTTTTAGAATGTCTTTATGTGGCTATGACCAGTAAAGCTCCCAAAGATCGTTTTCAAGAACACAAAACCGGAGCTCAGAGCAAAAAAGGACACAATTTATCCTCCAGTATTGTAAAAAAATATGGTTCTTACCTAAGACCCAGTTTATACAACCACATAGGTCCTATAGCAACTAGAGTTGAAGCTCTAAAACAAGAGAAGCAATTAGCTATAGAACTTCGAAGAAAACGCTACGCAGTTTGGTATAACTAAAAACTATATAAAAAAACCTGGAACATTTTTTTTATTCAGCATTCAGAAAATTGAATATTAAAACCAAATCCTCTTCTCTTTTAAGTTTCAATTTTCTAGCTTTAATAAACTCGGCTGTTTTTTTTCTTAATTGGGGAGATAATTCAACCAAAAATTGTTTCTTACTACCTGAAATTTCGATGACTTCGTTTTTATCGATTCTAGAATAAAATGCTTCGAATTGTGTAAATCTGGCTGGAACATCTTTATCTAATGAAGTCGTTGCTTTTTTAGGTTCTGAAAATTTGACATTCATTCTTTTATAAAGAGAAAATTTACCTTCAATTAACTCAAACAGATAGCCTTTAAGCTTTTGTTTGTCTTTATTAGAAAAATCAATCAACCTTAGGGGAACATTATTCGTTACAATATGTAAATCCGGGTGCCATCTTAATGCCTTTGCTTCGTGGTATTTTGATTCCTTAAGCTCAATTTCTTCATTATAAGCATTGTACCTAAAAAGCATATTGCCAACCTCTTCATTTTTATAAACAATAGTGGCATTCTCAAACTCTTCATTTATGAAAGGACTTCCAATGAACTCGATTTCATCAAGTGGAACATTCATAGTCATTTTTCCCAGCATTTGAGAATTCACTGTTACTAGAATATCTCCACTGCCCGTCATACCTACCTGAGCAAGTTGAGCACTTAAGAACGTCAAAGGGAAAACGAGAAGAAATAGTGTTAATTTTTTTCTCATATTCATTCCATTAAGGATTAAAAAATGATTATTTGCTTAGATACATCTTCCTTCTAGAATACAAATTATAAAAGTCGTCATCTTTTAGACTGTCTATAAACAAGATACTTTCTCCTGTACTCTTCATCTCTGGACCTAAGTTTTTATTTACATTAGGGAACTTATTAAAGGAGAATACCGGTTGTTTTATAGCATAACCTTCTAGTTGAGGGTTAAAATTGAAGTCTTTCACCTTCTTCTCTCCCAACATTACTTTAGTAGCATAGTTCACGTAAGGTTCTTTATAAGCTTTTGCTATAAAAGGAACCGTTCTAGAAGCCCTAGGATTTGCCTCAATTATATAAACGGTATCGTCTTTTATCGCAAATTGAATATTTATAAGACCGACTGTATTTAGTGCTAAGGCAATCTTTTTAGTATGATCTTTTATTTGTTGCATTACAAACTCTCCTAAATTAAAAGGAGGCAGCGTTGCATTAGAGTCCCCAGAGTGAATACCACAGGGCTCAATATGCTCCATTATCCCAATAATATAAACATCTTCTCCATCACAAATAGCATCCGCTTCGGCTTCTATAGCACCATCTAAGTAATGATCAAGCAACAATTTATTATTTGGGATACTTCTCAGTAAATCAACCACATGGGCTTCCAATTCTTCATTGTTAATTACAATCTTCATTCCCTGTCCACCTAACACATAAGAAGGTCTTACCAAAAGTGGAAACCCAAGTTCATCTGCCAGTTTTAAAGCATCGTCTGCGCTTTCTGCAACACCAAACTTTGGGTATGGAATATTATTCTCTTTTAATAAAGTAGAAAAACTACCTCTGTCTTCAGCTAAATCTAAAGATTCAAAACTTGTTCCTATAATTTTTATTCCATACTTGGATAGTTTTTCTGCTAACTTAAGTGCAGTCTGTCCGCCTAATTGCACAATTACACCTTCTGGCTTTTCGTGCAAAATAATATCATAAATATGCTCCCAAAAAACAGGTTCAAAATATAACTTATCGGCAGTATCAAAATCTGTAGAAACCGTCTCAGGATTACAGTTAATCATTACAGTTTCATAGCCACATTCTGCCGAGGCTAAAACGCCATGTACGCAACAATAATCAAACTCAATGCCCTGCCCTATTCTGTTTGGCCCGGAACCTAGTACAACTATTTTCTTTTTATCGCTTACTATACTATCGTTCTCAACATATCTCTTACCATCTGCAGTTTCAATTTCTTCCTCAAAAGTTGAGTAGTAATAGGGTGTCATCGCCTTAAACTCTGCAGCACAGGTATCTACCAACTTATAAACTCTATTGATATGCTGTTCGGTACGTTTGGTATGAACTTCACTCTCGTAACAGTCTAACATATGAGCAATCTGCCTGTCTGCAAAACCTTTTTGTTTTGCTTCTAACAACAACTCTCTTGGTAAGGTAGCAATGGTGAATTTAGAAATCTCTTGTTCTAATAAATGTAATTCTTCATACTGCTTTAAGAACCACATATCAATCTTAGTGATTTCATGGATTCTACTTAATGGAATACCCATTTGTATGGCATCATAGATTACAAAAACCCTATCCCAACTGGGTATCGTTAGTTTTTTAATGATAGTATCATATTCTTTATAACCTTTTCCGTCTGCTCCTAATCCATTACGCTTAATCTCAAGCGATTGAGTGGCTTTATGTAAAGCTTCTTGGAATGAGCGTCCAATACCCATTACTTCACCAACCGCTTTCATTTGCAATCCTAAGGTTCTATCAGAACCTTCAAACT
>NZ_CALGNH010000085.1 GCF_937958655.1 uncultured Winogradskyella sp. | reverse complement strand
CGTAAAATGGGAGACTTAGGCTTTATGGGAATAATGGTAGATCCAAAATACGGTGGAAGTGGGATGGATGCTATTTCTTATGTTCTTGTTATGGAAGAATTATCCAAGGTTGACGCTTCGGCTTCTGTCATAGTTTCAGTTAACAATTCACTTGTTTGTTATGGTCTTGAAGCTTATGGAACCGAAGAACAAAAGCAAAAATATTTAACTAAATTGGTTACGGGCGAACAAATCGGTGCTTTCTGCCTTAGCGAACCTGAAGCCGGTAGCGATGCTACTTCGCAAAAAACGACAGCGATTGATATGGGCGACCATTATATAATTAATGGCACAAAGAATTGGATTACTAATGGGGGGAGATCTGACGTTTATTTAGTAATCGCACAAACCGATAGAGACAAAGGCCATAAAGGGATTAATGCGTTTATTGTTGAAAAAGGAACACCTGGTTTTGACATTGGCCCTAAAGAAGATAAATTGGGCATTAGAGGAAGTGACACCCATACCTTGCAATTTAATGATGTAAAAGTGCCTAAAGCAAATAGAATAGGAGATGATGGTTTTGGGTTTAAATTTGCCATGAAAACGCTTTCCGGAGGTAGAATCGGTATTGCCGCACAGGCTCTAGGGATTGCTTCAGGTGCCTACGATCTCGCTTTAAAATATTCAAAACAGCGTAAAGCTTTTGGCACAGAAATTTGCAATCACCAAGCCATAGCATTTAAGTTAGCAGATATGTACACGGAAATAGAAGCTGCAAGAATGCTTGTAATGAAAGCGGCTTGGGAAAAAGATCAAGGTCGTAACTACGATATGGCAAGTGCAATGGCTAAATTATATGCTAGTAAGGTGGCTATGGAGCAGACCGTTGAAGCGGTTCAAATACACGGAGGAAACGGATTTGTTAAAGAATACCATGTAGAACGCTTAATGCGAGATGCAAAAATTACGCAAATTTATGAAGGCACATCAGAAATTCAGAAAATTGTAATTTCTAGAGGTGTACTCAGAGACTAAATTTAAAACGCATTAAACGAACACAAGCTTTAACTCTAAAAATGTTAAAGCTTTTTAATTTTTAGACAGTTCATTTATAACTAATCTCAACTCACCGTAACTATACTTATCATTAAGCTGGTGTTTTAGGTCAGATAGGTTTTCAAAGATTTTAGTCGGAATAATTTTTTTTAGTTCTTTATAGTGCGATATTGACATTACATCTTTTACCTCAATTTCACCAGATGGGATAAAACTTGCCAAATGACCGAAAATTGTATTTATGTTCAATTCTCGTTCATCAGCTATGTCTTGCAATGACCTACCTTTTTTATACAATTCTAAAGAAATCTTCTTTGTTTCACCTATTTGTCGTTTAGGCTTTATAATCACATCTTCAATTATTGCAGTTTTATTTGACGGTTGTAAATTAGTTTCATCACAATAATGGTTAATAACACTTACAACCTCATCTCCATAATTTTCAATTCTCGTTTTACCCATTCCGTAGATTTCTTTTAATGCTTGCTTAGTAGTAGGAAGCATTTCACACATAGCATATAAAGATTTCTGTGTAAATATTTGAAAATGTGCTAATTCATGGCGCTTGGCTAGGTCGTTCCTAAGCGTTCGCAATAATTCAAAAAGTTCTAAATTAGCAGTATCTTTAATAACAGCTTTGCGCAGGTTCTTAGAATTCTCTTGCTCTTCAAAGACTGCATTTGATCTTAATTCTAAAAACTGCTGAACATTAAAGCCTTTTTTTAGGCCTTCAAAAAATGATAATTTAGTTGAAAGTTGGGTTTCTAAACTATTCAATTGCTTATTAATATCTTTTTCTAGAGCTTTATTATCGGTGATAAATTCAAAAGATTTTAATGAACTTTCAATTTTTATCCTAATTTGCTCAGTAAAATACGTAATACCTTTTGTAAAACGCTCTTGTAAAGTGTTATTGGTTTCTGGAATCTCATAATCACCAACCAGTATTTGTAGTTGAGAATTAAAAGACGTGCTAATTTTTAAAAGTGTTGCAACTGTGTTTTTTATTATTTGGAGAGGCTCTTCAATATTACCTTCAATACTATTTTTATTTTTGTAGTTTATATCTAGAATTCTATTAGTTGGAAATAGAAAGTTGTAGAAATCAAAAACTTCTTTTATTAAATCGAGTTGATACACTCTTTTTGATGCTTTTAAAATTTTATCGTTTGGTTGATTTGCTTCAGCATTTTCATTAAACGCAGTTACATTATTATCTCTAATGATTTGACTTGGTGTTACTCTACTTGTTAAAACAAGTCCATCAATAGACTTACAGCGACTTAAAGCTACATAGGTTTGTCCATGTGCAAAAGAGGATTCAACATCAATAATAGCTTTTTCAAAAGTTAGCCCTTGACTTTTATGGATGGTAATTGACCATGCTAAACGCAGAGGTATTTGCGTGTAACTACCTATTTTATCTTCTGTAATAACTTTAGTTTCATCGTCTACTCCATACTTTATATTTTCCCAAATTTCTGGCTTAGTTATAATTTTAAAGTTATCATCAGGACACTTTACAACTACCTCTGTATCACTTAGTGAAATAACCTTACCGATTTTACCATTAAAATATCGCTTTTCTGGTGAAGCATCATTTTTAATAAACATTACTTGGGCTCCTACTTTCAAAAGTAAATCTTCTTTGTTTGGATAGGAGTACTCCGGAAACTTACCATTTATAATAGCTCTATATTTGTAGAATTCACCGTTAAGCTTGTTAAGTTCTTTAATATTTATATCATTAGCCTTTCGGTTGTGGGTTGTTAATGATATGAAACCCTCATTATCATTTGCTAAAAAGTTTGTCTTGTCCTGAAATATGGCTACAGGTTAAAAATTGATTTACGCTGTTAATTTATATACCATATTTGGTGTTTTGTAGTCTAAAGATAAATGTAATCTTATTTCGTTGTATAGATTTATCGCATTTTTTGTTGCACGTTTAGCGTGTTGTAGGCTATCA
>NZ_CALGNH010000084.1 GCF_937958655.1 uncultured Winogradskyella sp. | reverse complement strand
CCTTGTTGTTGACTTGTACAGAGATTTATTCTCTCACAAGTATTTCATCAATCATTCCGTATTCTTTAGCTTTATCAGCTTTCATACAGTAATCTCTATCTGAGTCTTCGTATACTTTTTCATACGATTGTCCTGAATGTTTTGAAATGATTTTGTATAATTCTTCTTTTAATATTAAAATTTCTCTAGCAGTAATTTCAATGTCACTCGCTTGTCCTTGTGCGCCACCTAATGGTTGGTGAATCATTACACGTGAGTGTGTTAATCCAGAACGTTTTCCTGCTTGTCCTGCACATAGTAAAACTGCTCCCATAGAAGCTGCCATTCCTGTACAGATTGTTGCTACATCTGGCTTGATAAACTGCATGGTATCATAAATTCCTAAACCTGCATATACGCCTCCTCCAGGAGAATTGATATAGATTTGAATGTCTTTCGACGAATCTACACTTTCCATGAATAATAATTGCGCTTGCACAATGTTGGCAACTTGGTCGTCAATTCCTGTTCCTAAGAATATAATTCTGTCCATCATTAAACGAGAAAATACATCCATAGCAATGGCGTTTAGTTGTCTTTCTTCAATAATATTTGGCGTTAAGTTGGTAGGGTACATACTACGCATTATTTTATCGTAATACATACTGTTAACGCCTTGATCTTTTATAGCAAACTTTTCAAATTCTTTTCCGTAATTCATTTAAACTTTATTCTTTTTAATTTATGAAATGTCTTGTAATTAAAAATAGACTGTCACATTGAGCATTGGTTGAAGAGAAATATATTTCTTTGAAAGCACGTTGCATAGCAAATCGAAATGTAAATAATTCTCAACTAGACTTAATATGACAGAGTACATATTGTATAATATAAGATCCTGAAATAAATTCAGAATGGTTTTAGTTTTATTTACAGTAAACCCAACCCAAAAGCAAAAAAAGCGCAAAACCGTTTGGTTCTACGCCTTAAAGATACTAATTTATTCTGTAATTATTAACCGTAGAATTCTTTAACAAAATCATCGTAACTAATTTCTTTTATCTTAAGATTTGCTTCAGTTTTATAGAGGTTTAATAATTTTTGACTCATTAATTGCTCAGATAAACGCTTAACTTCATCTTGGTTAGACATAATACGTGCAGCAATATCCTCTAGTTCCTTTTCGGTTGGATACATTTGACCAAACTGAGCCATTTGCCCTTTAATCATATCCATAGCGTAAGACTTTAACTCTTCAAACTGTACTTGTAAGTTATGCTCAGTTATCAGTTTACCTTCAATCAATTGATAACGCATGCTTTTTTCAGACTTTTCGTATTCTTCTCTAGCTTGTTCTTCGGTCATTGCCTGGTCACCAGCTGTTTGCATCCATTTTTGAAGAAATTCTGAAGGCAAATCAAACTTAGTACTATCCACTAAATATTCTGTAACATCGTTTAATAATTTCTGGTCACCTTGCTGTGCAAATTGTTTTTCAGAATCTTCTTTAATCTTAGTTTTTAGTTCTGTTACAGAAGTCACTGTATTTGGCCCAAATAGTTTATCGAATAACTCTTGGTCTAAATCGGCTAACTCGCGTTGGTTAATTTCAGAAACTTCAAAATCAACATCAATACTACCAACATCGTCTTTAGATACTTTTAAAAAAGCCATAAAATCCTGATCCTCATTAAAAAGTCCTTTAGTTTTTAATTTAATAACATCTCCAACCTTAGCCCCTATAAATTTCTTTGGGTTTGATTTTCCTTTTAATTTATCTAAAGTTATGGTGGCTACATTTTCTACACCCTCTTCTTCATTGGTAAATTTACCTGTTATCTCAGAATCTTTGGCTACTTCTGTTTCAGATACTAACTTGCCATATTGCTTTTGAATGTGCTCAATTTGATTATTAACCATCTTATCATCAGCTACTATTTTATAGTGCGTAATGGCTTTTTTACCTTTTAGTTTTACATCAAACTCTGGCGCAAGTCCTAATTCAAACTCAAAAGAAAATGCATCAGAATTCCAATCTAAATCGTCTTGAGGCTTTGGTAACGGATTACCTAAAACATCTAACTTTTCTTCTACTAAGTATTTTCCTAAAGCGTCTTGAAGCAATTTATTGACCTCATCTACCAATACGGCTTTACCATACTGCTTCTTCACCATACCCATTGGCACATGCCCTTTTCTAAAACCAGGAATGTTAGCAGATTTGCGGTAGTCTGTTAAGATTTTTTCAACTTTATCACTATAATCTTCTTTAGCGATATCTACTTTTACAACTGCATTTAATGCATCAATGTTTTCTCTTGTAATGTTCATTAACTTCGTCTTTTTTAAAATATAAAGATCCCATCTCTAAATGTTGGGATTCATTCCACTACATCTTTAGCTTTTTTAACTTCATTATAACCTAAAGAAATTTTCATGAAAATTGGGCTGCAAAAATACAATATTTTTTACAACCCAACAATAGTTTTAAAGCTTTGTAATTCAGCTATTTTTTATCGGTTTTTACAAACGAATGTAGCAAAGATTGGAGCACACATAATAATATACTAAACAGTAATGCTGACCATATACCGTCAACTGCAAAACCATCGATTAACCGATCTGCTATAAGCACGATTAGTGCATTTATTATAAATAAGAACAAGCCAAGTGTTAATAGCGTCACTGGCAAGGTTAGTATAATTAAAATCGGTTTTACCAAAATATTGAGTAGCGACAAAACTATGACAACGATTAGTGAGGTTGTGTAATTATCAATACTTACGCCATTTAAAATCTCTGCTAAAACAAAAACGGCAATGGCATTTAATAAGAGTTTAATGAATAAATTCATAAGTCATTATTTTGTCATCTAAGATACAAAATCTATTACACTAGTGTAGAAGTCTTTAGGATTCTCAGCATGCAACCAATGACCAGCGTTTGCAATTGTTACAATTTCTGAATTTTGAAAATGCCTTTTTATAATCGCTTCATCGGACTCTCCAATATACTCAGATTTGTCTCCTCTAAGAAATAAGGTAGGTTTATTAAATGTTGCATGGATTGCTAATGCCTCACCAACCTCTGAAACATTTGCTTTTAAAACAGGTAAATTAATGCGTAAGCCTAATTGTCCTTTTTTTACCCAATATAGGTTTTTGAGCAGAAACATACGCGTTCCTAGATCTTGAATTTGGTTACTCAACACCTCATCTGCGTAGCCTCTGGTTTTAATTTCAGCAAAATCTAAACTACTTAAACCGTTTAAAATAGCATCGTGATGCACTGGGTAATATCTAGGGGAAATATCTGCAACCAAAAGCTTATCTACTAATTCTGGATACTTTGTAGCAACAGTCATTGCTGTTTTTCCTCCCATAGAATGGCCTAAAAGAACAATATCATTAAGGTTGTACTCAATACAATACTGCTTAACATCTTCAGCCATTAACTCATAATCAAATTCATCTGAATGAAAACTACGACCATGATTCCTTTGATCTACTAAGTGTATCTCAAAATTTGATTCTGAGAATTGCTTGGCTAAGGTTTTCCAGTTATCTCCCATGCCAAGAAAGCCATGTAGAATTATAAATGGTTTTCCTTGGCCTATTATGTTTGAGTGTAAAATCATTTTAACTTTTCTAAGTACTTATTAATAACCTTCTCTACACCCATATACAAACTCTCAGCTATTAAAGCATGCCCTATGGAAACCTCTAAAAGCCCTGGGATATTTTCTTTAAAAAATTTAATATTTTCCAAAGATAAATCGTGCCCAGCATTGACACCTAAACCTAATTCATTGGCCAAATCAGCACATTCCGCATAAGGCTTAATGGCATCTTTATTTCCTAAACTATAATAGTGAGCAAATGCTTCTGTATATAATTCTACTCGATCTGTTCCTGTTTCTTTTGCTCCTTCAATTTGTTTTACATCTGGATCTACAAAAATAGAAGTTCGTATGCCATTACTTTTAAATTCTTTAATAATCTCAACTAAAAATTCTTTATGTTTTATAGTATCCCAACCAGCATTAGATGTTATAGCATCAACAGCATCTGGTACTAAAGTAACTTGTGTTGGCTTTATCTCTAAAACCATATCTACAAATTTTGGGATTGGATTACCTTCAATATTATATTCCGTAAATACTTCTGATTTTAAATCATAAGCATCTTTATATCTTATATGTCTTTCGTCTGGTCTTGGGTGAATCGTAACACCTTCTGCACCAAAATTCTGCACATCTTTAGCAAACTGAACTACATTTGGCACATCTCCGCCTCTACTATTTCTAAGTGTAGCGATTTTATTTACATTAACACTTAACTTTGCCATTTCTTTGATTTTTTTGAATTACAAAAATACAAAGTAGATGATGCTTTTTATGGTTATTTTTGATTAATTTGCATGCTACAGAAGCCCTATTATGCAGTTACAAGATTTTGTTATAAATGATATAAGTCCTTTAAGTATTACTGATAAAATCAGTGAACTACAAATGTTATTTAATCAACTTACATATTCTCATATTCCTATTCAGAATGAAGGAATTTACGTAGGCTGTATTTCAGAAACCGATGCTCACTGCTTTGATGGTGTTCAGACGATTAATGATTGTAAATATACCATTGAAGGATTTTTTGTTAGACCCACTACAAACTGGCTAGATGTTTTAGAAACTTTTGCGCAAAACGATTCTAATATTATGCCTGTTTTAGATGTTAACAACACCTATTTAGGGTATTATGAACTTAATGATATTATTCATTTATTTAATGAAACACCCTTCTTTTCTGAGCCTGGTGGTATATTAATTGTAGAAAAAGGGATACACGATTATTCATTTAGCGAAGTAAGCCAAATTGTAGAATCTAATAACGCTAAATTATTAGGAGCTTTTATTTCTAAAATGAGTAACGACTTAGCACAAGTTACCTTAAAAATTAGTAATGCAAGCCTCAACGAGGTTATGCAAACCTTTAGACGCTACAGCTATAATGTTGTGTCTGGCCAGGAAGAAGACTCCTATATTGAAAGCTTAAAAGAACGCTCTCAGTATTTGGATAAATACCTAAACATGTAGTTATGAAGATAGCAATTTATGGCCAAAACTATGTTAAGGACACCTCCCAAAAGGCAGTGGAAAAATTACTGAGTTTTTTGCAGAATAATAAAGCAGATATTTTTATTGAACACGACTTTATAAAAACCTTAAAAGCAGAAGTTCAAAACAACCCTTCTGTTAGTACTTTTAATAGTCTAGATAATAGTTTTGACCTGCTTATAAGTATTGGCGGAGATGGTACCATCTTAAGAGCCATAACTTATGTTAGAGATTTAAATATACTGATTGTTGGCATTAACACTGGGAGATTAGGTTTTTTAGCAACCATACAAACGGATGAAATAGATACTGCGCTTTCAGAAATATTTAAAGGAGACTATAAAATTTCTGAACGTTCCTTACTGAGTGTAGAAACGACACCCTCAAATAAAGATATTGAAACGACCAACTTTGCCCTCAACGAAATTACGCTCAGTAGAAAAAATACAACATCGATGATTACGGTTAATACCCAACTCAACGATGAATATTTAACGTCCTATTGGGCCGATGGCCTTATACTTTCTACACCTACAGGTTCTACAGGGTATTCCTTAAGTTGTGGCGGACCAGTTATTGCACCAAATGCAAATAATTTTGTTCTTACACCTATTGCCCCTCATAATTTAAGCGCTAGACCGTTAATTATACCTGACAGCACAAAAATTACCTTTAGAGTAGACGGTAGAGAAGATCAATTTTTAATGTCCTTAGATTCTAGAATTGTAACCTTACCAAATACCACTATAGTTACAGTAAAAAAAGCGCAATTCTGTATAAAGATGGTAGAGCGTTTAGATAAAACGTTTTTAGATACACTAAGAAAAAAATTGCTTTGGGGAGAAGATCGCCGCAATTAGGCAATAAATACGTGCAATTTCTGTTTATCTGTAAGACTATAATCATCTTATTGTTATTGGCTAAACAGAATTATTATATTTGCAAACTTTGAAATTTTTTATGAGGTATTTATTCCTAATTTTTATAAGTATTTTTTTTCATCAAAATGTGGAAGCTCAAATTTATGAGATTGGCGTATTTGCTGGTGGCAGTAATTTTATTGGTGATGTCGGTGCAACCAATTATATAGCTCCCAACCAAGCAGCTTTTGGTGCATTGTTAAAATGGAACAGAAGCCCGCGTCATTCTTTTAGAGCTTCAATTATTTTTTCTGAATTAGAGGGAAATGATGGAAAATCTGATGACCCTAGACGAAAACAAAGAGGTTATAATTTTAACACAAGCCTGTTTGAAATTTCTGCAGGAATGGAATTTACGTTTTGGGAATTTGATTTACACGAAGTAGGCATGCAAGGCACACCTTATTTATACACAGGTATTTCAATGGCCAATCATGGCAATTATTATTTTTTACCCAACGGAGAATACACTTCAGAAAACACGAACAGCTGGGCCCTTGGCATACCTATGGTCTTAGGCTATAAAAGTACCATCACAGACCACCTAATTTTAGCCGCTGAAATTGGAGCACGCTATACCTTTTCTGATGAGTTGGACGGTAGCGTACCAGATAGTAGAGACAGAGCTACATTAAGTTTTGGAAACACAAACAGCACAGATTGGTACGTATTTTCAGGAATTACATTAACTTACACCTTTGGCAGGAGACCTTGCTATTGTAATTTTTAAACATGAGCCTTAAAGCACAAATACATAAAGACAAGCTTCCTAACCACATCGCCATTATTATGGATGGTAATGGTCGTTGGGCTAAACAACAAGGCTTTATGAGAGTTATTGGACACGAAAATGGAACTAAAGCCGTTAGACAAACCATTGAGGCAAGTGCAGAATTAGGTATTAAAAATTTAACACTTTACGCGTTTTCTACCGAAAATTGGAATCGGCCAAAACTAGAAGTTCAAACACTTATGAAACTTCTTGTTAAATCGCTCAAAAAAGAGATAAAGACCTTACAAGAGAATAACATTAAACTATCTGCTATTGGTTGCTTAGAAGACCTACCAAAAAAAGCATATCAAGAACTTTTAGATGTTATAGAAAAGACAAAAAATAATACCAATATGACATTAACTTTAGCCTTAAGCTATGGATCTCGTGAAGAAATTGTTAATGTTATTAAGGAATTATCAGTTAAAGTTAAAAATAATATAATTTCTACAGAAAGTATTGATGAATCCATTATTAATAAGCATCTTTACACGCAAAATTTACCAGATGTAGACCTGCTAATTCGCACCAGCGGTGAACAAAGAATCAGTAATTTTTTACTTTGGCAAATTGCCTATGCAGAATTATATTTTACAGATATTTTATGGCCAGATTTTAAGAAAGAAAATCTATACGAAGCACTCATAAATTATCAAAATAGAGAAAGACGATTTGGAAAAACAAGTGAACAACTCACCTAAGAAGCTAGCATTGAGAACTTTTACACAGCTTATTTGCATAATACTATTTACAGCACTCTCTACCGCATTACAAGCACAAGTTGATGGAGGTGCAAAATACCTTATTAAAGAAATTACTGTAACTGGTAATACTAACTTTAGTCCACAAACCATCATTGCCTATTCTAAACTTAGAAAAAATGAAGAAATACAGGTTGGTGGAGAAAAAATTGCGAATGCCGTTAAGACCCTTTGGAAATCTAACCTTTTTGGTAGCATAGATATATACATAACAGACATAGATGGTAACACCGCAAATTTAGAAATAAGACTTAGTGACCTGCCAGAAATTAAAGATGTTGAAATTAAAGGTGTAAAAAAGGGAAAGAAAGAAGAAATTATTAATGAAAATAAGCTACAAGCTGGTCAAAAAGTTACCGAAAATCTTATTGCCACAACACGAAATTATCTCACTTACAAATACAAAAAGAAAGGATTTTTAAATACCAAAGTTAGAATTAGTACTTCTAAGGTTATTGACTCTGTTAAAAAGGAACGTGTAAATATGCTCGTTGCTATTGACCGTGGAGAAAAAGTTAAGATTAAGTCTATTACGTTCGATGGTAATGAAAAATTAAAAGATAAGAAGCTTCGCAAGGCCATGAAAAACACCAAACGTAAGAATCCAATACGTGTCTTAAAACGATCAAAATACATCGAAGAAGACTATAAAGAAGATTTAGTTAGCATAGTCGATAAATACAAAGAGAATGGTTATAGAGATGCGAGGGTTATAGCAGATTCTATAATTTATAATAATGACAAAACTATAAGTTTAAACATCACTGTTGAAGAAGGAGAAAAGTATTCCTTTGGTAAAATTGATTTTGTTGGTAACACCGTTTATACCGATCAACAATTATCTAGCATACTTGGGATTAAAGAAGGAGACACCTATAATGGTGTAGAACTGAGAGAACGTATTGCAGACCCAGGAGATCCTGACGCCCAAGATTTAACCAATGCATATCAGAATTATGGTTACATGTTCTCTACGATTAACCCAGTAGAAGTCAGTACTGAAGGTAATGTCATTGATATGGAAATCCGCATATCGGAAGGCAAGCCTGCTTATTTTAATAATGTTACTATAAAAGGAAACGACGTCACTAATGACCATGTGATCTACAGGGAAATAAGAACACGTCCGGGAGAATTGTATAGAAAATCTAATATTATTAGAACATTAAGAGAACTTGGGCAGCTTGGATTTTTTGATGCACAACAATTAACACCTAACATTAAAAATCCTAATCCTGTTGAAGGGACATTAGATGTAGAATATGAGGTTGTAGAACAAGGTTCTAGTCAAATTCAGCTTCAAGGTGGTTATGGTGGTGGTGGCTTCATAGGTACGCTTGGATTATCGTTTAACAACTTTGCGATTAAAGATATCTTTAAAAAAGAGGCTTATAAACCAGTACCAAGAGGTGATGGACAAAGTTTAGCCTTAAGATTACAAGCCAGTCAGTTTTTTCAAACCTATAGTTTTTCTTTTAGCGAGCCTTGGTTAGGTGGTAAAAAGCCATTTCAATTATCAACATCGCTATCCTACTCTCGTCAGTTTTTGTTTAACCCACAAACCAGAAGACCAGACAGAAGCAGAAGTTTTAATATCTTAGGCCTAACGGTGGGATTATCTACTAGACTTACGGTACCAGATGATTACTTTTTATTATCACAAGCATTAAGTTACCAAAACTATGACTTAAACAATTATAACACTGGGCTTTTTACCTTTGGAGATGGTAGATCTAACAACCTCTCTTATACCATTGGTTTAAGCAGAAATAATTTATTTACCGATCCAATATTCCCTACAGGCGGTTCTAACTTTTCGGCTTCGGCTAAGTTCTCTTTTCCATACTCTTTGGTTAATGGAGTAGATTACGAAGCTTTAGCTGAAGAACGTGATGCATTAGATCCCAACAATCCTGAAGATTTAATTCGTATAGCAGAAATTGACCAAGAACGTTTTAACTGGTTAGAATTTTATAAAATAAAATTTAAAGCAGATTGGTATACCTCTTTAGTTAAATTAGGCAAAAATAGTTTAGTATTAAGACCTAGCATGGAGTTTGGATTTTTAGGAGCTTATAATAATGACAGAGGTGTTATTCCGTTTGAGCGTTTCTTTGTAGGTGGTGATGGCCTTGGAAACTTTGCATTAGATGGTAGAGAAATTGTACAGTTACGTGGTTATCCAAACCAATCCTTATCAACACAAGACGGTGGTTCTATTTACAATAAATTTTCACTAGAGTTAAGATACCCTATTACACTAGGTGCACAGGCTAAAATTTATGCCCTATCATTTATAGAAGGTGGAGCTTCAGTAAATAGTTTTAAAAACTTTAACCCATTTAATCTTCAAAGATCTGCTGGTGCTGGCCTAAGAATTTTTATGCCAGCCTTTGGATTATTGGGTATAGATTTTGGCCATGGATTTGACCCAGTGCCTGGTGATACACAAAAAAGTGGATGGCAAACACACTTCATAATTGGGCAACAATTTTAAGTTTGGCACGATATTTTCTATTAGCTATTTAAGTATTTTCATCATGGTGTTAAAATTTTTAATGATATATTTCGTTAACTTTGAAGATTAAGTAACACCGAAACTGTAAAGCTTTTGATTTATATTAAACAGATCTCAAAACAAAAACGCAAAATGATGAAATTTAAAGTTCTTTTTTTACTGGCAATTATAAGTCTAATGAGCTTTAGTATCCATGCACAAAGAGGTGCTAGGATTGGCTATATTGATACCGAATACATTTTACAAAATGTACCAGAGTACCAAGAAGCCACATCACAACTCGATAAAAAAGTTCTGCAATGGAAATCTGAAATTGAAAAAAAACTAAACGTTATAGACCAAAAGAAAAAAGAATTAGAAAACGAAAGTGTGCTTTTAACAAAAGAACTATATGAAGAACGCATGGAAGACATTTCTTTTGAAGAGGCAGAAATTTTAGACTATCAACAAAAACGATTTGGCCCAAATGGTGATTTAATGATACAAAAGCGTCAATTGATTGCACCTGTCCAAGACCAAATTTTTGCTGCGGTACAACAAATAGCAGAAACCAAAAAATTTGATTTTGTTTTTGATAAATCTGCAGACGTAGTAATGCTTTATTCTGCAGAGCGCTATGATATAAGTGAACAGGTTTTAAAAACAATTACAAGAACCTCTAAGCGCACACAAACCAAATCTAAAAAAGAACGTAAAGCACTTGAAGATGAAGAGGTTGTACCTGTAGTTAGCGCAGAAAAAGATGAAAGACAAAAAGCATTGGAAGAACGTAAAGCAACCAGAGAAGCTGAATTGGCAGCAAAACGTGAAGAACGTGAAAAAGCTCTAGAAGCAAGACGAATGCAACAAGATTCTATAAGAGCTGCAAAAAAGCAAGCTGCGGAGCAACGACGTCAAAAAGCAATAGATGCCCGTAATGGTAAGCCAGCAGTAGAGGAGACTAAAGAAACAGAGGCTAAAGAAAATACAAAAAAAGAAGAAAGTACCAGGAAAAAAGCACCTGTTCCTATAGCTAAAAAGCCAGACAACGCAGAAAAGGTTGAAAAGAATAAAGAGAAAGAACCAGTAAAAAAAGCGTCTGAGAAGACTAAAAAACCAATTACTGAAGCAGAGCAAAAAGCTAAGGATAGAGCGGATAGAAAAAAGGCACTAGAAGCCAGAAAACAAAAGATAATTGAGCAACGTAAAAAAGCTCGAGAAGAACGAGAAAGACAATTAAAGAAAAGAGATTCTATAGCTAAGGCTAAGAAAAAAGAAGGAGAAAACAATTAATAATTTATAACACACAAATACAATTTAGAAAAATGAAAACTATTAAATCATTACTATTTGCAGCTGTACTTTTTATTGGAGCAACAAGCTTTACAACTGCGCAAAATAAAATCGCACACATCAATACACAAGATTTGGTAAAAGCGATGCCAGAGTATAAAGCCGCACAAGCCGAAATTGAAAAGCTTGGCAAAACTTATGAAGTACAAATACAAGATTCTTTTAAAGAATTAGATCGTAAGTTAAAGCAATACGATGCTGAAGCGGCAGCGCAAACACAAGAAGAAAATGCAAAGCGTATGCAAGAAGTTGAAGGTATGAAGCAAAGCTTAACACAATACCAACAACAAGCGCAACAAGATTTACAAAAGAAAGAGTTTGATTTGCTAAAACCTATAACAGAAAAAGCCAGAGTTGCTATTGAAAAAGTAGCAGCAGCACAAGGTTATGAGTATGTCTTAGAAGCTGGTACATTAATCGTTAAAAAAGGTAAAGACCTTATGGCAGATGTAAAAGCAGAATTAGGTATTTAAATTACTTTTAGCAAATAATATTAATCTAAAAGTCGCTTTTAAAAAGCGACTTTTTATTTTTGTACTAATGAGTAACAAACCCATAGGCATATTTGATTCTGGTATCGGTGGCACCTCTATTTTTAATGAGATCATTACACTTCTGCCTAAGGAAAATTGCATCTACTTAGCAGATAGCAAAAATGCACCTTATGGCGACAAATCGCAATCAGAGATACTACAACTTAGCATAAAAAATACAGAGCTTCTGTTAGAAAAGCAATGTAAATTGGTCGTTGTTGCCTGCAATACTGCTACTACAAATGCCATATCTTATTTAAGAGCTACTTATAATATTCCGTTTATTGGCATAGAACCTGCTATAAAACCTGCTGCAATCCATACAAAAACAAAAGCTATTGGCATTTTGGCCACCAAAGGAACGCTAAGCAGTGCCTTGTTTCATAAAACATCAGACCTGTATGCAAGAGGCATAAAAGTCATAGAACAAATAGGTGAAGGTATTGTACCTTTAATAGAAGCGGGGAAATTAGATTCTAAAGACATGAAAATGCTTTTAAAGCAGTATTTAGAACCTATGATTAAAGCTAATATCGATTATCTCGTACTTGGTTGTACACATTACCCATATCTTGTACCACAACTCTCTAAATTACTTCCAAAACACATAAAGATTATTGATTCTGGACTTGCAGTTGCTAAACAAACTGAAGCAATACTTTCTAAACATAATGTATTGAATTTAGAGAGCAAAAGTCCTATCATTAACATTTTTACTAACGGAAACATTGATATTTTAAATTCAATATTAAATCATCAATATAAGACTGAATATTTAGATTTTTAGTAAGGTTTTTATATTAAATAATACTAAACTACTTATGACGCTTATTTTTGTATACAATGCTAACTCAGGCAAATTAAACGCCTTATTTGATGCTGGTCATAAATTGTTTAGCCCATCAACGTATAAGTGTAGTCTATGTGCGCTCACCTACAATACCTTAACAGAACGCACACTCTGGAAAGAATTTAGAACTAAAAGTAAACTCACTATGGAGTTTTATCATAAAGATGAATTTGAAACCAAATTTCCTAACATAAAACTTATTTACCCTACTGTTGTAAAACTTAAAGACAACACAATAACTACGGTTATTACCTCTGGTCTTTTAAATAGAATTGATAGTACCGAAATGTTAATAAGAACATTAGACACAAAACTCAAAGCTATTTAAAAACGCCTAGTAGGTTTTTAGTTTATCTGTATTGGAGTTATCATTTAATCCTTAAACCAACTAGAATATTTTACGTAGTTATTAGCAATACGATTAATCTCACCAGAGATTAAAGCCTCACTAATATCCTTAATTTTTTTGGCAGGCGTACCAGCATAAATACTACCAGACTCAACAATAGTATTTTTAGTAAGCACAGCTCCTGCGGCAATAATACTATTACTTTCTACGATACAATCGTCCATAATAATACTACCCATTCCTATTAATACATTATCTTTTATAGTGCAGCCATGGATAATAGCATTGTGTCCAATGGATACATTATTACCAATTGTTGTTGGCGATTTTTGATACGTTGCATGTATCACCACACCATCTTGTATATTAACCTTGTCTCCAATTTTAATAAAGTGAACATCTCCTCTAATAACAGCATTAAACCATACACTACAGTTTTGCCCAATAGTTACTTCGCCCACTATCGTTGCATTATCTGCTATAAAACAATCTTCTGATATTTGGGGATGTATCCCTCTTATAGGTTTAATTATTGGCATATAAATTTCTTTGAAAAAAGGCTGTCTAAAAAGTAATTCTTTCTGTCATTTCGAGCGTAGTCGAGAAAATTAAAAACTCTAATTAACAAAGCATTTTCGACTGCTTCGCAGCGTGCTTCCAATCAAAGCATTCTTTGCTTTCAACCAATGCTCATTGTGACCATTTTTGCCTTAATTTACTTTTCAGACACCCTCAAATTATTAATATTTCGTTCATTTAATTATTTAAGGTAAAAAAGTCCAATTATGTCTCATGTTTTAAAATAAGATTCTGCCTTGAGTAGTTATATATCATTTAAAGTAAGCTAACAAATCCGCCTTCTTAGAAGCAGAAACTATAATCTCTTTACCATTACTCAATATTACGCTTCCACCTTTACCTTTTACATACTTAACCACCTCATTTACATTAACTAAATAGCTCTTATGCACTCTTGCAAAATTAGCATCCTTTAAACACTCTTCAATATATTTTAAAGTTTTACTTACCAACTTTTTCTTGTTGGTATTGAGATAGATTTCTGTGTAATTATCATCTGCTTTACAATACATAATATCTTTAGTTTCTATAACCTCAAAACCGTCTTGTTGCGGAATAGTAATTTTACCATTTACAGTTTGGGTTTTAGGTACCAAAACTTGGTCTTGTAAGGCATCTTCTTTTCGTCTAATGTCGGTAACATAATCTACCGCCTTTATTAATTCGTCTATAGAAATTGGTTTCATTAAATAATAAGACGCATGCGCATTTAGGGCTTCTATGGCATAATGGTTATAAGCTGTAACAAATATGGTTTCAAAATTTATATTGCCGACCTTATCTAACAAATCAAAGGCATTTCCGTAGGGCATTTCTACATCTAAAAAAACCACATCTAAGTCTTTGCTTCGTATTAATACCAAAGCTTCATCTACATTAGATGCTTCACCAACAATAGAAATACTTGGACAGTATTTAGTTAAATAACTCCTTAAAATTTCTCTACTGGTTTCTTCGTCTTCAACAAGTATGGCATTTAATTTCATATTTAGTCCTTTTTTAAGGTTACTACAACTTTTGTACCTGCATCTTCCAAATTCTGAAAGTCTTCAATAGTGATAGCTACTTTATCTTTATACATATCATTTAAGATGGCTACACGTTTTTTTATATTATTCATTCCTTTAGAATTCTGCTTTTTCTGATGTTCCGTTTTTAAAGCCTTAGATCTTTTACGTCCAATACCATCATCTGTAATACTTATGCTTATTTCATCCTTTTTGTTTTGATATACAGCAATATATAATTGTCCTTTATTGGTTTTATAGCGTAATCCGTGCCATACAGAATTTTCTACGTAAGGCTGCAACAGCATAGGCGGAATCTGAAATTCTTCTAGATCAATATCGTCATCTACTTCTATGGTATAATTAAACTTATCCTTAAACCTAAAATGCTCTAATTTTGTATACAAATCAATTAACTCAATCTCTTTTTTTAACGGTATAAAGTCTTCTTCACTGTTTTCTAATACAGCTCGCATAAGATGTGAAAAATCTGATAAATATTTATTAGCTGTTCTTTCATCATTAGTAGCTATGAAGCTATTTACCGAATTAAGCGCATTAAATATAAAATGCGGATTCATTTGGCTTCTTAAGGATTTTAGAGCTAATAAATTATTTGCTAAACGCTGTTGTTTAATATATTTATACATTAAAAAGCCAGTGATTAAGAGTAAGACTAGTCCGCCAATAAGCGAATAAATAATAACTTGCTGGCTTTTATTTCGTTCTTGGGTGAGCTCATATTTACTGCGCGATAATGCTCTATCGCTTTCAAGCGAAGTTATTCTGTTTTGTTGTTCTGCCAGATTTCTGCTGAAGCGTGCTACTTGCGATATTTCCTGCTCTTTTTTTAGATAAAGTTCATCCACTAAATTTTCATAGTTCTCAATCATGGCAAGGCCTTTGTCTGTATCTCCTTTTTTAAAAAAAGCTTCAGATAACTTTCTTGTAGCATCTTTACCTACAACTAAATCACCTTTTTTGTTAGCTTCTTTAATACTATTTTTATATGAAGGAATTGCATTATCAAGATCATTATTAAGCAGGTAAGCATTTCCTAATTTATAGCTTTGCTTTTGTAAAGTAAGTGCACTTTCATTGGGTATTTCAGAATCTCTTTCTATTTCCTTAATATCTTCTAATGCTTGCTTTCTCAGCTCAATTTCATCGTCGTAATCTCGATTTGAACTATTAAACTCTGCTACCTTCACCTTTTCTTCTACAGCACGCTTTTTATTTTCTTGTTGGGCTAAATTAAGTGAGTTTTTAAAGTAATTCTTTGCTTTACGCTTTTCACCTTTTTCATTGTATGCTTGTGCAATTTTAGAATTCAAATCTGTGATCTTAGGCGTAATGAGATGCTTTTTGGCAATTTTTAAACCTTTATTATACGTATCTGTAGCTTGTTGATAGTCCTTTGTTTTTACATAGGCATCTCCTAGCCCTTCATAATATAACGTCTTATCATAGTTTGATAGTTTAGAAACCTTTAGCGTATTATACACTTTTATACTTTTTGAAACATTATTATTAAGCAAATAGGCTTTTGCTAATTTTAATTGAGCGGCATTTCTGCTTACGTTCTGAAGACTTATCTTATAGGCAGAAATTGCTAAATCATATTGTTTCCAAAACATGTAAACATCTCCTAGTAATTCATGCGCCTCGGCACTTTCACTTGTAGAATTATTAACGTCTAAAGCATCACCTATAAATTTAATACTCTTGGCGGCATCTGTTTTTAGGTAGCTGTCAGCGGAATCTATTAAACGATTAAACGCTTTTTTATTACTAATGGATTTAAAACGATTTTGACTATAAGAATCACTTGGAAGTACTTCTATATATATTCTCTCATTATTTTTTATGGTATAATACACAGGATCAAAACTATTATGTGTAACCATTAATTCATCACCCACCCTTGCTTCAATAGTAAATTTCCCATTAAAATCCGTAGTCGTGTATTTGCTTCCGTTTATTTGAATATTAACTTCTGAAATAGGATCGGAGGTATCCTTTTCATAAACACTTCCTCGTATGGTAAAGACTCTATTTTCAAAGCCGTTATCTGTTTGCCTATTTTGACCATAACCTAGGCATCCTATAAGGAATATTAACAGAGTAAGTACTAATTTGTGTATTGCCTTCACTTAAGCTTTCAGATTAAATTTGATTAAACTTAC
This sequence comes from uncultured Winogradskyella sp., assembly GCF_937958655.1. Lineage (GTDB taxonomy): Bacteria > Bacteroidota > Bacteroidia > Flavobacteriales > Flavobacteriaceae > Winogradskyella. Next base: position 3,599 of record NZ_CALGNH010000084.1, on the reverse strand, counting down.
ATACTTTATTTGGTACCAAAAAATGCAATTTTCAATTTATAATCTTTTATCTATTTAAAAACGCCGACTACACTCATACAGTGTTTCTGTTCACTCATTAGAAATGTCGTTTCACTCATTCTGCATTTTTCTTCAACTTTTTTAGACAGAGCTTTACGGCATCATTAATCAAAACAAAAAAATCATGATGTATAAAGGCAAACTGTTTGCACTAATTTTAATGCTAGCTCACCTTATTTGCAATGCGCAGCACAAGGGAAATTATAATCAAATAACCCAAGATATTTCTAGGCAAAATATTTTAACAGCTGGTAATGCTCAAATCTATAATCCTACGGTACAAAAACAAATTCATAACGTTTTACAACCTAGCAATATACTTACTGTAGATGTTAAAGCGCTTCAAAATGTAAAGGCAGCAAACTATACGGCAATTTTTAATGTTACTCAAATAGGTGCTACGGCAGAAGAGACAAATGCACTTATGAATGTTAAAATAGATAGTATAAAATTAAGGTTGAAACAGAGTGGTATTTCCGAAAAAAACTTAGCTGTAGATGTCATTTCTTTTATACCTGTGTATGAAGTGGAGGTTACAAAAAAACTATTTAGTAAAACCTATACCGAAGTACCTAAAGGGTTTGAATTACAACAAAATATCCACATTAAATTTACCGAAACCAGCCAATTTGAATCTATTCTTGAAGCATGCGCCAAAAGTGAGGTTTACAACCTCGTAAAGGTTGATTATTTTATTGAAGATATTCAAAATGTCTATAAAAATCTTCAAGACCAGTTGCTAGTACTTATTAAAGATAAAAAAGCCTATTATTCTGCCTTAGGCTTTGAGTTATCTAACTACAATACTGCAATTGCAGACGATAAGTATTGTTATTTTCCGAAAGATTTTTATCAGAGCTACCAAGCTTATAACAGTATATCTTTTGATGTATTTAATAAAACTAAAGGAATTACAGCGGCAAAAAAACAAACTTCGTACTACTACCAACCGTTAACCTATGAGCAATACGATGTAGTTATTAACCCTAGCATCTTAGAACCAGTAGTGCAAATAGGAATGCACATTAAACTTGTTTTAACGCCAAAGCCTAAGGAAAAGCTACCAGAAACCGTCACTGAAACAAAAATAGATCATAAATATTATGTCATTTCGCCTAACGGAACCATTGACGTAAAAGAGCTAAACACAAAAAAATAATCGTATGAAAACTAAATTAAAAATTTCAATAATAGCCATGTGCTTACTAACACTAATGGCATGTAATGCGCATACAAAATCGAACCAAACTGATATTGTAGGTTTAAACTTAACATCTAAAGTAAAACCAAACGACAATTCACCAGAAATAAAAGTAGCGCTCTTGTTAGACACTAGTAATAGTATGGATGGTTTAATCGACCAAGCTAAAGCTCAATTATGGCAAATTGTAAATGAGTTGTCTTATGCCAAGTGCGAGCAGAAAAATCCAAATTTAAAAATTGCACTTTATGAATATGGTAATGACAACCTCAATGCTGATGAGGGTTTTTTAAGACAGGTTACCGCATTTAGCGATGATTTAGATGAAATTTCTAAATCCTTATTTTCATTAACTACAAATGGAGGCAATGAATACTGTGGTAAAGTCATTAAAACGGCCATTGAGCAACTAAATTGGGGAGATAACAAAAAAGACTTAAAACTCGTTTTCATTGCTGGTAATGAGCCATTTACGCAAGAGCAAGTACATTATAAAACCGCTACTAAATTGGCACATTCCTATGATATTAGCGTTAACACCATATTTTGCGGTGATTATGACCAGGGTGTTTCTGGGTAATGGAAAGATGGTGCAGATTTAACCCATGGTAACTACATGGCAATAAACCATAATAAAGCAACAGTCCATATTACTTCTCCTTACGATGATAAAATTTTAGAGCTTAATACTAAATTAAACAATACCTATGTGGCTTACGGCAAGCTAGGAGTATCAAAAATTCAATTACAAGCAGATCAAGACACTAATGCTATGGGTTATAACAAGGCTAATGCCGTAAGCAGAACTATAAGCAAAAGTAGCCGGCTTTATAAGAATAGTTCTTGGGATTTAGTAGACGCAGAAAGCGAAGCTGATTTTTCTATTAATGAATTAAAAGAGAATGAATTGCCTAACGAATTAAAAGGAAAATCTAAAAAGGAAATTAAATCCTATATCTCAAAAAAGCGAGAAGAGCGCGAAACTTTAAAATCTTCAATTTCTGAATTAAATCTTCTAAGACGAGATTATTTGAAAGAAAATACACCACGCACTCACAATGGTTTAGAGAGTGCTATGTTAAATGCCATAAAATCTCAAGCCAAAAAGAAAAATTATAATTGGAAATAAGACGTAGAATTAAAAAGGGCTCAACACTTTGTTGAGCCTTTTATATTTTAGTTTACAGCAGGACAATTACACTCATATTTCTCGCGCCTACAATTAAAATTATAGCCTAAGGTAATTTGATGAAAACCACCAGTATTAAAATTTATTGTATTAGCTTGATAAGAATACGTATATGCAAAAACAAAATTATTGTAATCTACTCCTAAGAACGGCGTTATATATTGTAATTTTTGACTACTAACACCACCACCGTCTACAAATTCAGCACCGTCTAAACTACGTCTATAGGATAAACCACCCCAAACTTTACCAAAATCCATCTCACGATATACTTTAAAATTTACATCTATTGAAGATTCCTGAGTTGCATCTCTATACATATACATTAAGGATGGCTCGTAACTCCAATCACTACCATATTTACTAAATGTATATCCTGTTGAAAATAAATACGTTCTTAAATTATTAAACTCAAAACCTTGGTCGTTAAAGTTAATACCTTCATTAGCTAAAATATTTTTTGCTGTAAAATGGGCATAAAAATCAATGAAATGATATGAAAAACCAAAATCAATATTAAAGTTTGTTGCACTTTGCTCTATACCTGCGACTAATCTATCAAACTCACCAGGTGCCAAAAACTCTGTTTCATCTAATTTATATTGCAGAAAACCTGCATTTAAACCAAATGACAACATATTTAAATCAATTTCATTTCTAGAAAACATTAAATGATATGCAAATGTTGCGTAACCACCAACCGTAGAATGGTAACCATTAGAATCATTAAAAACAATACCACCAACTGCAACCGGAGAATCACCAACCCTACTATTTATACTTAAAGTTTGTAAACTTGGCGCATCATCTACACCAAACCATTGCTGCCTCGCTGTTAATCTTACCTTAGCGCAATTTGCAACACCAGCCATAGACGGATGTAACAAATAATAATTATCCGTAAGATAATCTGAATAAATAGGTATACCTTCTTGTGATATACCAATGTTAGCTATTAAGGCTATAAATGTAATTAAACAAAACTTTTTAAATCTCATAATAAAATATTATCGTTTCAAGGCAAAATGGGCTCTAAATTCTTTTCGTTGTACACTGCCGTCTGTTAGTGCATCGTACTCTACAGTAAACCAGTAATCATTCGTTGGCATTAAACTGCCATTAAACGTTCCGTCCCATCCTGGCCCGGAT
>NZ_CALGNH010000083.1 GCF_937958655.1 uncultured Winogradskyella sp. | reverse complement strand
TGGCCATTCAGCCTAGTGAAAAGTATGTGATGCAGCAAGTTACCGATAATACGGAGGAAGTTTTTGCTGTAAGTAGTACAACACCATTTCCGCGATTTTCTAATGAAAATCGCATCGACGTTACCTTTTCAATAGGAGAGTCGTTAAAGTTTAGTAGAAACACCTATAATGCCGTTGTGCAACGCTTCAATCCTTGGATGTTATTTAACTACGAGCCAAGTGATACCTTTTATATGAAAAATGACGAAGGTGCATGGGTGCAAGTGGTAAGTTTAATAAAATGGAAAGGGTTCTTCTTTCCTTATCCATCATTTGGTGGTGTTATGATTATAGATAATGGAGAACACGATGTTAACGACTATTTTGAGCGTATATTAATTGGTAAAGGCACGTTTGTGAGTCCAGATGAAATTAAAAATTATCCGTTTTTAAATAAGCAAAACACACTTGCAGAAGAAGTTTCGCAATTACAAGCTGAATCCTTAAAGTTTTTAGGTGGATTTAGTGATCCTTTGCCTTGGAATATGGAAACCGCTGTAAAAATTCCTTTAATGCCAAAAGACCAAAACCAACAACCTTATGTTACTGATTTTGATTTTGCAGGGAGCAACTCAGATGCCTATAGTGGACTTTACCATTGGTTTGGCTTAGAGCCAGTAGGAGACGAGCGTACGAGTTTAAGCTATAGTGTATTTGTGCCAGCAGATGGTACCGAAAAACTATATTATTATGACCATGCCACCAAAAAACAGGGTTATGCTGGTGTATCTGCAATGCCTTTAAAAGTTAAAGAATCGCGCAAAGAATACGACTGGAAAGCCAGTACACCAGTAGAGTTTAGACCATATATTAAAGAAATAGCTGGCAGAAAGCGAATGTTCTTTTTAGGAACCATTTCGTCTATTAGTGAACAGAATGCACAACAGTTTGATGGTTCTGCAACGCCAGATTTAGTTTTAATCGATAGTGAATATCGCGATGTGATTTGGATAGATGTTAAGCATCCAAGTACATGGGACGAAGAAGTATATAAGCAACTCAATGAAGCTTGGAGAGCTAGTGAAGGCATAGGTTACTATTACAACGAGCAAGCTAAAGATGAAGATATAATGCAAACTCAAATAGATTCGTTGAAAACCATTCCTAAGGCAGAAGATAATTCTAAGAAGATTGAAGACTATCAAAGAAAGATTGATTCTCTCAAGGCTTTAAATAGTAATTAAAAGTTGATAATAAAAAAACTCAAGTTTTTCAATTTTTATATCTACAAGCGCCAAAGGTTAAGCGAAGAAGTAATTGATATAGATTTTGATAGCTATTTCTGTGATGACATAGGACTCTATGTTATTTATACCGATCCTAATTTTGAATATAATTTTGTCTCCTTATCAGAAAAGAAGGATTGGAGCATGCTAGCGCTATGGACATATAGATTGTCAGTTTTTAATTTATTAATTACTAAGAGTATACAATTAGTTTGTTTTAAGGACGAAAAATCTTATTTCAATAGACTAAGAAAGCGCGAATACCAAAGCTTCTATTTTAAGGTGATTAACAATACATGCCAAGGAAATGATAAGTTTTGTAGCGAGATTTTAAATTTTATAACAAAAGCTAACAATGAATTAAATAAGGAAGTAGAATTAAGCGATTATCTCCGACTTATAAATGATAAATACTTAGGAAAAGATGGAGAATATAATAGACCAGAAAAACGATTTATTATTGAGTTGGTTAAGCAATATGCAAAAGACTATAAGTGGATTAATATCATTTCAGAAAAGAAAATGCTTGGTTTATATAAGCATCATAAAATAGAATTGAACAAAATCTATATTCCGAGATTAAAAATTCACCATAAAGAACTCGAAAATTATTATAATGATTGTATTAATGAGCATTATACATTAAGGCAATTAGCTTCTAAAATTAGAGAAGACTTACAAGATGATTTTGAGAATCGCCATCCCAAAAATGATGATGTAGATTAAATTGATTTAAGTTTTAGTTAAGTTTTTTATAGATTATATTTAACCTAAATTTTAATAAAACCCAATATATGAGTTCAAAATTCTACGATTTTAAGTATTTAAAAGGAGATTTAACTGGTGGTTTGGTTGCTGGTGTTGTGGCTTTGCCTTTAGCCCTTGCTTTTGGTGTTCAATCTGGTCTTGGTGCTATTGCAGGACTTTATGGAGCGATTGCTGTCGGAATTTTTGCAGCAATTTTTGGAGGTACTGCAACCCAAGCGAGTGGACCAACTGGTCCTATGACAGTTGTTTCTGCCGCCTTAGTCGCTGGTGCCATTGAGCTTACAGGTAGCTTAGAAGCTGCTATGCCCATAGTTATTGTTACCTTCTTACTTGGTGGTATATTTCAAATCATATTTGGACTAATTAATATTGCTGGATATGTGAAGTACTTTCCATATCCTGTGGTTTCTGGTTTTATGAGTGGAGTAGGACTTATCATCATTATTTTACAATTGTTCCCGTTTGTTGGTCTAAGTTCAGCAAAGTCGACCTGGTTGGTAATGCAAGATTTACCTAGATTATTCACTGATTTTAATTGGCAAGCTTTGGCTTTAGGCGGATTAACAGTGCTGATATATTATGTATTCCCCTATATAACTAAAGCTATTCCCAGTGCTTTGGTAGCATTGATTGTGGCTTCTATTGCTGCTTACTTTTTAAAATGGGACGTACCAATTATTGGTGAAATCCCATCAGGTCTCCCATCATTACAAATCGATGGACTGCTCACCATAGATGCTAGTGCTTACACCTTAATTGCTGAATATGCTCTTGTATTAGCTGTTTTGGGTTCAATAGATTCCCTATTGACTTCAGTGATTGCAGACAATATGACCAAAACCAAACACAATAGTAATAGAGAATTAGTTGGACAGGGTATTGGAAATGCCATCGCAGCAATTTTTGGCGGAATTCCAGGTGCAGGAGCAACTAAAGGTACTGTGATAAATATCAATTCTGGTGGTCGTACACGAGTATCTGGTGCAATACATGGGTTGTTTTTATTAGCTGTATTACTAGGCTTAGGTACATTAGCGGCACATATACCGCTATGTGTCTTAGCAGGATTATTAATTCCAATTGCCGTTAAGATTATCGATGTAAAAGGGTTAAAGCATTTATTAGTAGTACCTAGAGCCGATGCTGTTGTATTAATTATTGTGTTACTAATTACAACGTTTGGTAGTTTAATACAGGCTGTGGGTATTGGTTTGCTATTAGCGTCTTTACTATTTATGAAACGCGCCAGTGACATTGGTGAAAAAGGTATGGAAGTAGGAACTATTGCTGGTTTTGATGGTGAAAAACCTTGGCAGGACGAAATCGAATTCTACGAACAATACAAAGACAAAGTTTATATTAAGCACCTATACGGCCCTTTGTTTTTTGGGTTCACCTCGCATTTTCAAGATGAAATAGCTAATATACCAGAACAGATTAAGGCACTCATTATTCGTATGGACCGTGTGCCCTATATTGACCAATCTGGTTTGTATGCATTAGAAAATGCAGTGTTGGATTTAGAACAACGTGGTGTACAGGTTTTATTAACTGCCGTACAAGAGCAACCTAAGGATAAATTAATTTCTATAGATATTGTACCAGATTTAATTTCTGAAGAGCATATTTTTGAAAATATAAAGGGAGCTTTTGATTATTTAAAAAGTCATTTTAAGCTTTAAATTCCAATAACATTTTAATATCCGAACGCTCGTAAGGACTATTACTTTCTAATTTTAAATCTTTAAACCCATATTTTCTATAAAGATAAATGGCATTTTCTAATTTAGTATTAGAATAAAGTAGTAGCGCCTCTAGGTTTTTAGATTTAGCAAAATCTATACAATGTTGTAATAGTTTTTGGCCTATTTTTTGTCCGCGTTCTTCTGGTAAAACAGCCATTTTTGTAAGTTCTAAGATACCGTTATCCTCAGTTGGCATAAGTGCTACAGTACCGACTATAGTTGTGTTCTTAATAGCAAAAAAGATATAACCACCTTTGTCTATGATATGCATATTTGGTTTGCTTAATACCTCTTCGTCAAATGGCTCAACGTAAAAATAGGTTTTAAGCCATTCAATATTTAAATCATAAAAGTATTGCGCATATATGTCGTCGTAGTCTATAATTTTAATGGTCATGGGCTCTAATAAAATCAGTGATTAAATAGGAGATGAGTTTTCCAACTTTTGAAGCTGTTTTTTTCGTTGGTGCTGCTTCACAAATATGCAGGTAACTTGCATTTTTATGTTTACCAAAGTAATGAACAAATTGCCTTGTTTTTTTTACAGAAAAACCACTTGGAGTCATAGCACTACTAGGTATGTCAGCTATAGCGTCACAATCTATCTCAATACCAAAAGGTTTGTTAGAGACATGTTGAGATGCAATTTCTAGTTCAGATAAAAATTCAATGTCGTTTCTAACCTCTAAAGCTTCATACGTATTGTATTTTATACACTTAAGTTGAGTTAAAGTTTTAAAAATTTTATCAGAAGTGTAGTTTTCATGTAAGCCAAAAACAAAATAATTTTTTAAATAACCTTCGTTATAAGCATAACTAAAACCATTGCCGCTATGTCGTCCTTCTTTATCTCTGAAATCGGTATGGGCATCTAAATTCACAACATTGGCCTTGTCATTTTTTGCTAATGATAATCCTTTAATATTGCCATATGCATTATTATGCCCTCCACCAATAATAATAGGAATTTTCCCTGCTTTAACGATAGTAGCAACCATATAAGTGACGTCTTTATCAATAGCTTCAACCAGACGTCTTGCTTTAGTAATATTTTTTTTGGTTGCTTTTTCTTCTACTATTTTGCGCTCCATTGAATAATCTAAATGACCCAAAACAAGAACTTTTTTGGGTTGATTAAAGAGATTATATTGCGTATTTAACAAAATTTTAATTGTTGCTTGCCATGCATTGTAAGCCCCTGTTATTCCTTGGTTTGCGTAAATTCCAATATCTTCTTTTATTCCAAAAAGAACATAGTCAACATCTAAATTAACAATGTCATCGTATGTAGTAGTGAGGTTAGGTATTAACTGAATATGTTCTCCAAATTTTGATTCTCGGTTTCGAACTTTAGTTAAAGAATCGCGATCTTTAGAAGTGAATAAAACGAGATTTTTCATGTTGGATAATTTAAAATAAATTTACAGCTTTTAGACTAAACTCATATTAATTTAAAAACAATAATTAACAATAACTTAAAAACTAAGACATTATGGAAAATTCACAAAAATCAAGTACTGGACTAAAAATAGGTTTAGGACTATTATTGGTATTATTTTTAGGCGCATCGTTTGTTGCTTCTAAGTACTACAATGAAGGTAAAGAAACTGAAAAAGCACTTATCTCTGAGAAAAAACAAGTAATGAACGACCTAAACAATATGGCAAAGCAGTACGATGAAGCCATTGCTGCAAGTGAAGTGAAAAATCAAGATTTAATAGCCGCAAGAGATCGTATTACAGGTTTAATGGATTCATTAAAAGTATCTCAGAATAGTGTTAATAGCTTATGGAGATATAAAAAGAAGTTTTTAGCATTACAAGATGAAATGGATGTACTTATGGTTGAAAACGATAAGTTAAAAGTTGAAAACCAATATTTAGCAACATCATTAGATAGTACGCAAGTTCAATTAGCTGAACGTACAGTGTTTACAGACTCTTTATTAGTACAGAATACTGAGTTAGCTAACGTTGTAGAAGATGCAGCTGCTTTACAAACTGTTGGTTTAGTTGGTATGGGAGTTATAGAGAGAAGTAGTGGAAAGCAAATCCCTACAGAACGTGCAAGACGAAGTGATAAAATTAAGGTATGTTTTACTGTAGCAAAAAACATGTTAACAGAGGCCGGTGATAAGGAATTATATGTGCAGGTCATAGATCCTAAAAACAATGTATTAGGATCTAACGAACAGATTCAATTTGATGGCCAAACATTAAACTACAGTCTTATTAGTAGGTTTAACTACGAAAATAGAAATTTAAACGTTTGTGAATACATTAGTGTCCTTGATGATTCTAAATTTGAAGAAGGACGTTATAAAATAAACGTATTTAATGATAAAGAGTTGATTTCTTCTTCAGAGTTTGCTCTGAAATAAGAATTGATGATTTGATTATTGGTTAATAGCTAAGAGATCCGGAAGTTTGCTTCCGGATTTTTTATGGCTTTAAATTGCCCATTAATAACCACAGAATCTATTGGGTTATGACCAAAGGCGTAAGGAATTTCTTTATAATGGTTTAATGGTTTTGTAATGATAAGGTTCGCTTTTTTTCCACGTGTAATGCTACCATACATATTGCTAATTCCCATAGCATACGCTCCATTAATAGTAGCTGCATTAATAGCTTCTTCTGGCGTCATTTTTAAATTTATACAAGCAGCACTCACAACAAAATTCATATTTCCGCTTGGTGCTGTACCAGGATTGTAATCTGTGGCAATAGCCAAAGGCAGTCCAGCATCAATAAGTTTACGCGCTGGCGTATATGGTATGCCTAAAAAATAGGAACAGCCTGGTAGTGCTACTGGTATTGTATGAGACGCTTTTAAGGCATCAATATCGTTGCTATTAAGTTGTTCTAAATGATCAACAGAAATAGCCTTATACTTTACACCAAGCGCAACACCACCAAAACTATTAAATTGGTTAACGTGGAGTTTAGGCCTAAGATCGAACTGTTGTGCAGCACTAAGAATTTGCTCAGTGTCTTTAAGATCAAAATACCCTTTTTCACAAAAAACATCTATGTAATGTGCAATATTAAGCGCTTTTGCCTTAGGTATTAGATCGTTAATAATGAGCTCTATATAGTTATTTTTATCGGCTTTATAGGCCTCAGGAATAGCATGAGCAGCCAAAAGGGTAGGTATTATTTTTGCTAAACTTTCGAGTTTAATCCGCTTAATAACGCGTAACATTTTTAACTCAGCCGCAACAGTAAGTCCGTAACCTGTTTTTATCTCTACGGCACCAGTACCCATGCTAATAAGCTCATCTAATCGCTTCATAGCTTGGTTATATAAGTCTTCTTCATTTGTTTTCTGTAAGATTTTGGCTGAGTTTAGAATACCACCACCTTTATTTGCAATCTCCTCATAACTTAAACCGTTAATGCGATCTACAAAATCAGATGTTCTATTACCTGCATAAACAAGATGTGTGTGAGAATCGCACCAAGATGGTAGTACAATTTTACCTGTGGCATCAATAACGGTTTCTGCTTCTATACCTTCGCAATATTTCATTTCTCCATACTCAATAATAGTATCGTGCTCAATATATAGATAAGCATTTTCTATTATAGGCAATATTTTCATAGCCTCACCTTTAACAATGGTAACGTTATTATCATGAACTTGTAATAACTGTTTTATGTTTTTTAGGAGTACAGACATAAGATTGGCTTTATGTAAAGATTGTTATTTTTTTTGAACAAAAAAAACGCTACCCATTTAAGGACAGCGTTTTTATATATTGCTGTAGTAATTATTTTAAGCTACCTACCATGTCTTCGGGCTTTACCCAATCGTCATAATCATCAGCAGAAACATAACCCAAGTTTATGGCTTCTTCTTTTAAAGTGGTTCCGTTTTTATGAGCAGTATTTGCAATTTCAGCGGCTTTATAATAGCCGATTTTTGTATTAAGTGCTGTAACAAGCATTAAAGAATTGTTTAATAATTCTTTAATAACCGAATGATTTGGTTCAATACCTTGTGCACAATTTACATCAAAGCTTACACAAGCATCACCGATAATCTGAGCTGATTGTAAAATATTTGCTGCCATCATAGGTTTAAACACATTGAGTTCATAATGTCCTTGTGTGCCACCGACGGTAATAGCCACGTCATTACCCATAACTTGGGCGCAGACCATGGTTAAGGCTTCACACTGTGTAGGGTTCACTTTTCCTGGCATAATAGAACTACCAGGTTCATTTGCAGGAATAATAATTTCGCCAATACCAGACCTTGGACCAGAGGCCATCATTCTAATATCATTTGCAATTTTGTTTAGTGATACAGCAATCTGTTTTAAAGCACCATGTGTTTCTACAATCGCATCGTGTGCGGCAAGCGCTTCAAACTTATTTTCTGCCGTTACAAATGGTAATTCTGTAAACTCGGCAATGTATTTAGCAACTAAAATATCGTAGCCTTTTGGTGTGTTTAAGCCTGTACCTACTGCAGTACCACCTAAGGCTAATTGGCTTAGATGTGCTAAAGTATTTTCTAACGCTTTTAAACCATGATCTAGCTGGGATACGTACCCAGAAAATTCCTGACCTAGAGTTAATGGTGTAGCGTCCATGAGATGTGTACGACCAATCTTTACAACATCGTTAAATGCTATGGATTTATTATGCAGTGTATTTCTTAATTGAATTAGCCCAGGAATGGTAGTTTCTACTACCTTTTTGTATGCAGCAATGTGCATCCCAGTAGGGAAGGTGTCATTTGAGGATTGTGATTTATTAACATCATCATTAGGCTGTATAGTTTTATCTCCGTCTCCAATAACTTTACCTGCAATCTGATGGGCTCTATTGGCGATAACTTCATTCACATTCATGTTACTTTGGGTACCAGAGCCTGTCTGCCAAATCACAAGTGGAAACTGGTTATTGTGCTTTCCTTCTAAAATTTCATCACATACTTGAGCAATTAGATCGCGTTTACTTTGGTCTAAAACACCTAGTTCACAATTGGTATAGGCTGCAGCTTTTTTAAGGTATGCAAAACCGTAAACAACTTCTAACGGCATAGAGGCTGGTGCGCCAATTTTAAAGTTATTACGAGAGCGTTCAGTTTGAGCGCCCCAAAGTTTATCTGATGGGACTTTAACCTCGCCCATGGTATCTTTTTCTATTATGTAAGTCAATTTTAGCTTTATTTTAAATAACATTACAAAATTACTGATTTATAGGTTTTAAGGAATGTAAAATATGTGTTAAATTTAAGTCTTCTAAAATGATTAATTTATGGGTATTGTCTTTTGTTTTGCGCTTTTATAAAGTAATCTAATTGTATTATTGTAGATGAGCAGAATATTCAATAACTAAATCGGTTTATAGCGATAAAATTTTCAAAAGTTTAATTAGTAGTTTAAAATACTAAACTGTGTAATTATTTTTTTCAGTTTGTAAATTTACCTTATCTTTATAGAGCAAATAATAATGCTTGAGAAAACCTACTTTTTTCAGAAAAAAAATTAAAATTTAATAGAGCCAAATCTTATGAAATCAAAATTACTTTTTACATTTTTTCTATTTAATGCTTTTTTATCTATGGCTCAATCTGTAGATATTAGATATAACCAGTTGGGTTATTTTAATGAAAGATCTAAAATTATTAGCTTAACCTCTTCGAGTACCTTTGCGCCTCAATCATTTTCTGTTTTAGATGCTAATGATAATGTTGTACTTTCTGGTACTTCAGAAGGTTTAAGATATTGGGGTGATGCGCAAGCCTTTGTTTCAAAAATTGATTTGTCTGCGATAACTACTGATGGTGTTTATAGACTTCAAACAAATAATAATGAGGTAACCTTTAATGTTGGTGCTGATATTTACGAATCTCTATCAGAAGCAAGTTTAAAATATTATTATTACAATAGAGCATCCTCTGCAATAACTTCTACCCATGGCGGTGTACATGCCAGAAGTTTAGGGCATGCGGATACCAATGTTCGTGTTCATAGTTCGGCTGCTTCACCAGCGAGACCAACAAATACGATTATTTCAGCACCAAAAGGGTGGTATGACGCTGGTGATTATAACAAATATATTGTTAATAGTGGTATATCAACATATACTTTATTGGCGGCTTTTGAGCATTTTGAATCATACTATCAATCAAAAACTATATTTATTCCAGAAACTGGTGGTGCATTACCAGATCTATTGGATGAGGTAAAATGGAATTTAGATTGGATGTTAGCAATGCAAGAGCCAGCCGATGGAGGTGTATATCATAAACTTACAGGATTAAATTTTTCTGGTAGAATTATGCCTAATCAGTATAACGCTCAGCGTTATGTGGTGGGTAAAAGTACCTCTGCAACCTTAAATTTTGCGGCAGTAATGGCCGTAGCCTCTAGAGTTTATGCAGATTACGAAACTGAACTACCAGGCTATAGTGCTACACTCTTAAGTGCTGCAGAAGCGGCTTATGCATGGGCAGAAGCTAATCCTAACCAATATTTTTCAAACCCACCGAATGTTAATACTGGAGAATATGGTGATGGCAACGTTTCCGATGAATTTCAGTGGGCTGCGGTAGAATTATTTATTACTACAGGAAATACAAATTACAGTAACGATATTAATATTTCTAGCATAGGAAACGGAACTCCGAGTTGGCAGTATACCGATCCTCTAGCCTTAATATCCATATTACATCATAATACTTCTTTTTCATCTAGTATTGTAAATTCTGCCAGTAGTACTTTTTTAAATACTGCTAATACTCTAAAAAATGGTGTAGAAAGTGGCGAAATGAATATTACTATGGGTTCGACTAATAATAACTATGTGTGGGGTAGTAACGGTGTAGCTGCAAATCAAGTTGTATTGTTAATTAGAGCTTATGAATTAACTAATGATGATTCTTATTTAGATGCGTCTTATGTAGCTGCAGATTATTTATTGGGTAGAAACGGCACGGGATATTCTTATGTTACAGGTTATGGAGATTTCTCAACAACGTATCCACATCATAGGGTATCAGATGCCGACGGTGTAGCAGAGCCAGTGCCAGGTATGTTGAGTGGTGGTCCAAATCCAGGACGACAAGACGGATGCTCTGGATATTATAATACTAGTAATGCTGGATCTTATCTTGACGATTGGTGCTCCTACGCATCAAATGAAGTTACAATTAACTGGAATGCGCCATTGGCTTATGCAGTTAATGCGCTTAATTTCTATCAAAATGGCGTTGCATTAAGTACGGAAGAATTTGGGTTACCCTCATCTAATACTGTAGATGTTCACCCTAATCCAACAAAAGGTGAAGTGAATATTAGTTCTGAAAAAACGATTGCATCTGTAGTTGTTTATGATACACTTGGAAGAGTGGTAGATACCTTCACGGAAACGAATTTTAATTTGTCTGACATCAAAGATGGTTTGTACTTTTTAGAAATTACTCATACAAATAACCAGACTGCTATTAAAAGGCTAGTAAAACGATAACATACTGTACTTTTGCAACGTTCTTAGTTGAGATTATTTTAATAAAATAATAAATTACAATAAAAAAAAATGGAAGTTAGAAGACACCGATTTTTTTATTTATCCATTGCATCTAAAGATTAAAACGATCTTAAAAGTAATAGAGATAGTGTTAGTGCCTTTACATTAATACTTATAGACTGGATAATTTTAAATATTAATTACAAATGTATCGGTGTGTAATGACTTTGTTGTTTATTAAAATTTGTAGCCAAATTTAAAGCCCAATGTAAAATTAAAAAAGGTACCACTATCTTGAGCTTCATTTTTTCTAAAACATAAAAAACAATCTTGATCTACTATAAGAGTATCGGTTTCTGCATTAAATGTGTTGTTAAGGTTTTCTATACGTCTAATACGTATACCTAAACCAGAGTATAAATCAATAAAAAGTCTTTTATCAATAGGATAGTTTATACCTAATTTAAGATTATAGATATCTACAGTCTTTGTAACACCTACGGTCTCTCTAACAAAAAAGCTAATCTCTTCGTCGGTAGCAGTATAGCTAATATTATCATTAAATAGATACCGAATATAGCGTGCTTCAAATCCAATGTATTTATTAAAACGTGGATTTTTTGGTTTAATTAGGGTATTATATAGTTTTATTTCATACCTAATGGATCGTCCTTTGTTTTTGTATAGTTCTAAATTTGGTCTACCGCCAAGTCTATCTGTATATACGGTTCCGTATTCTGCACTAAAACTTACACGGTCTGTAAAAAAATACTCACCTCCAATGGTGAGCATGGGTTGAGTAAAAAGATCTATGGCTTTAAGAGGTGAGGTATATATAAAAAAATCATTCTTTTTTAAAAGTACAGGTAATGTAAAATGTCTGTAAAATTTGCTGTTAGTGCTATCTATACTAAAACGCAGGTTTTTTTTGTAAGTAAATCGTTTCTGATTTGTAAAATCAATTACGACACCAGCCCACGAATAAGGCACAAATAAATTTAAAGCTAATGTACCGGATAATCTTTTAGGAATATTAAAGTCTTGAGACAGGCTATCATTAGAAATTGTCAGTTTTAAACTATCCTTAGACCGTTTTGGAAAAATTTTCACAAACTGGTCTTTTACTTTATAAGTAGAATCCTTATAAGTTACAACAGTGCCTTTTCGTGCATGTATTTTTACTCGTGTTGTTTTTCCGTTGAGAAGCGTGGCACAAGAATTTAAAACTAAAAAAAGCGTAAGTAATAAAGTAAATTTTTGCATGAATCATTTAATTCATAGATGACTCTAACGCAAAAGGGTTGCGTTTAATTCTATGTTATTTTACCATCTACCATAGTCAGTTTGCGATCTGCCATATCTGCTAGTTCTTGGTTGTGTGTTACAATGACAAAGGTCTGTTTAAACTCGTCTCTTAACTTAAAAAACAGATTGTGTAATTGTTCGGCAGATTCACTATCTAAATTCCCAGAAGGTTCATCGGCAAAAATAATTTTTGGTTGATTAATTAATGCTCTGGCAACAGCAACACGCTGCTGTTCTCCGCCAGATAAACTATTAGGCTTGTGATGCATTCTATCTTTTAGACCTAAATAACTTAGAAGTTCTGTAGCATGTTTTTCTGCTTCAACTTTAGAAGTGTTATTAATAAACGCAGGTATACAGACATTCTCTAAAGCTGTAAATTCTGGTAACAATTGGTGAAACTGAAAAATAAAACCAATATTTTTATTTCTAAACTTTGCTAGAGCGCTGTCGTTGAGCTCTTTTATGGATTGACCATCGATTAAAAGATCCGCTTTATCTAAATAATCAGGCTTATCTAAAGTGCCTAAAATTTGAAGTAAAGTGGTTTTACCTGCTCCAGATGTGCCTACGATAGATATTATTTCACTTTTAGAAATAGTTAGATCCACACCTTTTAAAACATGCAAATCACCATAGGATTTATGAATATTTACTGCTGTTATCATATACAGCTAAAATACAATTATTAATTAGTTTTATTTACGCATTATGGGAGCGTATTAAATGTGTTTAATTGAGTATTACTATTAGCTTGGCCTGTCTGCGATGTTTTTTTCTTCTTAAATAAAGGCTTAATTTTATTATAGTCTATAAAATACTGCATTCGTAAGGAAAAAACATTTTGCTGTGGTTGTCTAAAAAGTAAGTCTAAACTCTCAGAAAACCCATCCTCAGAATTTTCTTCAAAATTGAATATTTGGTTTCTATAAAGTGCTGTTAAAAAACTTCCTGGTGCAAATTGCCAAGAATAACTCAAATCTATATTCCAAGTACTAAAATTAATATTAGGATCGTCGCCTATGTTGTCTAAATTAAACCCAGTATCTGTTGTAAGACGTCCATTGTCTTGTAAGGTAAAAAGATCATAATCATAGTGTACAGTATCCCAATAATGTCTAAATGTTAAGCCTAGTGAATGAAAAGGATTAAATGTATAATTTCCAGAAAGTGTATTAGTTACTATTTGTCTGTTACGCTCACCCAATATTGGTTGGTTATTTACTTGTGTGGCATAACCGCGGTCGCCATTATTGTAGTTAAATGAAAAGCCATATATCAACAAGAGTTTATCGGATACTCTTACTCTTGGTTCAATATTAAAATCGTATGAAAAAAAATCTCTTCCATCCTCAAAAAGTGCCCCTAAGTTTGCTCTTGCATCAATAGCAAATGTTCTATTGTAATTGGTAGAGATCCATCCGCCTGTACTCACTGAATTTTCAAAAATAAATGGTCTGCCGTCTCGAGATTCGAAAAAATCAAATTGTTTACCAGGCTGCAAATTTAACCTAAAACCATAGGCGTCTAGTTTTTTTGTAAAGGCTCTATAGCCACCACCAAAATTAAATTGAGAGAATGCGTTTGGTCTCACCAATCTTCTGTAATTGGAAAAAAAGTTGAAACGATAACTATTTAATTTCCCTGATGGTTCAAAGGTTTCATAAGAGAAGTCAAAACCAAAATCATTTCTATTATTTCTAAAATTTAAACCAAGATCATTAATTTCATATTCAGTATCTGCAAATCTATGATCAAAGCTATATCTAAAATTACCTGCAACTTTACCGATAAACAAAAAGGTATTAAAACCTGTTTCGGTAGGATCATTTTGATAATTTACGTTGCTCATTCGTAATGCAGTATCAAATCGGTAGGTGTTTTTTTTATTCACCAAATTTGCAACTAAAGCAGTAACATTAGCATCTCTAAACTCACCTTCACGCATTACATTGGTGTTGATTAAGCTGATGGCAGAATTACCTCCAAATTGTTTGTCAACAACCAATATATTATAGTTAGTAAAAGGTTCAACAACTTCTTTGCGAGATTGGCCAGTGTCTGTATTTGTAATGGTAGCAAATGTCTTTTCGGTAATAGCATTAAAAAGTCCAAGTCCCCAACCCTCTTTGGTTCTACCAGAAACTTTTACTGCATTTAGTACTTTAACTTCATTTGGTACATCCGCTTCCTCATTATCGGCTAAATTAAGTTGGCCTGTGGGTGCACTACCAACACGCCTAGAAAAGAATAAACCACCTTTTGAAAAAAGATCTACACCTTCAGTAAAAAATTGGCGTTGCTCAGAAAAGGTTTGCTCAAAT
>NZ_CALGNH010000082.1 GCF_937958655.1 uncultured Winogradskyella sp. | reverse complement strand
TAAGGTCGTTTTGAGCACCTTCTACCTCTGCGTATCTAAATGGTACTAAAGGTGGAAAACCATTTGGTAAAGGCACGGCTTTATTGGCTCTTGTGTTACGCTTGTCTTCATGAACTTTAATCTGGTATTTTGTTTGACCTGGTTTTACATCCACTTTAATTTCTTGATAGCGAATATTACTCTTTTTAGGTGGTGTTCTATTAACACTACCATCGTCATTAACCATTTCACCTACGTGTACTGTGAGCGTATGCGGTGTTTTCGCATCATAATTAAAATTCATAGTTGCAAAAGCCGCTTTTCCGAAATCAATAATATATGCCTCTCCCTTTTTTGCGAATTTCGCTGGTTTTACTTCAGTGGTTACAAATTTATTTTCTGTTGAAATGATGTAACTATCACTTTTTCCTGTTGTAAATTGTTGTGCTTCGGCATAGTCAACTAATCGGTTTGCTTCATCCCAAATTCTAACTTTCCAATAGTAGGTTTTTCCAATTTCTAGAGGTTTACCTTCATACTCAACATCCGTAGATTTTATAGATGCGACTCTTCTACTGTCCCAAACATTTCCGTTATTATTATCAATATCAGCCTTATTTGATGCTACTAAAATTTGATAAGCGCCTTGGTATTTTGCACCTAAAGGGACTGTCCACCCGAATTCTGGTTTTAAATCGAAAATCTTAACATCTTTACTTGGTTCTCTTATCAATTCTACCGTTAAATCTGTTGGTGCAGCTCCGTATGCATTGCTGTTTTTCTTGATTAGCTCATCAGTTTTAGCCCTTAAATTATCAAGTACTTTTTTGTATTTCTTTTTACCAACAAGATTTTTAATCTCTTGAGGGTCTTTCTCTAAATCGTAAAGCTCTTCAATGGACTTATCGTTAACATACCTGAAATATTTCCATTTTTTAGTTCTTATACCTTCACTTGGAGGAATTTCACTAAAATCCCAAATATGCTCGATTAAAATGGTATCTCTTGCAATTGTATTTGTTTCCTTTTTAACGATAGGCATCAAACTTTTTCCTTGCCATGTTGATGGTGCTTTAACACCAGCTAAATCTGCAATGGTTTGTGGCACATCAATATTTAATACCATATCCTTAACATCTTGATGGTTATTTTCTCTTGGATCAAATACAATTAATGGCACTCTAATAGAGTTATCGTACATTAACCATTTTCCTGCTAGTTTTCGTTCTCCTAAAAAATAGCCATTGTCACCCATAACTATGATGACTGTATTCTTATCGAGTCCTTTTTCTTTTAGCTTATTTCGAATTTTTTTGATTTCTAAATCGATTCCAGAAATCATTCGGTAATACCCTTTTAGACTGTGTTGGTATTTTTCTGGCGTATCGTAACGCCATGTCCAACGTAACCAGTTGAATCCTTTCTTAACAATTTCAGGTTGTGCATTAAAATATTTATCATCACCTAGTTCTGGTCCAGGAATGGTTGTGTTTGTGAGTAAGTTATCTGTAGTGTTTTGCCAAAAATATTGCTCTGGCGCTCCATCATGTGCATGAGGTGCACTAAAACTTAGTGACAAACAGAATGGTTTTTCATTAGTTGCATTATTATCAATAAAATCTAGAGCTTTCTGACCTGTATAACGCGTTAAGTGAACTGTGTCGTTATCAAGTGTTTTATAATAATACCCTCTTCTATCCTTATAACGGTTATTTCTGTCATAAGATTCAAACTCATCAAATTGCTTGTCTAAATCATCATAACGCACGCCATACTTACCATAAAACCCTGTATGATAGCCATTATTTTTGAGAAGTGTTGGGTACGAATCGTCCATGTATTCGCTTCTAATATTTCCTGTTTGAAAATTAAAGTTATGAGCACGTTCATGTAAACCTGTTAAAATACTCGCTCTACTTGCAGCACAAATAGGTGTGGTAACTATGGCTGTATTAAAATAGGTACCTTTTTTTGCCAAATCATCCATTTCTGGTGTTTCAACATAGTTGTTCCCCGCATAGCCAATAGCATCGAAACGCTGGTCGTCCGTAAGAATAAAAATGATGTTGGGTTTTTCTCCATCATTACCTTGTTGTGCATTCGTGATATTCAAACTGCATAACGCACTTAACAGCACTATTAAATAACTATTTTTAAACATATTTCAATGGCTTAATTGTTTGTTGAATTCAGGTGTTTTAAGACCCTTTTGATAAGCTTTAAAATTAAGTTTTTATCAAGGGTCTTCTATCCTGTTCTATCCTGAATATTTAGACTTCAAAATGCATACCGTAAAAAGTCGAAAAAACAGAGGGCAAAAACTATAAAAGTAAATTTGGTAAATGTGATGTATTGTAAACTTTTAAAGCACTCTTTTTGAACTATAAGCCAAGAACGCTAGAATTCCATTTTACAATATCGTTATTATACATAGCATCGAGTCCCATTTGAACGCAGATTGCAGTTTTTGCACCCGTAATGATATCCGATTTAGGTTGTTTATTATTTAAAATGCCCTCTCTAAAATCTAACAAGGCTTGTTTTGTTGGATTTAGATGTTCTACATTTATTTGGTAACCTTTTTCTTTGTCCCATTGAACAGTTGCACCGCTAACACCATCGACATCTCCAAGAACTCTATTCTTCTTTTGGCCTTCGGGATAAAACCAAGCATTTTTCATATCAATAATTATAGTGCCTTTATCACCAATTACTTTTATTTGGTACCCATCTTTAGCATTATTAGTTAAGTATGTAAATTTTGCTTTAACTCCGTTTGGATAACTATAAGTTAAATGAACATTATCATAAGTTTCTCGGCCATCTTTCCAATAATCTACACCTCCAATGCCCATCACTTGTTTAGGGGTTTCATTAAGTACCCAATTGACAAAATCGATTTGGTGCGAAGCTAATTCTGCCGTAAGACCTCCAGAAAATTCTCGGTACATGCGCCAGTTAATGGCTTTTTCATATTTAGTCTCAGTAACTGGACGTCTCCAATTGCCGTGTCTGTTCCATTGACATTCAAAAGCTGTAATATTACCGACTTGTCCATCTTTAATGAGGTCTACAACATGCGTGTAAAGTCTCGAACTATGATATTGATGACCCGTTTGAAATATGTTTTTAGATTGATTGGCTTTGCTTACTAATTTCTTTACACCATCATAGCCTTTTGCTAATGTCTTTTCGCAAAACACATGCTTACCAGCATCGAGTGCATCAATGGCTATTTTTGAATGTAAATGAAAAGGTACTGCGATGATAACAGCGTCTATATCCTTATTACCTAAAAGTTTTCGATAATCTGAATAACCTGCGGCTTTAGAATTTGATTTTGCTAAACCTTTTTCTAATCGAAATGGTAAAACATCGCAAGCAGCGATCACATTCACGTTATCAATAGAATTGATAATTGACATTAATCCACTGCCTCGAACTCCTGTACCAATAACACCAATATTTATGGTTGCATTGGCTTTTATATGAGATAGTATATTGCCATATAAATACGAAGATCCAGCAATACCTGCAGTAGCTACAGCTGTTTTTTTTATGAATGACCGTCTTTTCAAATTTTATAGTTTAGGTTCCCAACCTGGTTCGTAGGTTCTAGACCAAAGTTTCATAGCATCTCTATCATACATCGTACCAGTTTTATCGTCTATATCAAAACCATTATTAATTCTGTAGGCAATATTAGCGTAGTGTACCATAGCCATACTTTTACTGGCATCATCAATTGGTGCCGTTAGTTTGGCTTTACCTCTAATAGTGTTAAACAAATTTTGAACGTGTTGTGTTGACGTATCTCCACCACCACCTAAAGCGTTTCCTGCTTCTTTTGAGGCCGAATTATACTCTTTAACTACTTTGCCTCTACGGTCGTATAAGATATACTTGCCTCTATCCACAAATACAGAGCCTTCTGTACCATAAATTACAGTACCTCTTCCACCTCCATAAGTACTATAGCTATTTCTAGATTTTCCGTCCCATTTAATCACTTTATTATCTGCAAATTTAAACGTCGCTTCCATATCATCATACATTTCCCAACCATCATCTAAAAAGTGACGCTTTTCAGCTTCAACATATACATGTTGAGGAAAATCTACTTGCAACGCCCAACGTGCTACATCCAACTCGTGTGTTCCATTATTACCAGCTTCGGCTGTCCCATAATCCCAACCATACCAATGCCAATTGTAATTCCATGTTTCGGAAGTATAATTACGTCTTGGTGCTGGTCCTTGCCATAAATCCCAATCTAAACCTTCAGGTATGGTGGCATTTTTCTGCAAAGGAACTCGTCCTCTTCCATTATTATAAAAAGCTACAGCCTTGTAAGGTTTCCCTATGACTCCATTATGGATTTCTGTTATTATTTCTATCGTATGACCCGATGAGCGTTGTTGATTACCCATCTGAACCACTTTGTTAAAGTGCTTTGCGGCTTTTACGAGTTGTTCATTTTCGTGCATATTATGACTGCATGGTTTTTCTACGTAAACGTGCTTCCCAGCTTTCATAGCCATAATAGAGCCTGGTGTGTGCCAATGGTCTGGTGTGGCATTAATTAATACATCTACTTTTTTATCGTCTAATACGTTTCTAATATCGTTTTCTAACTTTGGGTTGTAATCAATATGCTCTCTAAATCCTTTTAAGGCTTTGAGACGCTGACTTTCCATAACATCGCACAAGTAGAGTAATTTAACATTGCTCTCTTTAAGAGCTATTGGTGATTTAAATGCGTTTAGTCGTCTTCCCAAACCAGCGATGGCAACATTTAAACGATTATTTGCTCCAATTATGTTAGTATAGCTTTTTGCAGACATGGCATTAACACCACCTGTTAAACTGACTCCAATAGCTGCTGCTGCTGTTTTTTTAATAAAATCTCTACGATTGTTTTCCATGTTACTAGTTTTTTGCTTTTGGAACTTTGATTTTAATGTTTCTGAATGCCACTTTGTCTCCATGATCCTGTAGTAGAATTTGTCCTTTTTCAAGCAATCCAAAATTAGGCCACTTTGCGTATTTACTTTCTGAAACTAATTTTAGAAATTCCTCACTTCCTCGTTCGTATTCTAAAACCTTAACATCGTTAATCCAATGTTCTACACGATTATCTATTGATTTGATGTATGCTGTATTCCATTCTCCAATGGGTTTGATGGGTTTTTCAGGATTTGCTTGAATTAAGTCGTATAAGGAACAAACCGTTCTACTGCCTTCGTGAGACCCTCTTTTAGCGTCTTCATGCAATTCATCATCTAAAATTTGGTATTCTAAACCTATGGATGAACCTGGCCCTCTATTAATTTCTGTATCGACATAGTATTTAATGCCACTATTAGCTCCAGGAGCTAATTTAAAATCTACCAACAATTCGAAATTTTTATAATCTTCAGTTGTAACGATATCTCCACCTGCAGCAGATTCTGCTCCTCCTGATGCTAGGACAATTAATTCACCATTTTCGATCACCCAACCTTTATCAGGGAATGCGTTTAACTTAGCACCTCTCCATCCATCAGTAGTTTTACCATCCCAAAGCATTTGCCAACCTGATTTTTGTTCGTTAACCGTTAAGTTGTTTTTTGTTATTACAGGTTCTAAAGGTGATTCCGTAGTATAGTTAGAAAGATTCTCTGTTAAAATTTTAGCGTTCTTCCACATCACTTGCTTACCAAGTTTGTCCTTGTTTTTTCCAATAGAGTGAACCTGTAAACCAAAAAAACCACTTGTTGTTTTATCATCAATTAAATGTGACGCAGGCACCTTATTAATCCAAGTTTTTATGGTATCACCAATGGCTTCAACACGATAGTGATTCCATTCATTTTGCTTAAAGGCTTTTTGCGCTTTTGGATTATTCTCTAGAGTATGTAGCCACTTACGTCTTTTTTCATCATAAATTCCACCACTCCAAGCACGTTTTGATGGGTCTATCTCTATTTGATAGCCATGCACAATGCCTTCTCTGTAATATGGTAAGCTATTACTACGTATTTGAATTCCGGAATTCATGGTGGAATCGACTTTAAAATCGATTTCAAAAATAAAATCTCCATACATGTCATTAGTAATTAAGAATGTATTTGGTGTATTGGCGGCTGTTGTACCGATAATAACTCCATCCTCTACTATATATTTGGCTTCGCCTCCTTTAATATTCCAACCCTCTAAGGAATTATTATTAATAAGATTTGTCCACGGTATATCTTCTTGATTACTTTTACAAGAAACTAAGGCTAGGTTAATAAAGGCACAGCTTACTATTGCTGTAATGAATTTAAATTGTCTCACTTTGACTGGTTTTTTTAGTTAAGATAATATTAATTTTATGTTTTAATTGAAAAACCCTTCATTATATTAAGCATAATGAAGGGTTTGATGTATTTTTAAAACTATTTAGTTAAAACTAGAGTCTATTACTAAATTTGAAATAACTTTTAGTCCGTTGTCAAATCAACTACAAACTCTTCGAATCTCACGTTTCTGTCTCTAATAACTAACGTATCGTTTACCTGATGATTTAATTCAAACGTTGATGTTGTTGTTGAAACTAATGAACCAAAAAAGAATTCCTGAGTGACTTCAACATCTTGTTCTACATATTGAAAATCTAAGTAAATTACGTCTCTACTTTCTCCTCCCCATTCATCGCCATCCTCTACGAAGGTTCCTGTTCCCGTTACAATTATATTACTATTTGGATCAGCATTAGAAACCGTAATTTGGTCGTTATCGTTAAACGTTAATCGTAGAGATAACTGAACATCAGCGGCAAGACCAGGTCTTCTTACATCTATGGTAGTTGTTGTTTCACTCCTACCTGAAGTCGTTAAAGGAATAAGCTCATCTTGTACCACAAATTCTGCTCTGTAAATTGTAGAGCCTTCAATGTTCTCTGATACTGTTTCTGTAGGATTGCCGTTAGCAAAAACCGTAACTGATTCATTAAAACCTACAGCGGCATCTTCTCCGCGTCTTAAATATATACCATCATATTTATTAATAAATTTAATACCGAAAAGCGTATAATCCTTTGGCAACGGATCCCAATCTTCATCTCTTATTTTAATTGGATTGTCTACTAAAGGTACACCTGCCAAAAGCGTATCAAGCGCTTCAAAATCTGTTATTCTTAAAGGAATAACATAATGTACATCTTCAAACTCAGCAAATGATAAAGGATCATCAAAGAAAGCATCTGTCAGCTGCACTGGAATACGTCCATCTATAGAGCCCGAAGGTATAGTTACTGGGCTTTCTTGTTCAATTGTATAATAAGAAGCAGGTAAGATTCTAACGTTTACGGTATCTACACCTAAAGCAGCGGCATCTATTAAATCAGGTGCTAACTCAAAATGTACTCTTCGATCTATCTCATTATTAAAAACACCAGACATAATCACACCGATTTCAAATCGTCCGTTATTATCGTTATCATTAAAACCCAAATCATACTTACCCTGAATTAGTGTTCTTATAGGCGTTTGAAATGGAAAATATACCGAAGTGGAACCAAAGTCATCAAAATCATTTTCCTGATTTTCACAAGCAATTACACTAAAGACCATAGCGACTATTACTACTAATTTTAATTTTATTTTCATGTCTATTTTTTTTCTTTTAGTATATAAAATTATTTTACCAGCCCATATTTTGCTCAAGTTCTGAAAATTTTAAAATCTCAGAATTAGGAATTGGTAAATACGTTGCAAATGGTTGAAAATTTCTAACTTCAACCGAAGGCAAATCAATATAATTATTTCCGTCAAAAAAATAACCTCTAGCGGGTTCATTTAAAGGTAATCCCCATCTTCTAATATCCCAAAATCTATGGCCTTCAAAACTTAGCTCAATACGGCGTTCATTTCTGATAAGCTCTCGCATTTCTTCTCTAGTCGAAATTGATGCTAGGTAGTTATCTGGTTGGCTGATGCCAGCTCTATTGCGCAGTGCAGCAATAACATCGCGAGCGGTAATACCACCTACCTGATTATCTGGACCTCCAATTTCATTAGCTGCTTCGGCTAATATTAAATACAATTCAGTATATCTAAAATAAACATTAGCATGGCTTTGTCCCTGAGCCGTTCCATTATCATTAAGAAGAACATCTGGTCGTAATAATTTTTTTAGGTAATATCCTGTGGTTGTAGACTGCTGAGGTATAGAATCTAACCTATCAATACCACCTCCGAGACCAGTATTTATTGTACTACCTCCAAAATTGGCGCCATTAACTATAACGTATTTTTCTAACCTAGGGTCTCTGTTGGCATAAGGATTTTGAGGATCAAAACCATTAGCTGCTGTTGCAGGAAAACCATCTGCCATAGGAAATGACATTACAAAGTTATCTGTTGGATTAATCTCGCCATTTCCGTTAATAGACGGAGGAAATATTCTTCTTTCAAAATTAAACGTATTACCACCTATTGAACCACGCCATAGTGATTCATCACTCTGAATATTGTCATCAGACGTATAAAATTCGATACCATTAGGATCTAAACCAGCAACACCGCCTATTGTATTTAAAACTTGAGCTGCATTGGTAGCTGCCATATCGTAATAGTTTTGACTATCTAAAAAAGAAGGGCTTGCCGCAAAAAGGGCTAAACGAGCTTTTAAAGCTCTTACTATTTTACCTGAAATACGCAAATCAAAAAAGTTATCATTTACGATTCCATATTTAGCAAAATCAAAGTTTTCTAATTCTGAATACCATGGATCTACTTGCCCTGCACTTAAACCATAATCTGTTGGCAATAGATTTAGTGCTGCATCAAAATCTGCCATAATAGCCTCTACAGAAGCTTCAAACGATAATCGTGGCACATTAAAATTACCATCTGGCTCAATAAACTCAGTATAGTATGGAATACCTAGAAGTTCACCTGATTGACCAATACCAGCATGTGCTTGAAGTACATAATAATGATGTAATCCTCTTAATGCAAAGGCTTCGCCTTTTAAACGCATCTCAAACATAGTATTAGTTAATGTGTCTCTACTCCACTGCGTTACACCTGTTTCAACAACCTCTAAGAATCTGTTTAGCCAGAATACGCGCTCAAAACTACCCCAACGTGCTGTAGGATTAAATTGTGCATTTAACTCACCAAGCGCCATACGCTTAAGGTTGTTATCTAATATATTATTAACGGCATCATCAGTAGCTACTTCAGTAAATGAATATTGATTAACTAAACCTGTATATCCATTTAACAATACACCTTCTGCTGCATTTGGATCGGATAAAATAAAATCAAAATCTAACCTATTTTCCTCAATCGGCTCGAAGGTTTCACAAGCAATCATGCCTGTAAATACAGACACAATTAATATATATTTTATTAAATTCTTCATTGTAATAATCTTCATTTTCTTATTGTATTAAAATGATGCTCTTAGGCCTAGAGTGAATGATCTCGCTAGTGGTGCACTGCCTATCCTTAATCTACGAACATCTCTATTTTCACCTATTTCAAACAAATTAGTTCCTGAAAAATTCACGCTTAAATCCTCAATACCTAAATCTTTATAAAACGTATCTTTAAATTCATAGGTTAACTGTGCTCGGTTAATATTAAAGTAACTATTATCGAATAACCAAAACGTAGATTGTCTAAAATTATTTTGATTTGATTGCGCTGATAACCTAGGGAAAGTTGCTGTACTTGCTGTTTCTGGTGTCCATCGGCCTAAAACAACTTCTGAATACTTATCTGCACCATCTACTGAATAATATTCGTTAAAACTATTATTTAGCTTATTACCTTGAGCACCTGATTGACCGACACCCAAAACAAATAAGTTGAATCGCTTGTAGTTTAAATTAAGGTTTAAGGCATAAGTCCATGGGCTGCTCGATTGCCCAATTCCTCTTCTATCATCATTATCTATAATATTATCTCCATTTAAATCTTGATATTTTATATCTCCTGGTTGAACATCACCAAACTGAGGAACAGGTAAACCAGCATTTAAATTACCATCGGTATCAAAATCAGATGCAGCATAAAAACCTTGATCTACTAAACCAAAAATTGTAGAAATCTCTTGTCCTTGTGTTTGTAGATAGTCCTCAGCAAATACTTCAGATCTTATTACTCTTTCAGTTTGGCTATATAGCACGTTAGCACCTAAGGCAACCGAAAAATCGTTATATGTTTTATTGAAGTTTATACCAACCTCAAAACCTGTAAATAAGTTCTTATCAAAATTACTATACGGTCTAAATGTATTATAAAAAGATGGGAATTGATCTTGTAGAAATGTTAATTGTTTGTCTAATTCTGTTTTAAAATAATTAGCTTCAATCCAAAGCGAATTCATTAAGTAGGTTTCGAAACCTAAGTTTAAATCTATACGTTCCTCAAATGTTAAATCAAGATTTTCTGCTTGTCTAAAATCTATTCTTTGATTCGTGTTTCCATCTCCCCAACCAACATTGTTACCGAATGCATAGTTTACATCATATAAGTAGTAGTCGCTAGCGTCTTCATCAACGGTACCATTAGAATTAAGCGCTCTAATTCCTCTATCTGACTTTAAAATACCTCCAGAAGCCTTTAATTTAAGGTAATTAATAGTTTTACTATCCTTTAAAAAAGATTCTTCACTTATGATGTAAGCTATACCAGCAGTTGGCGAAAATGCTCCTCTATTTCCTTCAGGTAGTTTTATGGAGTTTATATAGTTTCCTGTAAAATCAAAAAATAGTTTCTTTTTGTAGTCATAAGCTGCTTGAAAACCTAAGTGCGTATCAACATCGGTTTGTATAACGTCATTTCTCCTTTGTGAATTGTAAAAACCTAACAAGGTCGTATTCAAAGTATGATTATTAGCAAAAGTCCTGTCATAATTTATAAGTCCATAAACACCAAATCTTGCTAAAAAGCCGTTAGTGGTTGTCTCTTGTCGTTGATCTTTTAAATCTTCTCCAAAAACATTAAGCCCAATTATACTACCATCGTCCCAAATTGGTTCATAGGTTTTAAATTGATTCTCTATAGATAAATTATAAGAATCGAAGAAATCAAAACTTACATAGGTTTTAGCAGACAAGCCTTTGGCTATTCTATCTAGATCAAAATTAATATTGTTATTAAATTGGGTTGAACGAAACACGATGTCTCTATACCCACCTGCAATCGCTAGAGCTATAGGTGCGTCTGATCCAAACTGTTGTGTTGTACCTAAAAGAAAACCATCAAAGGTGTTTGCAGCTTGCACGATTCCTGCTAATGTAGGGTCGCTAGTATCTATTAAATCAACAGGTAAAAAAGGTGCATACGCATTTGGTAATAACGTAGTACCAGCATTTAATAAATTGGCTCTAGAACCTCTGTTGGTGCTTATTACTGCAATTCCATCAAGACTACTTGTAATCCAATCATTTATTTTAAAATCTAGGTTCCCTCTTACATTAAAACGATTGATGCCAGGGTTTATATCCTCATTAATATCTACCCATGCTTCCTCACGATTCCATCCTACATTAACATAGTATTGATTTTTATCACTGCCACCAGAAAACTCAGTGATAGCATTTGTAAAAGTGGTAAGAGGTTGAACGAATTGGCTAGAATAACTATCTACATCTGGAAATTCAAAAGGATTTAGGCCATTTCTGGTATTTTGTATTCTCTCAGCTGAAAATCCGGCAGCAGGAACTCCATCGTTTGCAACTGCTTCATTAAAAAGCTGCATATAGGCAGCTGAACTTAAATAATTTGGTAACGAAATAGGCGTCCTAAATCCAGAACGTACATTAACATTAACTTCTTTTTTATTGGCTTTTCCTCGTTTAGTATTAATAACAATAACACCATTTCTTCCTTGACTACCATAAAGGGCAACAGAATTAGCATCTTTAAGTACTGTTATTTGCTCAACCTCTTCCATATTTAAAATATCAGGATCACGACCAATAACTCCATCAATAACGAAAATAGCGTCACCTACACCTCCAATACCTCTAATGTTATCCGAGCCTCTAACTCCCAACATTAGTCCGTTAATATAATCTCTAACTCGCTGAGTATTGTCATAAGTTAATCGGTCTTTTGTGTTAATTGATGATACTGCACCAACAATATTACGTTTGTATTTGGTGGCTACTCCCATCTTTATTTCATCATCCTTAGAAGCTAAAAATAACGATGATTCCATAGTAATACTACCAGTTAAATCAGCTACAGTAATATTAATTGATGTATAACCCTTTTTTTCAAGCAGAATGGACTCATCATCTAATAATTTAATTTTAAACTGTCCGTTAACATCAGAAGTTGTCTTATTTCCATTTGCACCAAAAACTTCAACTCCTTCTATAGCATTACCTTGCTCATCAACCACAGTTGCTGTTACCTCTAAAGCATCTGATTGCGCTATCGCATGATTACAAATGGAACTTAGCACTACGACTAATAGCGTAAAGTATTTATATAACTTTTTTATCTTCATTTTTTCTTTATATTAATTAAAACGAATTTATTAAAGACGCCCTCCTTACCATCCAGGGTTTTGAGGGAAGCCTTCGTAAATTAGTGTTTGTGCTGCTGGAAATGGTAACCAATAATGCTTAGGGAACTCGCAAATTCTATCTACAAGGAGTGTTTCTGTGAAATTACTTTGGTCTTGCGGAAAATCTAAGGCTAATTTCCTTCTATACTTGTCTAAATGCGCTAATCCCCATCGTCTAATATCAACCCATCTATGTGCTTCATAACTTAACTCAACTGATCTTTCTCTTCTTAATTCATCCATAAACTTGTTGTTGTCTCCTACTATGCTAGCAGGTACATTAGGAATACCAGCTCTATTACGTAATACGTTAATAGCACTCTCTGCCGATAGTCCATAGGAACTAGGTACTGCTGTTGCACCACTTGACGCATGTAATGCTTCTGCATACATTAAATAAACATCAGTAAGCCTCATATGCATGCGTACACCAACATATTGGTTAATAATAGGATTCCATCTACTGTGAAACTTATTATCAACTTTAGGGTAAAATTTTGTCCACATATACCCAGTGTTATTTTTTACTTTGATGTTTTCAGCACCAGTACTGCGGTGAAATCCTTTATTGCTAGAGTTTTCAAACCAAAGTTGTGCAGCAACATGATTTGGATCTTCAGCTCCTGGATCTATAATTTGGCCATCTATAATATGCCATCTGTAAAAACGTGGGTCACGATTTGCAAAAGGCTGCGTAGGGTCGTAAGTTGGTGGACCAAAATTACCACTTAGATCATCTTCTATAGACAATCCGTTAGCCATACCAAAATTATTATGAATAAAATTGTGGGTAGGACTAATAACTTCAAATCCGGCAGAAGTGGTGTGGACAGCTCTATTGACACCTGATGCCATAAATCTTGTCGCCTGTCCTTGACTACCACCAGAAGCGGCAAATATAAACTCCGTACTTCCTGGCCATACACCTGGTGCAGGCGATCTCCAAAACACATCATCATAGTCTTCCCAAGATGCTAATGCATAACGCCCTTGATCTGCTAATTGAAGAATTCCTGAAAAGGCCTCAACAGCCATGTCGCATAATTCTGTGTCATAGTCATACGTATTAATACTTACATTATTACCTTTCATTAATGGACTTGCTGCCAATAGTAGGTTCTTACCTTGAAAAGCATATGCTGTTCCTTTGGTAAGTCTACCTCTATTTTCACCCTGTGTTAACTGTCCATAAGGCTCGAGGTCCCAATCTACTGGTAATAATTCAATGGCTTTTAGATAATCCTCATTAGCCTGTAAAGCAGTTTCTCTATAGGTCTCTGGACGCGGTATTCTATCATCTAATAAAACTCTATCAATGTATGGATAACGTCCCCAAAATTTCATAATCTCATTATGAAAAAACGCTCTAAAAAAGTAAGCTTGTCCTAGAATGACATCTTTTTCAGCTTGGGTTGCATTGACCATTAAATCTCTCCCTCCGTTTTCAGAACTTTCTACATTCTGAATAACAATATTAGCCTTACGGATACCACGCAAGCTACCATCATATAGTCCTGGTCGTTGTCTATTAAAAGCGTTGGTGTTTTCTACATTAGCAGAGTTAGTCCCTGATGATCCAAATTGAGAATTAAAATGATTATTTAAATAACAAAAATTATCCCTTATCACATCATTGAATCTTCCAGCATCAATATCGCCACTAGCTTTTGTTGGCCTATCAACAAAACCATCATCTCCCAAAAGAAAATCCTGAAAGGTGTGTGTTTGCTGTTCGTAAGACACTACTAGAGCATACATTTCTTCAACAAAACCTTGCGTATTATTAAAGGTAGAAAAAACGAATTCTTCATCTATAACAGCATCTGGCTGCACATCTAAATAATCCTCGCAAGAAAACGAGACTATTAATCCTAAGATTATTAATAGTTTTACTTTATAACTTTTCATAATTTCTTTTTTTTAAAAATTCATATTAAAACCAAAGTTAAATGTTCTTAAGGTAGGATAATCCCCTCGTGACTGGCTTCCTCCATCTCTATTGAATTCTCTATCATCGAACAGATTAGACCATAAAAACAGATTATTTCCGTTTGCAAACAATTGAAGTTTCGTTAATCCAATTTTTTCACAAAATTCTCTAGGAATATCATAAGATAATGAAACTGCTCTTAGCCTTACTAGAGAGGCATCTAGCCAATTATCTCTTGGGTTATTAGCTGCTGGAACACCAAATGATGGCTGAGTATCTGTATTATTTGGAGTATCAACAGTCCAATAATTTAAATCTTGCTCAAAGATTAACGGTGTAGAATTTCCAAAAGTTTGGTTACTGAATAATCTAGAGGCATTTTGAGTACCATATAATTGTGCAGACATGTTAAAACCTTTGTATCGTGCGCCTAGGGTAAAGCCCCAAGTTCTTTGTGGCTGGTTTGGATAACCAAAAGGAGCATTATCGAAATTTGAATCATAAATTCCATCTCCATCAAAATCTACAAGATCATAATATCCAGGACGTACAGCACCTTGATCTTGAGTTAGTGGTGTTGAACTATAAATATCGTCCCAACTCGTTAATATACCTGCTGGTATGCCTGTTCTTCCTTGACCAATATTAAAACCAGCTTGATTAAGATGCGCAGCTCTCAATTCTGGATCATCTCTTACTATGATTTTATCTATGGCTTGTGTAAAATTAAAATCAGCTGTTAATGTTAAACCATTGTTGAACGTATATTGGGATCCTAGAACAATCTCATATCCCCTTACCTCAACAACACCTCTATTAACGAATGGAGAGGTTATACCCACATAATCTGGTATAATTTGACTATCAGCAATAACGATTTCACTACGATCTTCTGCAAAATAATCTACCTCACCTGTTAACAAGCCATCAAAGAAATTAAACTCAGCTCCTATATTATATTTAATAGCTTCCTCCCATTGAAGGTTTGGATTACCGACAACGGCTTCTCTGTAAAACGTATAAGGCGATCTTCCTGTATAATTACTTGGTACAAAAAATGCAGAACTACCAGATTCATATTGTGTAAGATATCCCCATCTCGCGTCTGTTAGACTAGTTGTAATAAACTGATCATCACCAATTAGACCGTAAGACCCTCTAAACTTTAGCAAATTCAACCAATCTACATTTTCCATAAAAGCCTCATTTGAGATGGTCCAACCTGCTGCTAATGAAGGAAACAATTCGAAACGAAACCCTGGCCCAAATTGCTCAGAACCATTGTACGCTCCGTTGAGATCTAAGAAATATCTGGAGTCATAATTATATTGTACCCTTCCTACCCAATCTTCTCGGAACGAAGGAAAGGAAAAAATCCCTGTACCGCTTGCTCTCTCCTGTCTTCTAACTAAAAACAGCCCTGAGAGGTTATGCTTTTCGTTAAAAGTTCTATTATAATTTAATGAAGCATCATAAACCATTTGTCGTCTTCTAGAACCATCTTGGACTTGTGACTCCCCTAATTCCCATGGTGGTCTCACATAACCAAATCTTGTATTACTATCTGGAATGAGTTCAACCGCTTGGTCACCATCATAAATTCTGTAAAGCACATCTGATAAGCCACCATCATTTAAATTTTGGCTACTTGTCTGATTATTATCTAAAGAAAATCGTCCTTGAAATGTCAAGCCTTCAGTAATAAAGTCTAAATTTTGTTTTAATATAAAATCAGTATTAACTTGAAAGGTTCTAAATGTGCTATAACCAGTATCCGATAAAGTAACAAAAGGGTTGTTATAGACATTAAAAGGACTAAATGGCTGTCCATACACTCCATCTGGATATACTGGAGTGTAAAGGCTTGGTGCTATTAAGTAAAGACCATTAGTAACATTACCTAAGCTACCAGGACTCTCTCTAATACCTAAAAAACCAGCTAGACTAACAGACAACTCCGTAGTTTTTGTAATGTTAAAATCTATATTACTTCTAAAGTTAAATCTATCGTAGCGATACTCGCTTGAATAACCTCTGCCTGCATCGTATCGTTCTCCGTCAAAAATATCTGTTACTGTTTGGTATGCTAAACTTCCAAAATATTTAGCTGTTTTATTACCGCCACGCACAGACAAATTAACTCTGTAATCCTGTGCAAAATCCTTCAATAACTCATCTTCCCAATCAACGTTAGGATAAATAAAGCTTTCTTCTAAACTAGCAGGGTTACGATATCTCTCTATAATATCTAACGGTGTATAATTAGCCCATGTATTAGGGGATTGAGCTATTCCTCTTAAAATAGCGCTATTCGCCTCTAATAAAGCATCAAACGAATCTAATTTTTCTGGTAATTGAGAAACTGTTTTAATGGTTGTATTAGCAGTTAGCGACAATTGCGCTTTACCTGTTTGACCACGCTTGGTGGTTATTAAAATTACCCCATTAGCACCTTCTACACCAAAAACCGCTGTAGCAGAAGCATCTTTAAGCACCGATAAATTTTCGATATCATTCATATCTATATCGTTCATTGACCTCCTAACACCATCTACGAGTACAAGAGGATCGCCATTACCATTCCACGAACTTCTACCACGAATAAAAATCCTAATATTATCTTCACCAGGAACTCCACTACCTTGTATAGCAACAACACCAGGTAAATTCCCTTGCAGCGCTTGCTCAACATTGGCAACACCAAGATTTCTCTCCATTAATTCTTTACCTTTTATCTGTGAAATAGCGGCTACTACACTTTCTTTTTTCTGCGTACCATAACCAATGATAAC
This sequence comes from uncultured Winogradskyella sp., assembly GCF_937958655.1. Taxonomy (GTDB): domain Bacteria; phylum Bacteroidota; class Bacteroidia; order Flavobacteriales; family Flavobacteriaceae; genus Winogradskyella. The sequence continues at coordinate 13,766 of NZ_CALGNH010000082.1, read as the reverse complement.
TACTTCATCTAGACTTGCAACATCCTCCTCTAACAACACATCTAGGGTTGTTCTGCCATTAACTTGAATTTCTTGCGTTTTAAAACCGACATAAGAAACCAGTAAAATTTGTTCACCTAAAGCTAATTCTAAAGTATAGTTGCCATCAAAATCTGTTGATGTACCATTAGCGGTTCCTTTTTGCACTATACTTGCACCAGGTATAGGCATACCACCAGCATCTTTTACAACACCAGAAACCGTATTTTGAGCCTCTGTATTAATTGCCGTAAAACTAGTAAACACTATTGCCAGTAATAATGCAAACCCAGAAACAGGAAATTGTTTTTTTAATTTTTGTTTCATATTCAGTTTAAATTTCAACATAGAGTTAGTTATAATTTATCATGATTATTAGCCTCTAAATACAACAATATCAAATCATAATAATATGTTAACAATTTTATAACTTATATTATATTTTCGCATCCTGTACTGTACTGTACTAATATATTTTTAATCGACTATTAGATTTTCAGAAAGTTTAGCACAAGCTAAAACATTGACTAACAATTATTTTGCAAGCTTAAATTTAATTTTTCCACAATTCTTCCATTTCTTCAAGCGTTTTCCCTTTTGTTTCTGGAACTTTTTTAAAGACAAAATACACCGAAAGTATTGCTCCTAAAGTATATATACCATAAGCAAAGGCTAATCCCAGTGAACCTAGTATTATTGGAAAAGTTAGTGTTATTATAAAATTTGAAACCCATTGAGACAAACCAGCAATTGCTAAGCCCAAACCTCTGATTTGATTCGGAAACATCTCACCAAGCATTACCCACATTACGGGACCCCAAGAAAAATTGAACAACATAACATATGCGTTTGCCGCAATAAGTGCTAAAACCCCCATATTATCGCTTAATTTTAGTATTTCTTGCCCTGTAGCTGTATTCAATTCTAATGTACCAGAAGAAAAAGCATAAACTACTAGAGCTAAAGTAACACTCATGCCTATAGAACCAATAAGCAATATTGGTTTTCTCCCAATCTTATCTACTAAGAACAATGACAATACTACACCTGCAATACTCAAGGCTCCTGAAATTACATTAATTAATAATGAATCGCCTTCATCAAAACCAACGGCTTGCCATAGAACAGCTCCGTAATAAAAAACAACATTAATACCAACAAACTGTTGAAATGCAGCAAGACCAATACCTACCCACACTATCGGTTTTAAACGTCCAATTGTTTTATCATATAAATCTGAAAATCTTGGTTTATGATCTGATGACAAAGAATCATTTATTTCCTTAACTTTTTGTTCCCCTGAAAGCACTCCGTAAAGTTTACTAAGTACTTTCTGTGCTTTGGCTTTTTCGCTTTTTGCGACAAGATATCTTGGACTCTCAGGAATAAACAATAACAAAATAAAGAAAATAGATGCCGGAATCAATTCAATCCAGAACATCCAACGCCATGTTTCATAATCCCACCAAAAAGGATTTAACGCAGAACCTGAAATATCGGCTAATTTATAGTTACTAAGAAATGAGAAAAACAAACCGGCAATGATAGCAATTTGCTGTGTAGTGCCTAATGCACCTCTATATTTTGCAGGAGCAATTTCACTAATGTAAGCTGGAGCCATAACAGAGGCTGCACCAACCCCTAAGCCGCCAAGAATCCTATATATTATAAATTCTATGGAGTTTGTTGAAATACCTGAACCCCATGCAGAAATTATAAACAAAATAGAAGCTGCTATAAGCATAGATCTTCTACCATACAAATCGGCTAACTTTCCTGCAAAAAATGCTCCTACTGCACAACCTAATAACATTGATGCAACATTAAATCCACTACCTATATTTTGCGCTTCAAATGCTACTTCTAAGCCTTTTACAGTACCATTTATTACACCGCTATCAAATCCAAAAAGAAATCCTCCTAATGCGGCTACTATGGTAAGTCCAATGACATATAATTTATTTACCTGTTCTTCTGTTGTCAAAATAATTAGTTTTAAAAGTTTATAATATCTCTTTTGAAGAGGTGTCTCCCCTATCAGTCAAAAATTGTTTGTTGCTAAATATATTGATTAATTATATTTTCAAACAATTCTTGTTTACCACTTTTTAATGATAACTCGCCATTGTCTTGAGCGATTTTGTATAAGTCTTGTAATGCTAATTTACCATTTTCAAAGTCTTTACCTTTACCTGAGTCAAAAGACGCATAGCGTTCTGTTCTTAATTTTTCGTAAGGTGAAGATGTCATAATTTTATCGGCAATAAGCAAGGCTCTTGCAAAAGTATCTGCACCACCAATATGGGCATGGAATACATCTTCCATATCGGTTGAATTTCTTCTAATCTTAGCATCAAAATTAATACCACCGCCTTGTAAGCCACCTGCTTTTAAAAACACCAACATAGCTTCCGTCGTTTCTTGTATATTGTTTGGAAATTGATCTGTATCCCAACCGTTTTGGTAATCGCCTCTATTAGCATCTAAGCTTCCTAACATGCCTGCATTAGCCGCTACTTCTAACTCGTGCTGAAAGGTATGCTGCGCTAAGGTTGCATGGTTAACTTCAATATTCATTTTAAAATCTTTTTCTAAGCCGTATTTATGCAAAAATCCTATGGCTGTAGCACAATCAAAATCGTATTGATGCTTCATAGGCTCCATGGGTTTTGGCTCAATAAAAAAGTTACCTTTAAATCCTTGTGATCGTGCATAGTCTCTCGCCATAGCCAAGAATTGTCCCATATGGTCTAGCTCGCGTCCCATATCGGTATTTAACAGCGACATATATCCTTCTCGTCCGCCCCAAAACACGTAATTTTCTCCACCTAATTTAATAGTAGCGTCTAAGGCTAATTTAATTTGCCCACCTGCTCTGGCTACCACATTAAAATCTGGATTGGTTGCTGCACCATTCATATAACGTGGGTTAGAGAAACAGTTGGCTGTTCCCCATAATAGTTTTATACCTGATGCATCTTGCTTACCTTTTATATAATCTGTAATTACAGTTAATCGTTCTTCGGATTGTGTAAATGTGTCTCCTTCCTCAATTAAATCATAATCATGAAAACAGAAATAATCAAATCCCATTTTACTTATAAATTCAAATGCTGCATCTGCTTTATCTTTTGCCGCTTGCACTGGGTTGCTAGATTGGTCCCAATCAAAATTTTGTGTACCAGGGCCAAAAGGATCGCTGCCTTGTCCGCAGAAGGTGTGCCAATACGCTATAGCGAATTTGAAATGCTCGCGCATTGTTTTTCCAGCAACCACTTGTTCTGGATTGTAATATTTAAATGCCAAAGGATTATCTGATTTCTTTCCTTCATATTTAATCTCACCGATTCCTTTATAATACTCTTTGTTTCCTATAATTGCCATTCCTATTTATGTTTATGTTGTTATACTCTCTAATACAAGTTCTAATTCTCGTTTCCAATTATGATATGCTTCTGTATATGCTGTCTTATCTTTTAAAGGTAAAAATGTCATCACATGGTCGTTATCCATAATCACTTTTCCAAAGGCTTCAAAATCACCATTATGAAGATGCGCTGCTCTAGCAGCACCAATAGCACCTGTTGTATTATATATTTCTATATCTTGTTCTATCAACGTGGCTACGGTATTTGCAAATATTTCTGACCGAAACAAATTATCATTTCCAGCTCTAATAACGCTTGGTGCAATACCATCAGATGTCATAATTTCCATGCCATACACAAACGAAAATGCAATACCCTCTAAAGCTGCTCGGCACAAATGCCCTTTATGATGATTATTTAAATTCATATTTACAACACGCGTCCCTATATCTTTATTATTAAGTATACGCTCTGCACCGTTTCCGAAAGGTATTAGGCATACTCCATCGGAACCTATAGGAATTTCTGCCGCTAAGGTATTCATCTCCTCGTAAGAACTTACCGCCAAATTATTTAATAACCAACGGTATTGGATACCTGCTCCATTTATGCACAGTAATTTTCCTATTCTTGCGGCAGCTTCTTTTTTATAGTTAACGTGTGCAAAGTTGTTAACTCGAGCACTTTCTTTTACTGACAGGTTATCCGTAATAGCATAAACAACACCAGAGGTTCCGCCTGTTGCTGCCACTTCACCAGGATTAAAAACATTTAAGGATAAGGCATTATTAGGTTGGTCACCAGCTCTGTATAAGATCGGTGTACCTGCTGCTAATCCGCTTTGGTCTTCACCATTTTTATCGACCACGGCCTGCTGACCAAAAGTTTCGGTAATTTCTGGAACTAGTGCTTTATCTACTCCATAATAGTCTAGTAGAAAATCGGCAATACTATTGTTTTTAAAATCCCAGAAAATGCCCTCGGACAAACCAGGTACAGTTGTGTTTATTGTATTTGAAAACTTATAGGCTATGTAATCACCAGGCAACATAAACTTATATATGCTATTATAAATCTCTGGTTCATTATTTTTAACCCATTTTAATTTTGAAGCTGTAAAATTTGCTGGTGAGTTTAATAGTTGCGTTGCGCATGTATCATTACCAATCTCATTAAAGGCTTTATTACCAATCTCAACCGCTCTACTATCGCACCAAATAATACTCTTGCGTAAGGGATTACCATCTCTATCAACCAACACAAGACCATGCATTTGATAGGATATACCTACACCTTTTATTTGCGCCGCACTAACGTTATATTGTTTTTTTAATTTTTGAATAGCATTACAAACATGCTGCCACCAGTCATTTGGGTCTTGCTCTGCCCAACCATTTTTTTGAGCAAACATACCCATTTCTTCCTCGGGTTCTTGTACAACGCCTAAGCTCTTACCAGACATTACTTCTACTAAAGCAGCTTTTATGGAAGAACTCCCTATATCTAATCCTAGGTAATAATTCATTTATTGATTAATTATAATGTCTTTTATTTTTTTTATTTTTTTTGAAAGGTTGTTTTTAGTTTCTATTTATTCCGTGTCTAAAGCCCAATTTATAGCGCCTTGTATTAATTTTTTAAATCTTGAATCTTCATAAATTTCTGCGGTATGTCCCATACCTGTATAAAAAACACGACCTCCATTATAATGGTGATACCATGTAATAGGATGATTTTTTGTATTCATTTTTTTGCCTTGGTAAGACTCTTCATCTAAATAAGCTAACACATTAACATCCTCACTAACAGGTTTTTTAAAATTATACCATTCGTCTCTAAAAACTTCTGTTTCATTTAAATGATTGATAGCCAGATGCGCAATTGATTTCTCTATACGAAGTGTCGCATTTTGCACTTTTGGGTGGTCTCTAAAGACAGCGCCAATCATATCTGTAAACCAAAGCCATTCCATTTCGGTATTTGTGGCAGCATGTATTCCAATAAAACCTTTACCACTTGCCATATATGTTTTTAAAGCCTCTTTTTGTCTTGCATTAAAGACGTTTCCTGTTGTATTTAAAAAAACGATAACGTTGTATTGCTTTAAATTTTCGACTTCAAAATCATTAGAGTCTTCAGTGAATGAGATATTCCAATTATTATTGCGCGCTAACTCAGTCATTAAATTAATACCTGCTGGTATCGATTTGTGACGAAAGCCCTCGGTTTTTGTAAATACTAAAAGGTTAGGTTGCTCCTTTTGTGCCATAACTCCAAAAGGCAATAGTATTACTGGAAGAAAACAAATTATAACTTTAATATTCATTTCAATTATTTTGAGGAATAATTCAATTTTTGAAAATATAAAATTTTTAACAATTTTGATTAGCTATACCGCTGCGCTTTTATGCAAAATTGTCCTTATCTGTTCTTTGGTATTAAAAGTCAATACTAAACCAATAATCATAAGTCGACAAATTTTTACCACTAATTTTTTGGGTTTTATTTAAATTGGGTTGACAATCTAATATTTTAAATACAATTAAGTCTTTAAATCTATAATTTTAACATCATATTTTAGTTGATGTCGCAAAAACTAACAGGTTTTATAAATCTTAGTTTAGAAAGCTATTTTTTTTTGTGTTAAAAACAAATATCAGGTAATGTAGAGTTAGTTCTATTTTAAAAACCTGTACTATTCGACCTTTTAAAATACGTCACCTACTGAAGTTAATTTGAAGAATCTCTAACAATCAATTCTGCATCTAGAATAATTTTATTTAGCGTTTGTTTTAGTTTAGGCTCAGCAATACGTTTCAAAAATGTTTGAGCAGCAAGACGTCCAATATCCTTACTTTGCTGATGAACACTTGTTATGGAAGGACTAACTAATGATGTAAAAGGCTCATTACCAAAACCTACCAAACGGATGTCCTTAGGAACGTCTATTTTATGTTCGTTTAAAACCTGTAATGCTCCTAACGCAGCATAATCACTAGCCACATAGACTGCATCTGGTCTGTTTTCTAAATTTAGTAGTCGTTGCATTTCTCGTCGGCCATCTTCTAGTGTTAGTGGACTTTCTGTAAGAAGGTGATCATCTATAGGTAATTTGTATTGTTTTAAAGCATCAACATAGCCTCTAATTCTGTTATTGAAAATTCGAGTACGTCTATAACCACCTATATGAGCTATGCGTTTGCATCCTTTTTCCACCAAATGTTTAATGATCATATGACTACTGTCGTAATCATTAATACCTATGTAATCTACATTTAAATCATTTTCACCACGATCAAATAAAATCAACGGTATACCTTTAGCTTTTATTTTTTCGTAATAAGATAGTTTTACCGTTTCATTAGCCATTGAAGCAATGATCCCATCTACTTGGGTAAATAGCAAAGTGTCTATATTCTTACATTCTTTTTCATAAGATTCATTAGACTGCGTAATGATAATATTGTAACCTGCTTTGCTTAGCACCTCCTCCATACTCTCTAGTACAGAAGAAAAAAAGTTACTATAGGTTCTAGGTACAATTACACCGACTAAGTTGCTCTTTCCTTTTCTAAGTGCGCTGGCCAAATGGTTAGGTTGGTAATTAAGCGCTTTAGCTACACGCCTAACAGCGGCCTTTGTTTCCTTACTTATTCTTTGGTCATTATGCAAGGCTTTAGATACTGCAGCTGCGGATATATTAAGCTCTGAAGCAATATCTTTTATAGTCGGTTTTTTTTTATTTGACAAGATTTTATATATTTGCTTAATCGTTTAAGCAAACTTACGGTTTACTTCATAAAATTCAAAATAAAATCCTTTTTGAATTCTTTTTTAAAACGATTGCTTAAACGTTTAAACAAAAAAATAACTAATGACCTATTAAAATTATATTCAAATGAAAAAAGTAGTAACATTTGGTGAAATTATGCTAAGATTAGCACCATCTGGATTTTTAAGATTTTCTCAAGCATCTAGTTTTGATGTTGTTTATGGAGGTGGCGAATCTAATGTCGCTGTCTCTTTAGCTAATTATGGAGTTCCTGTTGATTTTGTAACGCGTTTACCTCAAAATGATATTGGTCAGTGTGCCATGATGGAAATGCGTAAAAGGGGCGTTGGCGTAGATAAAATTATTTATGGTGGTGACCGCTTAGGTATTTATTTCTTAGAAACTGGTGCTGTAAGTAGAGGAAGTAAAGTAGTTTATGACAGAGCACATTCTGCTATTTCAGAGATAAAACCAGGTATGGTTGATTGGAAGTCCGTCTTTAAAGATGTCGCTTGGTTTCATTGGACAGGTATTACTCCTGCAATTTCTCAAGGTGCTGCAGATACGTGTTTAGAAGCGGTAAAAACAGCGAGCGACATGGGTGTAACTATTTCTACAGATTTAAATTATAGAGCCAAACTTTGGACCTATTGTGATGATGCTCATAGAGAAAAAGTAATGACAGAGCTTACGTCATATTGTGATATCGTTTTGGGTAATGAAGAGGATGCGGAAAAACATTTTGGCATTCATCCTGAAGGTTTAGATGTACATAAGCATGGACATGATGTAAAAGCCGAGGCCTTTTTATCCGTATGTAAGCAAATGATGGAGAAGTTTCCTAAAGCCAAAAAAGTAATTACTACCCTTAGAGGTTCCATTTCAGCATCTCATAACACATGGGCTGGCGTTTTATACGATGGGAAAAAAATGTATGAAACAAGACAGTATCAAATCACTGATATTGTAGACCGTGTTGGCGGAGGAGATTCCTTTATGGGCGGATTAATCTATGGCTTATTAAAATACCCTGAAGATGACCAAAACGCACTAGATTTTGCAGTTGCAGCATCGTGTTTAAAACATACCATAAAAGGTGATGCCAACCTAGTCACTGTAGCAGAAGTAGAAAAATTAATGGGCGGTGATGCCTCTGGACGTGTAGCACGATAACATTATGGCAAATTTTTCAAGAATAGAAGTCGCAGAAGTTATGAAAAATACGGGCTTAGTGCCATTATTTTATAACAACGATATAGAATTAAGTAAAAAGGTTGTAAAAGCTGTTTATGATGGTGGAGCAAGGCTTTTAGAATTTACAGCAAGAGGTGATTTTGCGCATGAGGTATTTGGCGAATTAAATAAGTATGCGCTTAGAGAGCTTCCAGGTATGATTATGGGAGTTGGTTCGGTTACAGATGCAGCTAGTGCGTCTCGCTTTATGGCCTTAGGTACCAATTTTATTGTAACACCAGTGCTAAGGGAAGACATTGCTGTTGTTTGTAATAGACGAAAAGTAATGTGGTCTCCAGGTTGCGGTTCTCTAACCGAAATCTGCAGAGCTGAGGAACTAGGTTGTGAAGTCGTTAAATTGTTTCCTGGTGGTATATACGGCCCTGGATTTGTTAAAGCTATTAAAGGCCCACAACCATGGACCAGCATAATGCCAACAGGAGGTGTTGCTCCAACAAGAGAGAACCTAGAGGGCTGGTTTAACGCTGGTGTAACTTGTGTAGGTATGGGCTCTAAACTTATTGCCAAAGAAAAAGACGGGAGTTATGATTTGAGTAAAATACAATCAGACACTAAAAATGCACTCGATATAATTAAATCCTTAAAAATTTAACTATTGTGAAATCTTCTGCTGTTACCATCCGCGAAATATCGTATAGGTCTGGGTTTTCAGTTTCAACCGTATCAAAAGCTTTAAACGATAAGCAAGATATTAGTAAAGAAACGAGAAACACCATAAAGACTATTGCGAAAAAACTGAATTACATTCCAAATAATTTTGCTGTGGCACTCAGAGGAAAACGCTCTAAAACCATTGCTGTACTTTTACCCTCAGTAACTGATTCTAATTATAACCAAGCGTTATTTTATTTACAAAAATCAGCTGAAAATTCAGATTATAGAGTATTATTATTTCAAACTTTTAATTCTGAAGAACGAGAAACAAAGTACATCAATGGTTTAAATGATGGCTCAATTGATGGTGTTATCCTGGTATCATCAGATAAAAATCATAAACTACCACATTTAGATAATTCATTCCCTATTGTATCTCTTAATGTTAACGAAAATCAATCTATAGAAGATATAAAGCAATCCTCTTACAACAGCGTACTTAACGTTCTTAGTGCATAATCGGAAATTAGCTATTTAGTTCAGTGGCTTTTGTAATAATTATCATTAAACTTTAGGGTAAGAGTCTTTATATTTACACTGTAAATTTAGCTTACATGAATACATTTATTACAAAAGATTTTTTACTTCAAACTACGATCGCTAAATCGCTCTATCATGAGTATGCTAAAGCACTTCCAATTATAGATTACCACAATCATTTATCACCAAAGGAAATTGCTGAAGATAGACAGTTTGAAAATATTACCCAAGTATGGCTAGCTGGCGACCATTACAAATGGCGAGCTATGCGTGCCTTTGGAATTAATGAAAAATATATTACAGGTGATGCCTCCGATAAAGATAAATTTTTAAAATGGGCAGAAGTGGTACCCTTTACCATTAGAAACCCATTATACCATTGGACGCATTTAGAATTAAGCAATTACTTTGGTATTACAGAATTATTATCGCCAAAAACAGCAGAGTCCATTTGGGATAAAACCGGTCTATTATTAAAACAAAAATCACATTCTGCTAATGGCTTATTAAAGTTAATGAATGTTGAATCTTTGTGTACCACTGATGATCCAACAGATAATTTAGAACATCATAAAGCCATTGCTAAAGACCACTCTAAAGTAAAAACTTTACCAACGTTTAGACCAGACAAAGCGTTTGCTGTTGAAGATGTAACAAGTTACAATCATTACCTAGGCCTTCTCGAAACTAGTTCTGGTAAATCCATACACAACTACCAAGATTTAATTACTGCATTACAAAGTAGAGTAGATTATTTTCATAATGTTGGTGGCCGATTAGCTGACCATGGCTTAGAGCAATTATACCATTTTAATACTAAGATTTTTGATATTGATCAACTTTTCAAAAAAGTTAAAACAAACCAAGCACTGTTAACCGAAGAGGTTCAGTTTTTTAAAGCTGAAACGATGATTCATTTAGGTAAAATGTATCATGCAAAAGGATGGACGCAACAGTTACACTTAGGTGCTATAAGAAATAACAATAAACGTTTACTTAGCGAATTAGGACCAGATACTGGTTTTGATTCTATGGGAGATTTTCCCCAAGCCAAAGCCCTGAGCGGATTCTTAAATACCTTGGACAGCACAAATCAATTAGCTAAAACAATAGTCTATAATCTAAATCCGTCAGACAATGAGGTCTTTGCCACTATGGTGGGCAACTTTAATGATGGTACCATAAAAGGTAAAGTGCAATTTGGCTCTGCTTGGTGGTTTTTAGACCAAAAGGATGGTATGGAAAAACAAATAAACACCCTTTCCAATCAAGGCTTATTGAGTTGTTTTGTTGGTATGCTTACGGATTCTCGTAGTTTTTTATCCTTCCCTAGACATGAATATTTTAGAAGAATTCTATGTAATCTCATTGGAAATGATGTGGCTAATGGCGAATTACCCAATGACTCAGAACATCTTGGGAAAATTGTAAGCGACATCTGTTATTACAATGCCAAAAACTATTTCGATTTCTAAATATATTCTTCTATGAAAAAAGTAGTTTGGGGTATTATAGGCTGCGGTGATGTTACCGAAGTAAAAAGCGGCCCAGCATTTAATAAAGTTGAAAATTCCGAGTTGCTTGCCGTAATGCGTAGAGATGCAGAAAAAGCAAAGGATTATGCAGAGCGACACAACGTCCCTCTTTGGTACGATAATGCTGACGATTTACTTCAGCACAAAGATATCACAGCCATTTATATAGCCACACCACCATCTAGCCATTTAGGGTATGCCTTAAAAGCTATACAACACAACAAGGATATTTATATAGAAAAGCCAATGACCCTAAATTACGAGGAAGCATTGGTACTAATAGAAGCCTTAGAAAAAAGTAGCTCTAAGTTAACTGTGGCGCATTACAGGCGAAAGCTACCCATGTTCTTAGAAGTAAAACGCATCATCGACGAAAAGCTCATTGGTGATATCAATGCTGTTGAAGTAAAAATGAAGCAATCTAGACAAGCTGCTTTAGTCGCCAAAACAGATTCAAACTGGCGTATTGACCCTAGCATCTCGGGCGGTGGTTATTTTAACGACTTGGCGCCACACCAAATTGATTTGTTACTCTATTGGTTTGGCAATAGTATCGACTTTTCGGGTGAATCGTCTACCGAACATTCAAAACCAAATGTAGCCAGTAAGGTTAATGGTACTATAGATTTTAAGGATGGTATCACCTGTATTGGTCATTGGAATTTTGTTGCCGAAGACACCGAACAAATCGATGTGTGTTATATTTCTGGTACTAAAGGCCATCTCAGATTTCCTTTTTTTGGAAATGAAATTACGTCAGTGGTCGAAGGTAAAACAAAGGTTATGACTTTTGAACATCCAAAGCATATCCAACAGCCCATAATAGAAGCTACAGTTATCTATTTTTTAGGCCAAGGTGAAAATCCATGTCCTATTGAAGATGGTGCAGAGGGTCTACAGATTATTGACCGTTTTATAGCATAAAAGCTAACGCCGCTCTTTTTTAAGTCTTTAGGGATTACGCTTATTTTAACCCAAACAATCTTGGCAAATACATTGATATCTCAGGAATAAAACTAATCAGCATTAAAACCGCTACCATTATTGCTAAGAATGGCAACAAGGGTCGAATCACCTGAGTTACCGAAACTTTGGCAACACCACTACCCACAAAGAGCAAAGTTCCTACTGGTGGTGTACAAATACCGATACAAAGATTCAATACGATCACAATCCCAAAGTGCACCGGATCCATACCTAAAGCTGTTACAACAGGCAAAAATATTGGTGTAAATATAAGAACCGCTGGCGTCATATCCATAAACGTTCCAATAACTAATAAGATAAGGTTGATGGCTAAAAATATGGCGAACTTGTTGTTTAACGACTCTAATAAAAAGGTACTGATCATTTCCGGAATTCCCTCAAAAGAAAATAGCCATGACATGGCCATTGAGGTACAAATTAAAAACATAACAACTGCCGTTGTTTTTGCACTAGAAAGTAACACCTCAGGAAAATCTTTAATTTTCATATCACCATAAACTAATGCTAATATAGCGGCATATAACACTGCAATCACCGAAGCTTCAGTCGCTGTAAACACACCCGCAACAATACCTCCAACAACAATAACTAATAATAACAAACTGAAAAATGCTTTTCTAAAGAACGTCCAAATTTCAAACAATGAAGCACGTTTACCTCTTGTAAAATTTTTGCTAATCGCAATAAAAGCAACATAGCCCATGATTGCGAAACCCAATAATAAACCTGGCAAATAACCAGCAATAAATAAAGCTGCAACAGACGCTGTACCTCCACTCGCCAAAGCATAAACTATTAAAATATTACTTGGCGGAATTAACAATCCTGTGGTAGAAGCCGTAATGTTTACAGAGGCACTTAACGTTCTTGGGTAACCCTCTTCCTCCATTCTTTCAGTCATTATACTACCAATTGCTGATGCTGCCGCAAGCGCAGAACCAGAAATAGCACCAAATAACATCGATGCCAAAACATTAACATACGCTAATCCACCTGGCAAACTAGAAACTAAGGATTTAGCAAAATTAATGAGTCGTGTGGCTATGCCTCCGCGTTTCATAATATCACCAGCTAAAATAAAAAATGGAATAGCCAACAGTGCAAAACTATCTATACCTGTGGTCATGCGCTGCGCAATGGTAGTAATACCTGGCAGTTTATCAATATTTAATAAAAGACTTAACGTGGTTGCAATACCAATACTATAGGCCACAGGTACCTTGAGTAGCAATAAGGTAAAGAAACTCACAAACAAAACGATAATACTTATAATTTCTATACTCATATTAATTAGCGTTTTTATTATTTAAAATTTTTGAAATGTGATAGACCGAAAAGCACATAATTAAAAACCCACTAAAAGGCATTATAGCGTAAACATAGCCAAGAGGAATTCTCAACGTTCCTGACAATTGCTCTAAATGTAAGGTTGTATACACTAAATTTAGACCTCCAATAACCATAACTACAAGCGCAAATAAAAACACCAAAACTTCGATGAGTATTGCAACTTTTTTTTGATTTAAAGCTGAGAATTTCTGGTATAAAAAATCCATTGACAAATGCTCTTTTTTGCCATTGAGATAGGCTGCACCTAAAATGGTCATCCATATTAATGAGAATCGCGCAAATTCTTCTGTCCATGTAAACGATTCACCCAAAACATATCTGGAGAAAACTTGAAAAAGTACATCAAGA
>NZ_CALGNH010000081.1 GCF_937958655.1 uncultured Winogradskyella sp. | reverse complement strand
TCAATAATCATTACAGAAGCATTAGGTACATTAACACCTACTTCTATAACGGTTGTAGCCACCATAATATTGGTTTTGCCTTCTGCAAAGCGTTGCATTTCATAATCCTTATCGACAGCTTTCATTTGCCCATGTACGATTGAGATTTGATAGTCTGGCGTCGCAAATTCTCTAGAAATACTTTCATAACCATCCATTAGATCTTTATAATCCATTTTCTCACTTTCCTGAATTAATGGATAGACCACATAAACCTGTCTCCCTTTAGCAATTTCGTCTTTCATAAATTTAAAAACCTTTAAACGATTGTTATCATAACGATGAACCGTTTTAATTGGTTTTCTGCCAGCAGGTAGTTCGTCTATTACAGAGATATCTAAATCGCCATAAACAGACATTGCTAAGGTTCTAGGAATTGGTGTTGCGGTCATCACCAAAACGTTTGGCGGAAGGTTATTTTTTTTCCATAATTTTGATCTTTGTTTAACTCCAAATCGATGTTGTTCGTCTATAATTGCAAGCCCTAAATTCTTAAATTTTACCTTATCTTCAAGTAGGGTATGTGTGCCAATAAGAATCTGTAAATTGCCGTTTTCGAGATTTTCATGGATTTCTATACGTTCTGAAGTTTTGGTTGAACCTGTAAGTAATGAAATACTGATATTTAATGGTTTACATAATTCTTTTAATCCGTTATAATGTTGGACTGACAAAATAGCAGTTGGTGCCATTAAGCAACATTGATAGCTGTTGTCGAGCCCCATGAGTATTGACATAAAGGCTACTATGGTTTTCCCAGAACCTACATCTCCTTGCAAAAGACGATTCATTTGTGCATTGCTACCTAAATCGTGTCTAATTTCTTTTAAAACACGTTTCTGAGCATTGGTTAATTCAAAGGGCAAATGATCCTTATAAAAACTGTTGAAGTAGTCTCCGACTTTTTCAAAAGTAAAGCCTTTTATTTTTGATTTATGAATGAGATTTTTAAGAATTAATTGCAATTGAATATAGAATAATTCTTCAAATTTTAAACGGAATTGTGCTTTAGAAAGTAACGCTTGGTCTTTAGGGAAGTGTATATTAAAAAGGGCCTCGGATTTGGAAATTAATTTTAGTTCATTTCTAACGGCATCTGATAAGCTTTCTGAAAATCGGCCTTTGGTTTCTAGAAATAATTGTTGCATTATTTTAGCTATGGCCCGATTGGTAATCCCTTTGTTAGATAATTTTTCAGTAGATGGATAAATAGCCTGCATAGCTGAGCGCAAGTTTTTTTGGTGCTCAGCTTGTAATTCTAATTCTGGATGTGGCATACTAAATTTTCCGCTGTACCAGTTGGTTTTACCAAAAATAACATAGGTCTTACCTGTTTTTAAGCTTTCTCGTATCCATTTTTGCCCACGGAACCAAACAAGTTCCATAGTCCCAGTATCATCTTTAAAATCTGCGACCAAACGTTTACCACGTTTTTGGGCTACTTCTCTAAATCCGCTAATTTGCCCAACGATTTGCACTTCGGCATTATTACGCTCTAATTGATTAATTTTATAATATTTGGTACGATCTATGTAACGATTAGGGAAGAGATTTATGAGGTCTTGGTAGGTTTGTATACCAAGCTCAGAGCGCAATAAATCCGCTCTGTTAGGGCCGACGCCTTTAAGATAATCTATTGGTGTTTGTAAATTTACACTCATACAGCGAATTTACCTATTTCTTACGAATGCAGATATCTGAAAATATAGTAAATTAAGGTTTCTTAATTTTAACTTATTGGATAAAAATACATACCTACTTTCTTAGTAATGGTAGAAAATTGTAATTTGGCCTTATTATTGCCGATATCTATTCATGAAGAAAATTCTTTTCCTTTTCAGCTTTTTTAGTTTTAGCCTTTCTTTTGCGCAACAAACCGACTATGTAGATTTTAAAAGGGTGGAAGCACTTATTGTTTTTAATCAGTTTTCTATAGATACAACCACTTATAACGCCTATGAAATTAATTTTGAAATTTTAAAAGATACAGATTCTATATACCTCGATGCTAAGGGAATGGCATTTAAGCATGTAGCTTTAAATAATTTTGCTGCTACACTTAAATATGATGGAAAAAGGCTTGTTATCTATAACAAGTTTAAAAAAAATGACACTTACAGCTTAGGCTTTGTATTTAATAGTGCACCAAAAAAAGCCATGTATTTTATGGGGTGGGAGAATGAAGGTAGAAATCAAATATGGACACAAGGTCAGGGTAAATACACAAGCCATTGGTTACCAAGTATAGATGATGTTAATGATAAAATAGAATTTGATTTAAAGTTTGTTGGTCCAAAAGGATATAAAATTATTTCTAATGGAGAGTTAGTATCTCAATCTGATAATGTAGGTAATATTCTTTGGGAATATGACATGAAAAAGCCGATGTCTAGCTATTTGGTAGCTACAGTACTAGGGCAATACAAAAAGAGTACTGAAATCTCAGCTAGTGGTGTGCTTTTAGAGTATTATTACTATCCTGAAGATTCTTTAAAAGTAGAACCTACCTACCGTTATTCTAAACAAATGTTTGATTTTTTAGAAAATGAAATCGATTTTGCGTATCCATGGCAAAACTACAAGCAAATACCAGTACACGACTTTTTGTATGCAGGCATGGAGAATACGAGCTGTACCATTTTTTCGGATGCTTATGTGGTAGATGAGATTGGTTTTAATGATAAAAACTACGTTAGTGTAAATGCACATGAGTTGGCACATCAGTGGTTTGGTAATTTAGTAACAGCTACATCTGGCGAGCACCATTGGTTGCAAGAGGGTTTTGCGACCTATTATGCGCTTTTAGCAGAGCGCGATATTTTTGGAGACGATTACTATTATTTTAAGCTTTACGAGTCTGCTGTGGATTTAGGCGGGCAAGATATAGCAAGTAAAGGCACCTCTTTATTAGATCCCAAATCGAGTAGTTTAACCTTTTACCAACGTGGTGCTTGGGTTTTGCATGCCATGAGAACTTTAGTGGGTGATAGGATCTATAAGCAAGCAGTTGTCAATTATTTAAATGCCAATCAATTTAATACTGTAAAAACTAATGATTTTATTAAAGAAGTTGAAAAAATTTACGGTAAATCTTTAACTACTTTTGTAAACGCCTGGATTAAGCAAAAAGTTTTTCCTGTAGATGATGCTTTTACTTTGCTTAAAAAACAATCTACATTTATTAATGAATACCTTATGGTGGATTGCCAGGCAAAATCATCGAAGTGTTCCGAGTATTTAAAATATTATGTTTCCGATGAGGCTAAGATAAAAGTCATTTCTCAAGCGCCAGAATTGGTTACTGAAGACACCTTTAACCAAGGGTTAAAAGTGCGACAGGCAATTTCGCAATACGTAAAGCAAATTCCGTTACAATTCAAAACAAATTATGAGACTTTACTAGATGACAAATCGTATATTACGATAGAAAATGCGTTGTATAATCTATGGTCTAATTTCCCAGATGAACGGGCTAAGTATTTATCAAAAACCAGAAATGTGGACGGTTTTAGTGATAAAAATGTGCGCCTGTTGTGGATTGTACTAAGTTTAAACACACCATTTTATCAAGCCGATAATAAACAATCGTTATACGAAGAATTAGTTAATTATACAGAAGCACGTTACAATGCAGACCTAAGAATGAATGCTTTTCGATATTTAGACCTTATTAATGCCTGTGAGGAAAGGTGTCTGTTAAATTTAGAGAACGCAAAAACTCATCATAATTGGCGATTGGTTAAGTTTGCAAAAGACATGTCTAAAAAACTTCAAAATACTAAAGAATAATGCGAGCATTAGTAATTTCTGGTGGCGGAAGTAAGGGAGCATTTGCAGGTGGTGTGGCGCAATATCTTATGGAGCGAGAAAAACGCAACTACGATATGTTTTTAGGTACTTCTACAGGTAGTTTGTTGGTGCCACATCTTGCGGTTAATGATATTTCTAAGCTTTACGATGTTTTTACCAATGTACAACAACAAGACATTTTTAGTGTAAGCCCTTTTGTACAGCGTAAAAAGGGAGATAGAGAGTATGTATCTATTGATTTTGTAAATTCCTTGTGGCAGTTTATTAAAATGAAACGCACCTTTGGTGAGAGTAAAGCATTAAAACGTCTTATTAAAAAGAATTTTACATTAGAGGAATACCAAAAAATAAAACATACCAAGCACGATGTTGTGGTTACAGTATCTAATTTATCAATGAATCGTGTAGAATATAAGTCGATTAAAGATTGTACTTATGACGAATTCTGTAATTGGATTTGGATTTCGTGCAATTATATCCCATTTATGTCCTTAGCTAAGGTTAATGGTTACGAATATGCCGATGGTGGCTTGGGTTGTGTAATACCCATTAGAGAGGCTATATTAAGAGGAGCTACAGAAGTTGATGCTGTTGTTTTAGAGGCTGAGACTTTAGGTAGGCAGCGTGTTTTAGGAAAAAATCCGTTTTCTTTAATGATGAATTTGTTTGGGCATTTATTAAACCAAGTAGAACAAAATGATATTATTATAGGCAAGTTGGCTGCAAAAAACAGAGCTGTTAAATTAAACTTATACTACACTCCAACAAGTTTAACAGAGAACTCTCTAATCTTTAGTAAGCGATTAATGAAAAATTGGTGGCAACAAGGCTATGACTATGCCGAGCAGAAACATGCAAGTAGTACTTAATGTTTAAGTTTAAGCTATGAAATGTAACTTTTAAAAGAAAAACTAACTTGCGCTAGATTTTAGATTATATACATTAGATATTTACCAGAGCCCTTCAACTTCTTGTTTTATAAACGACAAGGCAGCATTACTTGGTGCTGATTTATCCATGAGATCTGTTAAAATGGTTTCCCTAAGTTTATTTGCAGTGTCTGTTTTTTCATTCATGTTAGATTTTCTAATCAATTGAATGGTTGTGTTTTTAGCGGCCAATATAATGTTCCAACATTGATCGCTCACATATATTTGTTGCGTTAAATTATGTTCAAATTCCTGTTCAATTGTTGCTACAAGTAAATTTTCATAACTCTCTTTATTAGAGGATGTTGGGTTGACTCTTGTGAGTAGTTTTGCCGGTGCTATACGCTCTAAAAAAAGCGACATACGCTCGTAGGCCTGTAATCTCAGTGGGAGCGCATCTTTTTGTAATTCTTTTTTAATTAAAAAATTTCTTCGGTTGTTTTCATTTTCTACATGTTCTCTAAAAAAGAGGTAGGCAATAGCTCCTGTAACTAAGGCAGGGATGGTGTACATTAATAGATTGATGAGTTGTTGTTCCATGGCTTAAGCGAATTAGGTTTGAGGAATTAGGTGTTAGTATTAATTGCTTCGATAAAAGGAATTGAAATTTTATTTATTTTTATTTACACCGCCAAGATAAACACAATCTTTTAAATGTTGCATACTTTTAAAATCAACAGGTGTCTTATCATAGCAAAAGGCTTGGTCAAAGTTTTTGGTTAGATTTTGGTCGTCCACATTCATTTCAACATCATTCATCGTAAATTGGCAAGGATGTTCGTAGCCAGCCGCGTGAGTAATCTCAATCAATTCCTTTTTAAAGGTTTTAAAGTATTGTGCCAAACGCTCAGACTTTAATGGCACGTTGATACCGTTTTGCAGCCATTTACTTTGTGTGGCAACACCAGCAGGACAACGGTTAGTATGGCATACCTGTGCTTGTATACAGCCAATACTCATCATAGCTTCTCGTGCTACGTTAATGCAATCTACACCCATAGCAAATGCCATGGCAGCTTTAGCCGGAAATCCTAATTTACCACTGCCAATAAACACAAGACGCTCTGTTAAATTACGTTTTTGAAATAATTTATAAATAGCACTAAATCCATAAATCCATGGTAAAGACACATGGTCTGCAAAACTAGGTGGAGCAGCACCAGTGCCACCTTCGCCACCATCAATTGTAATAAAGTCTGGCCCTCTATTTTCTTTTACCATAATATTGGCAAGTTCTTCCCATTGGTCTAATTTTCCTATGGCAGCTTTTATACCAACAGGTAAACCCGTAGCTTCAGCAATAGCTTCTATAAAATCCACCAATTCTGGGACATTAGAAAAGGCTTTGTGGTTTGGTGGTGATAATACGGTTTTTCCAACTTCAACACCACGTATGTTAGCAATTTCCTTTGTGATTTTTTTTCCAGGAAGCACTCCACCTTTACCTGGTTTTGCTCCTTGGGATAGTTTCACTTCTATGGCTCTTACAAACGGATTGTCTTCCACGAGTTTTACCATTTTCTTCATAGAAAAACCACCATCTTCTGCTCTAACACCAAAATAGCCTGTACCAAAATGAAAAACAACATCACCACCATTGCTATGATAGGGTGAGAGTCCACCTTCACCAGTATTGTGGTAAGCATCAGCAATTTTTACACCTTTGTTTAAAGCATCTATAGCTTTGGCTGAAAGCGATCCAAAACTCATGGCAGACACATTAATAATCGAAGCTGGTCTGTAAGGTCGTTTGCGCTTATTATATTCTCCAATCACTTTTGCACATGGTGCAAACGTTTTATCAATAGCGCTTGGGTGGTTAGCTTTAACTTTATAAGGCATCATGGCATTATTTATAAAAATATGCTGATGTGCATAAATATCTCTATCGGTGCCAAAGCCTTCGTAGTTATTTTGATTTTTAGCAGAAGCATAAATCCAACCGCGCTCAATACGATTAAAGGGTAATTCTTCTCTGTTGTTAGCTACAAAATACTGGCGCATTTCTGGCCCAATACTTTCTAACATATAACGCAGATGCCCTACAACTGGGAAGTTGTGTTTTATAGTGCTCGATTTCTGAACTAAAATGTCTTTAATAGCAATAATAACTAAAACGGCAATAATCCAAAGCCACCAAGGGATACGACTTAAGAATTCTAATATGGCATTCATATACATTAATTATTTAAATAATCTAAGGTTAATTGCGTCAATGCTTTTACACCCAATAGCATACCGCTTTCATCAATCATAAAGTCTGGTGTGTGATGCGGAAATGCACCTTTAGACTCATCGCTTGGTGACATGCCACCAATAAAAAAATAAATCCCAGGCACTATTTCTTGAAAATAAGAAAAGTCCTCACCACCTGTAGTCGCTTTCATAAGTTGTACATTTTCTCTTCCGGCTACCTTTTGTAATGATGGCAGCATTTTATCTGTTAATTCAGGATCGTTATACGTTATTGAGGTTTGATTTCTAAATGAAATAGTAGCTTCACCACCGTAGGCTTTAGCAATGGTCTCAGACATTTCCTTCATGCGTCGTTCTATCATTTTACGCATCTCTGGATCTAATGTTCTAACGGTACCAATTAACTCTGCAGATTCTGGGATAATGTTAAAACGTGTTCCGGCAGTTATTTTACCAACGGTAATAACGGCAGCTTCTTCAGTAAGTTTGGCTTCTCTACTAATTATGGTTTGCAGACCATCAATTATTTTTGCAGAAATCATAATAGGATCCACACCAGACCAAGGTTGTGAGCCGTGCGTTTGCTTTCCTTTTACTTTAATAACAAAGCGTTCTACGGAAGCCATAATGCCACCTTTTTTGTATTTAATGGTGCCCACAGGTGTCCCTGCATTAATGTGTAACCCAAAAATAACATCTGGTTTAGGGTTTTCTAGTGCACCCTCTTTAATCATTAGTTTTGCACCTCCTTCTTCGCCAGGTGGTGGCCCCTCTTCTGCAGGTTGAAAAATAAATTTTACTGTGCCTTTTACTTTATCTTTATTTTTAGATAAGACTTCGGCTACAGCCATTAATATTGCAGTATGTGTATCGTGACCACAAGCGTGCATTACACCAGTTTCGGTGCCTAAAAATGTCGTTTTAACTTCAGATTTAAAGGATAAATTATTACGTTCTGTTACAGGAAGCGCATCAATATCGGCTCTTAGCGCTACCACTTTGCCTGGTAAATCCCCTTTTAGCAAGCCAACAACACCTGTAATGGCAATTCCTGTTTCAACCTCTAATCCTAACGATTTCAGATGCTCAGCAATGGTTTCAGCAGTTTTAAATTCTTGGTTAGAGAGTTCTGGGTTTTGATGAAAGTGACGACGCCATTCAATAAGTTGATCTTCAATATTAATAATGTCTTTTTGTAGAGCGCTTTGGCAAAATGAAACACTATGTGTAAGCAGAAACAATGCAATAATTACTTTCATAAATTTTAGAATTTGCTTTAAAGATATTGAAATTTCAATAAATAATAATCTTGAAAGATTGTTTATAATTATTGAATTTTAAACGCAAAAAAATATAATACAATACGTATTTTCACAGTTAGAAAAAAATTGCTTTTGAAACAATATCTTAGTCAACTTAATGACGCACAATTAGCTCCAACATTACAGAAAGATGGACCAATGATTGTTATTGCTGGTGCTGGTTCTGGTAAAACACGTGTGTTAACCTACCGTATTGCGTATTTAATGAGTCAAGGTGTAGATGCCTTTAATATTTTGGCCTTAACCTTTACCAATAAAGCAGCCAGAGAAATGAAAGGCAGAATTGCCGATATCGTTGGTGATAGTGAGGCTAAGAATTTATGGATGGGAACCTTCCACTCAGTGTTTGCCAAGATTTTACGTTTTGAAGGACATCACCTCGGATTTCCTAGTAATTTCACAATCTACGACACACAAGATGCTCAGAAACTTATTTCCTCGATTATTAAACAACTAGGTCTCGATAAAGATATTTACAAAACCAAACAGGTTTACAGTAGAATATCATCTTATAAAAACAGCCTAATAACGGTAAAGGCTTATTTTAATAATCCAGAATTAATGGAAGCTGATGCTATGGCACGTCGGCCAAGAATGGGTGACATCTACAAGGAATATGTAGACCGTTGTTTTAAAGCAGGAGCGATGGATTTTGATGATTTATTATTAAGAACTAATGAATTGTTGACGCGTTTTCCTAATGTATTAGCACAGTATCAAAATAAATTTAGATATATTTTGGTGGATGAGTATCAGGATACCAATCACTCACAATATTTAATAGCTCATGGGACATAATTAATGTTATTTATTCATTTAGTTGACTAGGAACTTATTCTCAAACCAGATCAGCTTTTGGCGATCGCTAAAAAGTCTTGATTAAGCTTAAATCTATCATCTTGCGGTATTTACTTTTAAATAGCAATTTAAATATCAATCGATAACAGTCAACAAAATTCTGCTGATCATATAAATTTTTATAGTATTTATGCAAGAAAACTTGAACACAGCGTAAAAAAAGTTTTTGTTGGTTTAGGATGTCTTAAAAAAATCTATTTTATAAATGCGAAAAACTATTAAAGCAAGTAGAATCTAAAAACTGGAACATTATAGCTATCGAATGAAACAACTAGACATAATTTGTTATGGACAACACTCTCTCCTCGATTTGAGAGTTTCGCTGATAGCGATCGCCTGATTGAATGCTATTTAAATAGCACTAATGTAATTTTAAGTACTAAAGAATTATATTTCTAAGTAGATGATAAAAATGTATATTTAATTTACTTTTCATCAAAATTGCTATTTTTGATCTTCCCCTAGACAATCAGCAAATACTAGTAAATCTAGTAGTTAAAGAGCCTTTTTATAGTTATAAATTTAACAAAAGATTTTAGTTCTATTATGTCTCTGGTTACAAAATTTCTCAAGATTATTGGCGTAAAGGAGCAAGAAAAGCTACCTTACTGGCTCAAAATAACCACAAAAGTTCCCAAGTGTACTTACTACTTTGGTCCTTTTGATAGTCCCCTAGAGGCAAAAGCACTTCAGCCTGGATACATCGAAGATTTGATGGAAGAAGAGGCACAAGGTATTCACATTGAGTTAGAGCAAGCTGTACAACCTGAAAACCTAACAGCTTGTGAAAACGATGTTTTTCGCAACTAACCGAGCTTCTAACTTTGATTGCTTTGGCGATTAATCAAACACTTTACCCTGACATTATAATCTGGCAAAAAACTCCTGGCTAACTCTTGCTATATCACCGTTAGC
>NZ_CALGNH010000080.1 GCF_937958655.1 uncultured Winogradskyella sp. | reverse complement strand
TATGCGATGTAGCTAAGGAGTTATCTTATACAAGATATAAGATGCTATCTCATGCCCAAATGAGCCTCAAGATATTTCTATATATAGATAAAAATGTAGATTATAACGTAGTAGATGAAATAAAAACCCAGCTTGCTAGTGCATATTTTGAAAAGCTATGTTACAAGACCAACTCAATTGAAGATAAAGATATTCTTAGAGGTGTATCTTGGACTAACCACCAGTCTTTTTACCATCTCAATAGAACTGAGAAAGTTTTGACTAAAAAAGAGAAAGAAAAAAATAAACGGTATAATGACAGCTTAAGAAGAACAAGTGGATTTGGGGATATACCTCCACCACCTCCACCGCCTCCTAATTGGTTTTTTGACTCTCAATACATAATCTATTCGGATAGTAAAGAAGCAATAGACGAAGCTTTGGAAGATAAGACTTATACATGTGTAACCTTAAGCAACGAAGGTTATAAAAGGGGAAATGAAATTTTAAGATTCGATAAAAAAGATGGCGTTGAAAATCTTTTTAGTTCTAATGATATTGTTTTTGTTAGATTCAGTGAAGCTTTAAAATATAAAAATTATTTTAAAGCTATGAGCCAATATAAAGAAATTGATGGTAAAAAAAGAGGCTTCTTTTTTGAGTTATCACATGAAATTATGGAAATATATGAAAAGGCAAATATTAAATTTTGTAACTAGTAAATAATTATAGCTGTCAGAATAAACGCGACATACGATAAATTTTGTTGCGTTTTTTTTATCCACGAAAACATTATAGTAAATATTAGGCTTAATATAACTTAGGAATTAAGGTAATAAGTGATCAATTTACTAACTTTGGCAAATTAAAGGGTGTCATGCTGAACTTGTTTCAGCATCTCATCTATTATTTAAATTGATAACCAAAACCAAACAGAATGAGCATTATAATTAATGTACACGCAAGACAAATTTTAGATAGTAGAGGAAATCCAACTGTAGAGGTTGATGTCGTTACAGAAAACGGTATTATGGGTAGAGCAGCAGTACCATCTGGCGCATCTACAGGTGAGCATGAAGCTGTTGAATTGCGTGATGGTGGAGATACCTACATGGGAAAAGGCGTTTTAAAAGCTGTAGAAAATGTTAATGCAACAATTGCGCAAGAATTATTAGGTGTTTCAGTATTTGAACAAAATGCCATTGATCAATTAATGATCGATTTAGATGGTACTCCAAACAAATCAAAATTAGGAGCTAATGCCATTTTAGGGGTGTCTTTAGCAGTGGCTAAAGCAGCAGCAAATGAATTAGGCTTACCATTATATAGATATGTGGGTGGTGTTTCTGCTAATACCTTACCATTACCAATGATGAATATTATTAATGGAGGTTCTCATAGTGATGCGCCAATCGCATTCCAAGAATTTATGGTAATGCCAGTAAAAGCAAAGAATTTTACGCATGCTATGCAAATGGGAACTGAAATTTTTCATAACCTAAAAAAAGTATTGCACGATAGAGGTTTAAGCACCGCTGTAGGAGATGAAGGAGGATTTGCACCTAACTTAGAAGGAGGTACCGAAGATGCTCTAGATTCGATTAAGTTGGCTGTTGAAAAAGCGGGTTATACATTCGGAGGCGATGTAAAGATTGCTTTAGACTGTGCCGCAGCAGAATTTTATAAAGATGGGAAATACGACTATACTATTTTTGAAGGGGATTCAGGCAAGGTAAGAACTTCAGAAGAGCAAGCGGCTTACTTAGCAGAATTGGCCTCAAAATATCCAATCATTTCTATAGAAGATGGTATGGACGAAAACGACTGGGACGGTTGGAAAGTATTAACAGATAAAATTGGTGATAAAGTACAGCTAGTAGGCGATGATTTATTTGTGACTAATGTAGAGCGTCTGTCGCGTGGAATAGAAAACGGAATTGCAAATTCTATCCTGATCAAAGTAAATCAAATAGGAACATTAACAGAAACTATTTCGGCTGTAAATATGGCTCATAATGCAGGATATACCTCTGTAATGTCACACCGTTCTGGTGAGACTGAAGATAATACCATTGCAGATTTAGCAGTAGCTTTAAATACAGGACAGATAAAAACAGGTTCTGCATCGCGTAGTGACCGTATGGCCAAATATAACCAGTTATTACGTATTGAAGAAGAATTAGGAGATGTAGCTTACTTTCCGCAAGAGAATGCGTTTAAAGTAAAGTAAAACAAACAAATAATGATAAGATTACAAAAAGCGATTATTCTTTTGAATAATCGCTTTTTCGTCTTATAAACATCAGCTATGCGTTTATTGTTAAAAGGGTTATAAATGCTTTACTTAAATCGGTTGATATTTTGTAAATTTACACTCCATTTAAATTACATAAATTAAAGATAGAATATGTCAGATAAAGCTACCTTAGAAATCAATGGTAAAAAGTATGAGTTTCCTTTAAAAGTTGGAACAGAGGATGAAGTTGCAATTGATCTAAAAACCTTAAGAAACGCAACAGGAGGTGTTATTACCATTGATCCTGGATATAAAAACACAGGAAGTTGTGAAAGTGCCATCACATTTTTAGATGGTGAAAAAGGTATTTTAAGGTATAGAGGTTATTCCATTGAAGAGTTAGCAGAAAAAGCAGATTTTTTAGAAGTCGTCTATCTCCTAATATTTGGAGAGCTGCCAACGCAAGAAGAATTAGACAAATTCGAGGCTGATATTAAAGATAAGTCAATGGTAGATGACGATGTTAAGAAAATACTCGATGCTTTTCCAAAAGCAGCCCATCCCATGGGTGTATTATCATCGCTAACAAGTGCTTTAACGGCGTTTTACCCTTCATCTGTTGATGTAGATTCAGAAGAGGATATGTATAAAGCTATCGTAAGAATATTAGCAAAATTCCCAATTTTAGTAGCTTGGACTATGCGTAAAAAGCATGGTTTACCCCTAGAGTATGGAGATGACAATTTAGGGTATGTTGAGAATGTTCTCAAAATGATGTTTAAAAAGCCAAATAGCGAGTATGTACAAAATCCCATATTAGTCAATGCTTTAGATAAGTTGTTAATACTACATGCAGATCATGAGCAAAACTGTTCTACATCAACCGTACGTATCGCAGGCTCTTCTCACGCAGGGTTATTTGTATCGTTAGCATCTGGTATATCTGCACTTTGGGGACCATTACATGGTGGTGCAAACCAAGCTGTATTAGAAATGTTAGAAGCTATTAAAGAAGATGGTGGAGACACAAAAAAATACATGGCCAAAGCAAAAGACAAAAGCGATCCATTCCGCTTAATGGGCTTTGGACACCGTGTTTATAAAAACTTTGATCCAAGAGCAAAGATTATAAAAGTTGCGGCAGATGAAGTACTTAGTGATCTAGGTGTAGAAGATCCCATCTTAGACATTGCTAAAGGATTAGAGAAAGAAGCTTTAAATGATCCGTATTTTGTGGAACGAAAATTATATCCGAATGTAGATTTTTATTCAGGTATTATCTATAGAGCTATGGGAATACCTGTAGAGATGTTTACAGTAATGTTTGCTTTAGGCCGTTTACCAGGGTGGATAGCACAATGGAGAGAAATGCGTATGCGCAAAGAGCCAATAGGTCGCCCAAGACAGCTATATGTTGGAGAAACTTACAGGGACTTTAAAACAATAGATAAAAGATAAGGTATTGTAATAAAACGGTAAAAGCTTCATACGCCATATGGAGCTTTTTATTTTTATATCTATGAAACTAAATGTACAAAACGAAACGTCTCGTCTTAGAGCAGTTATTTTAGGAACTGCCCAAAGTAATGGTCCAATGCCAACTATTGAAGACGCTTACGATCCAAAATCAATACAGCATATCAAAGCTGGAACTTATCCTAAGGAAGCTGATATGATTAAAGAAATGGATGCCGTTGCAGAAGTTTTTAAAAAGTATGATGTTACGGTGTACAGACCAAAAGTAATTGAAGATTACAATCAGATTTTTTCTAGAGACATCGCCTTTGTTATTGAAGATAAACTAATAAAAGCGAATATTTTACCAGATAGAGAGCGTGAGTTTGAAGCCATTCAGTACGTAATTGACCAAATTGAAAAAGATAAGTTAATGATACTTCCAGAAGAGTGTCATGTTGAAGGCGGTGACGTTATGCCTTGGAATGATTACATTTTTATTGGCACCTACACAGGTAAAGATTATCCCGATTATATCACAGCACGAACAAATATTGAAGCGGTAAAAGCCATACAAGAAATATTTCCACATAAAAAAGTAAAGGCCTTTGAACTTAGAAAATCGAACACCGACCCAAAAGAAAATGCTTTACATTTAGATTGCTGTTTTCAACCTGTTGGTAAGAATAAAGCTATTATTCATAAAAATGGATTTTTAATTGAGAGTGAATACCAATGGCTGGTAGATTTCTTCGGAAAAGAGAATATATTCGAAATTACCAAAGAAGAAATGTATAACATGAATAGTAACGTGTTTTCCATAGCTGATGACGTTATTATTTCTGAAAAAAACTTTACGAGATTAAACACTTGGCTTCGCAAAAATGGTTTTACTGTTGAAGAAGTACCTTATGCAGAAATCGCAAAGCAGGAAGGTTTGTTACGTTGTTCTACTATGCCTTTGATAAGAGATTAAGAATTCCTGCGCAGGTATAATTTTCTTGATTAGATTAAACTGTCACATCGAGCGTAGTCGAGATGTCATTATAATTTATAACTCAACTTAAACATTACAATCCTAGGCAGAATAAACGTTCTGCTATCGCTCACCACGAAAGCATTAAACGAATTCCGTTGTTTAAAACGCACATCAAAAATATTGCTCGCTGAGATCTCAAAACCCCAAGGACTATCTTCTTTTTGGTAAAATAAAGACGCATTTGCTGTATCAAATGTGTTGTTGATGCCTTGGTTTTTGTTGTTATAATTATCAAAGGTGTAATCTGCCTTAAAAATAAAATCGTTTAAAAAATCATATTCTAAAATGGCTTCAAAACGGTCGTTTTCAAATCGGTTTTCTGTGGCATTGGCTTTGTAGTTGCTAAAGTCTTTGGTGTAGTTAAACTCTAAATTAGGGAAGTTCTTAAAAAAGGTCTCTAAGCCAACCGTTGACGATACGGACCTGGAAATATTAAGATTAGTTTCACCATTCAAAATTTGAAAGAAATCGTTATAACTAAAACGACCGCTTAGGTTATATCTTATTTTATTTATTTTTTTAGAGATGCGTCCACTGACGTTCCAATTATGCTCTGGTTGGTCAAACATAATGGTTGTATTAAAGGATTCTATGCCGTTAAGTTCCGTAACGTTTTTAATGCTAGTTTCACGTTTATTGAAACTTGTATTAATGTTAAAATTGAGATTACGGAATAAGCTAAACTTATAATAGCTCAACGTAGCCGTATGGTACAATTGATTCTCTAATTGATTATTACCTCGAAATATGCTATTAAAACTTGATAATATAAAATTATTAGCCAGTTGATTGATGCTAGGAAAACGAGCATTAAGACGATAACGAAAATTAAGCTTTTCACTATTGTTAAACTCAACCTTGCTCGTAAACTGTGGCAGAAATAGATTTTTGGAAAAGGTCTCAGCCGCATCAAATTGTTCTGTTCGCCATAGGTAGCCATGATAAAAAAGAGCAGGTTTAAAGGTAGCATTGCCAATCTGAAATTTATACTCCAGACCCAAATAAGTATCTATAAAGTTGTAGCCAAAATCATTACCAAATCCTGCAGAACCAAAATTGTTGATACTGCCATCATCTAAGACCTGTACATCAGTGTTAAAAAACGAATTGAATGACGCATTAACACCAACACTCGTGTAGAGATGGTTAAAATTGTTAAGCACCCAATAATCTTTTATAATAGCATTGAAGTTATGGGATTTTGACCTTTTGGTCTGTAGGATGTTAAAGGTATCCTCATCTTCTAAGGGAATCAACCCTTGTAGAATCTGTTGGTTGGTCAGCCATTCCGTTATCGGTTTGTCGTTCTGGAAATTATAGGTTGCTTCTAAAGTTGCTGTATGTGATTTAGAAAGTTTACGACTGTAACTAACGTTTTGTTTTAGGTTGAATGCCGTAACACCAGTCAATGTCCTTATGGTATTGTCTTGGGTGGGATTAATGGTGTTGATTAAGCCATTACTGTCATTATTGGTAACTTTTACAAAAGCATTATAGGCAAAGTCTTCCTCAAAGCTTGGGTCGTAATCCACCGTGAGTTTACCTATGGTAAAGAAGTTGTTGAGTTGGTTGCTTACCGTCCTGTCTTCTGTAAAGGATTCTTCAATGTTTTGGTAAGTGTTTAAGGTTTTGCCTAAGGTTTCTGTTTTGGAATTGGAAGCAATTACATAGCTGCTGATGTCCGTACTGCTGTTAACCGATTGCCTAATATTAAGTGCACCAAACTGATTGATGTTATCTACAAAATCCTGATTGTTGAGATATTGTGCAAAATCACTATTAAAAAGGCTAAAATAACTGCCAGCATCGTCTAAGAGTTTACCAAAACCACCCTCAAACTCTAAATAGTCGCTAAAGCTAAAGCTTTTGACACCTTGGTTGTTAAGGTCACCGATTACATTAACATTGGTCTTTGGGCTATAATAAAATAGGGTTGGGTGCAACAGGTATCTATCCTCTATACCTATACCAACTTCTACATCACCAAAAACAAATTTCTTTTTATCTTCTTTTAAAAGGATATTCATTGCCATATCCTCAGAGTCCTGCAGCCCTTTTAACATAGCAACTTCGTTATAGTTGTCCAAGACCTCAACCTTATCAACGGCATCTGCTGGTATGTTGTTTACTGCAAGTTTACTGTTTCCAGTAAAAAAGGGTTTGTTCTCTACTAAGACCTTGGTTACTTTTTTACCGTTAACGTTAACATTACCTTCTCTATCCACTTCTACACCAGGCAGTTTTTTTAAAGCATCTCGCAACTTGCGTTCCTCGCCTGTGGCAAAACGGCTGACATCGTAAGTAATTGTATCTTTTTTTACCACAATTGGTGGTGTGTATTCTATGTGAACTTCGTCTAGCTGGTCTGGATTTTCTACCAAAGCAAAGTTTCTAATGAGGCCTTGGTCTGTTGTAGTAATCGTTAGTATTTGTGGTTTATAGCCCAAATAACTAACCGTAAGCTTATAGGTTTGATTTTTATTTAGAGCTAATTTATAGCTACCGTCGTTTTCAGTAATAGCAAACTTTACGTCTTGATCATCTCTCTGTGGTATGGCGAGGATGTTGGCGTAGGGTAATGGGTTTTGTAAGGTATCGGTGACTTTTCCTGAAATATTGATATTTTGGGAATGTATAAGATTAAAACAATATATAAATGATATTAACAGGAAAGAGTGTTTCAACTACAATATATTAATAAAAATTATTGCTTTTCATATGATTCTTTCATACGCTCAATATGCTCAGCTTCAGTAATTATGTTTTTTGATTTTAGAGGTTTTATCGTATAACTAGTATCCTTTTCAATCTTTATTTTGCTAGCATAAAATGTATAATGAGTATCTTTTAGTTCCAATATTAATCCAGGCAGACCATTATATTCTTTTGGTCCATAACTCAGTGGTATTTCTGGACAGTACCATGCAATAATCTCAAATTGATGGGTTTTAGTTGGACCAACCTTACTTTTTGACCTTATGGCCTTGTAGCATAGGTGTTTTCCTATGTATTTAGTTTTATTTATTAGTTGCCAATTGTTGATACTTGAAGATATGTTCTTAATTAAGGTATTATTTCCGTAAATATTCTCTTCTCTCAATAATTTATCAGTTGATTTATCATAATAAAATCTTCCTCTAGCAACAATATTTTTTGCATAAGAGATAGCCATTGGACTGATATCAGATTCCATAACTTGATTTAAGTAAAATATTGATTCATTTGAATTGAATCTTAGAGTAAAATCTAAGTCTTTTGAAGCATTATTCATTTTGTCCAACATACCATAGAGTTCTTTACTATTCTCTTTCTCACTCTTTGTTATTTCGTTTTGTGCGAACTTATAGATTACCTCGCCAGAAACTTCTTTTGAATTATTGTTAAATATTAAAAGAAATAACAGTAATGATATTTTTTTTAAATGTATCATAATAAAATATTTAAGAGCCTAAGCTTTAGTAAACCTAGGCTCAAATTATTGCTTTTTAAAATATTATTGATCAGCATTATAAACATCTTCCCATGTGTAGCCATAGCAATAAACCGCATAAGCTGCATTTGTTAACCATGCAAGCTCTTCTATAGTCCAACCAGCATTGTCAGCTTGGATTACCATAATTTCTACTCTGTCATAGCAGTCATATTCATCTTCATAAACTTCAAGTATATCTGATGACGCAGTACTAAATAAGCTGCAAATGAACATCAAGCCAAATGTAATACTAAAAACTTTTTTCTTCATAATTTTAAATTTAAGACCAAAACATATTGGTCGGTTAATAAACAGTTTTACTAACGAGTATTAACGAGTTTTAAAATTAACGAGAGGGATAACGAAGTTTAACGAGAAAGTAAAAAAACCTACGCAGGTTTTAGGTTAACCATTGCCATTAAAAGCAACGTTGTGCCTCGTTAAAACATTCTGTTACAGTTAATAGCAACACAAATCAAAAAAAAAAAGTCTATATACCAAATTAATAACTAAAAGAGTTGTTAAAGAAATGTTAACTGCGGTTTTTCCGTAATACCATTGCGGAAAAACCGTAATTGAAGTAAAATTCTACTTCCGATACAAAAAATAATTATTCACAAGATTAATGTACTCTTGCTTAGCTTCATCTTCACTAATATCTTTTACTTGAAATAAAGCGTTAGTCTTAAACGCATTTATAATTTGTTTACGACTACTTGGTCTACCGTAATCGTTAGTCGCTTTTTTATAATACGCATACAGTCTAAGTAAAAAATCAGCAGGAAATGGCTCAGTATGGGCATTAACACGCTCTACTGCGGCATCAAATTCTATTTCTAATTCTTTTGACATTATTTCATTTCTGCGATGATACTCTCACCACCACGGACTTTTTGGTTGAGTTCTACTTTTATCTCTGCACTTAAAGGTAAAAATAAATCTACGCGCGACCCAAATTTTATAAATCCAGAATCTGATCCTTGTACGGCTGTTGAACCTTCTTTTGCATAATTAACAATACGTTTTGCTAAAGCACCAGCAATTTGTCGGTATAAGATTTTTCCAAAACTTTTATTTTCTACAACTACAGTTGTACGCTCGTTTTCTTCACTCGCTTTAGGATGCCACGCAACCAAATATTTTCCAGGATGGTATTTGCTGTAAGTTATGTTGCCGCTAATAGGATATCGAGTAACATGTACATTTAGAGGAGACATAAATACAGAAACCTGAATGCATTTAGCTTTAATGACTTCATTTTCATCAACCTCCTCAATGACTACAACTTTGCCATCTACAGGCGATAGTGCTTGTTTTTCATTAGTGTGTGTGTGACGTTTTGGGTTTCTAAAAAATTGAAGAATAAGAATAAATACTACGAGAATGGTAATCATTAGTCCTTTGCGCAGCCATTCGTTGGTAGCAAGTTCATCAATTAAAAAAAATGATCCAACGACAATAACAAGTGTTATAAAAATAATTTTATGACCTTCTTTATGAAACATAATAAATAATACTTAAATATAAATAGATAAATGGTGCGGTAAAGATAAGACTATCTAATCGATCCAGTAAACCACCATGTCCTGGCATTATTACACCGCTATCTTTAACCTCTGCTTGGCGCTTAAACTTAGATTCTATTAAATCTCCAAATGTTCCTAAAACACTAATTATAATCGCCAAAATTAACCAATTGGTTGTGTTTAGTGTTTCAGAGTATTTAGCTATAAAATAACTTGCAATACAAGCAAAAAATAAACCACCTAAAAAGCCTTCAACTGTTTTTTTTGGAGATACACTCGGAAATAGCTTTTGCTTGCCCAAATTTTTCCCCACAAAATAGGCGGCACTATCATTAACCCATATTAAAATAAATGTACCTAAAAGTAGAAGTGGTGAAAATGAATTATTAAAATTTGCAATAAGCAGAATAAAAATAAACCCACTGGTTAAATAAAAGGTTGTTGCAATGTATCTTTTGCTTTTAAACAACGGAATTTTTTTAAAAGTGAATAAATCTTTTATTAAAAGGAGATTTACACAGATTGTTAATGCCAATAGAATATTTATGGCATCACTACTTTTAAATAGTGTTTTATTATACATACACAAATACCAAAAAGCAATATATAATAGCGTAAATATAAAGTACTGTATATAGCCTTTTAATTTAATGAGTTTGCTAAATTCCATTAAACTAATAATACCAAAAAGTGCAATGACAATAATTAGGGCTAGTTGATAATAAAGAGCACCCACAAGCAAAGCGGCATATATAGCACCCGATAGTGCTCTTATTAATAATTCTTTCATTTATAGATCCTCTAAAAGGAGTAGGTATAGGTTTTTTGCACTACTGCCATAAGTTAAAAAATCTTTATCGTCAGCAGTCGCAAAATGCTTAATGGTAGTAATATTGGTAGGTATAGTAGCTTTGCTTTTTGTTTTTATACCTTTTAAGCCTTCACCAATATTTTCAACAAATTGACTGGTAGTGGCAAAAATGATAAAATGTTCTGGTAATTCATATAGCTTTTTTTCTGCAATTTGATTCGATGAAATTAAAAGTGATCCATCGTCAGAAATTAAATATTCACATGTTGATAAAAAATAAGCGCTTTCAGAGGCTTTTGCAGTCGGATTTAGCTGTAACTCTTTAAATAGGTCTTGCAAACGTTCATCAATTAAAAATACCTTTTCGTTATGCCATTGGTTTTCGTCTAAAATAGCATTAAAACTTTCTTTAATTTCGGCCATATTTTCACAATACAAAAATTTACCTCCATTAGATTTAAAATTAATGGTAAAACGCTCATCAGCGGGCAACTTAACTTCGGGCATATATTTACTACGCTCTTGATTTGGTATCTGTTCTTTTGGCTGATCAGATTTTTTTCCAAAGAGTTTACGAAATAAGCTCATTCAATGTTGCTATTAATCCTGTAATAAGTGAATTTATCAAATATAAAAAAACTTAAATTAACATATGGTCAATTTAAGTTTTTTATATAAACGTAGTTAATTATACTATTCTTCTTCTTCACTGCTTTGCACGGTATCGAAAGCGCGTTTTCCAAAGATTTTTTCAAGATTATCCTTAAAGATAACTTCCTTGTCTAAAAGTACCTCTGCTAACTCTGTAAGTTTATCTTTATTAACTTCTAGTAGTTTTATTGCGCGTTCGTACTGCTCTTCAATAATATCAGAAATTTCTTTATCAATAAGTTCAGCAGTTTGTTCGCTATAAGGCTTTGTAAAACCATACTCAGATTGTCCAGAAGAATCATAATACGTAAGGTTACCAACTTTATCACTAAGGCCATAGATAGTTACCATAGCTCTAGCTTGTTTGGTTACTTTTTCCAAATCACTTAATGCGCCAGTTGATATTTTATCAAAAATCACTTTTTCAGCGGCTCTACCACCCAATGCGGCACACATTTCATCTAGCATTTGCTCTGGGCGAACGATGAGTCGTTCTTCGGGTAAGTACCAAGCTGCGCCTAAAGATCGTCCTCTAGGAACAATGGTTACTTTTACAAGAGGTGCAGCATGTTCTAGCATCCAACTAACGGTAGCATGACCAGCTTCGTGAAAGGCTACTGCGCGTTTCTCTTCTGGAGTAATGATTTTATTTTTCTTTTCTAGTCCTCCAATAATTCGATCTACAGCATCTAAGAAATCTTGTTTATTAACGGCTTTTTTACCTTTACGTGCAGCAATAAGTGCCGCTTCATTACAAACGTTAGCAATGTCAGCTCCAGAAAAACCGGGTGTTTGTTTTGCTAAGAAATCAATATCTAAGGACTCTTCTTTTTTAAGAGGTCTTAAGTGTACTTCAAAAATTTCTTTACGCTCTCGTACATCGGGTAAATCTACATAGATCTGCCTATCAAATCGTCCTGCACGCATTAGTGCGCTATCTAATACATCAGCTCTGTTGGTAGCAGCCAAAACTATGACATTGGTGTTTGTGCCAAAACCATCCATTTCGGTTAATAGTTGATTGAGCGTGTTTTCGCGTTCGTCATTTGAGCCAGACAAATTGTTTTTTCCTCGTGCTCTACCAATAGCATCAATTTCATCAATAAAGATAATTGAAGGTGATTTTTCTTTGGCTTGTTTAAATAAGTCTCTTACACGAGATGCACCGACACCAACAAACATTTCAACAAAATCTGAACCCGAAAGCGAAAAGAAAGGCACTTTAGCTTCACCAGCAACAGCTTTAGCTAAAAGTGTTTTTCCTGTACCTGGAGGCCCTACGAGTAGGGCACCTTTTGGGATTTTTCCTCCTAAGGCTGTATATTTTTCAGGAAACTTTAAAAAATCGACAATCTCTTGGACTTCTTCTTTAGCTCCCTCTAACCCTGCAACATCCTTAAAGGATGTTTTGGTATCCGATTTTTCGTCAAATAGTTTGGCCTTGGACTTACCAATATTAAAAATCTGCCCACCAGCTCCCCCTCCTGCACCAGAAGACATGCGGCGCATTATAAAAATCCAAACACCAATGATGAGTATAAACGGTAGTAACGTCAATAAAAAATCACCCCAAACATTTTGTTCAGTTTCATAATTTACTTCAGTATTTAGGTTATTATCTTGTATGCTTTGTCTTATGTCTTTTTCAAAATTCTGAAGGTCACCAAATTCAAATTTGTAATTAGGAATTGGTGCTACAGAAGGTAGCATAGATTTAGGCTTTGTTTTTTTATGAATTTCTTGCTCTTGTGCTTCTTTTGTTAGGTAAACTCTAGCTTCTCGTTTGTTAACAATTTCTACTTTAGCAACATCTCCTCTGTCTAAATATTCTAAAAATTGAGAAGGTGTAGTTGGTATGCCTGTTGAACTACCAAAACCACCTGAAAATAATTGAATAGACAGAAAAACTGCTATGATGACTCCGTAAATCCAATACGGATTTACTTTTGGTTTTTTATTTAAATTTTTGTTGTCTTTTGCCATTTTGTTGACCTCTTACGAATGCGCTTAATTTAGTTAAGCGTTAATCTTTTTTTTATTTAATAACTTGATTCTATTTGTGTTGTTTTAGCATCTCCCCAAAGACTTTCAATATCATAATAGTCTCTAATATGTTTTTGAAAAACATGCACCACGACGTTAACATAATCCATTAACACCCATTCTGCATTATCTGTACCTTCAATATGCCATGGCTTATCTTTTATAGTTTTGCTAACTTGCTTTTGTATGGAACTAACGATTGCATTTACCTGAGTGTTAGAAGTACCTTCACAGATAATGAAATAATCGCAAACCGTATTTTCAATGGTTCTTAAATCTAAAATTGTAATTTCTTTTCCTTTAACCTCTTCGATACCGCCAATGATTGTTGTTATGAGTTGGTCTGCATTGGTTTTTTCTTTCGTCATTAAAATGATTTAAATTTATGCAAAGTTATTATTTTTTTAGTTCTTGTAAGCCCTTATTATCATAAGAATACTATAAAAAACACGGTGACTATATGTATATAATCAAACTTGATGCCATTGATTCAACAAATGCTTACCTAAAAGCAATGGATTCTGTTAATTTACCTAAGGATTTTACAGTAGTTATTGCCGAGCATCAGTCTAATGGTAGAGGCCAAATGGGTGCCAATTGGCAAACTGAAAAAGGTAAAAACCTAACAGTAAGTGTATTTAAGAACTTAAAAGGATTTAAGATTGAAAATCAATTTTATATCAGTATGGCTGTTTCTTTAGCAATTTTAAAAACATTAAAAAGTTTTAATATGCCCAGACTTTATATAAAGTGGCCTAACGACATTTTGTCAGCAGATAAAAAATTGTGTGGTATTTTGATTGAAAATGTTATTAAGAACAATCAACTTCAAGGCTCTGTAATTGGTTTTGGACTTAATGTAAATCAAAATCAATTTTATAATTTACCGAAAGCCTCATCAATGCAAATAATAACAGGGATAGTTTATAATAAAGAAGAGGTATTGTCTAAAGTTTTAAATACACTTAAATATTACTTTAAATTATTAGCCTCATATGAGTACGACACTATTAAGACAGAATATGAATCTTATCTCTTTAGAAAAAATAAACCATCAACCTTTATAACCAAAAATGGAATGCAATTTTCTGGAATAATAAAAGGCGTAGCCAACAATGGAAAACTTAAAATTTGGACTGAAAACGACGTCGTAAATACTTATGACCTTAAGGAGCTTAGTTTGCTATACTAAAATGTTGTTTTCATATTAGTGGCAAGTGTTTCTATAAACTTAGAGATTGGACCTTTAATCATCATCGCCATCATGGCATTAAACTCTCCATCAAATAGTAATTGAACTTCACTTTTGCTAGGTTCTATTTCGCGGATATAACCTGTTAATGAAAAATCTAATTTTCCACCAGCAGCTCCCAATACTATTTTAGAATTTGGTATAGCTTTTTTTTTCTTTAGTACAATTTCTGGCATACCTTTAAGGGCAAATAGAAATTTATCGTTTTCTAAAACTTCAAATTTGCTAATGTTTTCAGGCATTAAGTTTTTAAAATTCTTCACATCAGATAAAAAATTAAACGTTTCCTCTGCGGATTTATCTAAGATTACTTTTGGTGATTCTAAATTCATAGTAGTTCATATTTTATAGTTTAAATGTGTAATTATTTCATCCTATGATTATTAATTTTCATATTAAAATAGATTAATACATACACATTTAACCGTTGTTGCTAAAGCTATATCAATTAGCGTTCCATTCGCTAGGATTGGCATTCCATTTTACCAAAATATCTTGTTGTTTTTCGGTTATGTAATTTGTGTCTAGGGCTTGTTCAAGCAAATTTTCATAATTACCAAGCGTGTGCAATTTTATATTGGCCTTTTCAAAATTTTCTTTTGCAACGTCAAAACCATATGAAAAAATAGCAACCATACCTTTTACATTTACTTCTGCTTCTTTAAGCGCGGCTACAGCGTTAAGGCTACTTTTACCAGTGCTTATTAAATCTTCTACCACAACAACATTTTGTCCTTTTTCTATGTGACCTTCCACCTGGTTTTTACGACCATGTGTCTTAGCTTCAGGCCTTACGTAAACAAAAGGAAGATTTAAATAATCAGCCACCAAAGCACCAATACCAATAGCACCTGTGGCTACACCAGCAATGACATCTGGCTTGCCGTAATGATCTTCAATATGTCTTGCCATAGTTTCCCTAATGTAATTTCTTATCTGAGGATAGGACAAAACAATTCTGTTATCGCAGTAAATTGGTGATTTCCATCCAGATGCCCATGTGAAAGGTTCTGACGGTTGAAGTTTTATAGCATTAATTTGCAGTAAAACCTCTGCTGTTTTTTTTGCTGTTTCTTTATTAAAAATCATGATGCAAAATTACTATTTTTTAGACTTTTGTAAGATTTTATCATAATTTAATTTATAGGATAAAAGCATTTTAAGAAAAAGTAATAGTTTTACTATTCTAAACCTATAATTAGCCAAATTAATGCATACTATATATGTTGGTGATAAGCCGATAATTTTGACTACTCAAATTGAAAAAGAAACTGATTTTAAGGTATTTCTTTTGAAATCTGTTAAAATTAAAAAAGTTATTAAGCTACTTAATAATACAGACTTAAATGCGATTCATTTAATACATCATAATCCCAAAAAATTACTAAAACATTTTTTAAAACTTTTGCCAAATGTAGTTGCAGGTGGAGGGAAGGTGAGTAATAGTAATGGCGACACGCTCTTTATATATAGAAATGATAAATGGGATTTGCCGAAAGGTAAAGTTGAAGGTAAAGAATCCATTGAAGAAACATCTATCCGAGAGGTGGAGGAGGAGACTGGTGTAACAGGATTGGAAATAGTTAAACCTTTACCCACAACCTATCATATTTTTAAACGTAACGGAAAGTATAAAATTAAAATTACCTATTGGTTTAAAATGAAGACTGAATTTGATGGGAAGTTGTATCCACAAATAAATGAAGGCATAACTAAAGTGAAATGGCTAGATGATGCGGCGGCTCGTAAAGCCATGGAAAACAGTTACGCAAACATAAAATTATTAGCCTAAGCATTTAATCTTGAAAAAAAGTTACTTTGTCCATTTTATTGTTAATATTTCTTAAAATTTGTAATTCTTGAAACTACCTACATTGCAATTTGTTTAATTTTATTTTAAAATAATTAAACAAAAAGCAATGAAGAACAAATTACTCTTAAAGATCAAAAATCTTAAGGTAAATCTATTTATTTTGTTTTTTAGTCTGTTTTTGTTCGGTTTTGGCCAATCAGATTCTCGTTTTTGTGGTAACGTGGAGAATTTTGAGTTTAGTAATGGTCATGAAACAGTTCATATTACAGATGACGAAACATACATTTTTGATGATTTACCAGGACATTTTTATGTCAAAGTAGACGTTAACGGTTATGTTCAAAGTGTTAAGTACAATGTTACTAACCTTGATACTAACGAACAGTTTGAAGTTATTGAAAATTTAATTCCTTACACATTTCCGGCGGGAGATGCTGATTGGAATATTGGATTAGGTACCTTCGAAGTCATAGCGTCAATTTACGCTCAAAATAATGCGTATGGTTACGTATGCGATACAGAATCAGTAACATTTACGTTAACTGATAATGTTGCATGTACTGCGGATGCAGGAACGTTAACAGCTGTGTATAGCAGTGTTGCGTTATCAAATGGTGAGGCACAGTTAAGTGCAACACCAAACGGTGATGTGCACGTACCCGCTGACTTCAGTAAGATCTTTGTATTAACAAGCGGTTCAGATTTAGTAATAGAGCAGGTTAATGCAACACCAAACTTTACAGTAACCGAAGCAGGAAATTATACGATTCATACTTTAGTTTACCCAAGTGATTTAGATTTAAGTATCGTAGAGCTAGGAGTTACAACAGGATTTGATGTTAATAGTTTATTAATCCAAGGCGGAGGTGATTTATGTGCATCCTTAGATGTAGCAGGAGCACCAATCCATGTAGGAGAAGAGCCATGTACAGCATACGCAGGGACATTAACTGTAGTAGAGAGCACTGTATGTTCAACAGGAGAAGTAACAATCTCAGCAACATCTAACGGAGATGCGAATGAGCCAGCAGGCTTCAGTACGCTCTTTGTATTAACAAGCGGAGACGACTTAGTGATCGAGCAAGTAGGCGGATCACCAGAGTTCACCGTAGTTGGAGGAGGAGATTATACGATCCATACCTTAGTTTACCCAGAGACTTTAGATTTAAGTATCGTAGAGCTAGGAGTTACAACAGGATTTGATGTTAATAGTTTATTAATCCAAGGCGGAGGTGATTTATGTGGATCCTTAGATGTAGCAGGAGCACCAGTTCAAATTATAAATCCAGATGCAGGGACATTAACTGCAGTGGATAGTAGTGTAGAACTATCCAATGGAGAAGCACAATTAAGTGCAACAACAAACGGTGATGTCAATGTACCTTCGGGTTACAGTTCCATCTTTGTATTAACAAGCGGAGACGACTTAGTGATCGAGCAAGTAGGCGGATCACCAGAGGTCACGGTAACCGAAGCAG
>NZ_CALGNH010000079.1 GCF_937958655.1 uncultured Winogradskyella sp. | reverse complement strand
TTGATTATGAAACTAAAGTGAACCTTAATCTTGTTATACAAAAATCTAATAGCAACGAAATAGAAGTGATTTCGCAATTACAGCACTTAGAAAAAGATGCTATAATAAACTTGCAAATAGCTAATACAGATTCTGAAATTTCATTTTTAAAACCACGGGAAGATGACATCACCATTAACCCTTTTGCTAAAATTATAAAACAGCAACACCTAATAAAACACAAACAAGTTGAGGCCGTTCTTAGTTATGTAAATAACAATAGTATTTGTAAAAACAGACAGCTCCTATCTTATTTTGGAGAAAAGACAGTTAAGGATTGTGGTAAATGTTCCGTTTGTTCAGAAAAACCTAATATTACTTTAGAAACCACTAAAGGTATTTCTAATAAAATTGTGGAGGCTTTAAAAACAGAAGATTTATCTTCACGCCAACTATTACATAGGGTTAATTGTTCTGAGAAAGAATTGCTTCAATCACTTACAGAACTTATTGAAACCAATAACATTAAACAGACAACTAAAAATACGTACACGCTAATATGACTAAAAAACGCGACCTAAGAATCGTTTTTATGGGCACACCAGATTTTGCTGTTGCCACCTTAAAATCTCTATTAGATAATGATTATAACGTAGTTGGAGTC
Organism: uncultured Winogradskyella sp.; assembly: GCF_937958655.1. GTDB lineage: Bacteria > Bacteroidota > Bacteroidia > Flavobacteriales > Flavobacteriaceae > Winogradskyella. The sequence continues at coordinate 29,122 of NZ_CALGNH010000079.1, read as the reverse complement.
ATTACTGCACCAGACCGTAAGGCTGGTCGTGGCCAAAAATTAAGAGCATCGGCTGTAAAAGAATTTGCTTTAAAGCACAATCTAAATATATTACAGCCAAAAAATTTAAAAGCCGAAAATTTTATTGAAGACTTAAAAGCCTTAAAAGCCAACTTACAAATTATAGTTGCCTTTAGAATGTTACCTAAAGTCGTTTGGCAAATGCCAGAATATGGCACCTTTAATCTCCATGCTTCACTCTTGCCGCAATACAGAGGTGCTGCTCCAATACATTGGGCCATTATTAATGGTGAAACAAAAACAGGAGTGACTACTTTTTTTATAGATGAAAAAATTGATACTGGTGCTATTATATTAAAGAAAGAAACCAATATTGGAGACGATACAACTGTAGGAGAATTGCATGACACCTTAATGACTATAGGCAGCCAACTCGTAATAGATACGGTAAAACGTATTGAGAGCGCTGATGTTGCTACCACTATTCAACCTGCATCTAAACATTTAAAGACAGCATACAAACTTAATAGAGATAATTGCAAAATAGATTGGACCCAAGATTTAGACACCATATATAACAAGATACGAGGTTTAAACCCTTTTCCTACCGCATGGTGTTATTTAGATAATGGTAAAGACGAATTTGAACCTGTAAAACTCTATAAGGTAGAAAAAGTTAAAGCTCTACATAATTACGAGTATGGATCTATAAAAATTGAGAATTATGAAATGAAAGTAGCTTGTAGAAATGGATTTATTAAAGTTGAAGAATTTCAGATTCCTGGCAAGCGAAAAATGCCAGTACGAGCACTTTTAAATGGATTTGAATTTTCAAAAAACGCAAAACTTCTGTAAACCCTTATTACCATTGGCTTTGTTAAAAATATAATAAAACAGGTTTCTTTATTAACAAATGCAATGACTTATCAACAAAATCGGCTATTTCCCTTGCTATTACTTGCGTAGCTTAATATTCCTGATAATTTTGTCTAAGGATTTTTAGAAATCTTATTTAAAAAATCGAATTTTTAACAATTAAAATTAAAATTTATGAACAAAACAGATTTAATCAATGGTATGGCAGAGAATGCTGGAATCACAAAAGCATCAGCTAAGAAAGCATTAGATTCTATGTTAATTGACATTGAAGGAGCATTACAAAAAGGAAACAGAGTGTCTTTAGTAGGATTTGGTTCTTGGTCAGTCTCTAGAAGAGCTGCGAGAGATGGTAGAAATCCACAGACTGGAAAGACTATTAAGATTAAAGCTAAAAATGTAGTGAAATTTAAGGCAGGTTCTGACTTAAGTAACGCTGTAAACTAAGATATTTTTTCTTAAAAAATACTGAGCCTGCTTTTATAGCAGGCTTTTTTTGTTTCAATTTTAAATAGATTTTGTTGGTTAATTACCAAAAAAACAATAGTTTAGAACTAAGAAAGTCAATCCATTTTATGTCAAAACCAGAAAAAGGCAGTTTACTCATAGCGGAGCCATCCATTATTGGAGATCTCTCTTTTAATCGTGCAGTGATTCTTCTTGCCGATCATAACTCCCTTGGTTCTGTTGGTTTTATATTAAATAAACCCTTAGATTATAACCTTAGCGATTTAGTAGATGGAACAGAATCTAAGTTTAAGGTGTACAATGGCGGCCCTGTAGAACAAGACAATCTGTACTTTATACATAAATCTCCAGAGTTAATACCTAACAGTATTGAGATTTCTAATGGTATTTTTTGGGGTGGTGACTTTAATGTTGTCCTAGATCTCATTAATACTAATAAAATTTTTAAAGATGATATTCGTTTCTTTTTAGGATATTCTGGTTGGGCCGAAGAACAACTTGACAGTGAGCTAGAGTCCAAAGCCTGGCTAGTCTCAGAAAATATTTACAACAATGATATTATAGGAAAATGCCGCCCATCCTTTTGGCGAGAAAAAATGTTAGAATTAGGTGGCCACTATAGCATATGGTCTAATGCACCTGAAAATCCAAGTTACAATTAAGCCAAAAGACGCAATTTAGCATTGAGCTTTCCTACTAGTGCTTGCGCAAATTCACAGTCATAGATTTTTTTTCTGTATTTTCTTACCGGAACGATGCCCTTTATAACATTGGTTATAAATAATTCGTCTGCCTTCTGAAGTTCAAAAGGGCTAATAGATACTTCTTCAATAAAAAGATTTACATCGTTAGAAAGAATCTCTACAATCTGTTTGCGCATAACACCTTTTAAACAACCATCCTCCAAAGGAGGGGTTTTTATTTTATCGCCTTTTACTAAAAACAGATTACCGTTTAAAGCCTCCACCACATTTTTGTTGGTATTTAAAACCAAGCAATTGTCATAGTCATTTTCTTTTGCGTATATACTTCCTATAACATTTATAGCCTTGTTATTAGACTTAAGACCTGTCAATAAATTTGGAGCCAAAAAATAATCTTTATATAAATCTACAGAATAGGGTTTATCAGGGTTTACCTTGTAAAACGGCTCATTATGAGGTTCTACAACAATATTATAATTAATAGTTTCTTGGTCTTTAGGTAAATATTTACCACCCTCTCCTCTATCTACATTTAATCTTACTCTGGCAGCACTATTTAATAAATTGTTTGCTTCTATGGTTTTTAAAATTTCTACTTCTAGAAATTCCATTGTAAAATTCATAGGTATATCTATGCGCATAATACGCATGGAAGCCATTAATCTAAAATAATGATCTTCCCAAAAAAAGATAGTTCCGTTAACTACCTTTAAAGTTTCAAATAAAGCATCACCGTACTTATAGCCTCTATTAGAAACACTTAGCAACGACGCATCTTCTGACACAATATTTCCGTTGAAATTTACCATAAAAAAATGTCCCGATTTAGGTTTAATTAAATCGAGACAAAGATATAATAGTTAAATTAGTTACGAGTTACCTTGAGCCTAAAACTTGTTTTAGACTAGAGATTTGATTATCCCAAAGCATTTTACCTTCTTCTATTTCGTCGTCCTCTGCAAAATCAGTAATCATTAAAGATACATCTTTAGTAATTTCATCAACCTGTATTCTTATTTCAAAATAGTAAGTATTTCCATCTTCATCATCACTCAGCCATCTAAATTTTACACGCTCTCCACTTTTCTTTGTTAGCAGTTTAGCCTGTTCCTCTGAGCCATCCCAAATAAATGTAAACAGTTCTCCTCGAGAATTTACATTATCCGCAAACCATTCTGACAGTCCAGAAGGTGTGGAAATATATTGGTATATTAAGGAAGGAGATGCTTGTATCACAAACTCCATTTCATATTTTTCTTTATCGTCCATATAAGCATTGTATTATAGGGTCAATATATACAATTATGGTACAATTCAAAACATTAAACGAAAATTATTTTTTTTAGATTGTTATGTTTGTTGTAGTAGAATTTGTTTTTATATTTGCAGCCGCATTAATGGGGCAATATATAGTATTAGAATTGCATCCTATTTTTGAAGAAAATTGGCGAGGTAGCTCAGTTGGTTAGAGCGTCGGATTCATAACCCGGAGGTCTCGAGTTCAAATCTCGATCTCGCTACAGCAGTAAAAGTCTAGCATGTAAATGCTGGACTTTTTTTGTGGTTTAAGTTGGAGCTTGCTTCAAAACGAAGAACTACAAAAAAAGATCTTAACAATGCGATAGCATTGCTTCTTTTACTATTGTCATCGCAACCAAAAAAGATTCTAAAAATCTCGATATCGCTACAGCAGTAAAAGTCTAGTATGTAAATACTGGGCTTTTTTTTATGCGTTACGTTATTTTATTTCTAATATCTATTCAAAATTTCAATGATAAACCAATAGGCAACGTACATTAAACAAATACTTTACTTCAAATCATAAAAAAGGTATTATTTACAAGGCTGTAGCACTAAAAAAAATTGTTCTACTTAGTGTGAAAAGCATAAGTTTTAAGTAGCAACTCATAAAATATTAGATCTAACAGACGTTATAAACTAGTAAAATTTAAGTGATTTTTAATTTGAGCTACTATTTAGCTAATACCTGCATACAACTTATTTAGTTTAAACCATAATAAAATGAATCCAATACAAGAAAATCTATTTTAAGGTTTCCAATCTTAAATCGACAATTTAACAAAAGTAGATGCACTTCCTTTTTTTATAAATATCTGAATATCATTTAATTAAAGACAAAATAACAATGTTAAATGTTAACACCTTTAAAAAAGTCTATCACTTCTAGCTATATTTAATTAGATTTACGCAAGTCTACGAAAAACCTAAACGTATTTACGACGTACATTTATTAAGTTGAATAATGATGGAAAAAAAAATTGATATTACGGATTTTGAAGCTAGCAATATTGTTATTGACATGGCAAAAAGTTTAGGTATAGAGCATGAGGTCACTAATAAAAATGAATACTGCTTGCGCATACCTAGTTCGGTAGGATCTGGCTATGTTAAAGCTTATAACTTTGACCATGGTGTAAGTGTTATAGAAACGGATTACTTGCTAAAAGATGATTTGGTTTTTGAACTTCAGCGTGGTGTAATTCATCCACTTAAGATTATTTTTAACAGAGAATCTTCATTTTATCATAAATTTAAAAAAGAGGAATCCTTTAGAGAAATTAAAACGCTACAAAGTCTTATGGTATCTAGTACACTCACTGATAACCATATGTTTAAAATACCAGCTAATGAGTCTGTTAGTATTTTTAGTATAGAAATTAACAGAAAACTATTTGAGAAAAAAATTGAAGATTTTCTATCGGATATGAATGATGAATTGGTAGAACTATTTAGAGATGTTAATGGAATTAAACAATTTATTTATATTGGAAACTATTCGATTAATGTATCAGAAACAATTACTGAATTTACCGAGTCTGAATTAGAAGGTTTTATGAGATCAGTCTCTTTAGAGGGTAAGGCTTATGACGTTTTAACAAGCCATATACAACAGTACATAGATGACCTTAACTCGCCGAATAAACGAAAAATTTTAAGACAAGCTACTATTGAGCGATTAAAAGAGGCTGTTGAGATTATAGAAAATGAAATTGATACGGTTGATAATATTGATATTTTAGCCAAGCGTGTTGGGATTAATCAAAACACATTACAACGTGCCTTTAAAAGCCTTTATAATTCTTCCATAAAGGAATATATTACAAACCATAGAATAGAAAAAGCAAAAGAACTTCTAGAAACTACAGATTTAAATATTACTGAAATTACCTACAAGATAGGTATTAACTCTAGAAGTTACTTTTCTAAGATTTTTAAAAAGCGTTACGGATTAACGCCAAAGGCCTATAAATTTAAGATAAGACAAACAAATACAGGATGATAGACAATATTAAATTCTTTTAAAATTCAAAATTTTTTAACAATTTAACCTAATAGTTGCACAAAATGTGCCCAAAAACGTTAATTTATCTTTCAAAATCACCAATAAATCCCTGTAAATAGTAAGAATTTAGCATCTCAATAAAACCCTAAACGGAAAAATTAAGGATGCGAGAAATTTTTGTAAACAACACTACCATTGAAGACACTATCAATGAACTTAATGTTGCATTGGGCGGAGAGTTAATTGAACAATGGGGAGAATACACCCTCTCTTTTAAGAATGAATTTGGAGAAGGAACCATAAGAAGCATAGGCTTTGATTGGGGCTTATCTCTATTAGACTTTGATGTTAATTTTAAAGAAGTAACTAAAATTGTTTTTAAAACAGTAGATAAAAAGCTAGTTGAATTTATTTTTATCTCGGAGGGCTACTTAGAATATAAAAACCATTCTACAGAGGAATTTGTTAACCTAGAACGCTATCAAAACATCATCGTTTCTAGTTTAGATAGCGAAAAGAAGACATTTATATTCCCTAAATCACAACAAGTAAAGGTTAATTTTATTCAGGTAGTTACTAAAGACTATTTAAAAAAGAAAAATAACAATGTTCAGTATTTAGATAAAGTTTTAAAATCTGTTTTTAAGGATAATGATCCAAATACTTCCTTTAAACATCTGGGCAATTATAACTTACAAATTGCAGATCAGGTTAAACAGCTTGGAGACTCTTATGATAATGGTGTTATAAGAACGTTATCTATTGAAGGCCAACTGAATCTTATAATGGCCATGCAAATTTTAGAACACCAAAATTCAGAATCTGGACTACCATTAGTAGATTCAATCTCTAAGGATACAATTAAAAAAATCCAAGAATTATCTAACTATATAATAGACCATCTTGCGGACTCATTAACTATTGCTGAACTATCAAAAATCTCTGGTCTTGGGCCAAAAAAAATTCAGCTAGGATTTAAAATGCTCTACTCAAAAACTGTAAATGAATATACTAGAGATTTAAAATTAGAAGTCGCTAGAGACCAACTAACAAATAGTGATTTGTCAATTTCAGAAATTGTTTACAATATTGGATTTAAAAGCCGAAGTTACTTTAGTAAAATATTTAATGAACGTTATGGTATTTTACCTAATGAGTATCGAACTAAAATTAAAAATAAAAAGGCTTAAACTTTTTTTATTATTTAGGTATACCCTTGTAAAAAACAGGTTCTAATACAGAATCATAAGTGACTCCAACTTTATGAAACTCCTTTGCTATAGGATGAGCTCTAAAATCTAAATCAGCTTTCTCCTCAAATAACTGGTAGATTTTAGTGCTATCTAAATCTTTATCTAACCACCTGTTTTGGTGCTCAGCGTTTAAGATAAACGGCATTTTATGATCGTAATTATGTATTTTACTTATAAAAGAGTTTGCCTCGGATAATACTAAGGCACAGGTTAAAAATCCATCCTTAAGTTCATTATAAACACCAGCCAAAGCAAATGGACTATCATTTTTTAAATGTACATAATACGGATACAATGTACCTCTATAAAGATAATAGGTAAAGAACCCTGTAACAATAATTAGGCATCTTCTATTAATAAGTGCTTCATTATAAAGTGGTTCTTGTTCAATTTTATCACTCTCAATATTTAATGTATTTTGAACATTTTGATAGTACTCCCAATCATCTTCAAATTGTTTTGGTAATATTCCCCAAATAGCATAAGAGATAGACTTAGGATCTTCTGCTGTAATAACAGAAATAAACGATTCTTCTAAACCATTTATTACAGGGTTGTTTTTGTGCAATTTGGGGAATTTAAATGTAGCATTGAACTCCTTTTCAATTGTGTCTCTCTCTGCGGTATTCGATAATCTATAACACATAATCAGCTCTTTTTATTCAAATTTAATGATATTTCTTGCGCTATTTTATCTTATATCAATCAATTAATGACCCAAATCGTTAAGTGATTTTAAACTAGCTTATAAACGTTAAACAAAAACTCATTAGTGTTAATAAAGCCAGTACCAAGTGACTATATTTGTAGTAAACAAACCTTTTAATCAATGTATAGAAATGATTGTTATATCAATGAATTCCATGATTTTTCTACGATTGAAAAATTACTTAAAGGCGAATTTATTAATGGCTCAAAATTAGCATTTATAAATACCAATAATGTTATTGGGAAAGGATTTATTAAATGTTTAAAACACTCAAACGGTATTGTTACATTTAATTTAGATTTATTTCCTTATACAGATATTGAAATCCCTATAAGTAGTACAAAAATTGACACCATACAGTTTATGTACATGCATGAAGGTAATGTTGAATACTCTAAAAAAGATAATAGTTTAAAAGGCACCGTTAATAAACTTCAAACGGCCATAATTGCAAATAAAGCTCCATGTATTTCTCAATTAAAACTAAAAAAGAATACTAGAACCGTTTTTAGCATTATTAGCTTAAGAAAGAAGGTATACACAAGTTTATTTGATAAAAATGATGATGAATTTTCTATAACAGCCTTAAAATTTATTAATGATTTAAATAAAAGAGATCGCACTTTTATACCTGGTGATTATGACCTAAGAATAGCAGAGCATTTTAAAAACTATTACGAACAGATTAAAGATAATCAAAACGTAAAGTACCTATCGGCAGAAGGTAGTATTTATCATATGTTAGCTAATCATTTTCGGGTAGCATTAAATTTAACCGAAGCTAATAAAATAGATACTAAACTTACCTTTAACGAGCTTAAAAGAATTAGCGATTTAAGTGATCGTATAAAAAGCACACCAGAGATACAATATTCTATAAATATGTTAAGTAGAGAAACTAGCCTATCACCAGCAAAGCTACAAGATGGATTTAAACTATTATTTAACAGAACCGTATCAGACTTTATACGTCATGTAAGACTTCAAAAAGCAGAACATTTAATGCATACCACAGATTTTAACGTCTCTGAAATTGTTTATAGTATAGGCTTTACCAGTAGAAGTTACTTTTGTAAAATATTTAAATTAGAATTTGGGTGCAGTCCAAAAGCTTATAAAAACCGTATTAAGCAGTTGAGTAAAACGGAATCACTTATCGCTAAAATCTCAGAAAATTAATTCATACCTAATAAAAAAAGATATCAAATTAATGATATCTTTTTCCAACCTAACTAACATAGTTCTTAAAAAAATTACAAGAAACTATTACTTATTGTAAATCTTCTAAACGTTTTATGGTGGACAACTCACTCTCAATAGTTGCCATTTGATTAGATAATAATGATCGTGTTGAAGACGGTAAACTCGTTTCATTCAATACCTCATTGTATGTTTTAAGAGCTGATTTCTCACCTCTAATTGCTTCCTCTAACATAGATTCGGCATTATCAGATGAGAATAAAGATTTTACATCCATCCATGCTCTGTGAGCGTCTCCTTTTATGCTACCACCTTTATCAACCTCTTGTCCAAAGGATTTTATTTCACCTTTTAGATCATGGCCAAAGTTGTAACGCTCATTTGCCTTTCTGGTAAAAAAACTTTTTAAGCCAGAATGCTCAACATTTTCTGCAGCCTTTTTATAACCTTTCTCTGCGTCATACGTTTTTTCCAATAAATCATTCAACTTATTTCCTACTGTTTCTGTGTAAGTACTCATTTTTTTTATAAATTATAAATTAAAAGCAGCTTTTGTTATTTTAGATGATGTGCTGCTATTTTACGCCATCATTACATTTGCCTTGTCAAAATTAATTTGTTATAACAATGTTACTTACCTCTTTTACAGTAAATTTTTGCTCATTAAAATATAGAATTCTAAACACGATCTTAAAGAAAATTGATTGGGTTAATCTATCTAAAATTAGATTCTTAATTTTAATAAAATTTATAAAACATGATACGGAAAGGCTCTAAAGTAAAATGGAAATGGGGAAACGGCATGGCTTATGGCACAGTTAAAGAAACTTACACTAAAAAAGTTACGAAGACCATTAAAGGCAATGAAGTTACCAGAACAGGTGAATCTGGAAATAAAGCACTGTTAATAGTGCAAGACGATGGTGATCGTGTACTGAAAAATGAAAATGAAGTACAACGCACCTGATTTTTTTCAGCCTTTAGACTCATCATTTAATAATAGATAAATAACCAATCCGATCCAAAAATGAAGACTAAATACATTATAATTTTATTTTTAGCGTTATTAACTAATTGCAATTTAGCGAGCGAAAAACAAACTCCAGAAGCGGTAAAAAAGACATTTCAGTCTAAATACCCAGGGGAAAATGATCCAGACTGGCATATAGATTCTCATGGAAACTTCGAGGCTCATTTTAAAATGAATAAAACCAAATACCGCGCAGATTTTTCTCCCAAAGGAAATTGGATAGAAACAGAAACTAGTATTGACTATAAAGATCTACCCGAAGCGATTAAAAAAGTTATTGAAGGCAATTTTGACAAAGATGATATTACCGAGGTTGAAAAAGTGATATCTGCGTCTAAAGGCACATTTTATGATGTAGAATTTAAAAGAAAAGGCAAAAACAAAGACATTGAGTTTAGGGCATCGGGAGAAATAATGAATTAATAATGAGACCTTATAACTAATTAAAATTCACTAAACACAAGTCTTCAGAATTAATAACCCGAAAATTGCTCTATCACTATTAAATTTTGTTCTATTACTTTTAATTAACTAAAGCAAAAACCTAAAGGCTTACCTTTATAAAGATTTAGTTAATTAGTTAATAATCCATTAAACTAATTTTTAATTGTCCCGCGTTTAGTTAGTAGCGGAAAACCTCATTTTATTAAAAGTGTCCATATCTATGAACACTTTTTTCATTTTAATACAAGGACTGCATCACCAGAATAAACTATCCTAAGCGCATTACAATTGGGTCTTAATAAGTTAGACCATATTATTCTATTGGCAAGTATTACTTTAAGTCATACAGCATTAGAAACAATAATTGAAGCATTTGAGTTAATGGCATTACTAAAAATCTAGCACTTTCGCTTTAAGTATAAAAGTGGGGAATGATTTTGTAATTTAATAATTACATTACAAGTCTGCTAAAGTTCTAGGTGAGCAGTATCGTCACTTTTATTATAAAAAAGGTTTCTATATCATTAGAAGCCTTTTTTATGTTTAACCACGTCTTATAAGATTCGTTGGCTTATTAATAAATGTAACTTCTATATTTAACTTAACGTATGCTTACTGTCCTCTTTTTATAAAAACCCGTGTGTAAGCCATATTAAGTAGAAATAAAATTATAATTAACCAACTTTGGCTTATGAGTTAAACTTAAAATCTTTTGAACACTTCTATAATTTATCCTAAAATTAAATTTGTACAAAAGACACTATGGGAATATTAGCTAAACATAACCGACAATTAATTTATATATACTCCGAAGACTCAATATTAGGTAACAACATGTTACCTTATGTTAAGAGCATGGATAAAGCCGTTAGACTTATTAATATAAATAAAGAAAACTTATCTGATACTATTTGGATTGAGTTAGCAGCAATTTTAAATATACAAATTAAACAGCTCTTTAATAAAGACCTAATACCAACAAAAGAAAAAAATAAAATTGGTGATTATAGTAACAGCGACTGGTTAAAAATAATTAGCAACTCCCCTCATATTTTACAAAAACCTATTGCTATCAATGGATCTAAGGCAAAAATAATTGAACAAAAAAGCGATATTTTTCCATTTTACAACAACCAATTAAACGAAGCTATTAACGAGGAGCATAAAGTTATTGATATAACAAATCATAGAGATTCAACAAAATCTAGGGTTAATTAAACAATTTACGCAAGTTAGAGTTGTAGTAAAAGAATATGTACAAACACAATGATTAGTAGTAATCAATTCTGAAAATAAAACACAAGTTTGAATGTAATTAGTAAAAATTATAGAATTTATGGAAGGTGTATACAAAATAGGCAAACCAAAATCTAAAATTAACTCTAAAAGCAAAGCAAAAAAAAGATTAGTTTTTTTTTTCGCAGGCATATTATTCGCAACTGTAGTCTTTGCAATTATTATGAATCTTTTACTCTACACCACCACAGTTTAGCTTTAAAGGTGCAGAAAAACGTAAACAAGTACAAAACTTTATGTATTATTTAAAAAAGCCATTGACGCTATGCCAATGGCTTTTTTATTACAAAATGTAATATGTAACTTTGCTTTATTATGAAAAAAGAAAAAAAACCAGACCAAGTGGTGTTTAATACCGAAACCCAACAGTATGATGCCTCATTAAAACCCTATGCTACGGATGTTTCTGCTCCTGCAATTACCACTACAGATTCTCTAGCGTGGAAAAACAGAAACATAAATAAGGTTAACAAACACATACAGGCTAAATACAACGAGCTAAAAGCTGAGTATAATAAAATGATGGCACAATATGAATATAATAACTTGGTTTACGCATCAAAATTTAGTTTTGAACCTGTAGTTGGTGACACATATCATCTTTATAAACGAACAGATAATTCTACATTCTTATCCATAATTTTACCAGAAGAATGCGACTTTAACCACATAGGCAGTTTTTATCTAGATGCTGATGGTATATGGCACAAAAAATAAATTATAGCACACATTCACAATCCACTCTTTTAAAGTATAATTAGATCTTTAAGTGTTTTTAATCGATAAAATATGCGTTTTATAGATAAAAATTAAAATAAATAGTTATATTCGTCTCATAATTTAATTTCATTTACCCCAAATCTAATGAATAAAATTACGATGAGCATGATGGCTTTTATCATGTTTTTATACCCTATTTATGCCCAAGAATTAGCTAAAAGCGAAATCAATGCGCTTTTAGACCTACAAGGTGAAGTTACCTTTAATTTTAAGGTAGACAATAACGCACAATTATCAGATTTTACGCATTATCTAACGATAATTAATTACGATTATGCCACCAAGCAAGTAAAAGCTTGGGCTAACCAAGCACAATTTAAGAAGTTTATTAATACCGATATTTCCTATAGAGTATATAAGGAAGATAATGACATTAATAAACGCTTAATGTCATCAGATATTGATCCATTATCAAAACAGTTAAAGCAAGGATACACTTTAGAATTTCCATTAAAAGCTTACCCTACCTACCAAGATTATGCAATGCAAATGCAGAATTTTGAAAATGAACACTCAGATATTGTAGATTATTTTAGTATAGGCACCACAGAACAAGGTGATAAAGAGATCTTATTTGTTAAAATTTCTGATAATGTTACCACAAATGAACTAGAACCTAAATTACTGTACACCTCAACAATGCATGGCGATGAAATTGCAGGTTTTCCATTAATGCTCAATTTAATAGACTATTTTATTACTGCGTACAAGGACAAATCACACCCAGATCATAAAAAGATTTCGAAACTCATTAACGAGTCCGAAATATGGATAAATCCAAATGCTAACCCAGATGGTACTTACCATTTAAGTGTTGACAATACTTCAGTCACCTTTGCGAGGAGAGGCAATTATAATAATATTGACCTTAACAGAAACTACCCAGACAATATTGCTGGTTTGCATCCCGATGGCGAAAAACACCAACTCGAAACTAAACACTTTATGAAACTTGCCTTTGACAACCAATTTGTCATTGCTGCTAATTTTCATGGTGGCAGTGAGCTAGTAAACTATCCATGGGATAACACCTTTGAGCGCCATGCAGATGACTCTTGGTGGAAGCTTACAGCCGGCGAATACAGAAAATATGCACAAAACCATTCTCCTTTTGGCTATATGGACGATAAAAATAATGGTATAACAAATGGTGCAGATTGGTATCTTATACATGGGAGCAGACAAGATTATATGAATTCTAAACATCAATGTAAAGAACTTACTGTAGAATTATCTGAAACAAAAAAACCATTTGCCAATCAACTTACAGCACTATGGCGTTACAACAAAGTAGCTTTAACTAATTACTTAATACAAGGTACCTACGGCTTTAGAGGCATAATTAAAGATGCGCAAACAAATTTACCCATACAAAATGCGCAAATAAAAGCCATTGACCACGATAGTAATGGATCTTGGGCATTAACAGATAGAAATGGTAGTTTTTATAGACCCATCTATTCTGGTGCTTACGATCTCATAATAGAAGCACCCAACTATAAACCCATATTATTACCAAGGATGTTAATTGATAATTACGAAACTAAATCTTTAGGGAGTATTAAGCTTTTACCTGCATTACCAAAAGAAGATGCGCTACTAACATTAAATGAGGCTTCCCTCCAATCCAATACATTAAAAAACAAGTTTTCATTCAAAACTTATAACTTAGAATCTAATAGTTCAGAACTTACATGGATTAATCTTGTAAAAAATATAGATTTATTCAGGTAGACTTCAAAATTGAGTATTATTGGGTTAATACAGCGGCTTCGTATGAATTTAATATCTATAAGAAAATTCATAAAATATGTATTTCATCGAATTTATTTGCATTTTATAGATTTATATACTATTTTTAGCCTCTAAATTTAGTCCCAAAACTAAACTAATCATGAATATATACACTCAATTTATTAGGGTTAGCTTATTTGCTTTATTCCTACTAATGTTAACTTCTAGTGGTTTTGCACAATATTGCACTGCATCATCAAATAATGATAATTTTGAATGGATAGCCAATGTTACACTAAACACAATAAACAATAACTCAACTAACACGGGTCCAGGCTATCAAGATTTCACTGGACTTTCAACGGATTTAACACAAGGATCTACGTATACCATATCGTTATCGCCAGATTGGTCTGGTGTAAATTATGGAGAAGGCTTTGGTGTTTGGATAGATTTTAATCAAAACGATGATTTTACAGACCCAGGTGAGCAAGTAGTAGCCTTAGTTTCAAATGCTGTAAATCCAAGAACTGCAAGTTTTACAGTCCCTATAAATGCCATTCCAGGACCTACAGGTATGCGTGTAATTATGGATGATGGTATTACACCAACCAACCCTTGTAGTACCCCAAATTTTGGTGAAGTTGAAGACTATAGTATAAATATCTTAGCTGGTAGTGCTACATGTATATCTATTGTAAATACGTTTCCTTATTCAGAAGATTTTGAAACTAATGAGGGGTTATGGGAACAGGCTACTGATGATGATTTAAATTTAATAAGAGATGAAGCAGGTACGGCTTCTGCAGGGACCGGTCCATCCTCAGGTGATGGAGATAATTTTTACATGTATTTAGAAGCTTCTGGAAATGGTATTGGTTTTCCTAGCAGAACAGCAAATTATGATAGTCCTTGCTTTGACTTAACAGTAGAGTCTAGTGCTGAATTCCAATATAGTTACCATATGTTTGGTGTAGATGTAGGAACATTACTCGTGCAATTAAGTACTAACAATGGTTTTAGCTACCCTGTAACATTAAGAACATTTAGTGGTAATATTGGTGATTTTTGGAATCAAGATACAATAGACCTTTCTGCATATTCAGGGCAAACAATAAAAATAAGATTTAGTATTACTAGTGGAGCAACATTAAATGGATGGAGCAGTGATATCGCTATTGATAATGTTAGTTTTACCACGACTACTGAACCAGAAATCAATATTACGGGAAATGGGATTACCATAACTGATGGTGATATAACACCAGATATAACTGACGATACAGATTTTGGTGGTACAGCGACTACAGTAGGCACAATCACTAATACATTCACTATTGAAAATAGTGGAACTTCTAATCTTAATTTAACAGGTTTAACTCCTTATGTAACGATTGGTGGTGCAAATGCCGCTGAATTTACAGTTTCGGCAGTGCCAACAACTCCAATAGCAGCAAGTGGTTCTACGACCTTTGAGATTACGTTTAGTCCTATTGCAAATGGGTTAAGAACAGCAACAGTTTCTATTGCCAATGACGACACAGACGAAAATCCATATAATTTTAACATCCAAGGAACAGGTATAAGCCCTACGGCAGAAATGGATGTACTTGGTAATACTATTGTAATTACTAATAATGATATAACACCTAGTTTAGCTGACAATACTGACTTTGGAAATGTTGATATTGCGGCAGGAACAAACACCAATACATTTATAATAGAAAATAATGGTGGTGCCAATACCTTAAATTTAATTGGGGTTTCTCCTTATGTAGTTATTGCTGGTGCTAATGCTGCGGATTTTACAGTAACTACGATACCATCAAATAACATTGCGGCTGGTAATAATACAACATTTGCTATTACTTTTAATCCTAGTGCAATTGGCCTAAGAACTGCTACGGTAAGTATAGCAAATAACGATTTAGACGAAAACCCGTATAGCTTTAATATACAAGGAACTGGTTTTGTACCGCCTCCTTGTGGCATAGACATAATACATACTGCAGATTTTGAAAGTGGCTTAGACGGCTGGACTTCTGGCGGAACTGATGCCTCAAGGGTTAATGATCCCACATGGTCTTATGGTGGTAATTTTAGTCTAAGAATTAGAGATGATGACCCAACCGGTTCAGCCACATCTTTTGACTCACCAGCTTTTGATTTATCAACTTATGATAAAGTAGATTTTAAATTCTTCTTTGCTCCAAATAGTATGGACTCTACTTACGACACTAACACACCAGCTGCCAGAACGTATACAGAAGAGTTTATATTAGAATATAGCAGTGACAACGGAGCTAATTGGGTTAATGTAAAAACATTTGAAAGTGGTCAGATTGCCAGTCAAGATGCTGACTTTGAAACCTCTACATCTGCTATTTTTTATGGTAGAATAGTTACCTTAAAAAGCACTGATTATTCTTTTCCGTCGTCAACGACTTCACGATTTAGAATCAGATGTGATGCTAGTGATAACAACGATAGAGTATTTATAGATAACATTACCATAAAAGGAGTAAACTACTGTACACCCTCAGAAGCACCAGGTGGCATTAATAATAATCTAGATTTGTGGTTAAAAGCAGATATGATTAATGGTATTAATGAAAATGCCGATGGTTCGGCGGTAGCACAGTGGGTAGATAATGCCAAAGGAAATAATGCAGAAGCTATGGAAGTTGGCTTAGAGCCTTCATTTAGAAATAATACAACTCAAAATTTTAATTTTAATCCTGTAGTTGATTTTTCTAATGATTTTAATACTAGCGGTGTGGATCTTACGTATATCAATAATTTAGGATCAAGGAATGTTCTAACTGGCTCTGCTGGATTTAATAGTGGTGATATCTTCGTTGTTATAATGCCAGATCCTACTATTACAAATACTATGCTTCCTTTAGATACATTTACAAGTAACGACCCAGGTGTTGATGGGGAAGAAACTAACCAAGATGTTACTGGTTTTGGCTACGGAAGCTTCAGTCAAAGATTTACAAATGAATATTTTGGGTATTGCATTGGTACAAGTGCCGCAGGACCTCCACCTCAAGGCTATGGAAGAGCAGACGCTACTGGTTCTGTAAATTATAACCAAATTGGTATAATTAATATTAGACATAACGCAGCCGTTTCTGGTATGGATATGTATCTCAATGCTAATACCATCGGAAATATTACTAATGATGCAGCAGACTTTTCTACCATTAACGACACGCGTTTTTGGCTAGGTCGTAGCCAATACTTTGAAGGTAGCTTTGATGGAAGAATAGCCGAAGTTATAACCTATTCTGCCGCTAACGCAGATGGTGATTTAACACAAGCAAGAAATAGAATACAATCCTATTTAGCGATAAAATATGGTATAACCCTTGGCGTTAATGGAACCTCTCAAGATTATGTAGATAGTGATGGTAGAATAATTTGGGATCAGTCAGCAAGCGTAGGTTACAATTATGATATTGCAGGTATTGGCAGAGATGACGATTCAGAGCTTAATCAAAAACAATCAAGCAGTGTAAATAATGCTGTAGATGGTCTCGGCCCTATTGAAGGAGTATTAACTGTTGGTTTAACTGATATTTATAATACCAACTCAGAAAATAAAAATTTAAATACTGATACCTTAAACGAAAAGGATTACTTAGTTTGGGGTAACAATGGTGCAGATTTAGAATTAGATCCACCAACGACCATTACAGTTAATATGAGTGCTGGTATTTCACCTGCCTTAACTACAGAAGTTACATTTACGCGTATTTCTCGGGTATGGAAGTTCGTAGAAACAGGTGCAGATGTATCTACAGTAAAAGTGAGAATACCAATAAGTGCTATACGAAATGTTGTACCACCTGGAGATTATTATATGTTTATATCAGATACAGAATTATTTGATCCTACAGCAACATATACAATTATGCGACCTGATGGTGCTGGTAATTTAGAAACTGCTTATGATTTTGATGGCACTAAATACGTCACTTTTGGCTATGCACCAGAGTTCAATTTTGTACGTTCAATAGACTTTGATGGTACACAAGATTACATGGATGCTGGAAATGTGGTTGATCTCGCAAGTGAGTTTACCATATCTGCGTGGGTAAAACATGGAACCGCTGCAAATAGAGATGTTATTAGTAAAAGAGATAGTGGTCCTTATACAGAAGGCTATGCATTACGATTTGATGCATCTCGAACCCCTAGAATGGTTTGGAAAGACGCTGGTGGAATTACACGAGCATTTAACGCTTCGGTATCACTACCTATTGATGAATGGCACCATATTGCTGTTATTTACAGAGCAGGTACAGCCATATTTTATATAGACGGTGTAGAAGATACATCATTAACAGCTCCTGCACCCGCAGCCGCACCAAACGAGCACTTCTTAATTGGAGCCGCTAACTATAGAAACCCTACAAACTTGTTTGATGGCACAATTGATGAAGTAAGAGTATGGAATACAGCCCTTACAGCAGACCAATTACGCTATATAATAAATCAAGAAATTGAAGAATCAGCAGGTAATTTTGTAACCGGAAGCGTATTACCACAAATAACTACTAAAAATGAAGTCGCACCAATACCATGGTCTCAGTTAGAAATGTATTTACCAATGACTACATACACGTATACAAACGTAAAAGATCAATCTGATAACGATCATGTGGCCGCTATTAAAAACTTAAATACTGTTGATAGACAAACCGCACCATTACCTTACGTATCCACACAAAATGGTGATTGGGATACTAATACAACTTGGACCAATGGAGACCAACAATATATACCAGGTTCACCATCGTTAGTAGATTCATCAATAACTGTAGATTGGAATATTGTAAGAACATCACACAATGTTGCAATAGATAATTCTAGTCTTCCGAGTGCTAACGCTGACAACAGAAAAGTATTAGGATTATATGTAGATGCCAATGAATTAACTTTAAATGGTGATAATCTGGCACAAACGGGAAATGGCCTTACGGTTTCGCATTACTTAAGTTTAACAGGTAAGATTGATCTCGAAGGGGAGTCCCAATTAATACAAGAAGAAGACAGTGATCTTATTGTAGCCATTAATGGCGAATTAGAAAAAGACCAGCAAGGTACTGCAGATACTTATACCTATAATTATTGGTCTGCACCTGTTGGAGAAAATGACGAAGAAACTAATGAATATAGCTATACAGTACAAGATATAATCTTAGACAATACTAACCCTGTTAATTTTACGTCTGCTGGTTATGACGGAAGCAATTCAAGTCCTATTACAATTGCAGATTATTGGATTTGGAAATTTACCAACCTTACTGGTGGAGACTATTCGTTATGGCAACACGTTAGACGTAATGGTAGGTTATTTGCTGGTGAAGGATTTACTATGAAGGGACCTGGATCTGGAGCCATTTCGGATGATCAAAATTATGTTTTCTTAGGTAAACCAAACAATGGTGATATCAATTTAACAATAAACGCTGGAAATAATTATTTAATTGGTAACCCTTACGCTTCGGCTATTGACGCAAATGAATTTATTGCAGATAATACGGACACCTCTGGTACCCTTTATTTCTGGGAACATTGGGGAGGCGGATCGCACGTACTCCAAGAGTACAGAGGTGGCTACGCCATATACAACCTTTCGGGAGGTGTTGCAGCAACGGCACCAGACCCTGATGTAGCCCAAGTAGGATCAGGAACAAAAACCCCTGGTAGATATGTACCCGTAAGTCAAGGATTTTTTGTTTTAGGCACTAATAATGGAACTATAACTTTTGAGAATGATCAACGTACGTTCCAAAAAGAAGGGACAGGAAGTTCTTTATTTGTGAGAAATGCAAATAGCTCTAACAGGACATCCAATAATGAATCATTAGACGATAGAATGAAATTTAGAATTGGTTTTGATGCCGATAACGATCTTAAATTACACAGACAATTATTACTAACCATTGATGAAAATACGACACCAGGTGTTGATTGGGCGTACGATGGCCTTTTAAACGAAGATCAAACCGACGATATGTATTGGATGATTAATGATGAAAAGTATATCATTCAAGCTAATTCCGAAGCTAGTATAAATACTGTTTATCCTTTGGGTCTCACAGTAAGCAATGATGGTATAAACAACATATCAATTGATGAACTTGAAAATGTACCGTCTGATATAGAAATCTACGTCCATGATAAAGACCTAAACTTATATCACGATTTAAGAGCTAGTGATTATGAGATCTTTTTAAACTCTGGAGAATATAACGAGCGTTTTGAAATTGCCTTTAGTGTTAATTCAGCAGCAGCATTAAGCACAGATGATGATGAGTTTAGAGGTTTAAATATATTATATGCTAATAATCTTGAAAAAATTGTATTAGTAAACCCTAACCAAATTGATATTAAATCAATTGAACTGTTTAACATGTTAGGTCAATCTGTGTATACAATAGAAAATATTTCAGAAAGTGATTATTCTGAATATGATGTCAAAAATTTAAGTGCCGGGACTTACATTATTAAGTTACGTACCGTAAGTGGTTCGCTATCAACTAAAAAAGTTCTGGTAAATTAAAGTTCAGCCCTAAATCTTAAATATTAACCATAAGAGGCTGTCTAAAAAGTATTGTTAGTTGTCATTTCGAGCGCAGTTGAGAAATCTAAATTTTGATTTTCAAAGCATTTCGACTACGCTCAATGTGACAGATTTCAGTTTTACTAACTTTTTAGACAGCCTCTTAATTTTGTATCTGCTAATACTAATATAATTCCGAAACTAAATCTTGGAGTGTCAACAATTTTTGCTCTCCAGTTTCCATTTGTTTTAAAGTAAATGTTTTAGACTCTAATTCTTGCTCACCCACCAAAACAACATAAGGAATCTGGCGTCGATTGGCATACGTCATTTGTTTTTTCATTTTTACGGTGTCTGGATATAATTCAGCTTTAATACCTTCAGCTCTTAATTTGGTTACAGCATTAAGACAAACCATGGCTTCTTTCTCACCAAAGTTTATAAATAATACTTTAGTGGCATCAGCTATTGTATTAGGGAAAAGTTTTAATTCTTCTAAAACCAAGTATATACGATCTAATCCAAAGCTAATCCCAACACCACTGGTATCTGGTTTACCAAAGATACTTGTAAGATCGTCGTAACGACCTCCACCACCAATAGATCCCATTTTTACACCTTCAGGAGCTGAAACTTCAAAAATAGCACCAGTGTAATAGTTGAGGCCTCGGGCAAGTGTAACGTCGAGTTGTAGTTTAGCTGATTTTAACCCTAGGTTAGAAATGGCAGTATCTATAAATTCTAATTCTTCAATCCCTTTTAAACCAATTTCGGACGTATTTAAAATAGATTTTAAACCATCAACCTGATCGCCAAAATCTCCTTTAAGCGAAAATAAAGGTTGAAGTTTAGTTATACCATCATCAGGTATACCTTTATTCAGCATTTCTGCTTTTACCTTTTCCTCGCCTATTTTATCGAGCTTATCTAAAGCCACTGTAAAATCAATTAATTTATCTTGAGCACCAATAACTTCTGCAATACCAGATAAAATTTTACGATTATTTATTTTTATCGTTGTTCCATTTAGCTTTAATGTTGTAAAAACAGCATCATATAGTTGAACAAATTCTACTTCTTGTAGTAGTGATTTAGACCCAACGACATCGGCGTCACATTGGTAAAATTCCCTAAAACGTCCTTTCTGTGGACGGTCTGCCCTCCAAACTGCTTGTATTTGGTAACGTTTAAAAGGAAATACTATATCATTTTGATGTTGCACCACGTAACGGGCAAAAGGCACAGTGAGATCGTAACGTAAGGCTTTCTCAGAGATTTTTGGTGTAATCTGTACTTCAGATTTTGAATTATAGTCATTGTCCGAGACCTTATTCAAATATTCACCACTATTCAAAATCTTAAAAATTAACCGGTCTCCTTCTTCACCATATTTACCCATTAGGGTCTCAGAATTTTCAAAACTTGGTGTTTCAATAGGTTGAAATCCATACAACTGAAATTGCCTCTTTATGGTATCCATAATATAGGAACGTTTTGCAACTTGTTCTGCATTAAAATCTCTTGTGCCTTTTGGTATGCTTGGTTTTTGTGCCATGTTTACTTCCTGCTAGGGCAGGAATCTCTTTTAATGAAACTTTATTTATTTATTACATTAAGTGTAGTCAAAATGTATGAGATATCTCGACTGCGCTCGACATGACAGAACGACTAGTCTATGGACATCCAGAACATTTCGACAATGCTCAGTGTAACTTCATATTGTTTTCAAAGCAACAATGCTTTAAATAGGCTTCGACAAGCTCAGCCTGACTCGTGTAATTAAGAAAAGTCAATGACACGAGTCACAAAAATATTATAAATTTTAGAGGCATGCTTAAGTAATTTCAATTTTATAGTAACTTTATAGTCTTTAGATCGTCTTATCGTTACATATAATCCAACTAACCACAATAAACCAATGTTTTCACTAGCTAAAGAGAATATAAAAATTGCTTTTGGCTCTATTAAAAGTCAATTATTACGAACTATTTTAACGGTATTAATTATCGCTATTGGTATTATGGCTTTAGTAGGAATTTTAAGTGGTGTTTCTGCTTTAGAAAATACGCTCTCTAGCAATTTTGCCTCTATGGGAGCCAATACATTTAACTTTCAACGCTACGAGTTTAGAGCTCAGCGACAAAGTAGTAGAGAGCGCCAAAAGATAAATCCTATAATCAATTACAGAAACGTTAAAGCATTTCAAGACAATTACGATTTTCCTTTCACTAAAGTGGCCGTATCTTTTAATGGTACCTTTGCTGCTGAGGTTAAATATGAAAATATTAAAACCGACCCTGAAGTAGCAGTGATAGGCTCTAACGAATATTTTATTGAAAATTCTGGTTTAGAAATCGCTAATGGTAGGTCTCTCAATGTTTTTGATATTGAAAATAGCAATGCGGTTTGTGTTATTGGTAGCGACTTACAAAAAGCTTTGTTCACAGAAGAAAACCCAATAGATAAAACCATTAGTGTAAGAGGCTCTAAATTTAAAGTTGTTGGTGTACTTAAAGAAAAAGGATCTACGTTTGGTAATAACCAAGATTTAAGACTAATAATGCCCTTACAAAAAGCACGCTCTATTTTTACAAATCCAAATATTAATTACACCCTAAGTGTTAAAGTTGAAAAAAATGATATGCTCGAAGGAGCGCAAGAAGACGCTATTTTAACCTTTAGAAACGTTAGAGGTTTAAGCCCTATTGAAAAAAATAACTTTGGTATTGAACGTAGTGACGATTTATTAAACCGTGTTGCAGAGAACACAAGCACGCTGTATATAGCTGCATGGATTATTAGCATTATTACTATTTTTGGATCAACTATTGCTTTAATGAATATAATGTTAGTTTCTGTAAGTGAGCGCACTAGAGAAATAGGAGTCCGCAAGGCATTAGGTGCCAAACGCAAAACTATTGCATTTCAGTTTTTTATGGAAACCGTTATTATTGGTCAACTTGGTGGAATACTCGGTATACTATTAGGAGTTTTAATTGGTTGGGGAGTTGCATCGGGATTTAAATTAGACTTCTCTACTCCTTGGGTAGCCATGATATGGGCCACTAGCATAGCTTTTGTTGTAGCTGTTTTTTCTGGCCTTTATCCTGCGGTAAAAGCAGCACGTTTAGATCCTGTTGAGTCATTGCGGTATGAGTAAAAGTTAGATGTTAGATGTTAGATGTTAGATAAACTAATAATTATTTACCACCACTAACTAATTACTAATAACTACTGCCTACTAACTCTGTCTAATCAACTTCTCAAAATACTGAAACAATTCGCCTTTAGTAATATTAGCACCTTGTTGAATGAGTTTAAAAATATCGAGATGCTTATCGTCTGAATAGTTTTTTTTGGCATTAAAAAATTCAATATCATCTGATAATAAATTATCTCTTAACCATTGAAAACCTTCTTTAGTAGTTAAGTCCACTCTTTCAGCTTTTAATTTTAATGCAATAAGATGCATGTCTTTGTCTTTACATTTAAATAGATGTATTTGATTAGACGATACGTATTCTAAATACTCCACTTTATTTAACACACCATACCACACTAAATCACTAAACACATCTAATTCTTGCTCAGCAGCTTCTGGTTTATTTTTCTTTATGTCCTCCCACTCGTCTGCAGTAATAGACTGCGTGGCTAAAAAATTGATAAACTCTTGGTGTAGCTCTTCAAACTGTTCTTTAGTTAATCTTGCGTACTTCATGATAAACTTTATTATTCATCTCGCACTATATGCAAGATCTTATCATTATATTATTAATTTCTTCATGATTAAAAAGCTATAACACACAGATATTTGGTGTTATTATTTTAAATCTAAAATAAGATGTATCCTTGCTGCGACATTAGTTTAGCTGCAAATTCACATGCAATTTACAGGGCTTTGCTAAATTAATTTCACTAAAAAAACCGTTTAGACTGCTAAACGGTTTTAAAAATAGTTTATAAAAAAGTTATTTTTTTTCTGCAACAACCTCAAACGGTAAATCTACAGATACTTCTCTATGTAATCTAATAACAGCATTGTACTTTCCTAAACGCTTTACGTTACCTCCAATTACATTGATATATTTCTTCTCTACTTGGTGACCAGCTTTTTGTAATACATCTGCAACATCAATGTTGTTAACAGATCCAAATAATTTATCTCCTGATCCAACTTTAGAAGTAATTTTAACTTCTAATTCTGCTAAGGCAGCTGCAGTTTTTTGAGCAGCTTCAATTATAGTTTTTTCTTTATATGCGCGTTGCTTTAATGTCTCAGCTAATACTTTTTTAGCCGATGGAGTAGCCATTACAGCTTGCCCCTGAGGAATTAAAAAGTTTCTACCATAACCGTTCTTAACTGTTACAATATCGTCTTTAAATCCTAAATTTTCAACGTCTTGTTTTAATATAAGTTCCATTGTTATGATAGTTTATTTTAATAAATCAGCAACATAAGGCAATAAAGCTAAATGTCTAGCTCGCTTTACTGCCACAGATACTTTTCTTTGATATTTTAATGATGTCCCTGTTAAACGTCTTGGTAATAACTTACCTTGTTCGTTAACAAAACTTAATAAGAAATCTGCATCTTTATAATCTACGTATTTGATGCCAGATTTTTTAAAACGACAATACTTCTTCGCTTTAGAAGTCTCTATATTTAACGGAGTTAAATATCTAATTTCTCCACCTTTTTTTCCTTTTGCTTGTTGTTCTATCGATGACATAATTACGCTTTTTGTTTGTTTCTATCTCTTCTCTTATCAGCCCAAGCAGCAGCGTGCTTGTCTAATTTTACAGTTAAGTAACGCATAAAACGCTCATCACGTCTAAACTCTACTTCTAATGGCCCAATGGCTTCACCAGGAACATTGTAATCAAACAAGTGATAAAAACCACTTTTTTTGTTTTGGATTGGATAAGCTAATTTTTTTAAGCCCCAATCTTCTTTGGCAATCATCTTAGCACCTCTAGAAGTCAAAAAATCTTCGTACTTCTTTACTGTTTCCTTTATCTGATCTTCAGATAAAACGGGATTTAAGATGAAAACAGTTTCATAACGATTCATAATATTTCTTTTGTTTATTGTTAAAACGGCTGCAAAAATAAGCATTTATTCTATTTCTGACAATGTTTTATTAGCTAAAAATTTTTATTAAAAAGTTTAATTTTTGGCAACGTTTTTGAATACACCATGATAAGTGATTTTTAAACTATCGATTTATGTTAAATACTACACTTTGTCGGTAAAATTTGTTTTTTAACCGAAATTATTGTACTATTGTCGATATCTTAACCTAAATAAATATTAATGTTATGACTTTAAACTGTGTAGTTGTTGATGATTCTGCGATTCAACGTCTCTCTATTGTAAAGTTAATCGAGAATCATTCCTCGCTTAACCTCATTGCAGAGTACAGCAGTGCGTTAGAAACAAAAAACGGTCTTAATACACATAAAGTAGATCTTATCTTCTTAGATATAGAGATGCCTGTATTAAACGGTTTTGAACTTTTAGACGTGCTCAACAACAAACCCCAAATTATTTTTGTTACCGGTAAAACCGAATATGCTTTTAAAGCATTTAATTACGATGCTACTGACTATCTTCAAAAACCAATTACTAAAGAACGTTTTAACACGGCTGTAGAAAAAGCCATTGAGCAGCATAAATTGAAATTAGATTTCAACGAAACTGACGGTGAACATATCTTTGTAAAGAGTAACCTTAAAAAACGTAAAGTTTATATTAAGGATATTAAATGGATTGAAGCTTTAGGCGATTATGTAAAAGTCGTTACAGAAGAAAACAGCCTAGTCGTACTATCGACTATGAAAGCCTTTGAAAAAGAATTACCAGAAGGAAAATTTTTAAGAATTCACAAATCTTATATTGTGAATTTAGATAAAATAGACCGCTTTAACAGTAAAAATGTTGAAGTTGGTGCCTACGAGATTCCATTGAGTCGAAACAAAAAGACCCAATTGGTAGATGCCTTGAATAATATGTAAACATATTTTACATCGCAGAATGTCTTAAAGCACATTGATATAATTAAATCCTAGCAGATATGCTGGGATTTTTTTTTTAAACGGTTGTATATTTTGACGTCAGTTCGAGTGATTTTGAGGAACGAAAAATTGTATCGAGAACTTTTTGATTGCTAAAATTCTAATTCTCGATACAAATTTTTCTCATTTCAATCGAAAAATCCACTCGAACTGACGAATTTCATCAAAATTTTCTATGGTTTGTTTTAATAGTTATCCACATTAATAATAACACGGACTGCTCTAAAATCTTTAACCGCATTAAAACTAACTTCTATCTTTTTAATAGCTTCTTTAGTCTTAACCAGTGATTGATTTTGTGGTATTTTTATCAGTATATTCTTTAGATATAGATTCCTAATTCTAGAGACTGGCGGAAACTCTGGACCTAAAATATTAGCCTTAAATACGTGCCTTAACGATTTTGCAAACCAATCGGCAGCCAAATTAACTCGGTTATAATCTTTATGCTTAAAGGTTATTTTTATTAATCTATAAACTGGTGGATATTTATAATTATGGCGATCATTCATCTGCTCAGCATACATAACTTTATAGGCGTTTGTAGATACTTGCTGTAAAATGTTATGATGAGGATTATAGGATTGAATTAACACCTTACCTCTAATATCAGTACGACCTGCCCTACCAGAAACCTGTGCCATGAGCTGGTAACTGCGCTCGTGAGCTCTAAAATCTGGAAAGTTTAATAAATTATCGGCATTCATAATACCGACTAATTTTACATGTCTAAAATCTAAGCCTTTGGTGAGCATTTGGGTACCGACCAAAATATCGACTTCGCGTTGCTCAAAATTGGTGATAATTTTCTCAAAACCATACTTTCCGCGTGTGGTATCTAAATCCATACGTGCCACTTTTTTTTCTGGAAATAAAATCTTCACCTCTTCCTCTATTTGTTCAGTACCAAACCCTTTAGTATCTAAAGTTTGATTTCCGCAAGCTTGGCAACTTTTTAGCATTACCGAATTATAACCACAATAATGACAACGTAATTGATCTCTGTATTGATGATACGTTAAACTTACATCGCAATTAGGACATTGTGGTGAAGTTCCACAAGTTGTGCATTCTACAATAGGAGAAAAGCCTCTTCGATTCTGAAACAATATAATCTGAAACCCTTGCTCTAAAGTTTCTGTCATTTCATCAATCAGTCGGTCAGAGAAGTGACCTTTCATGCGTTTACGCTTGTATTTATCTGCTAAATCTACCAATTCAATATCTGGCATCACTACGTTATTGTAACGTGTGTTTAGTTCCACTAAGCCATATTTGCCCTGACTAGCATTGAAATAGGTTTCTAAGCTTGGTGTTGCTGAACCTAATAATGTTTTAGCGCCATGCATATTACTTAGTACAATGGCTGCGTCTCTGGCATGGTAGCGTGGTGCTGGATCAAATTGTTTGTAGGATTGTTCATGCTCTTCATCTACAATGATTAAGCCTAAATTATAAAAGGGCAGTAATAATGATGAGCGCGCTCCAATAATGACTTGTGCCTTTTCAGAATTATTAAGCATATTATACCATACTTCTACCCTTTCGTGTCCAGAATAACGACTATGAAACACAGCAACCTTTTCACCAAAATAATCTTGCAGGCGTTGCACTAATTGCGTGGTTAAGGCAATTTCTGGCAATAAATATAATACTTGCTTTTGTTGCTCTAATTGCTTTTGAATGAGCTGCACATAAATTTCAGTTTTACCTGAAGACGTAACACCATGCAAAAGTGCGACTGACTTTGTTTTAAATATACCTTCTACCTCATCAAAAGCTGTTTTTTGAGCTTCACTTAATAGTTTTGAAGCCATATTGCCATCACCTTCAAATTGAATACGATCTGTTTTAATGTGGTACTCCTCTAAAATATTCTTATCAATAAGCGCTTTTACAATAGAAGCGGATGTACCACTTTTCTGAACTAATTCAGACACTTTTATAGGCTTGGGCTCAGAGGCCTCGAGTGTAAATAACGTTAAAATAACTTCGCGTTGTTTAGGAGCTCGACCCAAAATCTCTAAGAGCTCTTGTAATTTCTCTTCTGATTTATGGTAGCTGTGTAGTTTTACATAGCGCACCAATTTTGGCTGATACTTTTCATACAATTCTTCTTGAAGGTGTAATATTCCTTTTTCAACCAAGCCATTGATAACAGGAAATACGCGCTTTTTATCTAAAATAGAAATTACATCTTGAATTTTAAGTGATGACTGATGATGCAAAGCTTCATAAATTAAAAATTCATCATCCTTTAATTCTGAATCTTTTATATCTACTTTTTCATTTTTAGAAATAATCGTTTCACTCTCTAAAATAAAGGCATTTGGCATTGCTGCACGCATTACTTCACCCAAACTGCACATATAATAACTCGCAATCCATTCCCAATGTTTTAGCTGCAAATCTTTAACAATTGGGCTTTCATCTAATATTTGATGAATGGTTTTAGGCTCATAAGCCGTTGGTGGGTTGTTATGAATTTTATATGCTAAAGCGGTATATATTTTGCTTTTTCCAAATGGTACAGCAACACGCATTCCTGGTTTAAGAAACTTAGCCTCGGCTTTAGTGATATGGTAGGTAAAAGCTCTTTGAAGCGGAATGGGTAATATGACGTCTAGAAAGTATATGGTTGTTAGTTGTTAGTGGTTAGTGGTTAGTTGTTA
>NZ_CALGNH010000078.1 GCF_937958655.1 uncultured Winogradskyella sp. | reverse complement strand
TCAGTTTTAACGTCTGATTTAAATGCCGATACAGGACTGTATATTACAGATAATGTAGATGCATTAGCTGTAACAAACGTATATATAGTAACTGTACCAACACCAACTGACGAGCTTAAACGCCCTGTTTTTACGCCGCTTATTAAGGCAAGTGAAACCGTAGGGAAAGTTCTAAAAAATGACGATATTGTTATTTATGAGTCTACGGTATATCCAGGAGCTACAGAAGATATTTGTATCCCAGTTTTAGAGAAGGTATCAGGATTAACGTTTAATAAAGACTTTTACGCTGGGTATTCGCCAGAACGAATTAATCCGGGAGATAAAAAACATACAGTTACTAAAATATTAAAAGTAACTTCTGGTTCAACACCAGAGATTGCTGAAAGAATAGATCAGCTTTACAAAAAGGTAATTACAGCTGGTACGCATTTGGCGCCTTCAATCAAGGTGGCTGAGGCAGCTAAGGTTATTGAAAATTCGCAACGCGATATTAATATTGCGTTTGTTAATGAGCTGTCCAAAATCTTTAGGCTACTTGGTATAGATACCAAAGCGGTTTTAGAAGCGGCTGGTACCAAGTGGAACTTCTTAAAATTTTCACCTGGGTTAGTTGGCGGTCATTGTATTGGTGTAGATCCATATTACTTAGCTCAAAAAGCTATAGAGTCTGGTTATAATCCAGAAATTATATTGGCTGGTCGTAAGATGAATGACAGTATGGGAAGCTACGTCGCAACCGAGACAGTAAAGATGATGATTAATAAAGGCGCAACAATTAAAGGATCTAATGCCTTAGTCTTAGGGATTACCTTTAAAGAAAACTGCCCAGATATTAGAAACTCTAGAGTTATAGATATTATTGAAGAACTTAAGTCTTACCATGTTAATGTAGATGTTTACGATCCATGGGCTTCTAAAGATGAAGTAAAGCATGAATACGACTTAGATTTAAAATCGGATAAAGCAGAATTAAAATCGGATTATGATGCCATTATTTTAGCAGTATCTCATAACGAGTTTTTAGAGGTGTCAATAGAAAAATTTAAATCCGATAATTGTGTAATTTTTGATGTTAAATCCTTATTACCATTAGATGCTGTAGACGCTCGTTTATAAGTGTTAATAACCCAAATCAAACATATTATGTATAATAATAAATACCATACAGAGGATTTATCGCAATTAGCGTTTTTAATAACAGGAGGAGCTGGTTTTATAGGTTCTAATATTGTTGAATATTTACTAAAATATGGCGCTAAAAAAGTTAGAGTTTTAGATGACTTTTCTAATGGTTATCGCGAAAATCTTACTGAATTTATGGATCATCCTTCTTTTGAATTAATGGAAGGAGATATACGAGATTTAGACACTTGTAAAAGAGCAATGGAAGGCATAGACTATGTCTCTCACCAAGCGGCTTTAGGCTCAGTACCACGTTCAATAAATGACCCAGCAACTTCAAATGAAGTTAATATTTCTGGATTTTTAAATATGCTAATTGCTGTTAAGGATAGTCCATCGGTAAAACGAATGACGTATGCAGCATCAAGTTCTACTTATGGTGATAGTAAATCCTTACCAAAAGTTGAAGATACAATAGGTAAGCCTTTGTCTCCATACGCAGTAACTAAATACGTCAACGAATTGTATGCTGACGTTTTTGGTAAAACCTACGGAACTGATGTTATTGGGTTACGTTATTTTAATGTATTTGGGCCAAAACAAAGTCCAAATGGTGCTTATGCGGCCGTGATTCCACTTTTTATGCAAGCCTTAAAAGATAATAAGCCTTCAAAGATAAATGGTGATGGTGAGCAAACTAGAGATTTTACTTTTGTCGATAATGCAGTACAGGCTAATGTAAAAGGCTTTTTTGCGTCAAAAGATGCTGCTAATGAAGTTTTTAACGTGGCTTGTGGAGAACGTATCTCTGTAAATTACCTTTGGGATTCCTTAAGAATTGCCGCAGACTCAGATCTAAAAGCCGTTTACGGACCACCTAGGCAAGGAGATGTTAGAGATTCTTTAGCAGACATTTCAAAAGCAGAAAGGCTATTGGGTTATAAACCACAGTATACCGTTAGAGAAGGGCTTAAACTAACTTGGGATTATTTTAATTAAATAAATGTCTCACATCCTTAATAAATAAGAGAGGCTTTCTGAAAAGTATTATTAGTTGTCATTTAGAGTGCAGACAAGAAATTTAAAATTTTGATTTTCGAAGCATTTCGACTACGCTCAATGTGACAGATTTTAGTTTTACTGACTTTTTATACAGCCTCTTTTCTTTTTTAACCCTGATAATTGCGTATTAAAAATTGTTAAAATCAATTGAATAAAAAGCATAGATTTTAACATTATTACCTATATTTCATTTGTTATATTAGCCTAATAAATTAAAAAGGTTGAAAACAGCTGAAGATAAGTGGCTTTATGTTATTTCTGCAAAAAAGAAATTAATAGATTTTAATTTTTCTGAGATTTGGAGGTATCGAGATCTTTTGTTCTTGTTTGTAAAAAGAGATATCATCACGCTTTACAAGCAAACCATATTAGGCCCTTTGTGGTATATTATACAGCCCTTATTTACATCATTAATTTTTACACTTATATTTAATAATTTGGCTAATATTCCTGTGACGGATGGGGTGCCTAATTTTTTATTTAATCTTGCAGGTATAACCTCGTGGAACTATTTTAAAGAATGTTTAGTTGGTACTAGCGATACCTTTAAAAAGAATGAGAATATTTTTGGTAAGGTATATTTTCCGCGTGTTATTATGCCTATGTCTGTGGTAGTGTCTAATCTTTTAAAGTTTGGGATACAGGTATTAATATTTGTTGCCTTTTACTTGTATTTTGTTTGGTTTGCAAATCCTAGTTATAATATAAATCCCCAAGCTAATCTGTTATTATTGCCGTCTCTAGTTATTATGATGGCCTTATTAGGATTAGGTTTCGGTATGATTATTTCTTCAATGACCACCAAATATAGAGACCTTACATTTTTAATTCAGTTTGGTGTACAACTTTTAATGTACGGTTCGGCTGTAATGTATCCAATGTCATTTTTTAAAAAAGAACTACCAAATTATTATTGGCTTATAGAATACAATCCAATTGCCATAATCATAGAATCATTTAGAACAATGGTTTTTGGTGTAGGTCAATTAGACTTAACTAAGATAGGATATGCCCTAATTTTTAGCTTATTCATTTTTTTAATAGGTTTGGTTGTGTTTAATAAAACTGAGAAAAACTTTATAGATACCATCTAATGAGTGCTGAGATTATTTTACAATTAAATAAGGTTGGTAAGCAGTATCGCTTAGGACTAGTGGGTACAGGTACATTAAGTCATGATCTCAATAGATGGTGGAGTAAAATAAGAGGTAAAGGTGATCCCTATTTAAAGGTTGGAGAAGAAAATGATAGAAAAGGCAAAGCCGCTTCTCAATACGTTTGGGCTTTGCAGGATATATCGTTTAATGTTAAAAAAGGTGAAGTTCTCGGTATTATAGGCAAAAATGGAGCAGGTAAATCCACATTATTAAAAATACTTTCTAGAGTAACATCACCAAGTATTGGTGAGATCAAAACCAAAGGACGTATAGCATCTTTATTAGAAGTAGGTACAGGATTTCATCCTGAGATGACAGGACGAGAAAACATTTATCTCAACGGCGCAATTCTAGGAATGACCAAAGCCGAAATTGGTAGTAAAATCGAGGAAATCATAGATTTTTCGGGTTGTTTACGATATATAGACACACCAGTTAAGCGCTACAGTTCGGGTATGAAAGTACGCTTGGCCTTTGCCGTTGCTGCACATTTAGAACCAGATATCCTCATTGTCGATGAAGTTTTAGCCGTGGGAGATGCCGAATTTCAAAAGAAAGCTATTGGTAAAATGAAAGATATTTCTAATAGCGATGGTAGAACCGTTTTATTTGTTAGTCATGACATGAATGCTATTGAAAAATTAACGGACAGAACCATTGTACTAATAAACGGTAAAGTCGCATACAATGGCGAAACTTCTGATGCTATTAGTTTTTATTTACAAAACTTCGAAAAAAGAGAACCTTTAGTCACTTGGAATAATATAGAAACTGCACCCGGAAACCAATATGCTAGGTTAAAATCCGTAGCACTAAAGGATCAAAGTGGTAAATTGCGAAATAGGTTTAATATTACTGAGAATATTTATTTAACGATAGAATATTTTGATAGTAATGATACCAATAATAATACTGCGATTTTTCATATTCTAAACGATAGGAAGCAAACCTTATTTGCATCTAATGAATTTGTTGCAGACGATTGGATTGAAAAACATAAAAAAACAAATGCTATATTTTCTTCAACTTGTAAAATTCCGGGAAATTTACTAGCCGAAGGATCCTTTAGTATATTAATTGCCGTTGGTAATTACAACCCTGAGCTCATTCATCTTATAGAGCAAGATTTAATAACATTTGAAATTTATGATTCAACCAAAGGTGAAGGTGTAAGAGGACCTTATATAGGAAAATGGCCAGGTCTAATGCGACCAATGCTAGATTGGAATATAAAAATTATGGATAAAAAATTTACAGATGAATAGAGTAGAATTGATTCAATCAATAATCAATAAAAAAAAAATTACTAGATACTTAGAGATTGGTACTTATAAGGGGCAATCCTTTTTTCCAATTAAATGTAAGCGAAAAGTCGCTGTAGATCCACAATTTAATATTCCATTGAAACGAAAACTAAAATGGATTTACAAGGATTTTAATAACCTATTTAATACCTATGCAGAGCTTACTAGCGATGATTTTTTTGAAAAAAAAGCATCGCTAGTACAACGCTTTAAACCGCAATTGGTTTTTGTAGATGGCTTGCATACATTTAAAGCAAGTTTGTTAGATGTTCTTAATTCATTAAAGTATTTGTCTAATGATGGTGTTATAATAATGCACGATTGTTTACCACCCAACAAAGCGGCATCAATATTTGCTAATTCCTTTAAGGAAGCTATAGCTATGAAATTAGAAGGCTGGACGGGAGAATGGACAGGAGATGTCTGGAAAACTATAGTCTATCTCAAAGAAAAATATGGCAATGCCCTCAAAGTATGTGTTTTTGATTCGGATTATGGTTTAGGTTATATCCGTGTTGTTGGTAACGTGGATGATTTTAGTATTGATGAAGCTATATTTAATAAAGTTGATGCCATGTCTTACGACACGCTTATGGCAGATACGAGTCTAATAAACCTAAAACCAGTAGATCAGATTTATAATACAATAGAATCTTAGAGATGCAATCGCCTGAGCCAAACAAATCTTATAAAGATAACGTGTTTACTGTAATCGTTTCATATAACGGCTTACAATGGCTTAAGGACTGTTTAGATTCTGTGTATAGCGCAACAACTGTTGTCGTTGTAGATAATTGCTCATCTGACGATACGGTTAATTTTATAGCAAAAAATTATAAGGATGTTATTTTATTACCACAGCAGGAAAACTTAGGTTTTGGAAAAGGTAATAACCTAGGCATTAGTTATGCGCTAAACCATGGGGCAGCTCATGTTCTGTTATTAAATCAGGATGCTAAAATGGCGAAAGGGTCTATACCACAACTCTTAGATTTTTTATCTAATCATACGGATTATGGTATTGTTAGCCCTGTGCACTGTGATTGGTCTGGTGCGTATTTAGAAGCGTCATTTTCAAATTATATGAGCTATGATAGCAATAAATCATTCTATTCAGACGCTGTATTGGGTAAAACGCTTCGCGCAGTCTACAATGTACCATTTATTGCTGCGGCATGTTGGTTTATACCTAGAAAAACCTTTGAAGTCGTTGGTGGTTTTGATCCTATATTTTTTCACCTAGGAGAAGATGTTAATTATGCTCAGCGTGTACGATATCACGGTTATAAAATCGGTGTTTTACCAAAAGCTTATGTGTGCCATGACACTAAATACCGTGTCTACGAGCCTGTAGAGCGATATTCTAAAGATTATTTCTATAAATTTAATTATCGTAATAAAATTAAATACGCAGATGTAAATCTGTCTAATTGGGAAGTAAAACTAAAATATAATAAACGTCAAGTTTTAAAGACTGTACTTGTAGCACTAATTACACTGAAATTTAAAGCTGTTTTTGGTGCCTTAAAGGAATATAGGACTTATGATGAATTGTATACCTCATCTCAATTGAGTAGACTAAAAAATCAAGAAAAAGGGAGTCATTATTTAACATCAGAAATGGATGTATAATACTATTGTCCATGTGTTAGACGTATTTCCGTCTCGATCCGAAACGTTTATCATTAATCATATCATTGAATGTGAGCGCAAAGGTTTAAAGTCAATTATTTTGGTAAATACCTTACATACTATAGATAAAGCTTCTCAAAAAAATCTTATAAATTCTTATGGTTTATATGACGTTGCACATTGCTTTAATCCTAAAATGCCAAAGCATAAAGTTTTAAGAGTATTAAAAGCGTTAGGTTTATTACTGAATAATCTTAGTAATTATAAAGTTTTTTTAAACACTTTAAATCAACAAAAATATGGGCTCAAAGCCAAAACTTTAAAGCTTTGGTTTCAGGCTTCCGTATTTCTAAAATATCAAAAACATGAAATCTTTCATGGGCATTTTGGTGTTAGTGGAAAGGTATTAGCAGATATGAAAGACATAGGAGCTATAAAGGGAGATATTATAACCTCATTCTATGGTTATGATACGTTTTCAGTTGAAGAGAATAGGAAAGAATTACAAACCTATTTTAAAGATGTTTTTAAACGCTCAAAGCTCATAGTGACGAGCTCAAACTATTTATATGCTAATTTATTAAAATTGAATGCGCCAGAGCATAAACTATTAGTTAACGCCGTTGGTGTAGACGTTAGCAAATTTCCATATCGTAAACGAGAATATAATTCAGAATTACATATTGTAACCGTTGGCAGATTAATAGAGTTAAAAGGGCAAGCTTATGGTATAGACGCCGTAATTTTATTACTACAAAAAGGGTACAATATCAAATATACGATTATAGGGCATGGTGATGATTTTGAAGATATTAAAACTAAAATTCACCACTCGGGTTACCAAAACCATATTCATTTAAAAGGGAGTGGTACGCAAGCAGAAATTGCCGAGGTTTTATTACAGAGTCATGTCTTTTTAATGACATCTATAACAGATACATTAGGCAGAGCAGAGGGGCAAGGGTTGGTAATAGCAGAAGCGCAAGCTACAGGCTTGCCTGTAGTAGCATTTAATTCTGGAGGGATCGGAGATTCCATAACACATAACAAAACAGGATATTTAGTAGAGGAAAAGAATGTTAAAGACATGGCCAATTCTATTGAAAAATTTATAGATAATTTAGAGTTGATTAATGACATGGGTTATGCGGCTAAGTGTTTTGTAGAAGACAGATTTAATAGCCAAAAACAAAGTGATAAAATGATAAAACAGTATAAATAGATGGAACAAGGCTTGGTATCCATTATTATCCCAACTTTTAATAGAGCGCATGTGATCTATGAAACCTTAAATAGTATCATTAGTCAATCCTATACCAATTGGGAGTGTATTGTTGTAGATGATGGTAGTTTAGACGGTACAGTATCATTGCTTAGCGATTTTATAGCAAAGGATAGCAGGATTCAGTTTTATAAAAGGCCAGCCGATTTGCCAAAAGGAGCAAATACTTGTCGTAACTACGGTTATAAGATTGCTAAGGGTGAGTTTGTAAATTGGTTTGATAGTGATGATGTGATGTGTCCCAATTTTTTGGAGCAACACGTTACACAATTAAATGAAGATAGTACCCTAGATTTTAGTAGTTGTCTCTATTTTCAATTTACTGATGAAACGCCTTCTATGGATAGCAATTACAAACCGGTTAAACCTTTAATATTTCAATCTAAGAATTATATTGAAGATTATATATTACACGGTCTCTACTTTATAACCAATTCTATACTTTGGAGAAAAAACTTTTTAGATAATAAAGACCTGTTTGATGCGCAGATGCATAGAGCGCAAGAGTGGGATTTTCATTTAAGAATGCTCTGCTATAACCCGCAGTATAAATATATTAAAACAGGCTTATTTTATAGACGAAAAGATGGGAGCAGTATTACTAATAATTATAAAGCGTCTTTAAAGGCAAACCATTCTATCTTTCGATTTTTTGATAAAGCGTATTACATAATACAGCAAAATCAACCACCTAACACACCAAAATTAATGCAGTATATTCTATACAGGCAAGCCGTTAATTATTATAATTTAAGTACATTGGTAAAAGGTTTTAGTGGACGATTAATTATAATGCGCCAGTATGCAGACCAATTACTTGGTTATGCTACAAATTCTAAAGTAGGTCTTAAAACCACTCTAAAATTATGTTTGGGTGTTATTGGTTTATTATTTTTTAATAAAGGGTATAAATTATTTTATTACCCACAATACGATCACAGATCTTACACCAAGCCTGTTTAATTAAAATATTAAAATGACCTACCTCAAAAGACTAAAAAAAAAGATAAACGCAATACTTGGTAGAGATATTCTCTTTCCACAAAATAAAGTGTTAGAACATTTATTTAGTTCGTATTCTACAGGTTATATTTTGGGTTCTGCTCCCTCTATTAATCAATTAGATTTAACCAAATTAGATAAAAAGAGTTTGGTAATTTCAATGGGAAATTTTCATGAGCATAAGGACATTAAAATTATTAATCCTCAAATACATGTGTTTGCAGCATCGCACTCGCCTATAACGGAAGAGGTGTTTAGGAATTGGTTTAAACGTGCAGAACTAAAATTGCCTAAACAAACAATAATTATGGTAGAGATTAAGGATTTTGAGTTAGCAAAGCAGATTTTTAAAGCAAGAGACGTTTATCCTTATGCCTATGGTGGTGAGTTACCCATTGATTTTACAAAACGAATTATATCACCAACCACAATACCTATGATTGCTATTCAATTAGGCTATTACATTGGCTTAGAGGAATTAAATTTATTAGGTATAGATCATAATTGGCAAAACACAGAAGGCTATTTACATTTTTATAGCCATGATGAGCCATCATTAGAATATTACCTTAAAGAATCAGGAGTTATTAGAGATACATTGGCCTTTAAAGGTAGACAATCTAAAGAACGGTTATATAGTTTTTATAAAACCTATAAGCTTTTTGAATCCTTTAAAAATTTAAATAATAATCGTAATTTCAAAATTTTTAATGCAGATCCAAATTCTTATTTCGATGCTTTTGATAAGAAAGAAATAGATTTATAACATAGACTATTTTTCGTTAGTTTCATAATACCTTTGCCCTTATATGAAAGCCTTAATTTACGCAAACTTAAAGAAGATTAGATCGGTATATCGTTTAGGTAGGGAGCTCTATGGACTAAAAAAAACTATAGGTATAAATCCTAATGCTAAGCCAAGCGTACTAAATCTAAATATAATAGATAGCTGTAATTCTAAATGCACTATGTGTAATATTTGGAAGCAAAAAGAAACTCTAGAGATTACGCCAAATCAACTCGTAGAAATTTTATCAGATCCATTGTTTTCTGAGTTAAAATATGTCGGTGTTACTGGTGGTGAGCCAACGCTAAGAGAGGATTTACCCCAGGTTTATGAGAGTATTATAAAAGCAGTACCAACACTTAGAGGGTTAAGTATTATAACTAATGCCATTGAAGAAAATGATGTTATACAAAGAATAAAAGTAATAAAGGAAATTTGCGATCAATATCATATTCCGTTTTCGGCCATGATCTCAATCGATGGAGTGGGTAAAGTGCATAACCAGGTTAGAGGTGTAAAAGGTAATTTTGAAACTGCTATAAATGTGTTTAAATACTTAAAAGATGAATTAAAAATACCAACGGCATTTGGTTGTACCATTTCTAAAATAAATGCTTGGGATGCAGATGAGTTATTGTATTATGCTAAAAAACATAATATGTACGGTAGGTTTAGGGTGGCAGAATCTATAAATAGACTTTATAATCAAGACAGAGGTAAAGTCATAAGAAATTTTAGTGAAGACGAAAGTTATAACCTTTTATTATTTTTTGAAAAATTAAAGCTAACCTATGAGCCTAACGCTACTTTTAAACGTACGTATTCTAGCATACAGAATGTACTTAATGGCGGTCAACGCTTAATAGGTTGTCCTTACCATAATGATGGAGTGGTTTTAGGATCTAAAGGTCAGGTTAGCTATTGTGCGCCAAAGTCTAAAATAATAGGGAATGCTGCAGAGGTTTCTGCACAAGAGATTTACACGTCTAACTTTAAAGAAAAAGAGCGTATTCTTAAAGAGAATTGTAAGGATTGCATACACGATTACCATGCGCCAATTACTTACCAAGAGCGTAAAAAAGAACTTTTGGAAGTGTTTAATTCTAAAATACTGAATATACATAGTGCTGGCAAGGCGTTAAGCTTATCTAGAGTCCTAAAGAAAGGCAAAGTAAATACCAAAAAGTATACAGTATTTATAGTAGGTTGGTATGGTACTGAAACTGTAGGAGATAAAGCGATACTGGGCGGAATAATTGATTATTACAAAGCGAAATATACTAATGGGCTCGATATTGTTATCGGTAGTCTGTATCCTTTTATTTCAGAAAGGACCATTAAAGAACTTGATATCGATGCAAAAATAGTTTCTACAAAAACGCTAGACTTTTTGCGCTATGCTAAAAGTGTAGATGAAATCGTTATGTGAGGAGGGCCTTTAATGGATATAGAAGAACTTTATGTGCCCTATATCGGTTTTAAGGTAGCGAAGTCTCACGGTGTTAAAACCACAGTTTTTGGTTGTGGTATTGGCCCTTTAAAACAAGATAAGTATCAAAACTGCGTAAAAGACATCTTTACCTTGGCAGATGAGGTAAAGTTAAGAGATAATAACAGTATTGCATCTTACAATCAGTATGGTTTAAAAGTTAAAGCAGAGCTTTTTGGTGACCCTGCAAAAGGTTTAGTGTTGCAACGAAGCCAAACGATTAATCCAAAAAAAGACAATGTTATATCTTGTTTCTTAAGAGAATGGACTTTCCATTACTTTAATGGCACACAAGATGAATTTAAAATTCAAAAGAAGAAATTAGAAGCTGGTATAGCACAATTAATTAAAACAGAAGCCCAACGACGTAATGCTAACAGAATAGAACTACATCACATGCATAATTTTGTAGTTGGTAATGACGATAGAGACTTTTCGAGATACTTTATGGAGACCTTTTTTAAGGATGATCCAAGAGTTATAATGGATAAAAAACTATCTACTGTAGATACGGTTATTGCCGCAATGAAAAAATCTAAGCTCAATATCTGTATGCGCTTTCATTCCGTATTATTTGCGCATACGCTAGAAACAGATTTCTTAGCCATAGATTACACCATGAAAGGCAAGATACATGCATTTTTAAAAGATAATAACGCCTTTCATAAAAAAATAACAGTAGAACATTTAATGTCTTCTAAATAACGATAAAAATGAAGGTGTTACTAGTAAATACGTACGATAAAGGTGGAGCTGCAAAAGCCTGTTTACGCTTGCATAATGGTCTATTAGATTTGGGAATAGATTCTAAAGTAGTATTGCGAGATAACTCTACAACGATACCAAATACATATCAGTTTAGTGAAGTTAAAACCAATACCTTTAAAAGTTTAAAACAAAAATTTAGTAATGGTTTACGTAAAGTAGGAATATTGCCAACTAAAGCTAAAACAGAACGTCAAAAATTTTTAGAAGAACGTTACACTAAAGGTCTTGAGTTTTTTAGTTTCCCAGATTCTCATTTAGATATTACCAAATCTCAACTTTATAAAGAAGCAGATATTATTAACCTTCATTGGGTCGCTAATTTTATGGACTACGCATCCTTCTTTAAAAAAAACACAAAACCTGTAGTTTGGACCTTACACGATATGAATCCCTTTACAGGCGGAGAGCATTATAAAGAAACGATCCAAGGTATGGATGCCTTAGGGTTTCCAATACAGCGTACCTTGTCTAAGACATATCATGGTATCACCGAAGATGTACTAAGGACAAAGCAATTAGCACTTCAAAATAGTAATAATCTCCATATTGTAACGCTTTGTAATTGGATGACCAATGAGGTTAAAGCCAATTCAATATTTAAACAATATCCACTATATACTATACCTAATGGAATAGATAGTAATATATTTAAACTAAGAGATAAAATAGAGTTGCGTAACTATTTTAATATTCCAAAGGATAAAACAGTGTTACTTTTTATAGCAGATTCAATTAGCAATCGCAGAAAAGGCTATGCGTTTTTACAACATGCACTCCATAGTTTAGCTCGTACAGATGTTGTACTTTGTGCTGTAGGTAAAACTAACGGTCAACCCTTAACTAACCAATCCACAGTGGAGCTTGGAGAGATTAAGGATGAAGTAACTATGAGTAAAGCTTATGCAATGGCAGATGTTTTTGTTATTCCTTCACTGATGGATAATTTGCCAAATACTGTCATAGAATCCTTGCTTTGCGGCACACCTGTAATTGGTTTTCCTGTTGGAGGTATTACCGATATGATTACAGATGGTAAAAACGGATTTTTAACCAAATCCATTAGCAGCACTGCTTTAAAAGCATCTATAATGGATTTTTTAGCGCAAAAAGAGCAATTTAATAGAAAGGAAATAAGCCAAAACGCTAAAAATAAATATGATATTACGTTACAATCTAAAGCCTACGCTGCTTTATTTCATTCTATATTGAATTAAATCTTTATAATACATGCGTCTTTCAATAATAACAATCAACTATAACGATGCCAAGGGTTTGCAAACTACTTTAGAGAGTGTAAAAAACCAAGTTTGGCAAGA
The DNA here is from genome assembly GCF_937958655.1 of uncultured Winogradskyella sp. Taxonomy (GTDB): domain Bacteria; phylum Bacteroidota; class Bacteroidia; order Flavobacteriales; family Flavobacteriaceae; genus Winogradskyella. Next base: position 34,639 of record NZ_CALGNH010000078.1, on the reverse strand, counting down.
TTTTGAGCATGTTGTTATTGATGGTAATTCCTCAGACGGAAGTAAAACAATTATTGAGTCTTATAATTATAAAGATTTAGTTTGGGTCAGTGAGCCAGATACTGGTATTTATAATGCCATGAATAAAGGGATTGCCATGGCACAAGGCAAGTATTTGTTGTTTTTAAATAGTGGTGATTACTTACACAATGACCAAGTTTTAAAAAATGTAAACACTTATTTTGATTCCGATATTTCGTTTTTATGCGGTACTATGTATTATGAAAATAATAATAAACGCACCAAAAGAGAACATCCCGAAGTACTATCATTCAGCTATTTAGTTTCAAAAACAATTTCCCACCCTTCAACCTTTATTATAAAGTCAATGTTTACCAAGTATGGTACCTATAATGAGTCGCTAAAAATAGCTTCAGATTGGGAATTTTTTCTAAAATGTTTGGGCTTAAATGGTGAATCCTATAAAAAATTAGACGAAGCTATTACCGTTTTTAATATGGACGGAATATCGTCTAATGAAGACAATTTTAAGTTGGTGGAAGATGAAAAACGGAAAATTTTAAAATCCTATTTACCAACGGTTTACAGTAATTATAATGACACCTATATTTTTAATCATTTTAAGCAAACCTCTAAGCGATTTAAATACTTAAAAGTGATAGACAATAGTCCGTTTTTCAGAAAATTAGCGACGCTGATGTTAATGATAAATCATCGGTTTTTAAAGATCGTAAAACGGTTAGGCTTATGAGCCAAGAGTATTTTGGGAACATATTAATCATAGGGCCTTTTGGAGATTTTGGCGGACGAGAACTTGAGACTAGTTTTATAGCACAAGCCGTTGAGGATAACGCTAAGGTTTGTATTTTATCAACGAGTTATTGCACAGAAGATTCTCAATTATTTGATTTTATAAATTCGGTCAGTGTAGAAAGTGTCGATAACCTACTTTACAAACGTAGCTTTCTTTTTAGAGTATTTTCTTTATTGATTGCATTTAAAAATGGAAATAAGAAAAAATCAATTGAATATTTGCATAATAAGCTCAATAAGAAGTTTGGACTTAAAAGAGCATCAAAAAAAATTCTAGAAAACTATATAGATAAGAATGACATTATCGTCTTGTGTGCTCAGATTTCGAGCAATTTTATGAAAGAAATTGTTATATATTCCAAATTAAAACATAAGCAGATTGTATTTAGAACTACAAATCTTAATACCTATAGTACTGAGCACCGTGTAAAGTGGCTGGAGTCGGTGGATCTATTTTTACACCATTCTGAAACTAATGCAAACCGATTGAATTTTTTAGAAAATCACAATTACCAGCTCATTGACCAGTGTGCATTTAGTGAGGAGGAATACCTTAAAATACCATACAAGAATAGAATAAATACCTTTTTAGCGATATCCAGAATAGAAAGCGAGAAAAATATAGACGTCTTGATCGATGTTTTTAAATTAGAAGAAAACAGACATTTACATTTAAATATAGTAGGAAAAGGTAGTGCACTAGAGCAATTAAAAAGAAGAGCCGCTTCTTATGAAAATATCAATTTTATAGGTTTTGTACCTAATCATCAACTGGTAGATTGTTTTAAAGCTAACGATAGTTTTATAGTGTCATATTACGAAGGTGAAGCAGGGCCACTCACAGGTATGGAAGCTATGGCTTGCGGCATGGTCATAGTTTCTGCAAAAACGGGTGCTATGCCAGAGCGACTTCCAAATAGCGATTTCTTTTTTGATAATAAAATCGAAGACTTAAATAAAACCATTCAAAAGCTTAAGCTTTTAAGCACTGAAGCCATTAAAACGGTTTCAAAAAACAATAGAAATAGGTATCTAAAAAACTATCAGATCAATCACTTAAAAAACCAATATAAAAGTGCTATTTTTAGCTTTTATAAAGATAGAATTGTCTAAGCCCCAAATTAGAAAATTTCCATTCTAGTTTAATGAACGTAGAAGTCATTTTAATATCACATTTGTCGCTTCCATTTCCTAAAATTGCGAGCTGGACTAATATGTATCAATATTTACTAAAAGGAAAAGCACATCCATTTGACCATATTATCTGTCCAGAGGTTAATCATGGATTTAAAAGTGTTTCATATCAGTTTTTAAGGAAAGTCTCAGTTGTAGATAAAGTAAAAGGCAAGCTACCTTCAAAAAGTAAATATGCCAATTATCAAGGAGCCTTAGATCAAATAATAAAGCCCAATAAAAAGTACGTTATTCAAATTGTAGACAATAGTGGAATTATTGTCCCAATACATAATTTTTTAAGCGAGAAACACGATCGAAAAAATTTCTTCATTCAATATTATTTCCAAGGGTTTGCACCAATTATAAGTAAAAAGAAAAGTAAACCATTTTTATATGCCATAGACGAACTGTTTTTTCTTTCGCATCTGGCATATAAGGAATATCTTAACTTTTATGATGATTGTCCTTTTAAGGTTCGCATTATGTACAACGCAATTGATGTTCATAAATTCAATACTATTTCTATTGAAGAAAAGCACAACTTTAGAAGGGAAATCGGTTTAGAAAAAGATCATTTTGTATTTATGTGGTGCTCACAAGACCGACCAAAAAAGGGCTTACATATTGTATTAGATGCCTTTGCTAAAGTTTATAAAGAAAATAAATCAGCCCGACTGATTATTGTTGGTATTAACAGAGAAATTAATCAAGAAGGTGTGTTGGTTGTAGGTCGTGTAGAGAATCATTTATTACCAAAGTATTATCAACAATCAGACGTTTATCTATTTCCATCCTTATGGAAAGAAGGGTTCGGAATTGTTTTGGCAGAGGCCTTACATTGTGGATGCTACGTAATAGCCTCTAACCAAGGCAGTATAAAGGAAGTACTTGGTAACGGGGATTACGGTAGAGTTGTAGAATATCCAAATATAGTAGCGTATTGGGTAGATGAAATGCAATTAGCCATATCTCAACTTAAAACTAAGGAAAATCCATATTACAGCAAGTTACCAAGAGACTTGTACAGTTTAGACGTTTGGAGCTCTAAGATTAATAACGCCATTGACGACGCAAAGCATTGGCTAATGCGAGATGAGCTATGAGAGTAGGTATGAATCCACAAAAACAATCAAAAAAAATTGAGCTAGAGTTTCAGCATCGATTGATAATTGTTGTTTTTATTCCGTCATTAGAAGGGTATTACAAAGATGTTTTAGAAGTGTTTAAACTATGTTTAAATTCTGCAATAATAACTACAAATACTAATTGTGCCATAACTGTAGTTAACAATGCGTCTTGTGAAGCCGTATCAGAATTTTTAGACCAAAAACTGAGTGCTAACGACATTGATACGGTAATTCACCATAAAAAAAACATAGGTAAAATTGATGCTTTAATTGGCGCTGCCAGAGGAAGTAGAGAGCCTATAATTACGCTTTCTGATGTAGATATCCTCTTTAAGCAAGGTTGGCAAGAGGAAACTGAAAAGCTATTTGTAAATATAAAAGGTGTGGCATCCGTGTCTCCTATACCTTGTCGTAATTTTAAAAATTACGAAACAGCCTCAACCTTAAGCAGAATTCTTAAAAAACAGGTGAAATTTAAATACCAATCTATCCCAGAAAATTTTGAGGATCATAACAGATATTTAGATAGTTTTCATTGGCAATTAGATACGGATAAAAATAAAAAATGGCCAGTGATAGCGTTTAACGGAATCAAAGCCATTGTAGGAAGCGGGCATCAAATTTTAAGCATGAGGCGTGAGTTGTTTTTTTCAACCGTACCAAAGGAATCCTCATTGATACTAGTAGGTAATAATTCAGAATTTTTATATTGTGATGAGCCGATTAACCGTTCTGGCGGAATGCGTTTGGCTACCTATAATAATTTTGCATATCACATGGGCAATACGGTAGAGGATTGGATGCGAAAAGTTCAGGGAGCAAATAGTGAAATGTCAGCATTAGATACTTCGGTAAAAGCAAGATTAGATCTGCCAAATTTTTCAGCAAAAAAACCAAGTAAATCTTGGTTTAGATTAAAGAAACGGATCGTCCATAGACTATTTAATCTATTATATCCTAAAAAATAATGGGTAAGACAATAGCCATAATACCAGCTAGAGGAGGATCAAAACGTTTGCCAGGTAAGAATATAAAGTCGCTAAATGGCAAGCCATTGATTTCGTATTCTATAGAATATGCCCTAGCAAATTCTGCTATAATTGATGAGGTATATGTTTCTACAGATGATCTTGTAATAAAAGAAACAGCGGAACAATTAGGTGCAAAGGTTATAAACAGACCAGCTGAGCTAAGTGGTGATTTAGAACATACAGTTACAGGGATGAAACACGTTTTATCGGTTTTAGAGAACACTATCGAAACTGTAATTCTTCTACAACCAACCAATCCGTTACGACCAAAACTATTATTAGATGAAGCTTTTAAAGCATATTTAGATAACAAGGTAGATAGCCTTTTTACAGTTACTCGGGATCATAAAAAATTAGGAAAGATTGAAGGGAACACGTTTCAGCCTTTTAATTACGCCATTGGTCAACGCAGTCAGGATTTAGAACCCTTGTATTTTGAAAACGGACTACTTTATATTACAAAAGCATCGTTGATAAAAAAAGAAATAATATTTAATGAAGCCTCATTGACATTTATAGTAAATCATAAATTTGCTTCGGTAGATATTGACACAATTGAAGATTTTGAGTACGCAGAATATATTTTAAAAACACACCATGAAGGCTAACCCATATATAGAAATTTCAGGTAGAAAGATCGGGCAAGATTTTCCACCTTTGGTCATTGCAGAAATAGGTATAAATCATGAAGGTTCCTTGGCCGTAGCAAAGGAAATGGTAGATGCGGCACATAGAGCAGGAGCCGAAATGGTAAAACACCAAACCCATATTGTTGAAGACGAAATGAGTAAAGCTGCAAAAAGCGTCATTCCTGGCAATGCAGATGTGTCTATTTACGATATTATGGAACGCTGTGCCCTTAATGAAGCAGATGAGCTAGAATTAAAGAATTATGTGGAAAGTAAAGGCATGATTTTTATTTCTACACCATTTTCTAGAGCTGCTGCAGAACGATTAAAATCCTTTGATGTGCCTGCGTATAAAATAGGCTCTGGCGAATGTAATAATTATCCGTTATTAGATCATATAGCACAATTTGGCAAACCTGTGATTATGAGTACAGGTATGAATACTATTGAAAGCGTTCGTAAGGCGGTAAACGTTTTTAAATCCCATAATACACCATTAGCTTTATTGCACACCACCAATCTTTACCCAACACCATCACATTTGGTACGTTTTGGAGCCATGATGGAGTTGCACGAGGCATTTCCAGATCATGTCTTTGGTTTAAGCGATCACACCCTAAATAACAATGCATGCCTTGGTGCTGTAGCTTTGGGAGCTTCCATTTTAGAACGTCATTTTACGGATCACATGGGTCGTAAAGGGCCAGATATTGTGTGTAGTATGGATAAGAAGGCGTGCAAGGATTTAGTAAACAGTAGCCAAGAGGTATGGTCTATGCGTGGTGGTACAAAAGCACCAGCAAAAGAAGAAAAAGTAACTATAGACTTTGCCTTTGCAACGGTTTGCAGTATTAAAAATATAAAAGCAGGAGACGAATTAACCATGGATAATATTTGGGTAAAACGACCAGGTACCGGTAAAATATTAGCCGAATATTTTAATGATGTCCTCGGAAAAGTAGCCCTTAAGGATATTGAAGAAGGTGAACAGTTAGATTATAGTGATTTTAAATAATAGCTAAACTTAAAGTATGCGTAAAATTGTTTTTCTCACAGGGACAAGAGCAGATTTTGGAAAAATCAAAGCACTTGTACAACGTGTTGAAAGTCATCAAAGTTTTGAACCCTATTTGTTTGTTACAGGCATGCATCTTATGGAGGAATATGGCTATACATTAATTGAGGTTGAGCGTTGTGGTTTTAAAAATTTGGAAACCTTTCATAACCATACAGACGAAGCTACCATGGATCTCACTTTGGCTAAAACCATCAACGGATTTTCAAAGTATGTAAAAGATATTAAACCAGATCTAATTGTTGTACATGGAGATAGAGTAGAGGCACTTGCAGGTGCCATAGTTGGGAGTTTAAATAATATACTTGTAGCGCATATTGAAGGTGGAGAACTCTCTGGGACTATTGATGAATTAATAAGGCATTCGGTTTCAAAATTAAGTCATGTACATTATACCTCTAATGACGAGGCTAAAAGACGTTTAGTACAAATGGGAGAGTTAGATGATACTATTTTTACCATAGGATCACCAGATGTAGATATTATGTTTTCTAACAATCTACCAAGCTTAGAAGAGGTTAAGTCTTATTACCAAATAGATTTTGAAGCTTATGGTTTAGCCATGTACCATCCTGTAACCACAGAAATAGATACTATTGCGGAGATGGCGAATGCCTTTGTAGACGGATTAATTGCCAGCAAAAAGAATTATGTAGTTATTTATCCTAATAACGATTTAGGCAGTAAATACATCCTAGAAGCTTATAAGAAGTTTGAGAATAATCCAAGGTTTAAAGTGTTTCCATCCGTAAGGTTTGAGTATTTTTTAACATTACTCAAAAATGCCGAATTTATGATTGGCAATAGTAGTGCAGGTGTAAGAGAAGCACCTTACTACGGTGTGCCAACTATAAATGTTGGTAACCGCCAAAACAATAGAGCGAATGCGCTACAAATTATAAATATAGAAAGTAAAGTTGATGCAATTGTAAAAGCTGTTGAAAGTGCCATAAATACAGAGTTTACTAAAACCAATAGTTTTGGTAAGGGGAATAGTGCAGCCTTATTTATTGAGAGTTTAGAATCCTCAACACTTTGGGCTATAAATCATCAGAAACAGTTTAAAGATGCCTTCTAAAAAGCACGTGTTGTTTGTAGTACCAGATGGTGTGGGAATAAAGAATTATCTCTATTCTAACCTCATTAAATACCTAAAAGAAGACTGTGATATTAGTATATGGTCGCCTTTACCAGAAGACGCCTTTGGTGACGTTAAAACACTTCATAATATAAATTTTAGGTACAAAAACATAAACTTTAAACCCGAAAATTTTAAAACACGTTTATATAGAGAAGCTACAACTTATGCAAGATTAAGACATAATGCAAAACTTCAGCAAAATGAAACGATCCTAGCCAATTGGCGGCGACCAAAGTATAGTCTTAAAATCAAAATTTTATATCGATTAGCAGAATTGTTAGGTGGTTTTATTTCGGGTAATTATCAAAAAATTTTAAAATACGAAGCAAAAAGTAGAGCAAATATTTCTCAAAACGTAATTGCTAGTGCGGTAAAAGATTTAAAAGAAGCACAACCAACCTCCATTTTTATAACGCATCAGCGTGTGGCAGGTTTAATGCCAATTTGTTTAGCTGCTCAGCAATTAAATATTAAAACAGCTACCGCTATATTTTCGTGGGATAACTTACCAAAAGCCAGACTTTCTGTTAAAACAGATCTGTACTTAGTTTGGTCGCAGTGGATGGAAGAAGAAATGAAAATCTATTATCCTGAAATTCCTAATGAGGCTATTAAAAAAGTTGGCACACCGCAATTTGAGTTTTATTTAGACGAAAAACGTATGGTATCCAGAGCAATTTTTGCAGATAAATATGGATTAGATCCTGCAAAAAAATGGATATGTTTTAGTGGTGATGACCTAATAACGTCACCTTATGATGCCTTGTTTTTTAAAGATGTTGTTGAGGCTTTAGCTGATAAACGGCATAACATTCAAATTATCTTTAGACGCTGTCCTGTAGATTTTTCGGATCGCTATGATGCCGTTTTAGCAAAACATGAAGGTTTTGTAATTAAAATTGATCCTAATTGGAATATTGAAACCAACACAGGTTGGTCTGGTTACTTTCCGTTATATAGCGACATAGACCTTCAGGTTAATTTGGTAAAACATTGTGAATTGGTGATTAATTTAGGAAGTACCATGGCACACGATTTTACGACGCATAATAAACCCTGTTTATACCTCAATTATAATCCTTCTGTAGACCCAGATTGGAGTACAGAAATGATTTATAAATTTCAACATTTTAGAAGTATGAATGGCCTCGATGCCGTTGGATGGATTAATGATAAATCTGAAATAAAAACCGTTGTTAATGCCGCTTTAAATAATCCTAACGAAATAGCAGAAGATAAGTTAGAATGGATGAAAAAAGTAGTGCAGTACCCTTTAGATGAGAGCGCTGCTAACATTGCAAAAACTATAGTATAATGCATATATGTTTTATTACAAACGAATATCCTAAAGCAGGTTATCCTCATGGAGGTGTAGGGACGTTTGTAAAAACTTTTGCAACCGATTTGGTTAATGCAGGTCATAAAGTCACTGTTTTAGGCATAAATAATTATACCAATGGTGAGGACGTTGAGAATGATAAAGGCATCGTTGTTTTTAGACTAAGGCCTAAGCGCATAAAAGGACTAACTTGGTATTTTAATTCTAAGGCTATAAGCGCTAAATTAAGACAGATACATGCTAAAACTGCAATTGATATTATTGAAACTACGGAGCTTGGTTTAGCATTTATTTCAAAAATAAAAGCAGTAAAATATGTTATAAGATTGCATGGTGGGCATCACTTTTTCGCAGAATCTGAGCAAAGAGGCATTAATAAATGGAAAGGATTTCAAGAAAAGCGATCATTTAAAAAAACAGATGCATTTATAGCGGTTTCTAAATATGTTAAATCGCATACATCTAAATATCTAAGCTATCATAATAAACCAATTGCGGTAATTAAAAACGCCATAAATCTAGCGGTTTTTAAACCCAAAAATGAGATTAAAATTATACCCAATAGTTTACTTTTTGCTGGTACAATATGCGAAAAGAAAGGTGTAGAACAGCTGGTGAGAGCAATGGAAAACGTTTTAGAGCAGAAACCAGAGGTCAATTTATATCTTTTTGGAAGAGATTGGGTTCATAATAACGGAAAATCATATATTGACTATATTAAAAATGAGGTCATTCCACAATTACAAGTAGACCATACTAAAATTCATTTTATGGGTTCGGTTCCTTTAGAAAAACTTGCAAAACACTATGCTTCAGCTGAGGTATGTGTATTTCCTTCATTAATGGAAACACAGGGTTTAGTTGCACCAGAGGCCATGGCCATGGGTAAGCTGGTTGTTTTTTCGGAGTTAGGACCAGGACCCGAAACCATTTCACATCAAAAAACAGGTTTGCTCTGTAACCCTTATGAAATTGATGATATTGCAGAGAAAATTATTTGGGCTCTAGAGCATAAGGACCAAAGTGCATTGATTGCTGCGGCAGGTCAACACTACGTATTAGATCATTTTGATTCTAATAAATTAATGAATGCTAATGTGTCTTTTTATAAGCGCTTGTTAAACTAAGTAATCATTGGGAAACACTAAAAAAACATTAGCCATATTTACACTTGTTCAGCATAAAAAAAGTACAGAGGCCTACTATGGATATGGACCTTATGTTAGAGAAATGAATATTTGGACACAACATTTTGCTAAGGTCATTATTGTAGCACCTTTTAGATCTAAAGCACAACCAGAAGCCATTGACACTAAGTATAATCATAAACACATAACCTTAGTTGAAGTGCCTAGTTTTAATATAAAATCCTTAGCTAGTATCTTAAAGCTTATACTAGTGATGCCAGCACTTTTATTAAAGATAGCTAAGGTGATGAAACAAGCAGATCATTTACATTTTAGATGCCCAAGTAATGTTGCTGCATTGGCAGGACTAATGCAAATCTTTTTTCCTAAAAAACCTAAAACTGTTAAATATGCAGGTAATTGGGATCCAAAAAGTCAGCAGCCTTTGGGCTATCGATTTCAAAAATGGCTCTTTAGTACTACAATTTTAACTAAGAATTGTAAAATTTTAGTCTATGGTAAATGGTTCAATCAGTCTAAAAACGTTATGCCTTTTAGCACGGCAACCTTTAGTAATTCTGAAAAGGTAGCTTATAAACCAAAAGTTTATACGGCCACCTTAAAATTTATCTTTTTAGGTAGTTTAGTTAAGGGAAAACGACCACTGCTTGCACTTCAAATTATAGAGGCTTTAAAGAAACACGATAAAGCTGTTGAGTTACATTTTTTCGGTGATGGTATCCTGTTTAATGACCTTAAAAATTACACTACACAAAATGCGTTATCTAAAGCAACTAAGTTGCACGGTAATGTTGCAATTACTGAGATTAAAGACCATTTAAAAAGTGCTCATTTTGTAATTTTGCCGTCCGTGAGCGAGGGTTGGCCAAAAGCCTTAGCCGAAGGTATGTTTTTTGGGGCAATACCAATTGCAACACCTGTGTCTTGTGTACCTTGGATGTTAGGAGAAGGCGAAAGAGGTATTTTTATTGAGCCACAAGTTGAGAGTGCCACAAGTACTATTTTAAGTGAAGTGTCTAAAGGAGATTTATATTTAAATGCTATGGCAAAAAACGCTCAAAATTGGTCACAACACTACACACTCGAGCGTTTTGAGGCTGATATTAATCTACTTTTAGAGGCCAAATGATAAAAGTTATTCAAATAATAGATGCCTTAGAGGCAGGTGGTGCCGAACGACTGGCTGTAAATTATGCTAATGGATTGGCTAAATTAGGCATTGCATCTCATCTATGTACAACAAGAGCAGAAGGCTCGTTAGTCAATACTATTGATAAAGACGTGGGTTATCTTTTTCTTAAAAAGACGGCTAAATTAGATGGTGTTGCTATTTTAAAATTGCGTAGGTATATTAAGCAGCATCAAATAGATATTATACATGCACATTCCTCATCTTTTTTTATAAGTACCATAGTTAAAATTGTAGTACCATCAGTTAAAATTATTTGGCACGATCATTACGGTAAAAGTGAAACCGTAGCTAAAAGACCAAAGCGCGTGCTAAGATTTTGCTCTAGGTTTTTCTCTTATATTTTTAGTGTAAATACAACCTTAAAGCTATGGTCTAAAGATAATTTACATTGCAATAATGTTGAGTTTATTAGAAACTTTCCGGTCTTGGTAACTAATAAATCAGAGGTAACAAAACTAAAAGGTTATAAGGGAAAACGGATATTATGCCTCGCAAACCTGAGGTCTCAAAAGGATCATCTTTTGCTGTTAGAGGCTTTTAAGTTGGTGCATCAAAAATTTCCTGAGTGGTCTTTACATTGCGTTGGTAAAGATTTTAAAGATGCGTATTCTCATCGGTATTTTCAGAAGATTGACGACTTAGGACTTTCTAAACATGTTTATTTTTATGACAGCCGTAACGATATTCTAAATATTATGCAGCAATGTCAAATAGGTGTTTTATCTTCAAAATCTGAAGGGTTACCATTAGCGTTGTTAGAATATGGTTTTGCCAAGCTACCAGTAATAGTTACTAACGTTGGGAGTTGTGGAGATGTCATAAATAATGAAAATTTAGGACAATTAATAGCATCTGGTGATGTGGAAAATTTTGCAAAAGCTATACTACGATACATTAAGGATGATGATTATAGATTATCTTGTGCAAAACATTTTAATAAAAGAGTAGAGGACGTTTATTCTGAAACATCAATATTAAATGATGTTGTAGAAATCTATCAAAAACTACTATAAACACAGCGTTTTGAATTTTAATTATCCTACAAAAATAGTAGCACACATTCTCTTAGGAATAGTAGTTCATTCTGTTCCGTTTGTACCGCGTATATTTTTCTTTGGAGTTATTGGCTATTTTCTATTTCAAATTATTTCAGTTCCGCCAAAAAAAAAGACTATAGCTGTATTAAAAGGCTGTGCTTATGTGGTTGGTGCCGAGATTTTATTTAGAATGACACACGCTGGTTTATTTTATGAATCTGCTAAATATTTTGTTATTTTATTTATGCTTATTGGTATGTATTACCGAGGGCTTTCTAATGGCTCTTACCCTTACGTGATATTTTTATTTTTATTAATTCCGTCTATTGTTATAGCATCTTCTACCATTGGTTTTGATTCTAATTTAAGAACCAATGTTGCTTTTGTATTAAGTGGGCCTATATGTTTAGGAATATCAGCGCTCTATTGTTATGATAAAAAAATAAGTTTTAAGCAACTCTTGGATATCTTACTTTATTTAGGACTTCCTATTGTAAGTCTTACCGCTTATGTCTTTTTATACACAGTTAGTTTAGAGGATATATTTAGAGGAACAGCATCTAATTTTGCAGCGTCTGGGGGGTTTGGGCCAAATCAAGTCGCTACTATTCTGGGTCTTGGTATGTTTATATTTAGTATTTTTTTCTTTATAAACTCCAAGAATACTACGTGTAGAATTATTAATCTTGTACTATTTGCACTTATGAGCTACAGAGGTATTATAACGTTTAGTAGAGGTGGAGTTCTTACGGCTATTTTAATGATTTTTGCGTTTTTAGGAGTGTTTTACTTTAGAGCTAGTGTTAAGAATAAGCGGATAGTAAGTATATCATTTATTGCTGTTTTGGTAGCATCGGGCTTAACATGGGTTATAAGTTCTACCCAAACAAGTGGGTTAATAGATAAGCGTTATGCCAACCAAGATGCTAGTGGTAAACTAAAAGAAGATGTTTCGGCAGGACGCGTAGATTTATTCTTAGGTGAGTTAGAGGGGTTTATTAATGAACCTTTTTTTGGAGTAGGAGCAAGTGGTATGAAAGAATTAAGAAAAGTTACTGAAGGAAGAGTAATAGCAACTCACAACGAATTAAGCCGAATGTTATCTGAGCATGGAACTTTAGGAATTATTATGCTTTTAATTTTAATAGGTGTGCCATTAGTATATCGCATTAATAATAGAAGAAACTACTTTTTTTATGCGTTTTTAGTATTTTGGTTTGCTACCATCAATCATTCGGCAATGCGAATAGCTGCACCTGGTTTTATATATGCCTTGGCACTTTTAAATGTAATTTATGAAAAACGTCCTATACATAGGAAACGCGCTATCGCATAAAGGTAGAACAATAACTACAATAGAGACTTTAGGTAAAAAACTGAAGGAGATATGCTCAGTTAAAGTAGCTTCTAACAAATCTAACAAGGTACTTAGACTATTAGATATGATATTTTTAGTGTTAAGAAATCCCTTTAAAACAGATTTTGTTTTAATAGATACTTATAGTACCACTAATTTTTATTATGCGCTAATTATCAGCCAAATATGTAGATTTTTTAAACTCAATTATATTCCCATACTACATGGAGGAAACCTAGAGCACAGATTGCAGAACAATCCTAAGTTAAGTCGTTTGATTTTTAACAATGCTTATAAGCTTGTGGCTCCTTCTAACTTTCTAAAAACAGTTTTCGAAAAGTATAACTATGAGGTTATATATATACCAAATTTTATAGAATTAAAAGACTACCCTTTTACAGATAGACCTATTGAGATTATAAAACTACTTTGGGTACGTTCATTTTCGTCCATTTACAATCCTAATCTCGCCATAAGTGTGTTAAAAGATTTGTTAGCCAAAAATTATGAAGCTTCTCTTACTATGATTGGTCCAGAGGTAGATGGATCATTATCTCTTGCCAAAGATTATGCAAAACAACATAACCTAGATGTTAATTTTACAGGAAAATTATCTAAAAAAGAATGGATACAATTATCGGGTCGTAGTAATATCTTTATTAACACCACAAACTTAGATAATACACCTGTTAGCTTAATTGAAGCTATGGCTCTTGGGTTACCTATAGTTTCAACCAATGTGGGAGGAATTCCTTATTTAATATCGGACAAAGTAGACGGTTTATTGGTGCCTAAAGCGCATTTAAAAGCTATGGTAGATCAAATTATTTACTTGGTAGAGAATGATACTATGAGAATAAAAACCATTCAAAATGCTAGAAGAAAGGCGGAACACTTTGATTGGGATAACGTAAAGATACGCTGGCTATCGGTTTTACAGTGAAAATTGTAAATAAATCCTAGAGACTTACTATATTTACGCAAAGCTTTTTCCTTATAATGAAGCATAAAAAAGGTATACACTTTGAAGTTTCAGAACGCAAGATTCTTCTTAGGGTCGTGGACTTATTTATGGTATTTCTTAGTCTCTACTGTTTAAACCTTTTTTTAGATTTCGATTACGTACAGGTTAACTCACAGAATTTAACAGCCTTGTTGCTACTTGGGATTTACGTTACAGTTTTTGGAACCATTTTTGAACTCTACGATCTCCAAAAAGCAAGTAAACTAGATACATCCTTTAAAAATGTTGTATTAATGGCCTCTATTGTAGTGCTTTTCTATCTGCTTACACCATTTCTATCACCGTATTTGCCAGAAGAACGAATTCAAATTCTCTATTTTTATCTTACAATTATAATTTCAGTATTTCTATGGAGGGTACTCTATATTACCCTTATTGAATCGCCTCGTTTCTACAAACGTATTTTATTGGTGGCAGAGATCTCTAATATTGAAAGTCTAATTGAAGCCTTGGATAGCTCAGATCCAAATTATAAAATAGTTGGTTTTATTAATAGTGAAGAAATAAATGACTTATCAGTAAAATATAAGGGTCTTAAAGAATTTAAACCCGATGATTTTTTAGAAATCATTATTAAAGAACGTATTTCTGAGGTTATTGTAGCCAATTTTAATATGGATGCCATGGTTTCTGAGGTGTATCATGATCTTATGCTGTTAATGGAGCGTGGATTTAAAATCCGAGATTACTCACAAGTTTATGAAGAACTTTTGCATAGAGTGCCTGTTCAGTTTGTAGGTAAAGATTTTTATAAATACTTTCCGTTTAGTAGAAGTAATGAGAATAAACTTTACATCTTTTTTCAAAGAGCTTTTGATATTGTTTTTGCCATTTTTGGACTTATTGCGTGTGTGCTAATTATACCATTTGTTTTAATAGGAAACATTTTTGGCAACAGAGGGCCATTATTTTATTCTCAGGAGCGTGTAGGAAAAAACAGCAAATCCTTTAGAATCTTAAAGCTAAGAACCATGATTGTAGATGCAGAGATTGATGGTGTAAAATGGGCTAAAAAAAATGACAATCGTGTTACGGCATTCGGTAGGTTTTTAAGACGTTCTCGGTTAGACGAAATTCCTCAATTTTATAATGTTTTAAAAGGCGACATGAGTGTTATTGGTCCAAGGCCAGAACGTCCTTTTTTTGTAAACGAGCTATCTCGGATCATTCCTTTTTATGAAACTAGACACATTATTAAACCAGGTTTAACAGGCTGGGCACAAGTAAATACCAGATATGGATCTTCTATAGACGATAGCTTAACAAAGCTTCAGTATGATTTGTATTATATAAAGCATAGAAGTATTTTTTTAGACTTTAGCATTTCTATAAAAACCTTAAGCACTATTCTATACTACAGAGGGCAATAAGGCTATTTTGTTGTTATATGCTGTAGAATAAAAAGATACCTTACAATAAGTGCAATTAGTATTGGTATTAAACCTACTGCAAATACCTGAACTCCAATAATCCAATGCAAGGTCATTAAGCAAAGTGAAATCATTAAAAACTTTAAGAAGGCTCTCACCCAATTTTTAACCTTTACCATTAATAATGGTCTAATTAAAATTAGATTTAGAGGAAATGCCCATAGTAAATTATAATTATAATTCGTAGCGGTGTGGTCGGTAGCAAACCATAGTAAAAGTAACAAAACACCAATACTGCCAGTACAAAACAAAAGTAAGGTGTCTAGCCATTTCGTTCTTTTATTAGAGGTATAATCCTTATAAGTTAAATAGAGTATTAAAAAACCTAAAACACCTAGGATAACAAGTGGGCTAAGAAAGCCATTTGACGATTTTTTAGTTTCCTTTTCTTTGTACAATATAGTTTTTTGCTGTGCTAATTTTTTACCGTTGCCCATAGTAGCATCAGCAAAAAAACGACTAATATATTTAGGTAAAAACATATACTCTCTAGCCGAAACCTCTCTGTCTATTAGAGATCCTAAAGCGATATCAATACCTAAACTTCCCCAAGAATTTTTAGGAACATGTTCGTAGATTAAATCTCTAAAACTGCTGTTTTTTAATTTGTTAGGTGCGGTAAAATTTATAGTGCTTGCCGTATTAGATTGTGTAACATCTCTAATCCGTGTAGCACAATTATCATAGAAAAAATCATAGAGATAGCGTCTGTTTTCAGGCTTGTAATTGTTTTCTAAGGCGCTAAATAGTTTTTGTTTTTCTAAAAATGATAAATTTAATATTTGCTCACTAATACTTCTGTCGTAGCTAGAATAATGATAGTAGACATCAGAATAATTATGTCTACTAATAAGATAATTGAGTTTGCCACGCGCAAATTTTAGATAGAAATTAGGAGCATCAAAATCATATTCGCCATAACCGTATACCAGATCTAAACCTTTAGTAGGGTCATTAATCCTAAAGGCACTATGCCCAAAGGCATCATTAAGCGAATGACCAGGCCCAAATGTTAGCACAGAGATTCTAGCGTTTTCAGACAGTTTAAACCCTTGTCCGAAGCTAAAAAACGAGATAAATAAAATAAGATAAAATGATAAGCGTAACTTTATCTGCATAAGATTTTGAGTATTGATTACCTAAATATACTAAAGTCTATCTTTAGTGAAAACACATTAGAATAAAGTGCAGCACTTTGGTCGCCAATATCTGTAAACGCATAATCTATTTGAATGCCCTTGTATTTAAAACCAACTCCAAAATTAGGCTGAAAGGTTAAGTCTTCAGAATTGTCTATCTGTAATTCGTTCTGAAAATTACCAACACCACCTCTTAAGAATACTAAATCTGTATAACCAAACTCAAATCCAATTGCTGGACTAATACTGGCAAAGGACGTGGAGATAATGTCGTTGTTTTCTTCAAATCGCACATTCAAATTAGCCGCAGTTTCTAAAGAATAGTCGTAATGAAAAATCCACTTTTTAGAAAATCCCAATTGAAGTTTAGGTATGGTTATTTCTGTAGTTTCTGGTAACTCCTGGTTTTGGCCATCAACAGCACCACTAATTTGTTCAAACTTTTCTTCGTTAATGGACCACGCATTGTATGTAGTTGTAATATCTCTAGCCATAAGTCCAAATTTCCAGCCAGACTGATTTTCAAATTGTATGCCAGCGTCTAATCCAAATCCCCAAGAAGATGCAAAATCTCCTATAATTCGTCTTATAACCTTAGCATTAACGCCAAAGTTTAAACCATCTAAAGGCAATTTCCTAGCATAAGAAAATGTGAGACCATAGTCTGCTGTAGAAAATGTATTTATTCTATCATAGTTAATATTACCTTCGTCATCTATTAATTGAGTGGTGTCTAAAATATCGTCTACACCAAATCTAATAAGTGAGATGCCAACGGCACTTCTATCATCTAAAGGCATGCCATAGCCTATATAATTGTAGTTGGCAATATTGGCAAAATAACTAGAGTGCATTAATGCAATTTGATTGTCTTCTAGGTGCACTAAACCGGCAGGATTCCAGTAACCAGAATTAACATCACTGGTTTGTGATACCACAGCATTGCTCATGCCTAGTGCTGCAGCATCAACACCAATATTCATAAATTCATTAGAATATTTTCTGGTAGATTGACCCGAAACAAATAGCATAGCTAGCGTTAAGAGAATTACAAGGTAATTTTTCAACAACAATTTTTTTACAAAGATGCACAATATTTTCTATCTAAATAACTTCAAAAAGCACATCTTATTGTTTTCTTTTTTGGTGGATTTGTTAAATAAATTAACATTAGCTCAAATACTTTATTATTTTTACAACTTCTAATTAACGCCAAATATGAAGCGACATATTCCAAATGTTGTAACACTACTTAATTTATTGTGTGGGTGTATTGCAGTAATTTTTGCTGTAAATAACCATTTTATAGCGGCTTCTATATTTGTGTGCTTAGGTATATTCTTTGATTTTTTTGATGGTTTACTGGCCCGAAAGTTAAACGTGCAGAGTCCTCTAGGTATTCAGTTAGATTCGCTTGCGGATCTTATAACAAGTGGTGTTGTTCCTGGTATAATAATGTTAAAACTGATAGCATTATCTATTGGTGTTAACGATTTTGTAGTATTTGAGGATAGTTGGAGTGAGTCTATGACATGGAGCAAATTTAAAATTTCGTACTTACCGCTATTTGGCTTATTAATTACCTTGGCTTCCGCTTATCGTTTGGCAAAATTTAATATTGATGAAGATCAACAAGCGTATTTTAAAGGACTTCCGGTTCCGGCAAATACATTAGTTATATTGGCCTTACCGCTTATCCTAGCCTATCAAAATACTAATTTTATAAGTTCAATAATTTTAAATAAGTGGTTTTTAGTGGGCTTAACACTATTAAGTTGTTATTTACTCAACTCAAATATTAAATTATTTGCTCTAAAATTTAAAAGTTGGAATTTTAAGGATAATACCATCCGTTACGTATTTCTAATCCTAAGTATTATACTATTAATTACTTTAAAATTTATTGCTATACCATTAGTAATAGTAACATATATTGTCTTGTCTCTAATGGATACAACCAATAGACTTAAAAAAGAAAATTAAACCATGGCAGAAGCTATTTTTACACTTTTAATGCTTGTGATGTTACAAGCTGTTTTGGGTTTTGATAATTTACTTTATATATCATTAGAATCTAAAAAGGCACCCTTAGAAGATCAAAAAAGAGTTAGAAAAGTTGGCATTCTTATAGCTATTGCTTTACGAATTGTTTTGCTATTTGTATTGGTTTCAGTTATAGAATATTTTCAAGAGCCCTTTTCCTTTTTAACAGGTAAAATAGATGATGTTTTAGATTTTTCGTTTAATGGTCATAGTATTATAGTTTTAATTGGTGGTGGTTTTATAATCTACACAGCCATTAAAGAAATTTGGCATATGATCTCAACTTCAGATTTAACGCAGATTGTAGATGGTGTAGATAATCCCAAACGTGGTAAATCGGCCAATGCAGCTATTGTGAGTATTGTTATTATGAATTTGGTTTTTTCTTTTGACTCTATTTTAGCCGCTATAGGTCTTACGAGTGATATTGAAAATTCTACAACAGCTTTTATTGTTATGGCAATAGCTATAGTATTTAGTGGTTTATTAATGCTATTACTTGCAGATAAGATTTCATCATTTTTAGCAAAAAACAGAATGTATGAAGTCTTAGGGCTTTTCATTCTATTTATAGTTGGTATTATGTTGGTGACTGAGGGTGGTCATTTAGCTCATCTCAAGATTTTTGGAAATGAAATTGTACCCATGAGTAAAACCACATTTTATTTTGTGATTGTTGTATTGGTAATTGTAGATATTGTCCAAGGGCGTTATCAGAAAAAAATAATTAAAGAAGAGTTAACTAACAGCTCAAAAAAATAGAAACCATGAAAATAATTAAAAGAAAGCGAAAACCTTTTTTTAGAATATTCTTTATGCTACTAGCAATACAATTAGTTATTGTTTTGGTTGATGCATTTTTTGCAAAAGGAGATAATCTTTTAGCGTCTATCACAGAACCAATAATTACTGTTATAAGCTTACCAATAGGTATAATAAGCCCTAATTTGCCATTTTATTCTGGTGAAGGTATACTTGTTTCTTTACTCTTTTGGGTGCTCAATACAGCTATACAAGCGGCTGCTTTGTATGTAGTATATAGAATGTTTAAAAGATTAAAATAAGGTAGTTTTAAAATTCTAACTTCTTTTTACGAAGCTCAAAATTTTGACCGAGATATACTTTACGGACCATTTCATCACTGGCTAATTCTTCTGGAACACCTGCTTTTAGGATGCCACCTTCAAACATTAAATACGTTCTATCGGTAATAGCTAATGTCTCTTGTACGTTATGATCTGTTATTAGGATGCCAATATTCTTTTTGGTGAGTTTGGCTATAATACGCTGAATATCTTCTACCGCCACCGGATCTACACCAGCAAAAGGCTCATCTAAAAGAATAAAATTTGGATCTGTAGCTAAGGCTCGTGCAATTTCTGTACGTCGTCGCTCACCACCAGATAATAAGTCGCCACGGTTAGTGCGTATGTGTCCTAAACCAAATTCTTCAATCAACGACTCCATTTTTTCGTGCTGTTGTTTTTTACTTAATTTAGTGAGTTGCAGTACACTTAAAATATTATCTTCTATACTCAATTTTCTAAACACTGAAGCTTCTTGTGCTAAATAACCAATACCATTTTGTGCACGCTTGTACATAGGGAATTTGGTAATGTTAGTATTCTCTAGATAGATATTACCACCATTTGGTTTTATAATACCTACAATCATATAAAAGGATGTTGTTTTACCAGCTCCGTTAGGGCCTAATAAACCTACGATTTCTCCCTGATTAACTTCTAGAGAAACATCTTTTACTACTTTTCGTCCACTATAGGACTTCATTAAATTTTCTGCACGTAGTTTCATATCGCTCTCTTAGATGGCTAAAATAGATATTTTTAAACGTGTTACTTTAGTTTTAACTGTTCTTTTAACAATTTAATTAAATCGTCTTTTTCTTTGATACGAACTTCATATTGTTCGATAAGTTTTTCTGAAAGGCCATTTACAGTTTTTATTTTTCCAATGTTTTGAAAGGTCATACCGCCTTTCTGTCCTTCATTAATAAAATGATTTGTCTCGCTAGATAAAAAATCTGTTATGTTTTTATCTAATACTTTACTCATTTTATCAATCATTTTTATATCAGGTACAGTTTTGTCGGATTCAAAATTAGATACTGTAGTTTGTGCAATATCTAAAAGTTCTGCTAATTCTAACTGCGATATACCTTTATCTTGTCTAAAGTGTCTTATTTTTGTGCCTAAGGTCATAATTATTAATATTTTGCTTAAAAACAGCAATATTCTGCTTAATTCTATATGACGATTTGGTTAGTTTTATACATCCCTTAAGAATTGATTTATAATTATAGCAATGTAACTATTAAATCAATATAAATTATGAACAACAAATTTTTAAGTGTTATAGTTTGTATAGCATTAATGGTTATTTCATTCTCTTGTGAAAGAGATGAAGAAGTAGCCCCAGAACAAGACTCAATTTTAAAAGGCTATTATACCAAATTAAAGCGGATAAAGCACTCTAAAAAAATACAAAAGGTTTCTTCGCTGTTTTCTGCAGAGAAAAACAATACGGATAATGGCTACAATTTTACCATTGATACTAACTTTGTACAAACCATTGAAGCAGAAGATTATGTAAGCTATACTTTTATTGCCGAAAAAGATAGTATTGATACCAATGCACTTCACAACTATGTTGTAACGTTTTATAACGATGACAGAGTGCACCAAATGTTAGTGAGATATCCTTTACTTGGCCTCAATTCTTATCAATATAATATGGATGCTATTACCGCAGAAGCAGTGTCAGGCGATTTATCCATTTTACAGAAAACAGGATGCCCAGATGGTTATCCAGTAACGCATTGGGATCCAAATCAAAATTGTATCGATTATTATTGCGGTGTTGGTGGTGGTGATGGATCACATGGTCCAGGTCAGTCTTGTGACAATGGAGATCAGGTCGCTTATCGAGAATGTTCTGGGGCTTGGGTGACAACTTGTATGCCTGATGAAAGCATCACTCCTGGTGAGCCTGGTAATGCCGGAGGTGGAGGTGGTGGATCTAATGACAGTGATGACATTGGTGTTGTCCCAGTAGATAGATGCATACAAATGCAAATGATAGATCCGAATTATGATTGTAATAGTGATTTAGAAGAAATTGAATGTCAAATCGATACTTCTTTGGCCTCACGAATAAATGATTTAGAAGATTCCAATCTTATTAATCAAATTAATACTTATCTTAGTATAAATGATAACTCTTGTCAGGCTAATAACTTTGTAAGTATTGCCTTGGATGCTATTGAAAACGGTGATGAGGTAGATTTTGAATTACAAAACATAAATAAATTAACCAATCCTTGTGCTAGGCAAATTTTTAATGAATTAGAAGAAGGAATTTATGAAGATGATGTCCTGAGTCCAGAAGTAAGTTTACCTCCAACAGATCCAGTTGGCGCAAATATTATACTTAATTTTTCAGAGACTATACTTTTATTATTTAATAACAGTGACTCGGTTCAGTACACAATACAAAATCAAGATTATGATGGTGGGAGTGCTTATACTGTAATTACAACAACGACCCTCAATAATTCTTATTTAGCAGAAGCTACTAAACTATCAATAGCAAGGACAATGATTCATGAATTAATACATGCTTATTTGAACAGTGTTTATTATAATTATTCTGGATTTGAAAATAACTCACTTAGAGATAAATTAAGACAATTTGCTATCGATAACGGCTTTACCGATTTAAATACATTTCATCATGAGTTTATGGGACAGTATGTAAATGCCATTGCATACGCTTTATATGAATGGGATAGAGATTATGGAACAGGTGGTGCTTTAGGATGGGATTATTATTACTCTATGGGATGGGGTGGATTATTTCAAACAAATCAAGAAGGTGTAATAATGGCTGAAACCGATACATTTGTAGAAAATGTTCCAAGTTCTTCTGACAGGCAAAATATAGCACTTATTGTATTTAATGAAACAAAAGGTAATAACGATGCGCAAGGTACAAACTGTAATTAATATTGTTTTTATAGTCCAATTTTTACTTCATCATAGTCTCTATGGTCAAGACGTATTCAATGGCAAATATATTTATACAGACGGAACACAGTCTTTTTTTAAGACTTACGAGTTTGATGAATTAGGAATATTCAAATTTAAATCTGGTAATGATACTGGGATATCATCCTACGGAAAAGGACACTATTTTATAAATAAAGACTCTTTGACTTTAAATTATGATTTGACTGAACTGAAGCATGAGAGTTATCATAAAGAGAAAAAGTATTTTAACACCAATGACTCACTACAAATAACTTTAAAAGTTTATGATTTTGAAAAAGAACCGATTTCAAATACAAGTATTTATTCATTTCCCCAGTACAAATCAATAAATACAGATAATAATGGTGAGGCTACCTTAAGATTTAGCAAAAGTGATATTAAGGAAAGTTTTAAGTTACATATTGAAGCACCTTTCTTTGCAAAGCATACTATTTTGTTAGATACTAATGCAAATTATGATATAGTTGTATTTATGAATGCATCTGAAGTCATTGGTTTTTCACATCCAAGAGCAATAAAAGATGAAACTGTAAGATATAAGATTGAAAAAATTGATAAGACTGAAATTACTTTATCAAATGAAAAGTTAGGTTCATTTAAATTAATTAAATCTAAACAAGAAAAAACTCAAAATTAATAAGCATAGAGATAGTAATTTGAAACTAAATAACGAATAAAAACTTAACTTTATGATAATTTCACTAAGATTAAGAGAGTAGTTAAGTTTAAATAATAAATTACTTTAGAATCCTATTTGAAACTTCAAATGGGATTCTTTTTTGCTATTGAAGTTTTAAAAAAAACTTTATTCATCATTCATTCATAATATATACAATATATAATGAGTTGAAAATTCAACCTTGATTATGATGCTCTTCAAGAGCTTCCCAATACTCATGAGCACGCCTTAAATGCGGAATTACAATAGTACCTCCAATTAACGTTGCAATACCTAAGGCTTCACTTATTTCTGCTTTAGATAAGCCTTCATTATAAGACGCTTCTAAATGGTATTTTACACAATCGTCACAACGTAAAACAGCAGAAGCTACCAATCCCAGAAGTTCTTTTGTTTTTTTATTAAGAACGCCTTCAGCAAACGCATTGGTGTCCAAATTAAAAATACGTTTTACAATTTTATTGTTATCTGCTAAAATTTTATCGTTCATTTTAGAACGATACTCGTTAAATTCTTTGACGATATCAGACATATTATTTTTGTTTACTCCCGACTGATCGGGATTGATTTTTTACTACAACGGCAGAAATATATATACTTATTTGATATAATATTAGTATTGGTATAGCAACTATAACCTGGCTAGCAATGTCTGGTGGAGTAATAACAGCCGATAAAATAAGGACAATAACCAATGCATACTTTCTGTATTTTCTTAAGAATTTTGGAGTTACCATTCCTATTTTAGTTAAGAAATAGATGAGAATAGGCAGCTCAAAAACAAAGCCAGAGGCTATAGCCGAAGAACGCACAATGGCTATTATAGAGCTAATATCAAACTCATTAGATATTAATTCACTGATCTGATAATTAGCTAAAAAGTTAATAGATAAAGGCGTAATAATGTAATAGCCAAAAAGTACACCAGTAAAAAATAAAAGAGATGCTACCACTAAAAACCCTCTAGAGCTTTTACGTTCATTGTCTCTTAAGCCAGGACTAATAAAACTCCATAATTGATAAAGCACATAAGGAAACGCTACAATAAAACCAGCGTATATAGAGGTCCAAATATGAGCAGAAAACTGACCTGCAACAGTACGGTTTTGAATTTTAAATGGAAATTTGTCAGCGCAAAATGTGGTATCGTCAATGCCTAATAATTTTGAAACTTGGCATAACCCATTATACGTAGGAAAGTCCATTTTGGTTGGTCCAAAAATGATAACGTCAAAAATAAATTTGTAAAATATAGCAGCAATAGTGGCGGCCACTACAATACCTAAAGTTGCTCTAATTAAATGCCATCTTAAATCTTCAAGATGGTCTAAAAAAGACATTTCATTAATATTTTTATTTGCCATTATATAATGCCTTCTTTTATTAAATCGTGTAAATGTACCACACCGCTATAGTTGCCATTATGTTCAACTAATAGTTGCGAAATTCCAAATTCTTCCATCAATTCTTTAGCATCAACAGCCATAGCATCGGATGCTATACGCCTCGGATTATTGCTCATTATATCTTGTGCAGTTAAATTAGCAAAATCGTTACCCTTACTAAGCATACGTCTTAAATCTCCATCTGTAATAATGCCAAGGATATTACCATCCTTAACAACAGCAGTAACTCCTAGCATTTTCTCAGTAATTTCAACAATAACATCTTTAAGACTTGCATTTAACCCAACTTGTGGTTTTAAGTTTTGAGCTGATAAATCGTTAACCCTAAGGTAGAGGCGCTTTCCTAATGCACCACCAGGATGATATTTTGCAAAATCTTTGCTCGAAAACCCTCTTAATTCCAATAAACACACGGCTACAGCATCGCCCATAACCAATTGGGCCGTTGTGCTTGTTGTTGGTGCTAAATTGTTAGGACACGCTTCTTGCGCAACAAAGGTGTTAAGAATATAATCTGCGTGTTGCCCTAAAAAAGAATCTTTATTGCCAGTAATGGCAATCATTTTGTTATTTGCATTTTTAATAAGTGGTACTAACACTTTAATTTCAGGCGTATTTCCGCTTTTAGAAATACAAATTACAACATCATCTTTTAAGATTAATCCTAAATCTCCGTGTATCGCATCTGCGGCATGCATAAACACCGATGGAGTACCAGTAGAATTTAATGTTGCCACAATTTTGTTAGCAATAATGGCACTTTTACCAATCCCAGTGATTATAACACGCCCTTTAGAATTGTATATAATATCAACAGCTTTGGCAAAATCATCAGTAATTAAATCTGATAAGTTTGCTATAGCTTCACTCTCTAATTTTATAGTGCTTTTTGCTAAGGCTGTTATTGATGATTGGTTGTTCACAATTTATTTTTTAGAGTGTTTTTTATGTTTAAAGAAATTGTTATATTTAAACTTATGCAAAAGTAAATAAAATACTAATAGGGATTAATGAGTATTGCAGAAATTGACTTACACTCCGCACTAAAAAAGTACTTTGGTTTTTCGGGATTTAAAGGGCTTCAAGAAGAAGTTATAAAAAATGTTTTGGCAGGTAATAATACCTTTGTGATAATGCCCACTGGTGGCGGCAAATCGCTCTGTTATCAATTACCAGCGTTGATGAAGGAAGGAACAGCCATTGTGGTTTCGCCACTTATTGCCTTAATGAAAAATCAAGTAGATGCCATAAGAGCCGTATCTGAACACGAAGGTGTTGCGCATGTTTTAAATTCATCGTTGAACAAAACCGAAGTTAAACGCGTTAAAGACGATATTACTAACGGTACTACTAAGTTGCTATATGTGGCACCAGAATCGCTCACCAAAGAAGAATATGTTGACTTTTTAAAAACACAGCAGATTTCTTTTATGGCTGTAGATGAAGCCCATTGTATAAGTGAATGGGGACACGATTTTAGACCAGAATATAGAAATCTTAAAACCATAATTAAACGCATAGGAGACAATATTCCTATTGTTGGTCTTACGGCTACGGCAACACCAAAAGTTCAGGAAGACATTTTAAAGAGTTTGGGGATGAGTGATGCTGTAACTTTTAAAGCATCATTTAATAGGCCAAATCTTTATTACGAAGTACGTCCAAAGACTAAGAATGTAGATGCAGATATTATCCGTTTTGTTAAGCAAAATGAAGGTAAGTCTGGCATTATATATTGTTTAAGTAGAAAGCGCGTAGAAGAATTAGCACAGGTATTACAAGTTAATGGTATTAAGGCAGTGCCTTATCATGCCGGATTAGATGCCAAAACAAGAGCGAAGCACCAAGATATGTTCCTAATGGAAGATACAGATGTTGTGGTTGCTACCATTGCTTTTGGTATGGGAATAGATAAGCCCGATGTACGCTTTGTAATTCATCATGATATTCCTAAAAGTATAGAAAGCTATTACCAAGAAACAGGACGTGCAGGACGAGATGGAGGAGAAGGCCACTGTTTAGCCTACTATGCTTATAAAGACATAGAAAAGTTAGAGAAATTTATGTCGGGTAAACCTGTTGCAGAACAAGAAATTGGGCATGCACTTTTGCAAGAAGTAGTAGCTTTTGCTGAAACTTCAATTTCTAGACGAAAATTTATATTACACTATTTTGGTGAGGAGTTTGATAATGCTACGGGTGAAGGTGGTGATATGGACGATAACATTCGTAACCCTAAAAAACAAGTTGAAGCAAAGCAGGAGGTAAAAGTATTGCTAGAGACCATAGCTAAAACTAACGAAAAATATAAGTCTAAAGATTTAGTGCAAGTAATAGTTGGTAAAGCCAATGCCTTAATATCATCGCATAAAACAGATACCTTACCATTTTTTGGTATAGGTAAAGCTAAGGATTCTAGATATTGGATGGCATTAATACGTCAAGTTTTAGTAGCAGGTTATTTAAAAAAGGATATTGAAACATACGGTGTTTTGCGATTAACTGAGGAGGGTAAAGAATTTATTAAAAATCCAATAGCCTTTTTAATGGCAGAAGACCATGTCTTTAATGAAGATAGTAATGATGGTATTATTACAAATGCAAAAGGAGGGGGTAGCGCAACAGATGAACAATTAATGGCCTTGCTTAAAGATTTACGTAAACGTAATGCTAAACGTCTCGGAGTACCGCCTTTTGTTATTTTTCAGGACCCGTCATTAGAAGATATGGCTTTAAAATATCCAATTACATTAGAAGAATTGTCTAATGTGCATGGTGTAGGAGAGGGTAAGGCTAAAAAATATGGTAAAGACTTTATTACACTTATAGCAGATTATGTTGAAGAACATGACGTTATGCGACCAGATGACTTGGTCGTAAAATCTACAGGAACCAATTCTGCATTAAAATTATATATCATTCAAAATGTAGATAGAAAGTTACCATTAGATGATATTGCTTCCGCAAAAGGAATGGAAATGCGAGATTTTATCAAGGAAATGGAATCCATTGTATATTCTGGTACAAAACTCAATATAAATTATTGGATTGACGAGGTTTTAGATGAAGACCAACAAGAAGAAATCCACGATTACTTTATGGAATCCGATAGTGATAAAATCTCAGATGCCATAGAAGAGTTTGATGGTGATTACGAAGATGACGAACTCCGATTATACCGCATTAAATTTATGAGTGAGGTGGCGAATTAGTCTTAAATGTTTTTGTTGCTAATCCAAACATTTTTTAAATAAAATACTATTGAATTCTAATAAAATAGTAGATGCAGATACTGTTATAATCCGCGGTTACAGTATTAAACTAAATCTTACTACGTTTTTAAGACTTATGCTTTTTATTGGTTCATTTAGCGCAGTCTGTTTTTTGTGGATTAATTCATCTAATAAAGTATTTCTTGGATTGGTTGCTTTTTTAATTGTAATGTTAGCCTTCATTTTTCATGCCTCAACAAAGATTGAGTTTTCAAAAGGCATACTGAAAGTTAAATATGGTGTATTACCTATAGTTAGAAAACGAAACCTTAGCGATTTAAGAAGAGTTCACATAGAATCCTCAAGAAGCTTCAGTGATGAAGCAGGTGGTACATTTGAATATTTGGTATTAGACTTTAACAAAGCTAAGAATATTAAAATTATAGTAGATCCTTTATCAAGAAAGTAACGAGAAGAGGTGACTTCAAAATTGAGTTATCTTAGATATAAGTTTACTGAGAACTCTGTTGATTAAAAATTGCTAGGAATTTTATTTAGTGTATCTGCTAAACAAAATCTCTTTTCCTTTTACGTTTAGTAAAATCTCTTTTAGTGTAGCTTTTTCAAGTCGTTTAATATCAGATTCTTCAACCTGAAAATCAATATTAGTCGCGTAACGGTTCTTATTACCAGTAGGGTTAGATTCAAATTCGAGAGAATCAGAGCTTAGTACCAATTCAAAATCCTTTCCTTTAAAGGTGAGCTTTGCACCATTTTTGCGCTTTACTTTAAGTGTCCCAACAATAACAGTTTGAAAAAAGAAGTAGCCACCTAAATCATTAAGACCAGCAAATAATACATTACTCTCAGAAACACCATAAGGTTTATGTTCTACGTCTTCAATAATAGATTCAATAGTATCGCTAGGTGTAGATTCTGTTTTTCCAAATAATTTTGAAAATGAAAAGCCCATAGTTTCGTTTTTGGGCAAATCTAGACTTATTAAATCAATTCTCAAATCTAAATTCGTAAATCATAAATCATTGCCTATCTTTGCAGCCTTAAATAAAAGAAAATAAAATGCAAGACGGTTTATACGCAAAATTTAATACCTCAAAAGGAGAAATAGTAGTTAATTTAGAATTTGAAAAAACACCAGGTACAGTTGGTAATTTTGTAGCCTTAGCAGAAGGGAATATGGAGAATTCAGCAAAGCCTCAAGGAACACCATATTACGATGGATTAAAATTTCATAGAGTAATACCAGATTTTATGATACAAGGTGGATGTCCTCAAGGAACAGGGACAGGAAATCCTGGTTATAAATTTGATGATGAGATCCATGCAGATTTAAAACACGATGCTCCTGGTAAATTATCAATGGCTAATGCTGGTCCAGGTACCAATGGTAGTCAATTTTTTATAACACATGTTGAGACCCCTTGGTTAGACGGAAAGCATACTGTTTTTGGTAATGTTATAGAAGGACAAGATATTGTAGATGCGGTTGCACAAGGCGATACTATAGATAGTTTAGAAATAGTTAGAGTAGGTGACGTAGCAGAACAATTTAATGCCATAGAAGCCTTTAGAACGTTTGAGGGAGCGCGCGAAAAACGTGTGGCTGCAGAGCGCGACGCAGCAAGAGCTGAGTTAGATAAATTGGCAGCTGGTTTTGATGAAACTGAAACAGGATTACGTTATAAGGTCATTCAACAAGGAGAGGGTAAAAAAGCAGAAAAAGGCAATACGGTTTCTGTTCATTATAAGGGTCAATTAGCAGACGGAACAGTGTTTGATTCGTCTTATAAGCGCAATGCACCATTAGATTTCCAAGTCGGAGTAGGGCAAGTTATTCCTGGTTGGGATGAAGGTATTTGTCTTTTAAATGTAGGTGATAAGGCACGATTAGTTATACCAAGTGATTTGGGCTATGGTTCGGCTGGTGCAGGAGGTGTAATTCCGCCAAATGCTACACTAGTTTTTGATGTAGAACTGATGGATGTTAAATAATTATACTTGCTTTTATAAAAGCTTATTGTTTAAAATTAAGAATAGTCCTTATGCCTTACTAATTAGGATATTTCATCAATTTTCTGCAAAAAAAATTAAAAAGTCTTACTGTTAATAGTGAGACTTTTTTTGGTACAATAATGGTTAATTATGATTATCTAGCAAAAGGAACAAGTGTTGTATATATACCTAGAAATCGTAGTTTCTAATACTGACATAGTAAACGCACTTAAATAATGAAGTTTAAGTTTAATTTTTTTTTCAATAACTGTTTTTAGGAATTAATTAGTAGCTTAGAACCAACTTATTTATGCAAAGTATAAGGCATACAAACTATTCTGATAAAATTATTAGAACGTTTAATTACGATTTTGCAGACGTTTTTTTGTTTGATAGATATATTGTTTCAGAAGTAAAAACAGGAATCACATTCTCTTGGGATAACCATGCAAAAGTAATTGTTGAAGATATTACCAAATATACCGAATCTAACGGAGAAGATTTAATATACCTCTCTCACAGAATATATTCTTATTCTGTTCAGCCAATGGACTGGCTAAAGTTTTATCGTAACAGGTTTAACCTAAAAGGTTATGGCGTTATTGGCTACAACAGCAATAGTTTTATGAACACTGTTATCGAGAATCTGTTTTTCACCAACAATAGCGTTAGATTTAGAGATTTAGATACCGCAAATCAATGGGCTACAAATAAAATTCTTACAGGATGAGATGAATAAATACGATTTTAAAACAAGCGTTTGTAGTTTAGTAAGCCAAACTTAGCATACTCATAATTATTGTAATTATAAAAGCATAACTCTTAACTGGCGTATAGAGTTTCTGTTTCTGGTCTTTACAGTACCAATTGGTATTTTTAAATATTCGGATGCTTGTTTATGGGTATAGCCTTTAAAATAAATTAAGTCTATTACCTTGAGATCGTTGGCACTTAACCCAGACATAAAATCTTTTAAGCCTATAGTGTTGGTTAAACTATCTAAATTTTTAGAACACTCAATGCAATGTGAGTAATCCTCTGCATTAAGATTCATTAAGTTATTCTTATAATCTTTTGATCTAATTTTATCTAAGGCACTATTCCTAGCAATATTTAATAACCAAGTAAAAAATCGACCTTTTTTTGCTGAATACGATGCTGATTTTCTCCATGCTTTCATAAAAGTATCTTGCATTAATTCTTCGGCTATGGAGCTATCTTTTACAATATTGAATATTATACCGTATATACTACTATTATAGAGATCATAAAGCTCTTTAAAAGCATTGTGATCTTTATTTTGAAAATCGCATACTAAAGCGTCTAGATTAGACATGAAAATTTTATAATTTCTGCTAAACTATGGACAGTTTATACTTAAAAAGGACTTAATCCAATAAGCTTTTAACTCCTTTCAAACGGCTTTAAAGAAAAGGTTGTTTTTAGGGTACACTGTTTACAACACCAAGCGTATAAAGTTGTTCCATTGTTGGACTTTCGCTACCACCTTTTGGCTCTAAAGTAATACCAAATGCTTGACTTTCATTAGCATTTGCAATGGTAAAGATTTTGTTTTCATCAGTATTAAAATTGTCAATAGTGCCCAAACTAGTTGGTGTTAATGGGTTTAAAGTTAAGGACCACACTTGCCATACTTTACCTTCTGGTGCATTTGGTAAGCCTTCACCATCTAAATAAATGGTATTATCTTCTTTGTTCCAATACACTTTAGCATAAGTAGATGCATAGTCACCTTGACCACCTAGAGGAATGGTTAAGATATCTTTACCTCTTATAGAATTGAGTAAGTTTTTATTATCCTGAGAATCTTTCTTTGTATCCTCGATCTTGATTTCTAGAAATTGATTCTCTGTTTCTACGGTCTTAAGTTCCTTTTTTAACTCCTTATTATTATTTAGCGTCCATAATAAGCCTCCAGCCAACAAAATTGAAGCAGCCCAACCTGTATAAGATATCCAACCAGGTTTATTTGGTTTAAGGTCTACTACTCTTGTATCTGTATGTCCTAATTTGCCTTTAAAGGAGTCAAAATTTATGGAGTGCGGAGATACAGCAGCTGTTAGTTTTACCACAGCAGCTTCAATCTCTAAAACCTCTTGTAATATTTCAGGATGTTGTTGCATCAACTCATAGACTTCCTGATTTTCTTTATCAGATAGTTGGCCAGCTACGTATAACTCTAATATGCCTGTTTCTATGTATGCTTTTATATCCATATTATAATATTGTATCTCTTAATTGTTGAATACAATTTTTATTTCTTGTTTTAATTGTACCAATAGGCATTTGTAGTTCTTCTGAAGCTTCTTTTTGTGTAAATCCTTTAAAATAAAGTAACTCAATAACTTCTTTACATTTTTGCCCAAGGTTGGTTACAAACTTTTTAATTCCGATAGCATCCGTGCTTCTATCTAAATTTTCATTGCTTGTTATTATATCTACGAAAAAATCAGCATTAAGGTTTTGCTTTGATTGTTTAAAAGCCTTAGAACGTGTTTTATCTATAGCTGTATTACGTGCTATGTTTAATATCCAAGTAAAAAACCGTCCTTTTTTTGAAGTATATGTATCGGCTTTATTCCATGCTTTTATAAAGACATCTTGCATCAATTCATCAGCAATATCTTTATCTTTTACTATATTATATACAACACCATGTATACTATCACCATACATGTTGTAAAGTTTTTCAAAAGCAACTTGATCTTTGTTTTGAAATTCCTTTACTAAAGTTTCTAAATCTATCATATGCAGTTTATTTAGACTCTCGCAGATATGAGGAAGAAAGTAACTGCAATATTCTAGCTATTAATATTTAATATGTTAAGTAATAATAATCTACTCAATAATGCCTGCGCATCCTACACGAGCACCAGCAGCACCAGAGGGTTGTGATTTTAAATCATCAACTCCTAAATGTACAATGACGGCTTTGCCTATTATGTCCTTGGTGCTATCACCACAACCAATGCACCATTCGTCTGTAGTTTTTGTGATTGTAGCTCTACCATCTGAGTTGGTCATAAAATTGCCTATATCACCTTTATGGTAACCAGTATCATCACCCCAAGCACCATGTGGTTGACCTGTAGGATTCCAATGACCGCCAGAAGATTTTCCATCAGGAGATGAGCAATCTGCTTTTTCGTGTAAGTGAATAGCGTGTTTACCTTCTTCTAAACCTGTAATGGTACCAACCATAATTACTTTACCATCTTTTTCGGTAAAATTTATGGTACCCGATACATTACTTTCGCTTTTAGGTGACAAGGTTACCGACAATCTTTTTTCTTGAGATGCTTCTTCAACGATTTCTTCAACGATTTTTTCAACTTCTTCAGTTTCTTTTTTAGATTCTTTACAGGCTGTTGCAAATACAACAGAAATTATCAGTACAAAAAGCTTTAAGTTTTTCATTTTTAGACTATTTTAATTGTAGTAAAGTTAAGTAGATAAATGTACACGACCAAAAAAGATATTAATTCGTCTTTAACCAAAGTTTTGGATCTCTAATACCACGTTTTAAATTTGATACTATTAGTAAAGCTTTGTCAACACACATCTGAGCTGATTTATATCTTGAAACTGTATAAATAATGCTACGCTGTCGTCCTGGTGTAAGATTTTCAAAAATAGTGTAAGCCTCATCATCACTTAATAAAACAGCTTCGAGTTCTTCCGACATCTCAACACCGTATTTTGAGAGGTCTTCAAATACCTGAAGTTGAAAATAATCGTTCGTAAAGAGGCCTAACTCCTTTTGTTTTGCTTTACTGAAGTATATGCGGTACAATCCTGTTTTATCTTTTTTTAGTGCTGCATAAAATTCAATTTTTTTAGCTTCAAACGACGCCAAAACTCTAATACGTTTGTGATCCCATTTAATAAAATCTTTAATAGGTTCTTTTGGCAGAATAATACTTTGTTTATCTGCAAGTGTTACTTCAAAAGATTGACTTTTAAGCATCACAGTTTATTTAATTTTTAATCTACACCAAAAGTTTTCGTTTCTTTAAATGGATTGGTTTGCAGAGTTTTCATTTCATTTGCATAGGTTTTCCATTCCGTATTGAAAAATTTATTAGTTTCACTTAATAACTCCTTTACCGCACTTTTGGCATTATTAACCAAAGTAGTTTCGGTTGACGTAATTCCAGTTTGGCTGCCGCTTATATAACTTCTAGCAGTGCCAAGACGTTGTAATGTTGTTACTTCGGGATTTCGAGTAATACCTTGACGCTTATCTTCTTTTCCAAAGTATTTATCTAGCAGTTTATCAATGGATTTTACGATAGAATCTGAAGCTTTAATCTGCTCTTTATATTTTTCTTTGTCCAGCTTTTTTAAATCCGATTGGTATTTTGAAGCAATATTTTTACTCTCAACGAGCTGCTTTGAAGCATCGGCTAAAGTCTGTGACAATTTTTCTAATTCTTTAGAAGCCGCATAAACTTCATCAATGTTCTTTTGCGAAATATTTAACCTTGGATCTGAAGCTACTTTAATGGTCGTTTCAGACATTTGATCCCCATAATGTAAA
>NZ_CALGNH010000077.1 GCF_937958655.1 uncultured Winogradskyella sp. | reverse complement strand
GGTCGCATTTCGTTACGTGTTAAAGTTTCATTTGGTAAATAATAACCATCAATATTAACAGACTCGCCTTGGCAATCTATCAACTCTTTTACAATTGTGTCTTGCTCTTTAGATAGCTGTTTGTATTTTTCTGTAAATTCAGATTTTAGCGCTTCATCTTTGTTTTGATTAGCAAGTGCTTCTGCCCAATATAACGCTAAGTAAAAGTGGCTTCCTCTATTATCTAATTCGTTAACTTTACGAGATGGACCTTTTTTATTTTCTAGCAATTTCTCAGTAGCCTCATCTAAAGCTTCACCTAGTACTTTTGCTTTATCATTATTGTTTACGTCTCCGTAATGGTCTAAGGATACGGCTAAGGCTAAAAATTCGCCTAAAGAATCCCAACGTAAGTGATTTTCCTTAACAAATTGTTGTACGTGCTTTGGTGCTGATCCGCCAGCGCCAGTTTCAAATAATCCGCCACCATTCATTAAAGGTACTATAGATAACATTTTAGCACTTGTACCTAATTCTAAAATTGGAAATAAATCAGTTAAGTAATCTCTTAATACATTTCCTGTTACTGAAATTGTATCTTTTCCGGCTTTAACGCGCTCTAAGGTAAATTCTGTAGCTTCTATAGGCGATAAGATTCTTATATCCAAGCCATTAGTGTCATGGTTTGGTAAATAGGTGTTGACCTTTTTAATTAATTCTGCATCATGAGATCGGTTTTTATCTAACCAAAAAACTGCAGGTGTTTGCGACGCTTTTGCTCTTGTTACCGCTAATTTTACCCAGTCTTGTACTGGTGCATCCTTTACTTGGCACATTCTCCAAATATCTCCAGTTTCTACATTATGAGATGTTAAAACATTGCCTGAAGCATCAATAACCTCTACTTTTCCGTCTGTAGAAATTTCAAATGTTTTGTCATGAGAGCCATATTCTTCAGCTTTTTGCGCCATTAAACCAACGTTAGGAACTGTACCCATAGTAGTTGGATCAAAAGCTCCATGTTTTTTACAGAAATCTATAGTAGCAATATAGACACCAGAATAACTACTATCTGGGATAATAGCTTTGGTATCTTGTTGCTCACCATTTTTATTCCACATTTGCCCAGATGTTCTAATCATTGCAGGCATAGAAGCATCTATAATAACATCACTTGGTACATGTAGATTTGTAATTCCTTTATCAGAATTTACCATGGCTAAATCTGGTCCATTTTCTAGTGCAGATTTTATATCAGCTTCAATTTCATTGCGTTTAGCATCCGATAATTCCTCTAAGTTTTCTAATAGATTTCCAAAACCATTATTAACATCAACACCAATTTCTTCTAGTGTTTCAGCATGTTTATCAAAAACAGCTTTAAAGTATGTTCTTACAGCATGACCAAAAATGATTGGGTCAGAAACCTTCATCATAGTTGCTTTCATGTGTAAAGACATTAATATATCTTGTGCTTTAGCATCTTTAATTTCGTTATCTAAGAAATTTAATAGGGCCTTCTTACTCATGTAAGTAGTGTCAATAATTTCTCCTGCTAAAAGCGCTAAATTATCTTTTAAAACGGATTGCTTACCGTTTGTGTCTGTATGTATAATCTTTACGCTAGTTGGATTCTCAATAGTTACGGACGTCTCATTATGTGCAAAGTCACCGTTAGACATTGTAGCTACATGCGTTTTAGAGTTAGACGACCAAGAACCCATACTATGTGGGTTTTTCTTAGCATAGTTTTTAACAGCCTTTGGTGCACGTCTGTCTGAGTTTCCTTCTCTTAAAACAGGATTTACAGCACTACCTTTTATTTTATTGTAACGGGCCTTAATATCTTTTTCTGTATCATTTTGAGGGTCTTCTGGGTAATCCGGAAGTTTATAGCCTTTAGCCTGTAACTCTTCAATAGCATCAGTTAATTGAGGAATTGAGGCACTAATATTGGGTAATTTTATAATATTTGCCTCAGGCTTTTTTGCTAATTCCCCAAGCTCTGCTAAGGCATCATTAACACGTTGTTCCTCTGTTACATAATCTGGAAATACTGCTAATATCCTAGCTGCTAATGATATATCTTTAGTTTCTATAGTTATGCCAGAAGATTCTGTAAAGGACTTTACTATGGGTAAAAAAGAACGTGTTGCTAAAGCTGGTGCTTCGTCTGTTTTTGTGTAAACAATCTTTGCTATTTTGGTCATAGGTTATTGTAAATAAAATGAATGTGCTTGAGCTTATTTAAAAAGCTGTGCAAATATACAAAATTGCATCAGTTTTGCTGCTGTGAGATTAGTAACTAAGGCTTAAATTTTTGCCAATTTCTTAATTTATGGTGCTAAAGGTTATCAATTTCATTTTTGGTTTAGTTATAATGTATTGAATCTATGTTTTGAAGTTAATTAAACGAAAAAATATGCCCCTTTAATTTTAAATTAAAACGGTTTTTTTGATAGGACTATTTTACTTGAGATGAACTACATTAAATATTAAGAAATTGATAACTCACAAACTTAAGTTTATAACAAAAAAAAAGCTTTCAATGAAAATTGAAAGCTTTTTTTTTGTATGTCTGTTAGATTATCTTCTAACTTCTTTAATTCTTGCTTTTTTACCAGTAAGACCTCTAAAGTAGAAAATACGAGCTCTACGTACTTTACCACGCTTATTAACTTCAACTTTTTGTAAGGCAGGTAAATTAACAGGGAAGATACGCTCTACACCTATAGTACCTGACATTTTACGGATTGTAAATGTTTCTGAAGTACCACTGCCTTTACGTTGTAATACTACTCCTTTAAAGAACTGTGTACGTGTTTTGTTTCCTTCTTTAATCTCGTAATACACAGTAATTGTATCACCAGCGCCAAATGTTGGAAAGTCTTTTTTGGTTACAAATTCGTCTTGTACAAATTTTACTAAAGAATTCATGTTTTCTTTTTTAATTGTGTTGCTTCATACCAACATTCACGATTTTCGCCAGAGGTTAATCTAAAGTGGGTGCAAAGATAATTAAAAAGTGAAAAGTAAAAAGTGAAAAGTGAAAAGATTTTGTTCTTGTGATTGCGTTGTTATTTCAGCGTACGTTTTTTAACTCAGGGATTAGGACTAGGATTAGGAAAAGGGAATTTTATTTGTGAAGTTAAAAAAATCCTTTTGTGCTACTCCTCTAAAAGATCTGGTCTTCTTTTTTGAGTTCTTTTGTAGGCCTGTTCTTCTCGCCACTTTTCTATTTCACCAAAATTACCGCTGAATAATACATCTGGTACCTTCATGCCTTTGTATTCTCTAGGTCTGGTATAAATAGGTGGTGCTAAAATATTGTCTTGAAAAGAATCAGTAAGAGCAGAGGTCTCGTTACCAAGTACACCAGGTATTAACCGAATAATAGAATCGCATAAAACAGCTGCTCCCAACTCACCACCAGAAAGTACATAATCGCCAATAGATATTTCTTTGGTTATAAATTTATCGCGTACACGCTGGTCTACACCTTTATAATGACCACAAAGAATAATAATGTTTTCTTTTAAAGAAACTCGGTTAGCAATACTTTGGTTAAGTCGTTCTCCATCTGGTGTCATATAAATAATCTCATCGTAGTGACGCTGCGCTTGCAGCTGAGATATACATTTATCTATGGGCTCTATAGATAATACCATACCAGCACCCCCACCAAACTGATAATCATCAACCGATTTGTAGTTATCCGTAGTATAATCTCTAAGGTTATGAAAATGGACTTCTACTAAATTAGCTTTAATAGCACGTTTAAGAATAGAAGCCTCAAAAGGACTCTTAATTAGTTCTGGTAAAACGGTAATGATGTCTATGCGCATGGTCTCACAAATTGAGTGCAAAGGTAGTTTTAATATTTATTTAAAAACTCAATTAATTGATTAACGGCTTTTCCTCGATGCCCAATTTTATTTTTTTCATCTAATGAAATTTCGGCAAAAGTTTTAGTGTAGCCCTCTGCTTTAAAAATTGGATCGTATCCAAATCCTTTTTTACCATGTTTTTTAGTGGTAATTTCACCTTTGCAAATGCCTGTAAAGGTTTCTAAATTACCATTAATATATAAGGCAATTACGGTTTTAAAATGTGCTTGTCTAGACGCTTTGTTTTTGAGCTGCGCTAACAATTTAGTCATATTATCGTCTGCATTACGTTGTGGTCCTGCGTATTGTGCAGAATCTACACCTGGTGCACCATTAAGAGCTTCAACCTCTAAACCTGTGTCATCAGCAAAACAATCATAACCATAATGTGTTTTAATATATTCTGCTTTTTGTATGGCATTGCCTTTAATAGTGCCTGTGGTTTCTGGGATATCTTCAATACAAAGTATGTCTTCTAAGCTCAATAATTTTATATGCTTTGGCACTAAAGCTTGTACTTCTCTGAGTTTATTTTGGTTGTTAGTAGCAAATACGAGCTGCATGGGTTTTTAATTTTACCCAAAGATATAATCTTTTTCTACTTAAAATTAGTAGTACAACTTTTAGATTCTCCAAACCATTTTACACGATTCTTAGATGCTGTTTTATAGATGTAATCTCTAATTAACCTAGGAATAAAGGCTAATAAGGCAGCAACACGTTTCCATTTGGGAATTTTAGAAACAATTTTAAGAAAACCATCAGAATGGGTTGTAACACCTTTTTTGTCTATAAGAATTACGGTATCTAGGCGCTTTGTAGGAAACCCGTAATTTTTAAGTAATTCTTGCCCATAGTTAGATTGAAATGCCACAAATTGAAATAAATCTTCTGGTGCAAATTTTAATAACCAACCCACAACACCGTTGCACAGATTGCACTCACCATCAAAAATAATAATGTCTTTAGTAATAGAATTTTTCATGTATAGTGATTTTACAATAGAATAGACGAGAGAATTGAAAATTACTTTCGTTAATGAAATATTTTAGGGAATTTTTATGATAAAAGTCATTTACAATACCCAAGGATTTTTGTAATTTAGAAGTACAATTAAAACTTAAAACACGAAGGAATTATGACAGTAAATTTTCAGTATGTAAACACAGATGTAAGTGAAACCTTATCAGCTTACGCGCAGGAACGATTAGATAAATTAAGTAATAAATTTGAGTTTTTAATTTCAGCACAAGTTTATATTAAGCATGATGATAACGAGCATGATGCTGGTAAAATATGTAATATAGAATTAAGTTTACCAGGCCCAAGAATTTTTGCAACATCTAGCGAAGCAACTTACGAGGCTGCCGTAAACGAGACCATAAGAGACTTAAAACGTCAGTTAGAAAAGCGTAAAGACGTTTACAAGGTTCATTAATTTTTTAAAATCAAATACATTAAAAGCTCAAAACTATGTTTTGGGCTTTTTTATTTAAGTCTTACATAGTTGTCTTTTAAATATTCTCTATCTTGGTGATTCAAATAAAAAAACAGTTTATGTTACGTCAATTATTTCTTTGCGGCTTTTTAGCGTTTTATCTTTTTTCATGTAAAAACGATTCTACTAAAAATGATCCATCTAAAGCCTCTAAAAATGAAACATTTGCAATCCTATTAGATAACTTTAAAGAGGAAGGTTATGTTTTAAATCCAACATTAGCAACAGGCGCTGGTGATATGCGTTTTAATGCAGAATTCCCTAATTTTTTATCACCAGAATACAAGGCCAAAAAGAAAACTTACTATGAATCTTACAGAGCTAAACTTGCTGATTTAGATGTAGCTTCATTGAGTACAACTGAAAAAATGAGCTTAGAGGTTCTTAAGTGGGATATAGATATAAATCTAGAGGCGATGCGTTTTAAAAAAGATTTAATGCCCATAGACCAAATGTGGTCTAAAAATTTAGATTTTAATCAGTTATCATCTGCCAGTAATGCACAACCTTTTAATACTGTTAAGGATTATAACGATTGGATGCAACGTGTAGATAACTATTTAGTATGGTTAAATTCTGCAATGTCTAATATGAAAACTGGTATGGCAGAAGGTTACGTATTACCACAACCGCTGATTAAAAAGGTGATTCCACAGTTTGAAACTTTAGCAAAAGGTGCTGTT
Source organism: uncultured Winogradskyella sp. (assembly GCF_937958655.1). Lineage (GTDB taxonomy): Bacteria > Bacteroidota > Bacteroidia > Flavobacteriales > Flavobacteriaceae > Winogradskyella. The sequence goes on along the minus strand of NZ_CALGNH010000077.1, from coordinate 4,111 downwards.
GAAGATCATCTGTATTATGCGCCAATTAAGGTATTACCAGATAGTTTTACAAAAGATGAGCGTGATGCATTGACTGCTGCATATACCAATATGGTTAAAGAAAAAATAATGCCAGCGCATCAAAACATGGTCGATTTTTTAACGAATGAATACCTGCCAAATGGAAGAACAACGAGCGGAATAGACGCTACACCATTGGGTACGGATTATTACAACCATCAAATTAAACTATATACAACCACTGGCATGACTGCTGATGAGATACATCAGCTAGGGTTACGTGAGGTAGCACGTATAAGATCTGAAATGGAAAAAGTAAAAGAACAAGTTGGTTTTAAAGGCAATCTTAATGCATTTTTTGAGCATGTAAGAACTAACCAAAAATTGATGCCTTTTACGGATCGTCCTCAAGTGATTGAATTCTATGATAGTATTCATAATGCCATGATACCACAACTTAATAAGTTATTCAAAAATAAGCCCAAAACTGCATTCGAAGTTAGGAGAACCGAGCCATTTAGAGAGAAATCGGCTGCTGCTAATTATAATCCAGGCTCACTAGATGGTACAAGACCAGGCATCTTTTTTACACCAATTCCTAATGTAGAGACGTATAATATTTTCGATAAGGAAAGTTTATTCCTGCATGAGGCGATACCAGGTCATCATTACCAAATTTCTTTGCAACAAGAAAGTGAAGATTTGCCAAGTTTTAGAAAAACACTTTGGTATAGTGCTTATGGTGAAGGCTGGGCGCTTTATGCGGAATCTATGGGTAAAGAACTAGGTCTATTTAAGGATCCTTATATGTATTTTGGAATGTTGAGCCAAGAAATCCATAGAGCCATTAGACTTGTAGTTGATACAGGATTGCACGCTAAAGGTTGGACAAGAGAGCGAGCCATACAATATTCTTTAGAAAACGAAGCGGAATCCGAACGTGCCATTACCAGTGAGATTGAACGTTATATGGCAAACCCTGGTCAAGCCTTGTCCTATAAAATCGGGCAACTAAAATTGGTTGAACTTAGAGATAGAGCTTCAGAAGCTTTAGGAGATCAATTTGATATTAAAGACTATCACCACCAAGTTTTAGAAACCGGTTGTATTCCTTTACAATTATTAGAAGATAAAATTGATGCTTGGATTGCTTCTCAAAAATAGCATCTTAAATAAAGTGTTAATAATAGTGAGTCTTATCTATGATGATAAGGCTCATTTTTTAAAATAGTAAAGGCTCTATAGAGTTGCTCAATAAAGAACAAACGTACCATTTGATGGGAAAATGTCATTTGAGACAAGCCTAACTTTCCGTTAGCTCTTTTGTAAACAGTTTCAGAAAACCCATAAGGACCACCAATCACAAAGATTAAGGTTTTAATGCCAGAATTCATATGCTTCTGCAAGTAGCTGGAAAACGCCAAGGAATCCATTTGCTTACCATTTTCATCTAATAGAATCATAACATCAGACTTCTGCGTTTTAGATAAAATTAACTCGCCTTCTTTATCCTTTTGTTGCGCTTCAGAAAGATGCTTTACGTTTTTAATATCTGTAATAATTTCAAACTCAAACCGTATGTAATGACTTAATCGTTTTTGGTAATCTTCAATTAAGGCCTGAAGATTTTTATTGTCGGTTTTGCCTATAGTGATGAGCTTAATTTGCATGCTCAAATTTACGATTTACAAATTATGATTCACGATTTTTTTAGTCAGAATTCGTAAATCTAAAATCGCATATCGTCAATCAATTTCCTATTTTTACAGTAAATATAAGTTGACATGATTTCAAAAGAACAATTCAAAATAGAAATAGAAGGCATCATAGCTAATGCGATTAGAGAGGATGTTGGTGATGGTGACCATAGTTCTTTGGCTTGTATTCCAGCTTCAGTAATAGGAAAAGCAAAGCTTTTAGTCAAGGATGAGGGCGTAATTGCAGGAATTGAGTTTGCAAAACAAGTCTTTGCTTATGTAGATAAAAACATGAAAGTTGAGACTCTGATTGAAGATGGAAGTGAAGTAAAATATGGAGATATCGCATTTTATGTAGAAGGAGCTTCACAATCTATTTTAAAAGCAGAGCGTTTAGTCTTAAACGCTATGCAACGTATGAGTGCCATTGCAACCAAGACAAAAATATTTGTGGATTTATTGGAGGGAACAGGAACTAAAATTCTCGATACCAGAAAAACAACACCAGGAATTAGGGCCTTAGAAAAATGGGCTGTAAAAATTGGAGGTGGCGAGAATCATAGATTTGCTTTGTACGATATGATTATGCTAAAAGATAACCATATTGATTTTGCAGATGGAGTAGCTAAAGCAATTAATCTGACTAAGCAATACCTTAAGGATACCAATAGGGATCTCAAGATTATTGTTGAAGCACGTAACTTAGAAGAGATAAAAGAGATATTAGACTGTGGTGGAGTATATCGTATTCTTATAGATAACTTTAATTATGAGGATACACGTAAAGCTGTAGCTTTGATTGGAGATCAGTGTTTAACAGAATCTTCTGGTGGCATCAATGAAAAAACGGTTAGGCATTATGCTGAGTGTGGTGTGGATTACATCTCATCTGGTGCATTAACGCATTCGGTTTATAACATGGATTTGAGTCTCAAGGCAGTGTAATATGACAAAACCCATTGAAGATAAGCTTGATAAAATTCCTGTGATTAATCTGGTGGTTCGCTTTTTTAAGCAAGTTAGACTACCAGGATTTGAAGGCTTATCTATCTATGATTTATTAGAGTTGTACGTTATGGGTATTGTTAAAGGTGCGCTTACTACTAGAGCGAGTGCCATAGCCTTTAGTTTTTTTACAGCGATTTTTCCATTTCTTCTATTTGTGATTACTATAATACCTTACATTCCTATCGCTGATTTCCCCACGCAATTCGAAGATTTTTTAAATTCGGTATTACCGCCTCAAACTTCAGAATTCTTTTTTTCTAATATTTTTGAAAATATAAGTGGTGGAGCAGGGGCAGGCTTGGTATCATCAGTATTTTTATTATCCATGTTATTAATGGCTAATGGAGTTAATGCTGTGTTTTCAGGGTTTGAAAATTCTTATCATGAGCAATTAACACGTAATGTTTTTCAGCAATATTTATATGCTTTAGGTGTGGCGTTAATCTTGGCAATTTTAGTATTGTTGACTGTTGCTGTTTTTGGGTATTTTCAGATTTACATATTAAAACCCATTTACGAAACTATTAGTGGTGAAACCTTGGCTAAAAATAGTAATGGAGTAGGATGGATAGTGTTTGCAAAGTATTTATTTTTTGTTTTGATGGTTTACTTAGCCACAGCAACCTTATATTATTTTGGCACAAAAGAAGGTAGACAAACACGCTTTTTTTCAATTGGTGCCTTACTAACGACGCTTCTCATTATTCTAACTTCATATTTATTTGGGATTTATATAGACAATTTCTCTCAGTACAACAAATTGTATGGCTCTATAGGTGCGTTATTGATACTGCTGTTATATCTGTGGCTTAACTCTAATATACTATTGTTGGGATACGAGTTGAATGCGTCACTAAGACGATTACATAAAATTAATACAAAAAATGAATAAATATATTTTAGTTGCACTCTATTTTTTAAGTTTAAATTTAAGTGGTGCTCAAAGTATTTTTGGCAAATGGAAATCTATTGACGACGAAACCGGAAAAGAGAAATCCATTATAAAAATCTATGAACAGGATGATAGAGTCTATGGTAAAATTATTCAACTTTTAAATCCCTCTAAACCCAATCCAAAATGTACCGAATGTGAAGGGTCAAAAAAAGACCAACCCATAACAAATATGGTTATCATCGAAGGTTTAGAAAAAGATGATGATGTCTATGAAGGTGGTATAATTCTAAATCCAGAAAACGGTAAAGAATACCAATGCCAATTAAAACTCGACGACAAAAATACATTAAGAGTGAGAGGCTACGTGGCGTTCTTTTATAAGGCTCAATACTGGAAACGTGTTGATTAGTATAAGGTAAGAATTAAGAAGTAAAATTTTATATTATATGTTATAAGTAAATAAATTTTGATTTTTTTCACTAGACACTAGACACTAGACACTAGACACTAG
>NZ_CALGNH010000076.1 GCF_937958655.1 uncultured Winogradskyella sp. | reverse complement strand
CAACCATTACTGTCATTACCATTTCTGTATAGATTAATTAGTAAGGTGTTGAATTTGTTATGCGATAAGTGTTCTACTTTAGTTTTAATGTGTTTTAAGTCTTTTGTAAATGGTTCAGGATATAAAACAAGATTAGAATAGCCATACGGTTGTTTTGTTTCGCCAAACAATGCTGTTAATCTCGGTTCTTTATAGGTTTTACCGAAAACAGTAATATCATTATGTTGCCAATTGGTATTTTCCTTTATAGTACTAAAATAATTATCGGATTCTGTTTTACTAAAAACCTGGGGAATATAGATTAATTCCGCATTTGGAAGATTAAAATGTTGTTTCTCTTGCGAAAACAGATTCATAGCATAAATTTTCTCTAAATTAGTACATCGGTATGAATTATAAAACACTTATATATTTTCTTTCACTCATGCTCGTAACTTTAAGTTTTAAACAAAAACAAGAGTTACCAGATGGTTTTGTGTATGCAAAATCCGTAATACCAGATTTAGATGTTGACCTACATTATTATAGCGTTAACAATTTTGTTGGTGATACTATAGACGGCTATCAAGCTAATCGATTGATCTTAACTAAAGCAGCAGCAGAAAAATTAAAGTTAGTACAAGACGAACTACAGCAACAAAATTTGTGCTTAAAAGTCTATGATGGTTACAGGCCACAACGCGCTGTTAATCATTTTGTACGTTGGGCAAGAGTACTAAATGATACTGTAAATAAAAGTATTTTCTATCCTGAAGTAAAAAAAAGAAACCTATTTAAATTGGGTTATATTGCGTCTAAATCCGGGCACAGTAGAGGTAGTACATTAGATTTAGCTATTATTGATGGTAATACTGGTGAGCCATTAGATATGGGAAGCCCATTTGATTTTTTTGGCGAGCAGTCTTGGGTAGCCTACAAAGGTATTACCGAAAGGCAAAAACAAAACCGACAGCTTCTTAAGTCCGTAATGCTTAAGCACAATTTTAGAAATTACCCAAAAGAATGGTGGCACTTTACGCTTCGTTGGGAACCATTTCCTAAGACGTATTTTGATTTTGAGATAAAATAATATACTGGCGCTGTCATTCTGAACAAGGAACGCTGTGAAGGATCTATAACGTCTTTATTAATGTAGAAATTCTCCGGCTCTACCTCTGAATGACATAGAATTATTTTGAAGCGCTATCTACAAATAATACCAAGCCCAATACATTAACCCAAACTGTAGAGGAATTCTCAAAATTAATATCCATTTTGGAATCCCTCCGGACGCTTTCTTGCTCGATAGCATGTAAAGGTGAATAGTGATTAGAAATATAACTAACATTGCAATAATAAAATAAATAGATATCGCCTTAAGTATTGGTATGCAAAGACCAATGCCAAGAAGTATCTCAGCAATACCACTACTATAATTTAAAAACTTAGGATTGGGCAAATACGAAGGCATAACGCGCAGATACACTTTTGGAATTATAAAATGCATTAGACCAGCCAAAATATACATCGCTGCCATAATGTAGAGGCTAATGGGCTCAGTCATCTTTAAAAGTTTTGTAAGTTAGACCAATGCCATAATTATAAAGTCCCTTATCTAACAAGCTAGATTTAAACGTATTGCCTTTATCAAATTTCACCCAATTGTTACCATTGATAAACACACGTTTAACATAAGTGTTTTTAGTTTCAATTTTATTTGTAAACGGCAGTAGTGGTCTAAAATTTGTAGGTATCTTAACGACACCATTTTTAGATTTAATCTCTTTATACTTTTTATTGGGCAATAATTTACCGTTTTTATCTGTGTAACCCATAACCTGTATGGATACAAAAAAACCAGCCTTTGGTATGTTTAAATCAAATTCTTCTACATTGAGTTTGTGGAAATCACCATCCGTTTCAGTTGCTCTAAAAACGATGGTTTCATAAGTTAAGGGATTTCCGGGTATACCGTTATTATTAGCATAAAAATTAACCTTAAATAAGGTTGAGAATTTCTTTTTATCACTATTGGAGCGCTTGCGTTTTTTCCAGTCTTTAGACTCTAAGGCTATAGGAAACATTACAGATGTTAATATCTGGTCTTTATTAGATGTTTTTTGAAAATACACTGCAATTTCTGACGCAATGGTTGGTAGCCAACAATTGTAATAATCGTCGTCTAAATAGGGTTTTAGTTTTTCAACTTTAAATTTTCTGTTAGGTTTAATATCTATTACAACTTCATCAAGTTCGTCAACTTGAGGTTGCATTAGTAATTGATTAGAAAGATTTTTAGTAGAGACTTTAAGGTTTTTAAATCCTAATGCAGAAATGAAAAGCGAGTCAACATCTGGGTATAATGTTTTAGTAAAGTAGAATTGTCCCTCATCGTCTGCAAAAAGGCCTTGTCCATTACCAAATGAGATGGTCGCATAGCTTACAGGGTATTTTGTGATGCTGTCTAAAACGGTGACTTGAGCATTTACAAATGGACAAAATAATAATAGCAGTAGGTATTTGTAAAAGTTCATGTAAATTCAGAGATAATATTAATTATTGGCACTCTGAACTTGTTTCAGAGTCTGAAAACTGTTTATGTTAAAGATGCTGAAATAAATTTAGTGATAATCAATTAATTTCAACTTTTTTATTAAAAAGTTGAAACCCTTTTATTTTTCTTTCGTTTTTACAATATAAAGACGCCAGCTATTTTAATGCACAACCCAATAGATAAATTATTAAGAGCCTGTAAAAAAGGAAACCAAGTGGCGCAGATGCAAGTTTATAACAACTATGCTCAGGCCATGTTCACTATTGCATGTCGTTATTTAGATAATGAAGAGGAAGCCAAGGACGCTATGCAAGACGGGTTTTTAAAAGCGTTTGTAAATTTAGACAGTTATCAACCAAATGCTACGTTTGGCGCATGGTTAAAGCGCATCATCATTAATCAGTGTTTGGATACTTTAAAGAAGCGTAAACTAAAGTTTAGCGACCATGAGATTGAGACCATACAAATTATAGAAGATGATGATTGGGACTTTGACGCATCTATTACTAAAACAGTGATACTAGATGCCATTGACCAACTCAAAGAAAAACATAAAATTGTAGTTAAACTTTACTTGATAGAAGGTTACGACCATCAAGAAATTTCAGAAATATTAGAGATACCGATTAAAACCTCTAGAACCCACCTTAGTAGAGGTAAAGCAAGATTAAGGGAACTATTAAAACCAAAGTATAATGAAGCGAGATATTAGAGACTTATTTAAGGCGGAAGAGGATTTAAAACCACTTCCAGAGAATCACAGTGTAGAGTTTTTAGAAAAACTTAAAAAGCAAACAAAACGAAAACCAAAAACGATCTATTGGTTAAGTGTTGCGGTAGTGGCTATCATAGCTTTAACCATTGGGTTCAGCATGTTTTATAACAAACCAAGCGAAGAAATTTCGCCAATGCTGGCACAAATAGAAGCCGTAGAAGCTGAGTATTTAAAGGATATAGAAAACGAATGGCAAAACTTTATAGCCATTGCAGAGGATGAGGTTTTGGTAGCGCGATTCAAAAAGAAACTTAATGAATTAGATAAAGATTATCAAGAGGTCTCTAAGCAATTTAAGAACGACGCTAATAATATATTAGTGATTGAAGCTTTGGTAGATAATCTGCAAACACGCCTACAGATACTAAAAGATATACAAAAACACATCAAAATTTTAAATCAAAACAACGAACAGAATGAAATCAAGATTTAAACTTCCGATACTACTATTATTAATAACATCCTTGGTTGCAAGTGCGCAACAAATCGAAATTTATAAAAATTCGTTTGATGCGACCAACCTAAGCACTTTGGAGCTAGACTTAAATAGTACTTCCATTAATGTGCAGAAGTCTGAAGATGATAAAGTGCATTTTAATTATAGTATAAATTTTAATAATTATTCGAAGAAGGAAACTCAAGAGATAATAAATAAAATAGAAGTATCTGCTGAGATTGAAAAAGGAAAACTGGTTCTAAAATCGGATAGTCAAAGTACAAGAGGTGATGTAGTGTATAGTGTAGAAACTCTTTTCGGAATTACGTTTGAAGGTAATAACGTAACCTTTAAAGAACCTTCTACTAGAAAGTTTAGAAAAGGTAGACAATATTTTATGTCTATAAATGATGGCTCCAGAATAAAAAGTATTAAAGAATATATAAAGAATATCAAAGCTTTTGACAGCAAGAAAAAGAAGAAAAAAATAAAAATGAAAAATATAAAAAGCTATAGAACAAATTTTATAATTAAAATACCGAAGAATCTCAATTTAAGAGCAACGGTAATCAACTCTAATATGACATTTAATATGGATATAGCTAGTCAAATGATATTAAACGCGAGAAATTCGAAATTACAGTTTCAAAGCATGAGCAATAATTTAAATAATTTTGATGTTGTAAATGGTGAATTTAGAGCAAGCATTTTACAGGGTGGCACATATAAGTTTAATCATGTCAGTAAAGTATTGTTGGCTAAAATTAATAATGTAAATATGGATAGTGAGTTTGCTGACTTTAGGATTGGTGAAATCGGCAAAAATGTAAAGATTTTTGATTTTAATAGTATATTTTGGTTACACAATTTTGCTGTTGATTTTGATGAATTTACTATGAATACAGAATACTCAGAAATCAATCTGTTTTTACCAGAAAAAATAGAGTATAATATTCAAACCTTTGGGCATAACACCGTTCATTATTGGGATAATATTATAACTGAAATTCAACCAAGTCGTAAAAATAAATCCTCAAAAATGATGGTAATTGGTGAAGAAACGGCACCGAATAAAATCAAAATTAATTCAGTACATGGTATTGTTAGATTTGGTAAAGATTTTATTGACTTTGGTGAGTGAAGATTTAAAGATTGAATTGTGTAATTTATAAAAACACCCCTAAAGTCCCCTCAAGGGGACAATAGTTACCAATAAACTTAGGGAAATTGTTCCCTTGAGGGGACTTTAGGGATGTAAAAGATATTAGCCATTAGCTTTTTTATCTAATTGGTCTAACAATCTAAATCAATACCATCGCTTTTTCTTCTTTTTCGAACCTTCACCTTTACGCCCTTTTTTATACTTACTGCCTTTCTTTTTATGGACTATAGGTTTTGCCTTTGGGTCTAGAGGATAAGGATGCTCTGTTTCAACAGGGATTTGAACATTGATATACTGCTCAATCGTTTTTACATAGCTTTTTTCATCAGCCGAGCACATAGAATGGGCTTTTCCTATATTTCCAGCCCTTCCTGTTCTGCCTATTCGGTGCACATAGGTTTCTGCTTGGTTTGGTATGTCAAAATTAAAGACATTATCTAATTGGTCTATATCAATACCACGCGCAGCAACATCTGTAGCAATTAAAATTTTAGCGTAGCCGTTTTTAAACTTGTTTAAAGCAGTTTGTCTGTCGCTTTGATTTTTATCGCCATGGATGCTATCTGCCTTGTAACCATTTTTTAGTAATGATTGCTCTAATTTATTAACACCAAACTTGGTGCGTCTAAAGATGAGCACATTGCCTTTAATCTCATTGCGCAGTAAGTGTAAGCATAGCTCGATTTTTCGTCGTTTAGGGACGTAGTATAATACTTGGCTAATGTCTTTAGCAACCGAATGTGTTGGTGTTACATCAATACGTTCAGGATTTTTTAAAATAGAACTTGCTAATAATTCAATTTTATATGGAATTGTTGCAGAAAATAAAAGGGTTTGTTTCTGCTCTGGGCATAGGCGCTCAATCTTTTTTACATCATCTATAAAACCCATGGCTAACATTAAATCTGCTTCATCTAAAACAAAAGTTTCTATATGGTCTAGGTTAATATAATCTTGTTTGTGTAAATCTAAAAGTCGACCAGGTGTGGCTACCAAAATATCGATACCTTTTTTTAGAACATCAACTTGAGGCTCTATGGATGTACCTCCAAAAATGGCAAAGGATCTTAAATTAGAAAACTGTGCGTAGGTCTTAAAATTATGTTGAATCTGCGATGCTAACTCTCGTGTTGGACTTATAATTAAAGCCTTAATTTTTTTACCACGTTTGGGCGCATCTTGCTTATCGAACAAATGCTGCAAAATAGGTAGCGCAAAAGCAGCGGTTTTACCAGTCCCTGTTTGTGCAGAGACAATAACATCTTTTTGCTCTAGTATTGGTGGAATAGCTTTTTGCTGAACCAAAGTAGGTTCAGTATATCCTGAAGCATCAATGGCCCTAAGCAGTGGTTTTATTAACTTTAAGTCTTTAAATGACATTTTTTTAATTTATATTCAAAATAATTCTGTCATTCCGCACTTAATGCGGAATCCACGTTTTAGTTAGTGGACTGCTGCCTTAGCAAAAAGGATAAAAACGAAGCAAAGGTAGAATAATATTACCAACGGTGTTTAATCCAATCCATTTGTTCTGTCTCCGATAAAAAGGTCCAAGCGATAAAGCGACTTACTTTTTGGCCTTGTCCCATGGCAATGGTTTTAATACTCTTGGCTTTGACTTTTTGTAAAATCTTATATGTTGGTTTTAAAGTAGTTTCTTTAGAGACTAAACTTGTAAACCATAGACACTGTTTTGCAAAATGACGACTTTCGTAAATCATGTCTTTAATAAAACGCGCTTCTCCACCTTTGGTCCAAAGTTCGTTGTGTTGACCTCCAAAGTTTAGTGTTGGCTTGGGTTTGACTTTTCCTTTTAGATTTTTTAGTTTTCTAAGGCTCGCTTTTTGAGCAGCTTCTAACGATGCATGAAATGGTGGGTTGCATATAGTGAAATCTACTTTTTCATTAGTATTTAAAACTCCTTTAAAAAAGTGATTAGTTTGTTTTTGATGCCTAATGTCTATAGTAGATTTTAAGCTATAGTTATTAGTAATAATATTAGTTGCTGATGTAACAGATGTTTCGTCGGTCTCACTTCCTATAAAGAACCATCCATACTCGTGGTTACCAATAATAGGGTAGATACAATTGGCACCAACACCAATATCTAAACCTTTAATATGCTTACCCTTTGGAATGTTATCACTATCTCCTTTAAGTAAATCGGCAATATTATGAATGTAATCTGCTCTACCAGGAATCGGTGGGCAGAGATAATGCTTAGGTATTTCCCAAAAACTGAGGCCGTAATGATGAATTAGTAATGCTCTGTTTAAAGCTAAAACAGCATCTGGATTAAAGAAGTTTACGGAATCATCACCAAACGTATTGGGTGCTACAAATTGGCCTAATTCTGGTGAAGTTTTAATAAGTTCTTCAAAGTTGTATCGTGCGTTATGTTTATTTCTCGGATGAAGCCGAGATTTTACTTTGGGATGCTCTTTTTTGTTTTGCACGTTATAGTGATTTCTTAAAACAAAGGTAATCTAATCCAAAAGGATAGCACAACCTATTATTGAAGAAAGAAGTTTAGTCTCTTCTTTAGGCGCTGAGGTATGCTATCATTATCAAGTAAAAGTTTTAAATGCGATTGGTCTTTATCATCTGCAAATAGCAATTTAAAAAATTGAAAAATAGAAATACTATTTTTTGCACGTTTAAGGCGTAGAAAAATATCTCCAGTTTTTACCTCTCCATTTTGTAAGATTCTAACATAAGAACCAGAATAGCCATGGTCTATAAATTTCTGTAAAATAGTATGGTCTCCAAATTTATGAGCAAACTTAAAACAAGGTTCTCTTGGTATGGTAATCTGCACTATGGCTTTACCTAATTTGTAGATATCTCCAACAAATAGTTGTTTTTCGTCTAAATCTTCAACGGTTAAGTTTTCTCCGAGCATACCATGCGTCCAATTAAGATTAGGATATAACTTCTGCCAAAAAGGGTAATGATTGGCAGAAAACAAGTAACATGCTTTAAACTCACCACCATGTACGCACCTGTCAGACACCTCGTCTCCTCTTACATTTTCTTTTTCCAGATAAATCGATACTTCAGTAGGTTTTTTGTAAATGCCAGTTGTCACAGTTTCACCTTGCCATGTAAAGGTGGTTGGTTGTGCTATGTTGGTAGAGATAACTTTCATAGGCTCAAAGATATTAAACATTTATGCAAAATGATGAGGTGTTAAAGAATGTTAAAACACACGTTTTTAAAACCTCCACGTTAATTTCTACGTAGATATATCGTTTTACCCCCTTAAGGAACAACTATTTTATAAATCTAAAATTCTTCTAAATGAAACACAGAGTTACTCTAATTGCTGTTATTACAGCAATTTTTCATTCAACATTTTCATTTGCCCAACTGGTAACCAGTGGTGCAGATGATGGAACAGACGGAACACTGCGAAATGAAATTGCAGATACACCACCTGGTGGTACAATTACTTTTGCACCAGCAGTATTAACGGTAACTTTAAATAGTGAATTAGTGCTAGATAAAGATTTAATTATTAATGGAACAGTCGGAACAACAGTTATAATCGATGCCAACAATAATGGCAGGGTATTTAATGTTACATCAGGTGATGTAACATTAAATGATCTTACCATTACCAATGGATTAGCTTTTGATGGTGGTGGTATTTACATGACCAACGCAATGGTAACTATTAATAACTCTATTATCACTGGCAATACTGCTAATGGTATTGGTTCTCCATCAGGTTCTGGTGGTGGGATCTATAATGATGTTGGTGGAGTGCTTGTGGTTAATAATTCAGAAATCTCAAATAATACAGCGAATAGAGCCGGTGGTGGTGTTGAAGACAAAACAGCTGGCGGAGCAACAATTACTACAACGCTAAATAATGTAAACCTTATAAATAATAATGCTGGAATTTCGCCTGCAACGGCTGCACCAGGAAATGGAGGAGGAATACATGTGTCTAGTAATGGATCGGTTAATATCATTGGTGGTTCAGCAACAGGCAACATCGCAGCACTAGAAGGTGGCGCATTATGGAATGGTTTTGGAACAATGACGGTTGACGGAGTTACGATAAATGGTAATACAGCCTCAGGAGATGCAGCCGATGATGGAGGTGGAGGTATCTTCAATAACGGAGGTACGCTAATAGTGCAGAATGGGACGACCATTACAAATAACATTGCAGATGGTACGGCAGGTTCTGGTGGAGGTATCCAAAACGTAGATGGCGGTTCGGTATCGGTATCGGATTCTACAATAACAGGCAATACATCCAATAGAGCAGGTGGAGGTATCGAGGACAACTCAACCAATGGTGTTGGTACGGTGACTTTAATGAATGTTACTTTAGATAACAATACCACAGGGTCAGCACCAGGCAATGGTGGTGGATTTCACATCACAGGCCCAGGTAATGCTACTGTTATAGGTGGCACGATTAATGGTAATATTGCAGCACTAGAAGGTGGTGGTCTATGGAACGGCTCGGGAACAATGACCGTTGACGGAGTTACGATAAATGGTAATACAGCCTCAGGAGATGCAGCCGATGATGGAGGTGGAGGTATCTTCAATAACGGAGGTACGCTAATAGTACAGAATGGTACGACCATTACAAATAACATTGCAGATGGTACGGCAGGTTCTGGTGGTGGTTTACTGAGTATAGATGGTGATGTTACAGTAACAAACTCGTCATTAGAAAGTAATTCTGCTAATAGAGCAGGTGGCGCTATTGAGTTGATTGACGGAAACTTAATCTTTACCAACTCTAGCATGATTAATAATGATGTTGATGGGATTGCAGGGACCGCTGCGCCAGGAAATGGAGGTGGATTTCATGTTACAGGAACATCAGGTTTAATTACAATTTCATCAAGCACAATATCAGGTAATGCTGCTGCTAACGAAGGAGGTGGACTTTGGAACCAAAATGGAACAACCATGAATGTTTCTATGTCAATTATAGATAATAATACCGCTGCATTTGGTGGTGGAATCTACAATAATGGTGGTTCAATTACTAATGTAATAACAAGTACTATTTCTAGTAACTCAGCCTCAGTTTCTGGTGGTGGTGCTACTAATAATGGAGCTAGTTTAGATTTTAATGCTGTAACCGTAGCAATGAATTCATCTGCCGGTAATGGTGGAGGTATTGATGCAGTAAATAGTGTTAGCTTAAAGAACACGATTGTGGCGTTAAATACTGCGTCATCAGGTATAGATGTATCAGGTACATTAACCTCTAATGATTATAATTTGATTGGTATGGATGATTTAGGAATTTTTACAAGTCAAGCTAATGATATTGAAGGTATTGATCCACTTTTAGGCCCTTTACAGAATAATGGTGGTACTACGTTGACGCATCAATTATTAGATACGTCTCCTGCTTATAATGCTGGTGATCCTGCAGATACTTTTGTAGATCAGATTGGGCAACCTGTTTTTGGATTGTCTAGAGATATTGGTGCCTACGAATCTCAAGTGGCTTTATCCATTGAGGATTTTAATGAGGTTTCTGTCCTAAATATTTATCCTAACCCAACAAAAGGGCAATTCAATATTGTTATTGATGATGCTGTTAGTGGTGAGGTCAATGTGCAGATTGTATCTGTTACAGGTAATATAGTTAAACAATTTACAATCGGAAACGGTACAAACCAAATGGATATAAGCGCAATGGCTTCAGGTATTTATATTGTGAATATTAATACCGAACGTGGAACTTCTACACATAAATTGATTTTAGATTAATAGCATAATAAAAAACCGTTTACTATAATTAAAAAGACCATCTTTAGATGGTCTTTTTTAATACATAAAAAAAGCGCAAGTCGCATAACTTACGCTATTTTAGCTATTAATCTTAAGGGATTTTAATCTGTCTTAGGTGTTACAAATTTAGAGTTAAGATTATAAAAAAAAATTGATATATATCAAAAAATTAATTAGTTAACATTTCCTTACGAATTCTGCTCAAACTTTCTGTGGTAATACCTAAATAGGATGCAATATGATAGTTTTTTACTCTTTTTGATATTTCTGGATAGGTTGTTATAAAACTTTTATAACGTTCTTTAGCGGGTTGGGATAAATCTGCTAAAATGCGTTTTTGGAAAGCTGCAAAGGCACGTTCTAATTTTATTCTAAAAAATCGATCTATTTTTGGTATTTGACGGTATAACAATTCTTTGTCTTTTCTTTTAATTCTGTAAAGAACAGAATCCTCTAAGGCTTCTACAGTCATGGTAGCTTTTTCACCTGTGAAAAATGCGATATAATCACTAATCCACCAATCTTTTATGCCAAATTGAACGGTATATTCTTTTCCCTGCAGATTTAAATGAAACGCTCTTAAGCAGCCTTTTAAAATATAAAATTGAGAGTCCACATTATCATTAGGACGAATTAGAATGTCTCCTTTAGATAGTGTAAGTTTTTGAAATAATTTATCAATAAGTTTTACTTCAACTTCTGAAAAAACTACAGTTTTAAATATGTCTTTAATTTTTGAATTATCCGATGGCACCCTTTATAAAATTAAAAGTCTTATGTAATTTACGTAAAACATTTTAAATGAGTTGTTTATGTTTGTTAAATTAACAAAATACAGTATGATTTTTAGTTGAGTGAGGCCTTATTTCTAAGATAAATAAAATAAAAAATCACCCAATAATTTAGGCGGTTTATTGAGCAAAGCTTATACCCAAGTTTGTTAATTACAACTTGTGTTATATGACGCACTATCATCTTTATCCCAACCACTAGGGATGTTAGCTAACTGATCGTTATTAACTTTAATACAAGAGATATTAGTATTGCGTGTGTCTAAAACATTGAGGTTTGTATTGGTTGAAACATTGATTTGAGAGATGCTATTACCATCAACCATAAGCTGTTGTAAAGTAACAATGTTATCTACATTAAGTACGCTAATCATATTATTACTTAGACTCAATTTTTCTAATTCTGGGAGATTTTGAACATTGATTGCATCAAGGCTATTATCATCTAAAAAAATGAATTTTAATTGAGTGTTTGAAGAAACATTTACGCTAGATAAATTATTTCCGTTAGCTGATAGATTGTATAAGTTTATGAAATCTTGAAGCCCACTTAAGTCAGAAATATTTTTATCATCAATTATTAATTCATCGACCACTTCAGCGCTAGAGGTTAAAATACTTCCGTCTAATTCATTATCAAAGCCTAAGTCTATTAGGGCTTGTTCAAAATTAGAATCTGATATTTGTGTTGTAGCAGGCGGTGGTGTAGTAGGCTCAATGTTATTTTCATCAGAGGAACATCCCAAAAGCATTATAGCAAAGGTTGCATAAAGAAAGGTTTTCATAGATTTATTTTTTAACGAAGTTATTAAAATAATTAAAACCAAAAAAAACCACTTAGAGTTTACTAAGTGGTTTTTGTATTGATTATGAGATGCTGAAACGAGTTCAGCATGACAAAGTCTACTTTATCATGTCATAACTTCTCTTAATAAAGTTCGTTAACTCTTCGCCTTTTAAAAGGCCCTGAGACAAACGTGCTAAGTCTAAACTTTGATTAATTAAGCGCTCTTGTTTTTTACTCGTTTTGGTATTTAATATGTCGTTTATCAAATCATGATTGGTGTTTACCACCAAGTTGTACATTTCTGGCATATTCCCCATACCAAACATACCGCCTCCGCCAGTTTGCTGCATCTCTTTCATACGACGCATAAATTCTGGTTGTGTAATCATAAAAGGGGATGCGTTACTATCCATGGCTTCTAACTGTACCATAAACTTATCTGACGGTACAACCGCTTTAAGTAATTCGTCTAATTTGGTTTTTTCTTCATCCGATAATTTAGAAATTGCCGTTTCGTCTTTTTTGATAAGGTTGTCAATATGGTCTGCATCTACACGAGCAAAAGATATATTTTCTTTTGTGGTCTCTAATTTTTGCATTAAGTGACTTACTATTGGTGAGTCTAATAATAATACTTCGTAACCCTTAGCTTTAGCAGCTTCAATATAACTGTGCTGTTCGTCTTTGTTAGAAGCATATAGAATCACCATTTTATCATCCTTATCCGTTTGTTTTGCTTTTATAGCGTTGGTTAATTCTTCAAACGTGAAGTGTTTGCCGTCTACTGTTGGGTATAGGGCAAATGCATCTGCTTTCTCAAAGAATTTCTCTTCGGATAGCATACCGTATTCTATAACGATTTTTATATCATTCCATTTCTTTTCAAAATCTTCACGATTAGAGTTGAAAAGCGATTTTAATTTATCTGCAACTTTGCGTGTAATGTAAGATTAAATCTTTTTTACATTACCGTCGGCCTGCAGATAAGAACGCGATACATTTAGTGGAATATCTGGCGAATCAATAACCCCTCTTAACATGGTTAAGAACTCGGGTACAATACCTTCTACATTATCCGTTACAAAGACTTGGTTTTGGTAAAGTTGAATTTTGTCTTTCTGTATGTTAAGATCGTTTGTCATTTTTGGGAAATAAAGAATCCCAGTTAAATTAAACGGATAATCTACATTAAGGTGTATGTTAAAAAGAGGCTCTTCAAACTGCATAGGATAGAGCTCTCTGTAAAATGACTTATAATCTCCATCTTCTAAGTCTGCCGGTTGTTTTGTCCAAGCAGGATTTGGATTGTTAATTATATCATCTACAGTAATCTGTCTGTGAGGTTCGGTAGTTTCCTTGCCATCCTTGTCCGTTGTGGTTTTAGGCTCGTGCTCAGGGTCGTTAATTTCCTTTGTTCCGAATTTAATCGGAATAGGCATAAACTTGTTATACTTGGTTAACAACTCTCGGATTTTAGGCTCCTCTAAAAACTCTACTTCATCTTCAGAAATATGTAATATGATTTCTGTTCCTCTCTCGGTTTTGTCAGCTTCTTCTAGCGTAAACTCAGGAGAGCCATCACAAGTCCAGTGCGCTGCAGGTGCGTCTGTATGCGATTTGGTGATAATCTCTACCTTATCGGCAACCATAAATGCAGAGTAAAAACCAAGACCGAAATGACCTATAATACCAGCATCTTTGGCAGAATCTTCATATTTGTTTAAAAATTCTTCTGCACCAGAAAATGCCACTTGGTTAATGTATTTTTCCACCTCTTCTGCCGACATACCTAAACCTTGATCGATAATATGAAGTTTCTTGCCTTCTTTATCTATTTTAATTTCAATCTTAGGCTCGCCATAGTCTGCTTTAGACTCTCCAATGCTTGTTAAGTGTTTTAATTTTAAAGTTGCGTCTGTTGCATTACTGATAAGTTCACGTAAAAATATTTCGTGATCAGAGTATAAGAACTTTTTAATTAACGGAAAGATGTTTTCTACCGATACATTAATACTTCCTTTTGCCATTTTATGTCGTTTTTGTTAGTTCTGCATGCATTTTCATTAGCTGTGCTATCTTCTTTTTAAGAAAATTTATTTTCTTTTCAACCAATGCTAAATGTGACAGCAGAAATTTGTTAATTATAATTTATATCTGAAACAAGGCTATTCAAATAAAATACCAAGACTAAATTTATGACAAGATGGCATAAGATGATGTCAATTAAACCTAGGTTGAAGTTCTGAATTTTTATGAGAAAACCATGCCTTTATATTTTTATTTAGAAGCTGATATTTTGTAATTTGCTTCTTCTAAAATTTTAATTGAGAACCTATGTTTAACTCAAGAATAACAGGTTTAGGTAAGTATGTGCCAGAGAATGTGGTCACTAATAATGATCTTAAACAATGGATGGATACAAGCGATGAGTGGATACAAGAACGCACTGGTATAAAAGAGCGTCGTTGGATTGATCCTAAAACCAGTGATGATACCACATCTATAATGGGAGCTAAGGCTGCTAAAATAGCCATTGAACGTGCTGGGTTAACAAAGGATGATATTGATTTTATTGTGTTTGCAACGCTTAGTCCAGACATGTATTTTCCTGGCGGTGGTGTGCGCGTGCAAGAGCTTTTGGATATGGATACCATAGGAGCTATTGATATCCGAAATCAATGTTCGGGTTTTATTTATGGATTATCTGTTGCCGATCAGTTTATAAAAACTGGCATGTATAAACATGTTTTAGTCATAGGTAGTGAAAATCATTCTGGTGGTTTAGAGCGCTCAACACGCGGACGCCATGTCACCGTTATTTTTGGAGATGGTGCAGGTGCAGCAGTATTGAGTAGAGAAGAGGACCATACCAAGGGTATTTTGTCTACCCATTTACATTCTGAAGGCAAACATGCTAAAGAATTGGCTTTAGAAGGGCCAAGCACAGGGCGTTGGGTAGATACTATTATGAATGAAAACAATCCTGACGACACATCGTATTATCCATACATGAATGGTCAGTTTGTGTTTAAACATGCTGTGGTGCGTTTTAGTGAAGCTATTGTAGAGGGTTTAGCAGCAAATGAGCTTCAAAAAGAAGATATAGATATGCTAATTCCGCATCAAGCTAATCTTAGGATAGCTCAATTTATACAGAAAAAATTTAGATTACCAGATGCTAATGTGTACAATAATATTATGCGTTATGGTAATACAACCGCTGCATCTATTCCAATAGCTTTAACTGAAGCTTGGGAAGAAGGTAAAATTAAAGAAGGAGATACTGTTGTCTTAGCAGCCTTTGGGAGTGGTTTTACTTGGGGAAGTGCTATAATTAAGTGGTAAATATGTGCCTTGATGCCAAGTATAACAAGAAAATTTTAAACAATTAATCAATCAATAACTTTTTAACCAAACCAATGAAAATAACAAAAATTATCCTACTAATTGCTGTAGCTCTAACGTTAACAAATTGTGCTTCAAGATATAGAATGATAGCACCTCAAAACATTAATTATATATCTACAAATGAAAATAGTGGAGTTAAACTTGTATATAAATACGACTTATTAGAAAAAAAATACAAAAAAAAGGAATTAAAAAAGGGTGTAAAATTAGTTGCAGTCAGATTAACTAATAATTCAGGCAAAGACGTAATGTTTGGCAGAGACGCAAAATTGGTTTACGAAAATGCCTCTGAAGTTTATGTAATGGAAAATGAGAAAGCCTTTAAAACTCTAAAGCAAAGTCCGGCATCTTATTTATGGTATTTAC
Organism: uncultured Winogradskyella sp.; assembly: GCF_937958655.1. Taxonomy (GTDB): domain Bacteria; phylum Bacteroidota; class Bacteroidia; order Flavobacteriales; family Flavobacteriaceae; genus Winogradskyella. The sequence goes on along the minus strand of NZ_CALGNH010000076.1, from coordinate 13,190 downwards.
TATTAACACCTCTAAATTTTTATACCACAGAAACCAACTCCAACGGATTTCAACAAGAAACAAGCTCAACACCAATAGGTTTAGTTTTAGGCCCAGGATTAGCTGGTGGTAATATGATTGCAGCTGGGTCAGCAAATAAAAAATTTAAGGAAGAAATGATACGGTATAAGCTCTACGGAACAATTATTAAAAATGGGTAAACTAAACATGGTTTAGTAGCTATAAAAGCATACACTTTTGATGCTTTAAAATTATTAGTAGAATATACCTTACAGTATTAACGAGCCCATGTTTTTATTAATACAACCAAAGATATCTCAAAGCATTTAGAGCCTTTTATTTTAAAAGATTAAATCGTAAAACAAAAAAATACTAGAAATTAAATATCTTTAATTAAGACTATGTAAAACTAACATACAATTTATTATCTTTGAAGTTTAGTAATCCTAGTATTACATGCTTGCTTTTTAACTTTAAGGAAGACTATTGGAAAAGTAAGTGCAATTTCTACGGAAAACCTCCGTATACCTTAAATCAATATGCATTGATTTGGTATATGGAGGTTTTTTATTTAAGGTAATTGTAATTAGAAAAAAAGAACTACAAAGCCATTAAGTAAATGACAGAAATAATACGACTTAAAGACATTAAAAATAGTTTGCAACGGATTGATGTTGTTGCTGCAATGGAACAAGGTTTTATTCAATATAGTAATGGTAATACCGTTGTGCCACCTGTTGGTGAATTGTTGTTTGAAAAGCCCAAAGGCGATGTGCATATTAAATATGGCTACATTAAAGCGGATGATTACTATGTTATAAAAATAGCTTCTGGTTTTTATGATAATACAAAACTTGGCATTTCAACTAGTCAAGGGCTTATGCTAGTATTTAATCAAAAAACAGGTGAGCCAGTCGCAGTTTTATTAGACAAAGGTCATTTAACAGATATTCGTACCGCAGCAGCTGGTGCATTAGCAGCAAAGTATTTTGCACCAAAACATCTAACTGCCATTGGTATTATAGGTACAGGCATTCAGGCCAAATTACAATTGCAGTACCTTCAACAGCATACACCATGTAAGCGTGTCTGGGTTTGGGGACGATCAGAGGAAAATACCCAGAACTTTGTAAAAGCACTTGAAGCTGATTTCGATATTACTATCGCACGCACACCTGCAGAACTTGCTAAAAACTGTAACCTTATAGTAACAACGACACCATCAGAAATAGCCTTGTTAAAGACGGAAGACATTCAAAAAGGTACACATATTACCGCTGTTGGCTCGGATACAGTACACAAACAAGAATTAGATAGTAAACTGTTAAAAATCGCTGATATTGTGGTTACAGATAGCCTAGAACAAAGTAAAAGTAGAGGGGAAATTTATAGAGCGGTAAACGCTAATGAACTAAAAGTGGACGCAGTTATAGAATTAGGAACTGCACTACAAAACACAAAACTACAGCGCACAAACGATGGGCAAATTTCTATTGTTGACTTAACAGGTGTGGCCGTACAAGATATTATGATTGCAAAAGCAGTATATCTCAACCTAAAAAAATAAAATCGAATGAATATTCCAATTTTTGAACTAGAACGTGTACAATCCCTATTTGAAAACACTGTAGATTACAACCTAACGGAAAGTGGATTCCATCCATATACGCTAAACGAACTATTAGAAAAAGACAAAATAGATACCCTTACTAATACAGTTTTAGGTTACGGTCAAACCAATGGATCTATTCCTTTACGAAAAAGAATAAGCGCTATGTACAATGGTGCTAATGAAGAGAATGTTTTAGTAACCAATGGTTCATCAGAAGCCAATTTTATTGCCTGCCACACCCTTTTAGAAAAGGGAGATGAAGTTGTAATGATGGTGCCTAACTATATGCAGATTTGGGGCATTGCCGAAGAAATGGGATGCATACTTGAAGCGTTTCATTTAAAAGAAGAGAATGAATGGAAACCCAATTTAGAAGAGTTAGAAGCCTTAGTGACTTCTAACACAAAAATGATTGCATTATGCAATCCAAATAATCCCACAGGTTATACGCTTACCCATGATGAAATGCAGCAAATCGTAGCCATTGCTAAAAGCGTAGATGCATGGATTTATTGCGATGAGGTCTACAGAGGTGCAGAGCTTAACGCAATAACGATTGAGAGTTTTATTGGTATGTATGATAAAGTAATGGTAAATGGTGGCTTATCTAAGGCTTATGCATTACCAGGATTACGTTTGGGTTGGTTAATTGGGCCAAAAGCGGTTATTGCTGATACCTGGGCTTATAGTGATTATACCTCTATCACAGCAGGTATTATGAGCCATTATATTGGCGAAATTGCACTGCGACCAGAAAAAAGACAAGAGATTTTAACCCGAAATAGAACCATGCTCAATGAAAATTTAGTAGTTGTAAAAGCATGGCTAGATCAATATGGTGATTTGTTTGAATACACAGCGCCAAAAGCTGGCGGCATGTTGTTTATTAAATACAATCTTGATATTAATTCTACAGAATTAGCCGAATGGTTACGTACTGAAAAGAGCGTATTTATTTTGGCAGGAGATTGTTATGGTATGGATCATCATTTTAGAATTGGCATTGGAGAACGTAAAACTTATATACTAGAAGGCTTAGAGCGTATAAAACAAGCATTGAAGGAACGCTTTAGCTTGTAGTAGTTTATTTTCAGACTAAGGGTTAAGATAAAAATACCCGTAATTGGGTATTTAAAGTGGTGTTTTCAACTTATAGTTTTAGCAAAACTAAAATCATAATAAAGTGAAACAAAAACTACTTTTAATCGCAGTCGTTTTGACCGCATCAATGTCTTATGGCCAAACAAAAATTGAATCATCCTTAGAACAATCTTACGATGGTAGTGCGTACACAAATTTACTAGGTACTAACTACGAATACGACAGTAATGGAAATTTACTTTCTATGACTGAATTAGTTTGGAATGGTTCTCAATGGACTAATTTTTTTAAAACATTATATACCTATAATTCAAATAACAAAACAACTGAAAGGTTAGATCAACAATGGGATGGTAATCAATATACTAACCAGTATAGGACATTATATACTTATAACGCTAATGAATTAGTTACAGAAATCTTAGAACAAGATTGGGAAAATAACCAATGGGGAGAATTATTATAGAATAAATATTACTTATAGTAACAATTCAATATTCGAAGGAATTAACCAAGAATGGACAGGCACGCAATGGATAAATAGTGATAGAAGTATATTTACGTATACAGGCAATAATTTAACCCAAGTTTTAAATGAAGAATGGAATGGAGCGCAATGGACAGTAGTAGATTCATACAGAGATATTTTTACTTACAATGCTAATAATAAAAAGACCGCCTACATTTTAGAAACGTGGGAGAATTCTACTTGGGAAGAAGAGGAAAGAATCGAATACGTTTTAGATGCAACTGGAAATAGAACTACAGAAACGGAAATTTTTAATGGTAACAATCAGTATAGAGTAGAATACAATTATGATACAACCTCTTTACTAAGTGATTTTTTTCATCCGTTTAATGACAAAACAGGAGCTGATTATATCTATGAGGATGTTCCTCATGTAAATGCAATTACGAGCCAAACCATATTAATTTCTAACCCATCAACAAATAATCTTGAGGTCACAGCCAGAGTAATTTACGACTACAACAACCAAATTACACTTAATGTTCAAAATTTTGAGGCTTCAAATAACGTTACGATATATCCAAATCCTTCAAGTGAATTTATAGCCATAGAAGGATTACAGCAAAATGAAACTGTTTCAATTTATAATGTTTTAGGAACCCTTGTTAAAGAAAAATATGTAACACCAAATCAACGCATTGCTATTAAAGACTTAAATAGTGGGATGTATTTTTTAAAACTGGAAAATGGATATACTATAAAATTTGTAAAAAACTAAACGATTATCTTTTTAGTATATCACTTAATTAGCTAATTGTTTTTCTCAAAAATTTAGAAGAGTTCAACTTTAAAAAGCTCAATATTAACACCATTTAATTGTGGCTTAAATCGCTACGTTTAATCTGTTAATATTGATCTTAATTAATTGAAATTACATAACAGGTTTAAAAGGCTTAAAGTACTAGCTCATAATTGTAGGTGATATACTACATACTTGTAAATTAGTTAAATGAAAGTCCTACCATTTAACTATCTTTGAACCATAGCTTACTATCTAAGAAAATATTAAGCCACAAACGTATAATTATTGTCTCAAAACTAAATAAATTGTCAAATTATGAATAGACAGGTAATCTTTGTAATTTTTACTTTTTTTGGGTTGTTAACTTCAAACGCCCAATTTAAATATCTTAATCCTGAAGTTGATATAGATGCACGTGTAGAAGATTTAATCAGTAGACTTACATTAGATGAAAAGGTAGATCAAATGTTAATGAATACCTCTGGTATTCCACGTTTAAATATACCGCCTTACGATTATTGGAACGAAGCACTACATGGTGTTGGACGCTCTGGAAACGCAACCGTTTTTCCTCAAGCCATAGGTTTAGCCTCTACGTTTGATAGTGACTTAATTTTTAAGGTATCATCAGCCATTTCAGATGAAGCGCGTGCTATGTATAATGCCGCTCAGGCCAATAAAAACTACAAACGATATAGCGGATTAACCTTTTGGACACCAAATGTTAACATATTTAGAGATCCACGTTGGGGTCGTGGCCAAGAAACCTACGGCGAAGATCCCTTTTTAACGGGTCAGTTAGGTGTAGCTTTTGTAAAAGGGTTACAAGGAAGTGATCCAAATTATCTTAAAACCTCAGCATGTGCAAAACACTTTGCTGTACATAGCGGACCAGAAAAGTTAAGACACGAGTTTAATGCCATTACAAGTCCTAAAGATTTAAATGAAACCTACTTGCCAGCTTTTGAAGCCCTTGTAAATGCAGGAGTTGAATCTGTAATGTGTGCCTACAATAGAACAAATGGAGAACCTTGTTGTACTAGTAATTATTTATTAGCAGATGTGTTATACAATAAATGGGGATTTAAAGGACATGTGGTCAGTGATTGTTGGGCACTTGAGGATCTTTATTCAGATATTGGGCATGGTACAGTTACTAGTAAAGTAGAAGGAGCTGTTTTAGCGCTTAAGAGTGGAGTGAATCTTAATTGTGGTAACACATATACAGTATTGGTTAAAGCTGTAAATGATGGATTAATAAAAGAATCTCTAATAGATGAGAGGCTTAAGCCATTGCTTAAGACAAGATTTAAACTCGGAATGTTTGATCCTGTATATAGCAATCCTTACAATGCAATTTCGTACAAGGTTGTAGATAGTAAAGAAAACAGAGCTCTGGCAAAGGAAGCCGCAATTAGATCTATTGTTATGCTCAAAAACAACGGTATACTTCCTTTAAAAACCAATCTCAACAGGTATTATGTTGTAGGGCCTAACGCTGCATCTATTGATGCACTTTTAGGGAACTATTTTGGAGTTAATGCTAATATTGTTACGTTTTTAGAAGGTATTGCTTCGGCTGTTGAGCCTGGCAGCCAAGTTCAATATAGTCCAGGAACAACATTAAATCAAAAGAATGTAAACCCTGTAGATTGGTCATCTGGTGAAGCTGCCGAGGCCGATGTTACCATTATAGGAATGGGACTTACCAGACACCTAGAAGGGGAAGAAGGAGAATCCATATCGTCTCCTTATTTTGGTGATAGATTAGATTATAATATTCCACAAAATCAAATAGATTATTTAAAAAAAATAAAAAGCCATGGTAAGCCTGTGGTTGCGATTATAACTGGAGGTTCTCCAATGAATCTTTCTGAGGTTCACGAACTAGCGGATGCCATATTATTTGCTTGGTACCCAGGGCAAGAAGGCGGTAATGCTATTGCAGACATCATATTCGGAAAAAAGTCCCCTTCTGGTAGATTACCTATTACGTTTCCTAAATCATTAGATCAATTACCAGCCTATGAAGATTATACAATGAAAGGAATAACCTATCGCTATATGGAAAAAGAGCCCATGTATCCTTTCGGATTTGGATTAAGCTATAGTTCATTTTTATACAGTGCATTAAAACAATCAGCAACAACGATGACCCAAAAAGAAACTGTTGAGGTCAGTTGTAAAATAACAAATGCTGGTAAACATGCAGCTATTGAAACAGTACAACTTTATATTACTGATGATAAAGCTAGTGTAGATGTACCATTATTTTCTTTAAAAGCGGTTAAATCTATTCATTTAGACCCAGGCGAAAGTAGGGATGTCGTTTTTACTATAAACCCAAAAATGCTAGAGCTGATAAATAATAAAGGAAATTCCGTTATGGAAAAAGGGGATTTTACAATTACTATATCGGGTAGTTTGCCAACAAAAAGAGCAATGGCTCTTGGAGCCTCAAAGCCCTTGCAAACAAAACTTAGGTTGAAGTAAGTTAATGGGCTATTAATTTGTATTTAAATATACAGCCATCTCTGTGTTCTGGAGCCTCGTTTGCTTTCGTAATTTCTTTTTATTAAGTTAGATTAAAATATTAAGGTTAATTTATACTAAGTACTAATTTAGTAAAACGACAATAAAAAAAATATATTATTAATGGAAGTTACAGCTAAAAAAAACGAAACCGTAGCTAGCATGATCTTTAGTTCTATTTATCCACACTATTTAAATAGAATTGAAAAAAATGGTAGAACAAAGGAAGAGCTAGATCAGGTTATTAGATGGTTTACGGGTATTAATCAGCAAACATTACAAATATTTATAAGTGATAAGTCAACGTTTAGAGATTTTTTTAATGCGGCCAAAGTACACCCTAATGTCCATTTAATTAAGGGGGTGGTTTGTGGGTATAGAATAGAAGAAATAAAAGACGAGTTTATGGTTTATAAACAATGCAGACGCATGGAAAAACTTATAGATGAGTTGGCTAAAGGTCGTAAAATGGATAAAATTTTACGCCAAGAAAAGTAATGTTTATTCGTGCTAGTACTCGGTAATCTGTAAATGGGTTAAAGAACAATAAAATTAAATAATATGTCTAGTTCTAATGGGTTACATGTCATTATTTTAATGACGCTATTTTTTAATATTGCGTATTCCCAGGATAGTATAGAGTATTATGAGCCATTAGCAAAAGACAGTTTAAGAGTTGGATTAGGTGATGACGATTTTATGCCTTTTATAAGAAGTGGTTATACGCTAATGCTTCCAGAAAATAGAAATATTAATGGTGTTTTAATTTTTTTAGAGGATTCTGGATATGATGATAAAAATAAAAGTGCAAAACAGTTATATAAATTGGCTTCAAAAAGCAAATTTGCTGTGTTGTCGGTGTCAACAGAGATTCCTTTTGATTTTTATTTTTTAGAGACGTCATTCTTTACTGTAAATCGCCACATAAAACATGCATTTAAAAACTATAAGTTACCCAACAAAAACATTTTCTTTTTAGGAGCAAGTTTAACAGGGCATAGAGCGCTACGCTATATTAAATTAATGAGTGAGAATCGTTCTTCTTTTCAGTTAAAAATTCAGGGGATTGTTATTTGTAATTTTGCTTTAGACTGGGTTAGAAAGTGGAATCAATACCAACGCGAAATAAAAATAGATAGAAATAATCTTTGGGAGGCAAAATTTATAAGTTATACGTTAGAAACTTACCTTGGTGGATCACCTTTGAAAGCTTCAGAAGGATATTATAATTTTTCAGCATATAGTTATTTTGATAAAAAATATCGAAATATTAAATTTTATAAAAATTATGCAATCAAAGCCTATATAGAGCCCGCTATTAAATACAGATTAATGACCTATGCACAAACAATGTACGAAAATAGTGCTACTGATATCGTTAGTTTTTTAGCAGAATTAATGCTTGCTGGTAATAAAAATACAGAATTAGAGGTTTTGCAACCTCACGATAATTTGGCTAAGAATATAAATGCGGATGCCACATGGAAGCGTGTAGATAAAATTGAATTAATGCGTTGGATAGAACTTCATTCTTTAAATTAGATCTAAACTAATAAAAAGCCCAAATAACTATTGTTACATGGGCTTTTCAACTATTAACCAACTTAACTAACACTATTATAAAAATTAATTTATAATTACTATTACTTGAAACGTGTCTTATTCTTATAGACGCAAAACTTCCAGATTTATTGCATTGAAAATTATATTTAACGTGTATTTAACAAAAACCCTGATGAAGTTTTAAACTTATCAGGGTTTTCTGATTTAATAGCTAACTAGTAACACTAACCATCAACTATTTCTGTTAACTATTAAATATAGCCACACTTTATATTGTAAAGATTATCTATGAAGAAATCTGAAGATACGTTAAAGTCGTTTTTTATCAATTTGATAGTTTCTTAATATATAGACGACTACTTTTATAATTTGTTACACAATTATCAAGTCTTAACATCTTTGAATATGAGAAGTAAAAAAACCTTGGTGCTAGGAGCATCATTAAAACCTAACCGTTATTCTAATATTGCGGTAAATAAGCTTAGGCAGTATAAGCACGAGGTTGTTGCATTTGGTCTAAAACAAGGCATAGTAGCTGATGTTACTATTGACACAGAATTAAAGCCTTATGATAATATAGATACAGTGACGTTGTATCTAAATCCAAAACGACAAGAGGATTATTATACATATATTACAGGATTAAAACCAAATCGTGTCATTTTTAATCCTGGCACAGAAAATCCAGAATTCTACGAACTTTTAAAAGCTAACAATATCAGTTTTGAAGTTGCTTGTACGCTAGTGCTACTTAGTACTAATCAGTATTAGTGTTTTTTTGATATCGCAAAAAGTCCTAAAAATGTAATAAATCCATTAATTGGTAGTATTTCCCAGTGGAAATTATAATACTGTTGTTGCGCATATAATGCAGCACAGTCCCATGCTGATTTTGTACACTTTTCTGCAAATAGCTCTTGGCTGTAGGCGTAATAGGTTGGAGTTAATGTAATAACGTAAGTTAAGCCTATAGCAATTATTCCTATAATCCATACATATTTATCTCTAATAGCACGTTTGGTTAAAATACCAAAGACAAATAAACCTAATAATGGTCCATAGGTGAACGTGGCAAACTTAAAAAGGTTTCCGACCACGTTACCTTCGAGCATATTAAATATTAAAACAACGATTATTAAAAGTATTGAAACACCGATATGAACCTTTTTTCTTAGCGGTTTTTGTACGTGTTTTGGTTTACTTTCAATATTTAAAAAATCTACACTAAAAGAGGTTGTTAAGGATGTTAAAGCACTATCAGCACTCGAGTAAGCTGCAGCGATAAGGCCAATTAAAAACGTAATGGCTAGCCCTTTTCCTAAACCTTGATTCATAGCAATTTCAGGGAATAATAAATCCGTACGAGGACGTCCATCTAAAATAGGGATGGCTACATTAAATGTGTCAGAATAAATAAATAATAGTGCTCCTAAAGACAGAAAAATAAAATTTACAATGATGAGTAAGGATGCCATACTAAAAATATTTTTTTTAGCGTCTTTTGGGTTTTTACACGTAAGGTTTTTTTGCATCATATCTTGGTCTAAACCAGTCATAGCAATAGTTATAAAAATACCACCAATAAAATATTTCCAAAAGTAAACCTTAGCGTAGGGATCATCAAAGAAGAAAATTCTACCTTTTTTTGCAAAGGCATCAGAGTTTAAAAATTCAAAATAGCTCCAATTTAATTTTTCGTTAATTAAATAAATGGCGACACATACCGATACTAACATGGCTAAGGTTTGGAGTGTGTCGGTCCAAACAATCGTTTTAATACCTCCTCTATTGGTATATAACCATATTAATAAAATAGAAAGGATTACAGTAAGCCAAAAAGGCACACCCATGGTTTCAAAAACAATATACTGCATAGCCAGAGCCACCAAAAATAAGCGGAATGAAGCACCAGTTACCCTAGATAATAAAAAGAAAAAAGCACCAGTTTTATAACTCACAAAGCCAAAGCGTTGCTCTAGGTATTGGTAAATGGAAGTCACATTAAGTTTATAGTATAAAGGAATAAGAACAGTAAGTATAAATATATAACCTACAAAAAACCCAAAAACACCTTGCATGTATGCAAATTGCTCTCCGTTAACCATGCCAGGCACAGAGATAAAAGTAACTCCAGAGAGCGATGCGCCTATCATACCAAAAGCTACCACATACCATGGAGATTGACGTTTGGCTTTAAAAAAGACATCATTACTATCATCTTTTCCAGTTAAAAAAGATATTAAAATTAAAATGCCGAAGTATCCTGCAATTAAAAGAAGTATGGCAGTGCTACTCATAAAATTTAGATTTAATCAATAAAATTTTACGAAAAATAGTACATTTGAGAAAATAACCTACTTAAAATAAAATAATTATGAAAAAGATTACCATGCTTTTAGCATTTATGGTTCTCCCCTTAACCGTCTGCGCCCAAAATTATTTAGACTTAATTGCCGAGGGAACTCACACCGTAGATCATATTGTAGAAGTGGCAGAATTACACTTTGATTCTGTTGGAAGAGAACGAGGAACAGGGTATAAGCCCTTTAGACGATGGCAATATTTTGCAGAGCGCGCTATGGATGAAACAGGCATGTTAAAATCTCCTGAGTTTTATTATAATGAATTGCAGGCTTATAATACGAGAGTTAATAATGAAGGATTAGCCTCAAGAACTATTGTTGGTACATGGGAAGAAATGGGACCAACATATTGGAATGCCAGCGCTGGTTGGAATCCAGGTGTAGGCCGTATTACCTCTATTGCAATTGAAGAAAATAATCTAAATCATATTATTGCCGGCGCTAATACTGGTGGAGTTTGGCGTAGTATGGACGGAGGTGCAACATGGGAAGTACTCACTGATAATTTAGCAAATATAGATGTTTACGCATTGGCTATAGACCCATTAGTAAATACCACATATTATTGGGGCTCAACAGGTGGTTCAATTTTTAAATCTACAGATAGTGGATCTACTTGGACCTTGCGAGGTAGTTTACCAAGCGGAACGGTTAACAAAATTCTTATTGATCCAACAAACACGCAAAAACTTTATGCAAGCGCTCAAGGTAGTGGACTTTACAAATCTATAGATGGAGGAACAAGTTGGACGATTATAGATAGTGGAGCAACAACGGGCTACGATTTTGAATTTAAACCAGGAGATCCTAATATCGTTTATGCATCTGGCTCTAAATTCTATAAATCTACAGATGGAGGCGCAACATTTAGTACCGATAATGGATTAACAAATTGGACGCAAGAGTTTGTCTCTGGTAATACAAGTTGGACCGTTGCAGCATCTAACCAAAATAATACAGTTACACCAAAGACAGGTAGTGGATTAGGTTTGTTTTACATAGGTAATTTTACTGCGCCTATGACAAGACTAGTAACGCCATCTTTAGACTTAACGGATGCTGTAAATCCACAAGTAAATTTTTCGTATACCAATGTAAATTGGGCAGGAGATATAGATGAGTTAAGAGTACTTTATAAAACGTCAGCAGGAGGTAATTGGGTGCAATTAGCAGAATATACTGCTGAATCAACAATTTGGAATGATATAACAATAAATTTACCAAATCCTACAGCGGATTATCACGTTGCATTTGAAGGCACCTCCAATTATGGGCGAGGATTAACATTAGATGATATATCGGTTCAAACCAACTCAGGAGTTGTGTTTACCGATGGTTTTGAAAGTTCCTCAAATGCTCTTGGTTCTGGCCCTAAAATGATAGGAGTTTCGCCAGCAGATGCAGATCGTGTTTATATCGTTGAGGCTTCAGGTGGAATTTTTGAAGGTTTACATGTTTCGGACAATAGTGGTAATTCTTTTATTAAGCGAAATCATGGTACTCAAAATTTCTTTGGTTACGACAGTAATGGTCAGGATACAAGCGGTCAGGCACCAAGAGACATGGACATAGCTGTTAATCCTAACGATGCGGATGATGTGCATATTGCCGGAATTAATACATGGAGGTCAACGAACGCAGGTTTTAGTTTCAATATTACCTCGCAGTGGACACCCAGTGGTGCGTTTGGTCAGAATATAGGGTATTGTCATGCAGATGTAGATATTTTATTATTTGCAGGATCTGGTGTAAATACCAAATTATTTGTAGGTTCAGATGGTGGTATTTTTGAAGCCGATGATCCTACAAATGTAAATTTTCAATACTATACTGATTTAACTGTTGGCATGGGTATACGACAGTTTTATAAGATTGGTGTTAGTCAAACCGATCCTGTGGTGGTTACAGGTGGTTCTCAAGATAATGGTACTTCAGTTTTGGGTGCCGATGGTAATTGGACAGATTGGCTAGGAGCAGATGGTATGGAAGGTTTTGTAGATAAAAATAACTCACAAATAATGTACGGTACCATACAATTTGGTGAATTAAATAAGACGACCAATGGCGGTGCAAGTAGGTTTGGACTTACAAATCCTGCAGGTAATGGGAATTGGAATTGGGTAGTGCCAATAGAACAAGATCCAATAATTCAGAATACGTTTTACGTTGCATATAACCAAGTGTTTAAGTCTACTAATGGCGGAAATACTTGGGTCACAGCTTCTCCAAATTTTGGAGCAAATATTGATCATTTTAAGATAGCACCTACAAATTCAAATAAAATGTATTTAGCTATAAATGGTGCCTTTTATTACACCAACAATGGCGGGATCAATTGGTTACAATCATCATCACTTAATTTAGGTGGTGGTTTTATTAATGAAATTGCAGTTCATCCAACAAATCCAGATAAAATTGCCATTGCAACAACCAATACAGAAAAGGTCTATATAAGCAGTGATGGTGGTCAATCTTGGGCATCGATCAGATGGGATTTACCAAATTTTGCATCGCAAGCTTTAGCTTGGCAAGATAATGGGGAAGATGGCCTTTATGTAGGTATGAATTATGGAGTTTATTATACAGATAATATATTAGGCAACACTTGGACTCCATTTAGTAATGGTTTGCCAAATGTTAGAATAAATGAACTAGAAATTAATACTGCGGACGGTAGAATTTATGCAGCAACTTACGGTAGAGGATTGTGGAGATCTAATATTTATAGCGCATCTTTAAGTTTAGATG
>NZ_CALGNH010000075.1 GCF_937958655.1 uncultured Winogradskyella sp. | reverse complement strand
ATAGAGATCCAATTTTTCTTTCCGATATCATGGGTCTTAAGCAAAAGGAAATTGCTAACAGACTTAAATTACCATTACCAACAATAAAGTCTCAAATTCAACGTGGCAGAAAACAAATTGCGCAAGGATTTATGGACTGCTGTGGTTATAAAATGAATAAAAAAGGTTACTTGGTAGGTGAAATACAAGACAAAGCCGACTGTAAAGTTTGTAGTTAATGTATCTTTGTTTGAGATAGTAAATAGAAGTTTACTGTTTTAAATTCATAAAATGTCTTTCAAAAAACTACATCCTTTATTAAAAGAATCTTTAGTCAATGAAGGTTTAGAAGATTCTAATGCGTTTCAAAAAAGAGTATTACCCACTTTAAAAGGTGGAGCAGATGCTTATATAATAGCACCAAAAGAAAGCGGAAAGACTACAGCGCTTATCATTGTAACGATTCATAAATTAAAAGCTGCAGCGTTTGAAGATTCACCAAGAGCTATAATCGTAGTAAAAGATAAAGCAGAGGCACTAGCTTTAAAAGATGAATTTGAAAGATTTACTTATAATACAGATTTACGACTCTATACGCTTTACGACGAATATGATATAGAAAAGCAAAAAACAGAAATTTATCCAGGTCAGGATATCATTATAGCAACACCGGTAAGATTAAGTAAGCTTTATTTTTTAAATGGTATTCATTTAGGTGAAATACAATTATTTGCTATTGAAGATGCAGATTATTTAGGCAGAAATAATACTTACAATCATATTTTGCGCTTATCAGAAAGCCTTAACAAATGCCAGTATGTAATAACTGTTGAAGAAATGAATTCTAGAATTAAGAACTATCAGAATGCATTTATGAGTAATGCTCAACGTATCAGACTATAATTAAAGCGTCAACATCCAACTGCGTTGTAGTTTTCTAAAGCTTTTTAATTCTCCTTTTAGAATAGGAAGATAATCTCTTCCACTACTTTTAGAGCGTTCTAATCGACGGCAGTTACTATAAAGTTTATTTGTTAAGCGTTCTAAGCGCTCTAAATGCTTATGTTTTTTTTCAGAATAACGTTCGCGCTCTGCGTTAATAATTTCTGGTGCTAAATTTGTAGATTGTTGCACAATATCGCCAGAAAAATAGATATCATTATCCTCAGAACCATCTGCGTTTAAATACGATAAATCTTGGCTGATGTAGGTAGATATGCTTCGCGATAACATAATAATATCCATAGCCTTTCTGTATATAGGCAAATCTGGCAAGTGAGACGGTAAGTTGTAATTCATTTTTTCAATAGCAATTACTACAAAATTACGGACTACTTATGATAATATGCTTTAATAATTAAAGTAAAAAGCTATATTTGCTTTAGAATATGTGTTAATTTTTGTAAAAAAGTTTAGAATGGGCTTAGATGCGCTTAACTGGAAGATTTTGAAGTGTTTACAAAATAATGCTAGGCTATCTAATGCAGAAATTGGACGCCGCGTTGGCGTGAGTTCTCCGGCTGTTGCAGAACGTATTAAGAAAATGGAAGATGCTGAAATTATAGAGCGTTACGCTACGGTTGTTTCTCCGATTGAGGCTGGTTACCAAATTAAAGCAATTATAACTTTAAGGGCCTTTATGGGTATGCTAAAACCTTTTCTTAAAAAAGTGAAAACCTATGATGAAGTTATTAATTGTTACAGGATTACAGGTAATGAGAATATAGTTATGGAGGTCGTCCTTAAAAATCAAAAGCATCTCGAAACCTTTATTGATCAGTTAATTACTTATGGTGAATGTAAAACCCAGATTGTGTTGTCTCATGTAGTGAAACATAGTGAGGTTAAGCCTTTAGTTTAGTAGAATGTAGATAGTTCTCAGTGGCCAGTTAGTAGAAGGATTGGGACATTGGGCGATTGTTACTTGTGTTTATTTTAGTTTTGTTCCTTGCTTATTTTACATTAACTTATGGTATTATCAAATGCTCTACGTTTTCTAAATCCCAATCTATCACTAATCCGCCAGCTAAGGATTTAGCAATCTCTTTCCCATATAAATACTCACTCAAATAAAGTGCAGCTTCAAAAGATTTTGCTCCGCCAGCTGAGGTGATATATTTCTCATCATGTACAAACAAAACGTCTTTTCTGATGTCTAAATTCGGAAACATATCTCTCATAGCATCAATATCACTTGGAAATGTAGTAGAAATTACATTGTTTAATAAACCTGCTTTGGCTAATACAAATGCACCATCGCAATGCGATGTTATAAACTGAGCTTCTTTATCTATCTTACGCACAAAATCTAACATGACTTCGTCATCCAAATCTGAATCTAAATGATGCTCTGCACTAGGTACAACGAGAATATCAATTTTTGGAAGCGCATCTGTTACATAATTAAAATCTGGTAATAAACGCATACCTTCAAAAGTTGTAATTGGTGCATCTGTATTAGCAACTGTAAAGACATTCATTGCTTTTATACTATCTCTAAAAATAGTGTGTTGAAAAATATCAAAAGGTGCAGTAAGTTCAGTATTATAAGTGCCGTCCATAATTAAAAATGCAACGTTGTATCGGTTAGGTTCTATTTTTGGAAATTCTTTAGGTATAGTAACAGCAACGATTTGACCTACTTCATAAGAGCTTTCATATTCAACAATCATTTGTCCTTTCTCAGAAAAATTACAACTAACTAAAAGTAACACTAGTAAATATATAATACGTTTCATTTCTATTTATTTGTTTATTCGCCAAGGCGGATTCTTCCGATTTTCACCAGCATTATAAATAATAAGCTCATGGCCATCAGGATCTGTTAAATGTATATCAGTCCACAACCAAGATTGTTCGGTAATTTTAGTATTAAAAGTAATACCTTTTTCTTTGAGTTTTGTAACGGTTTCCGAAAGCTTATCAACTTCAAAATAGAGTCTTATCTTATTGCCCTGAGAAAGTTCATCTACATTGCTAATTGAAAATGTTGATTCTCCATTAGGGCACTCTAACCGTACATATTTTGGTAAGGCATCTACAATTAGTGTTAAACCTAAGGTTTTATAAAACTCTGCTGACTTTGATACATCTAACGATGTGATTGTAACTTGATTTAGATTCATGATTTTTCGTTTTTCACTCTATTAAATAACCAATAGGATAGTATAACTCCTAATAAACCATAACCAGCAGTAACTAGCCAATTAACTTGATAGCCATAAAGATCTATTATACTAAACCCAATTTTTGGACTAAAAATATGTGCTAGAGAAAATGACATAGCATACATGGCCATATAACTGCCTTCTAAACCCTCTTTTGCACGTGACAGTGCAAATTTATTTGTGTATGGAAAACCAAGCATTTCACTCAATGTCATTAGTACCATGCTAATGATTAATATTGCTATCCAAAAATTTTGATACAATACTAAAAAACTTAAGGTTAGTAATAGACAGGACATTATTATATGTTTTGTGACAGGAATCAATCGTTTTTCTAAATAATTTATAAGAGGCATTTCAAAAACTACAATAATTGCAACATTCAAAAACAAGAGAACTCCAATTTTAAATTCGTTAAGGTGAAATATCTCGTTATAATATAGTGGAATAGTTGTAAAAAGTTGAAAAAATGCCATTCCGAATAAAAAGCATATTACAGAATGAATCCAAAATGAAGTGTCTTTGTACACACTATTTTTATCTAAATTTTGATGTAATTCTCTCGTTTCAGATGGTTTTGTTTTAGGGTCTTTTACCAAATAGCTAAATAGTAGTATGGCTATAATACAAGTTATACCATCAATCCAAAATATAATATGATACCCTTTAAGAACAATAATTAAACCTGCTAAAGTGGGACCAATTCCCATACCAGCATTAATTGCTAATCTTAATAATCCAACTGATCTAGTTCTATTATCTGATGTACTGTAGGCTTTTATGGCAACAAAAACTGCGGGTCTAAAACTATCTGCAATAGACATGGTTACTAAGATACCAATGCAAAATCCCCAAAATGAAGCCATGTATTGTAATACTATAAAATTAAGTCCAGTAAGAAATAGACTTAAAATCATAACTTTATAAAAGCCAAAGATATCAGTTAATTTACCGCCTAGCCAAGAGCCAATAACAGAGCCTATTCCGAAGAAAACAAAAATCCAACTGATTTCATTATTGGAAAAGCCTAAATCTTTTTTTAAATAAAGAGAAAGAAATGGTATCACCATGGTACCAGCTCTATTAACTAAACTTATAAGAGAGAGATACCATATTTCTTTTGATAATCCTGTAAAGGATTCAACGTAATTAGAATAGAGCTTTTTCATTTTAGTGGTTGGTATAAATGTAAAAAGTCCGACGTTAACGTCGGACTTTTAAATATTGTTTAATAGTATATAAGTATAGCTACAATAGATAATGCGTCCGAATGCTTTCTAACGAAATCACACAGGTCTGCTTTGTATATCTAATGACTTGTAACATTATTTTTAATCTATTTAATAATTCAAAGCTACAATAAAAAATGAGAAATCGTATTTTTGGATTTTAAAATTATATTCATGAAGAATTTAGTGTTACTTTTTTTATTAGTGTTTTGGTTTAGTTGTGCACAAGAAAAGGAAGCAATTGCTGGGAAAACCGAATTTCAGAAACAAATCAATGCAGAATATAAAGATGCTACAACTTCACCATTAAAAGCTAGGGATTTAAAGACTTTTGAAGGTCTAGATTTTTTTAAGTTCGATTCTACTTTTGTTGTAAAGGCAACTTTAAAACGTACACCAGATTCTAAATGGTTTAACATGAAAACAACAACAAGCCGTGTTTCACCTGAACGTGTTTTTGGAATTTTAACGTTTAAAATTAGCGGATCCAAATATAAGTTAAACGTTTATCAAGGAAAAGATATCATGAAACGTGAAGGTTATGAAGATTATTTGTTTTTACCCTTTTTAGATAATACTAATGGTGAGGGTAGTTATGGAGGTGGTCGTTATATTGATTTGCGTATACCAGAAGGAGATCGAATAACTATTGATTTTAATTCTGCTTATAATCCGTATTGTGCATATAATGATAAGTATTCTTGCCCAATTGTGCCACGAGTTAATTATTTAGATTTAGACGTTAAAGCTGGTGTCAAAGCTTTTAAAAAACATTAAGCTTTTACTATATACATTCCAAAAAACACAGCTAAAAAACCAATTACAAAACTAGCAATAGTATACAATGCAAAACTGGTAAAGTCACCAGATTTTAAAAAGATATGATTTTCATACGCAAAGGTAGAAAATGTTGTAAATCCTCCGCAAAATCCTGTAGCTAAAAGTAAAGTCTGACTTTGAGATAAGGTTTCATTCTTTGCTGCCAAACCAAGTATGATACCTATAAGTAAACTGCCAATAATATTCGCAGCAAAGGTGCCATAAGGAATACCAGTTTCGGTATTGTTTAGCCATTTGCCGATTAAAAAACGCATTACACTTCCAAAACCACCACCAATAAATACAAGTAAAAGTTGTTTCAAATTATGAGTTAAAGTTCAACGTCGGTTTTATTTTCAATTACTCCTTTACAGGAACATAAATTTCTGTTATCCAATCTGCCGGATTTGGATAATTACCAGGATCGGTTGTGTAAATTTCAAAAGGTTTATGTTCCGATTGTTTTATTCCGTTTTCTGCCAAATGCTTCATAGTGGCTTCCCAAGCTTTTGGTAAATAGGTATAATTACCTTTAAGCGTTGTTTTGAGTACTCTTATATTTGGTATATAGCCTAGAGAAACATCTGAGTCGACAGGGATTTTAATACGTTCGATAACAGGGATACCGTTGCTCATAATCACTGTTTCTGCCATTTCATTATAAACAGTTAATGGCATACCAGATTGTTTTACGCCTTGCGTTCCCATAAATTGCATAATAGCAGCAAAGTTCTGACCCATTTTTGTACTAATGTTTTGTGTATTAGCATTGGTAGTTTTATATAGGTAAAATCCTCCGCCATATTCTGTAGTGCCATTTATTTCAACATTGTAGCGCGTCATATCTTCTTGTAAAACACTGTCAAGCATCGTAAGGCCTCTTTCAAAGTGCGGACCAATAAGTTTTTCCATTCCTCCCTTTACTATAGTATAAGCTTTAAAGTCAAAAGCCATGTCATCTCCTTTTATATTCCAAGTAACATCTGTGGTACCATCGTTATTGGATTTTAAAGTCCAAGTGACATCTGAATCTGGATTGTCTCCAAATTGCATTTTTTGAGAGATAGAGGTCATCGGCTCAGCGTCAACGGTCTTTATATTACCAATCCCATCTTCATCTTCCCATGCATAAGATCCGCCGATACCTTTGGTTTTCTCGGATAGCATAATTTTGGTCTCAGGTTTAGCTTCGACCCAGGAGTTCCAAGCTTCCCAATTCTTAAAATCAATGATATTGTTGTAAACAACAGCTTGAGGTGCATTTATGGTTTTTGTCCTAGTTACTTCAAAAGAATTTGGCTGTACGGCAATGTAAATGGAGAAGCCAATAATTAAAATAAGAACTAGCAATAAGACATATTTAAGTGTCTTCATTTTATAGTTTAGTTTAGTAGTTTCTCAAAGATAATAATTTTATGATAGGTCTTAGCGCTCTAAATATGCAGCCATAATTAAAAGGATGTTTACAAGAGTTTTACGACCCTTTTCTTTTTAGTATAGTTTATAAAATTTGATAAGGTTTGATGTTTAGAAGGTATTAACCAGAGGATGGAATGGGCTGCGAAAATAAATATTAACTGTACTATTAAAAAAGATAAAAATGCTAAAATTGTAAATTAACAAATTACAAGACCTGAAAAATTTAACAATTAATCGTTATTTGCCTTTAGACTGAATGAGATGTTGTTAAATTATAAATAAGAGCAACCACAATAAGGTGATCTTTTGCTTGGATTTTTAATTTCTTACGAATGTTCTTTCTATGTGTTTCTGCAGTTGAGGTACTTATATTGAGCTTTAATGCTATGTCGCTAGTTCTAAGACCTTCGCCGATTAAAAATAACACCTGTTGTTCTCTTGGTGTTAACTTTTTCGGGTTTGGAAATGGTCTACCCATTAGTAATTTTACAGCATTGATTATAACATCAATGAGCCTCTTGTTTTTAAAAATGTCTTTTAATTTTACCAGTATAGTAATTAACTCAGCTGTATTTATATGTATATTACGTCTTTTTAAATCAGAAATAAGATGTATAAGTTCGTCTTTTGCAGTAACTATTGGCTTTTGCATATTGTAAACTTATGGTTATATATGTTATAAAAAAATCCCCAATTAAGGGGATTTTAAACCATAGTTGATATTTAAATTTTACCCTAAAATTAATAGTAACCAACTATGCTAACTAACAGCTAATTATTGTTTTATAAATTGTTGAGTTAAATTTTTATTTCCATCTTTAATGCGAAGCAGGTAGGTACCATTAGACAGACCTTCAATATTTAATGCATTTTTGTTTCTGTTTAATTCTTTGGTTAAAATTAATCGTCCACTTATATCATAAATAGAAAGCTCAGCGTTGTTTGGCATATTAGTTCTAATATTTAACCAATTTGATGCAGGGTTTGGAAAAATAGAGACCTCGTATGGTTCTAAATTTTCAACGTCCAAGTTAGGATCTATATTAATAATAATAGATGCACGGATAATTGTTAAATCTGGTAGTGTAGGATTTGTAATTTCACAGAAGTATACACCACTATCACTTATTTGTGCATTAGTTATGG
>NZ_CALGNH010000074.1 GCF_937958655.1 uncultured Winogradskyella sp. | reverse complement strand
GTTCCTACTATGATTGCACCTGGAAAGCGTACTTCAACTTACGCTAAGATAGATTGGGGCGTTGCCACCATGTATTTACCTTGGTATAATTACAGGTATTATGGTGATGATGCCATCGTAAAAGAATACTATGAACCTATGAAAAACTTGACCGATTTCTACTTGAATTTTAAAGGCGAAAACGGCATTATGCAAGATGGTATGGGAGATTGGTGTCCACCACTTTGGGATAGACGAAAAAATCCAAGTTCTATGGAATGTAACCCAATTATTTCTGCTAATGCCTATTTTTATGATGTTTTGGGGATTATGGAAACGTTTGCTAAAATGAACAATGACGATACATACATGACTAAAATGAATGCTGAAAAAGAAGCCTTATTAAAAGCATTTAATAACGAATTTTTAGTTGAAATCCCTAACACCAAACACAAATGGTATCAAAGCCAAACAGCAACGGTTCAAGCTTTGCAATTTAATATGGTGCCTGAAAATGATATAGAATCTGTAGTCAACGGATTAGCACATGATATTGTTGAAGTTAAAGGTGGACATCATTCTACAGGAATTCACGGTAATCGTTATATCTATACTGTTTTATCTAAATACGGAAAGGCAGATTTGGCTTATCAAATATTAACAACACCAGAGTTTCCGAGTCAGACCTATGTAATGAATTCAGGATTTACGACTTGGCCAGAACGCCAATTTGTTTGGGAAGAAATGGAAGGACCGACAAACTCTTTAAACCATCCAATGCATAGCGGTTTTGCCGCTTATTTTTATGAGTCCTTGGGTGGCATAAAATCATCAATTGAAAATCCTGGATTTAAAGTTTTTACGGTTAATCCAGAATTTCCCAGTGCCATAACAAATACCGAAGTGTCTTTGCCAACACCTTATGGTGATATTATCAATAACTGGAATACAAAAGACAACGTCTTAAGTATGAATCTCGAAGTGCCCTTCAATACAAAGGCCAAGGTTATGGTGACTACTTCAGAGCTTGAAAGTCTTCAAATTAATGGACTGTCGGTTGATGATTTCAAAAAGCAAAATTCACTCGAAATTACAGAAGGTGCTGTGATTTTAGGTTCAGGAACTTATGAAATACAATACCTAAAAACTCAATAGAACTAGGTTTATTATTTCAAATTAAATATCAGTGCGTGTTAGCTTATTTAAGTTTAGCCCTTATCGTATTCCTTTTTAAACTCTGCTAACATGTCTTTAATAATGGTTTTAGGATTACCATCCGACAGACTTTCAAACGACACATAACCACGAAAATCATGACGCTTTATTATGGCAGCCATTTTTTGCATATCTGTAGGTGTTTTCACTTGATTATAATAGACATGTTCTTTTATAAACCAATAATTGGCGTAAGGAGCTAATTTTTCTGCCTCTGCATAAGGGTCACTTGTGGTTCTAAGGCCAGAAATATCAAGGATAAGACCAAACCACTCAGAGTCTACCCGTTCAATAATATCAATCACTTCGTCTGCCGTAAATAAGAACTCATTATGATTCTGTAAAGCAGCAATTACGCCAACTTCTGAACCATACTGAGCGCACTCTTTAAAGGCATCAATCAACCATGTTTTTACTTGTGCATTGGTATAGCCTTTAGGTTGGTTTCGGCCGGTAAAAATCCGCAAAATAGAAGACCCAATATCAGATGAAACATCTAACCAGTCTTTAATCATTTTTATATCTTGATTTCTTGCTTCTTTATCTGCCGTTACAAAATTGTTGCGAATACCAGTCCATGAAATATTAAGACCAAGTTCTAGTGCGCGTTTTTTTAAAGCAAAAATTTCAGGTTTTTGAGGAAGGTTGGGATAGGATGAGAAGTAATACGCGGTAAGGTCCACTGCGTTAAGACCAATATCCGCAGCAAATTCCATCATATCAAAGAGGTTCATTTCACCACTTCTAAATTCATCATTAAAGGAATAGGCATTAACGCTATATTGCAAACGTTGCGCATTAGATTTAGATCTGTATACAGTTGCAGCAGTTGTGCCCCAAAGATTGGGAAAAGAAAGCAGGAAAGGCGCCATTACAAATTTTTTAATGACATCTCTCCTGCTGTTTTTCATACTAATTTAATGGGTACTAAATTAAAATATCTATTAACTCATAGTTATAATTAAAATAGTTTGAAGAAATTAAATTTATTGATTAACTCTTTCAATTTCAGCATTTGCCCATCTAATTTGTGCTCTTCCTCCTCTAACACGGTAAGCACCATATCGCATTTTTGATTGGGTACCTCTCTCAGGATCTGGGATATTCCAATTAAATGCTTGTCCTCCAATTACGGCATTACAATAGTGTATTTTTAAAGCAGGGTCACTAGGGTCTTCCATAAATCCTACTTCTAGTTCAAAAGAAACGATTTCGTTTTTATCGACTTGCGTTAAAAAAACAACTTCTCTACCGTCACCTGATCCACCGCGTTCTAAGATACGTTCTGCATAAATATCGAACGCCACTTGTTTGTCAGCATTAATACCTGTACCGTAAACAGGATGCGCTCTATATAAGCATATAGCAGGGTCTGGAGAACCGCCTCCACCTGTATGTTGGCCTTTAGCTTGTGCAATGTAAGTGCCATCTTGACCAAAAGCTCCTGCATCTCCAACTTCAAGAATTCTAAAGTCTGCTGTAAATTTAACAAATGATCCTACATTAGAGTTGGCGATGGTTGATGCACGTTCTATTCGAGGTTGTAAAGTACCTGGTGTATCCCAGTGGTTAGAACCATCGGTAATATTATAGATTCCCCAGGTAGTGCCATCAATAATACTTTCTGAGTAATCCGAGTAACAACTTCTGTCATCTACCTCACCTGCATTAGCTGGGTTTGGTACATCAACATTTCTGGTATCATTATTTTGAAATTCACCTGAAGCAGGACAATCTAAATCTGTGCTTGTATCTTCATCAACGGCTATAGCAACAGGGTCTGGACCTGGATCTGGATCTGGATCTGGATCTGTTGTATCATAAACAATGCTGTTTTCAGAGAATCCTAGACCGTCTTTTGTGCAAGAAAAGAAAGCTGTAAAAACGATGAGTGTAAGAATTGCTCCGTATTTGTAAATAAGTTGTGGTTTTTTCATAAGTCTATTGAATTTAACTTTTTCATAAAAATTTAATCTGTAAAATCAAAAATAGAAAATAAATATTAATGTACCATCCTGACCTATGCTGATTTAAAAGCTTTAACATTTAAAATGTTTTGCCAATATTAAATTTGCAGTTAGTTCATTACAGTTTACACTAATATAATGTGTTTTGTCATTTAAACGCATAGGAATTTTTTTTAGTATGTTTTTAGAGAATAGTTTTGTATAATACAGAAATAATGTACAGCACAGTACAGGTTATATAAGAAGTTTGTATGCGCTATCTTGCTTAAGATTATAAGTGTATCTATATGAAGTTTCAATTTTGTTTTACGGCATGTCTTTTTATGGCTCTTATGTCTTTTGCTCAGATTAAACATGGCTTAAGGGATGATGCAGGTCGACACATTATTCCAAGGGGTTTTGTAGTTAATACAAACGACCACAAAGGGGAAGTCTTTTTTAGTAGTGATGATTATGCACGAATGGTAAGAATGGGTGCCAACACACAAGTCATTCGTTTAGAATTGGGAAAGCTAAGCAATTTTCCTGGTGGTCAGCTAGAACCAAATTACCTTAAAAAATTAGATACTTTAGTTGATTTAGGGAGACATCATGGCATAAAAACGGTCTTTAAAATGACGGTGTATGGCGTCGATAAATATATTTGGGAAGAATTTTGGCAGAATAAAAAAGGTGAATACAAAACCTATATTGACGCATGGAAAGTGATTTGGAAACGATTTGCTAATGATGATTCGGTGGTTGGATACGATGTAGTTAATGAACCTCGGAAGCTTACTATGGATATTTCTTATGACGATTTAACGCGTCAATACCTCATCCCATTATATCAAAACATAATTGACGAAAGTCAAAAAATAAATGCTGATAAATTGATTTTATTTCAATCTATCTTTATGAATAAAGGTGAGAAGGTAGATAACAACCAATATTCAGAAATAAAGTCGCCTATCAACAGAAAGAACATCATTTTCGCACCACATATCTACCAAAATGATATTGATTTTATTGAGCGTAACATGAATCGGTTTGATAAAGAATCTGACATGTTAAACGCACCAATTCTAATAGGTGAATGGGGTTTTCCAACCTTCGCAACCACAGATACTTTGATTGAAGGTAAACTAGGTCAGTTAAAATACAGAGAACTCTATATTAGAACCGCTGAGGTTTTCGATCGCATGGGAGTAGGGTCCATTAAAGCTTGGTTTTTAGGTAACAGAACTATGCAGCATTTTCTTGCTGGAGGGCCATCAACATGGTCAATCTTCAGTGATAGTACAGATGCTGGTACTGTGGAGCGTAAATACATAACTGATGTCATATCAAGGCCATTTCCGCAAACGATAGCTGGCGATATCAAATCCTTTTTCTTTAATCATGCCACGCGAACGCTTGATTTAAAAATTAAAACAGACAATAGTAAAGGCGCTTCAAAAATATTCGTTGGTGCTAATCGGCATTATCCTGATGGATTTTCAATTCTCATAGATTCAGATGTAGTTATGTATTATAATCCATTAAAAAATGTGGGATTAGAAACCTATAAATCACCAAATTATTTTGATCCCACTAACTTTGTTTGGGATGCTAACACTCAAAAATTAGTGATTTTAAGATGGCCTAAAAATCAAGATAACTTAATTATTAAAATTGTACCTGGAATACGAAATTTTGACTAATAAACTAAAAGATTAAAAATGAAGAAATTACTGCTAGCCGCATGTATTGTTATAACTTTTTTCTGCTGTAAATCAGAAATAAACAACACAAAGCCTTTGAGTGAGAAAGACGCTGAAATTGCTAAAAAAGTTGAAGCTCTTATCAGCAAAATGACTTTGGAAGAAAAGATTGCCGAAATGACTCAAGATGCACCAGTTAATGACCGTTTAGGAATTCCATATATGAAGTATGCAGAAGCATTACACGGCATGTGGCTTGTACTCGATTATTATGGTAATACTACGGTTTATCCTCAAGCTATTGCTGCTGGTTCTACTTGGGAACCCGAGCTTGTTCGGAAAATGGCGTCTCAAACCGCCCTAGAAGCGCGTGCTTTAGGTGTTACACATTGTTATTCACCTAATTTAGATGTTATTTCTGGTGATCCAAGATACGGTAGAGTTGAAGAATCTTACGGCGAAGACCCGTATTTAGTGTCTAGAATGGGAGTTGCATTTATCGAGGGTTTACAAGGCACTGGTGATGAGCAATTTGATGAAAATCATGTGATGGCAACGGCTAAGCATTTTATTGGCTATCCAGAAAATCGACGCGGTATCAATGGTGGGTTTAGTGATATGTCCGAACGTCGTTTACGAGAGGTTTATTTGCCACCCTTTGAAGCTGCTGTAAAGGAAGCAAAGGTAGGTTCTGTTATGCCAGGTCATCAAGATTATAATGGCGTTCCAAACCATATGAATACCTGGTTGCTAAAGGATATTTTACGAGATGAGCTAGGTTTCGACGGTTTTATTGTTTCCGATAATAATGATGTTGCGCGGTTAGGAACCATGCATTTTATTGCTGAAACTAGAGCCAAGTCAGCTATCTTAGGTTTAAAGGCTGGCGTTGATATGGACTTAGTTATAGGAAAAAATGTTGACCTATCTGCCTATCATACAACAGTATTGAAAGATACGCTAACACAGAATCCTGA
>NZ_CALGNH010000073.1 GCF_937958655.1 uncultured Winogradskyella sp. | reverse complement strand
AATTCAGGTGGTGTTATTGGATTCACAGTAATCTCTGATGACTCAGCAGAACAGCCATTGGCATCAGTTGTCTGGAATTGATAAGTGCCCGCTGAGGTTGTATTGTAAACAAACGTTGCGCCAGTAGATCCTAACGACGTATATGCACCACCATTAATTGAAACCGCATACGTGTATGGTGCAGCTCCTGTGATAGACCCTATAATTTCTGCATCTGGTGTTGCACTACAATCTAAATCCTCTGTTATTACAACATTAAGTGTAGGTATAGGAATAGGATTGATAGTAAAGGATTCACTGTAAACACAACCATTTTCATCTCTCACCTGAAAGGTATAAGTGTCTGGTGCCAATCCAGAAAATGTAGTTGCGTTTTGATAAGGTGTAACTGCGGTTGTAGGTGCAATGATTTGGTAGTCTAATGTTCCTATTCCGCCCACAGTATTTGTGATTGTAACATTACTTGTTATAGTAGGACAGGTCACCGGCGTACTCGAAAATTCTAAATCAGTTGGTGGGTTTAAGGCTTGTATCTCAATGGTATTTGTTATTGCGGTACAATCATTCAAATCTCTTATTGTTATTGTGTAAGTCCCTTGTGTTAAGTTATTAAATGTATCATTTGTCTGAAAATTAACAGCATCAATACTATACTGATAAGGCGGATTGCCTCCTGTTACAGAAGTTACTGTTATAGATCCTGTAGAATTACAGGTAAAAGGTGCTGAAAGCTCAGCGGTTCCAGAAATAGCTATGTTTTCTATTATAGTAGCTGTTTGAGGGCTAGTCGTACAAACTGAAGGTGCAGATGTATATTGCAAAACAACATCATAATCTCCAGCTATTAAACCAGAAAATACGGATGAGCTTGTAAATGTTGATCCACCATCGATACTATATGCAATACTATTTCCATTTGGATTAGTTACATCAATTGAAATTGTACCTGTGTCACCAGTTCCTACACATAAGATGTCAGTGGTGTCTACTGTAAACTCTGGTGCTGGTGTTTCATCAATTGCAATGCTGGTACTTGCAGAACAATTATTAGAATCTAATACAGTTATATCGTAAGTTCCAGCACTTGTTACTATAATTTCTGGTACAGTTTGAAAATCAGTGGCACCGTTTATAAAATAGAAATATGGCGGTGTACCACCTTGAGCATAAACAGTAATTTCACCATCAGTACATGTTAAGGGTATAGTAACTGCTGCAGTGACTTCCAACAAAGGCGGTTGAGAAATTGTTATGTCTTCTGAATATAAACAACCATTTTCTGTCTCTACAGTAACAGTGTATGTTCCCGGATTTAGATCTTCAAAACTGTATGTGTTTTCGGTAATTGGACCTACTGAATTAACTGTAGTTCCACCTTCTTCGATTGTAAATGTGTACTGAGGGTCAACATCATTTGCTGCTAGTTGAATGGTTCCTCTTTCATCATAACATAAAGGTTGAATTACAGTAGAAGTTGGGGAAAAGTCCCTATCCCTAATAAGTACGTCAGGAACGGTAAAAATACACGGATTAGTAGGTACACCTATTTGTCTTATAAAAACTGAAAACGTGCCTGGTGTGTCTATTGAAAACACATTGTCAGTTTGGTAATTGCTACCATCAATACTAAACTCATAACCAGAAGGTACATTATTAACTGTAATGCTACCATCTGTTTCACAAATAATATCGTTTGAAACTACTGTGGGTATTAAAAGATTTTGAAAAACATTAAAATAAAATCGACTAAAACAACCACCAGGATAGTTAATGGTTAATCTAAACTGACCAGCTGTATTTGCTAAATAATTTGGACCATTTGCGACCTCGTTCCATAAACAAGTGTTATCTTCATTAGCACAATCAGGGTTTGTTACCGCTGCACAACTAGAGGTATCCAATTGCTCCCAAATTATGGAAGTGGTATTAGAAATATTAGTTTCTATAAATCTAGAGTCTTCCGCACCACATAAGAAAATATTAGGTAGTAATTTACCGTCATTGGGGCAGGTTACGACTTCATCTGCATAGGGTATTACAGGGTTTTCAATATCACCACCAAAAAAATGAACATTATAAATTTGCTCAATTGACTGACATGGCGCTACTGCGTTGTTAAATGAATAATATATGCCTGCAGAAGTAACAGTAATGGTTTGTGTATTACCAATTACTGGCGTGCCTGTAGGGCTCGTGGACCAAGTATAAGAATCGTAACCATTTGCTGCTGTTAACTCAACACTATCTCCACATAAAGTGACTTCCTCGATGAATTCACAATCTAAATCCGCTAAGAAATTTGTTGCTTGTGGTGTTAGTAAACAACCTGTATTACTATTTAAACTCGGGTCATCTGTTATTTGAAATGTTGGGTTAAAAAATCCATTATAAGTTGCATACGCCTGATTATTAATAATATTTGAACAGGCATCTGCCAAATCACCACAGCTATTCACAACTTCAACTGCGATTCTAATTTCATAAAACGGATCGTTTTCTTCAACAAGAGAATTATCGATATCAAAAATTAACTCACGTGTAACAGGATTATAACTATTTACGGTAACTCCTGCTGGTAATGTTAAGTCTGTTGGATGATTATAAATAATATTTATTGGAAGAATATCTCTAATCTGAAAATTTGTAGCATTGTCATTGCCTGTATTTTGAAATCCAATAACATAATTTAAAGAAGCACCTAAATCTACGAGTTGACCACCAATATCATTTCCGGCATCGTCTTCTACAATCTTGGTAAGTACAATATCTGGCTCTATTATATCTACAGCAAACGCAAAGAAGTAAGGAAAAAAGGTATCTCCATTAGTTTCTAATCGTATTGTACTAGACGTAGCATCATTTGCTATAACCGAGTTTCCTGGATTTGGTATTGAAATAGTACCTGTATCAAAACCAAGTGTATTAGCACTATTTGGCACTCTATTTAAAACTGGTGTAGCATCTAAACGCGTAACAGAACTGTTAAAAAAATTAGTAACAGGTCTATCTGCAGTTGAAAGACTTACGCCATTTAATCGCAGACGATCACCTAAAATTGGACTATCACCCTCCAAGGTCGCAAATGCAAAATTTGCACGTACAGGTGCTGGTGCTGGTACAGTTCTAAAGCCGTCTAGCGGTATTTCTACATTAGGATTTGCTCCTTCTACACTTATAGCACTAAAACCATCAAAACTAGTAATAGATTTTCCAGGTAGTGTTGGGTCTTCGTAAACAATAAAAAGTGACCAACCAGCGGAATGTCCTGTGTTATTAGCAGGGTTAAAGGTACCCGTTTCGCCTTCGCCAGAGGATACATTTGCCACAGTATAAGTGCCTATATCTGTTCCTGTGCCGTAACTTGTTACAATATCTGTTACATCTGCAAAACATGCGTACGAAAAGCTATCTCCACCATCAACTGTTGATCCATTGGCATCGTATATTATAGTCCCTGTAATATTAATGTAGTCACCAACTGGCCCTTTTAACATTACTTGATCTATAGGTGCATTTCCAGGGTTTACAGCTCCCCAATATAAGGCTGCATAAATAATACGATAGCAATTAGGATTAGGTACCTCTAGGTCGGCACTCGACGAGCTAAATGTAGAAGGATCACCATCTATATCAATATACTGCATATTAACGTTATGGTTGTAGACACCAAGGTCATTAAATGCATTATTATCTGGCCCAAGACTATTATTACCTATAAGGATAATATCACCTTTTAGGTCTTGGTTAAATCTTGGAGCAAACGGTTGGTAATTTTGCGAAAATGCAGCCATCCCAGTGCATAACATTATTACAAAAATTACCGTTTTTGAAAAAGTAGGTTTTTTCATGTTCAATATTTTTTCTTCTACGAGCAGGGGCAATGCTAAATAGAAGAGAGGCTTAACGTATTAATTTTCTATTTTCACGAGGGACATTTTTTCATTATACACAGTATTTCCTTTGATTTGCATTGCTTTATTTGCTTCACCAATTGATTTAAACTTATCATAGTAAATATAGTATTTGCTGGTATTAACATCATAGAAAAAATCAACATCTTTACGACCAGATGCTACCACTTTAGTAATAAAATCGTTTCTTTTATCAACATCACTGTGTACAGCAATTACAAGATAGTATCCACTATTAATGTTATCAATGTTTTTAAGAATCTGAATGTTACTACTGCGTCGCTCTCCAAAATCAAAGTCTTTTGATGTTAGTGGAGGAGTAGCCAATGGAGTAGTACGTCTTATCTTTTGAAGCGTTGCTCTATCTTGGGCGTAACGGTCACTATAATTATCAAAAGCAGCTCTTTTAATTCGTCGTCGTTTTTCGAAGTCAGTAGCAACTTTAATTGCTTCTAATCGCGTATCTAATTTTTGCTTTAAAGCTTTTGCTTTTAATTGTTCGTCTGTTAATTTCTCAATCTTTTTTCTATAAAATAAATTAACCTCTTCAAGTTCTGTATTCTTAATTTTAGATCGTTCGGCGTAAAGTGATTTTAACTCTTCAATGACTTTGGTGCGTTTTTCAATAACCTCATTTAGGGTTGTTTTAACTGTATTAAGTTTATTGTTTTCTGCGCTAACACTTTTAAATGGCTTAGGCTGTATTGTAATCCCTTGGTCACTTAAATCATTTTCTTTTTTAAGGTCTTTTAGATCCTTATCCTTTATGTTTACGATGTCTTCAAATTCTGTTAACAATTTAGACTGCTTAGTTTTAGAATTTTCTGCTTCTTTAGATAATTGAAGCATGGATTTTCCAACGTCGTCTTTAGGTTGATTTATTAATGAATCTTTAGCGTTTTGGGCTGCTAATCTAGCCTGTTCTTTGGCTTGTTGTGCTTTTTGTTCTGCTTCTAGCTTAGCCAGTCTATCGGCTTCCCGTTGCGCCTTTTGTTCGGCTAATAAGCGGGCTCGTTCTTTAGCTTCTTGCTTAGCTTTTTCTTCTGCAGCTTTAGCCTGTTGTTCTTCTAATAACTTAGCGTCCTTAGCCGCTTTTTCTTTAGCGCGTTGTTCGGCTTCTAATTTAGTTTTCTCTTCCGCTAATCTAGCCTGCGCTTTGGCTTGTTGTTCTTGTAATAATCTTGCTTGTTCCTCGGCCTCTTGTTGTGCTTTTTGTTCTGCTTTTAGCTTAGCAAGTCTATCGGCTTCCTGTTGCGCCTTTTGTTCGGCTAATAAGCGCGCACGTTCTTTAGCTTCTTGCTTAGCTTTTTCTTCTGCAGCTTTAGCCTGTTGTTCTTCTAATAACTTAGCGTCCTTAGCCGCTTTTTCTCTAGCGCGTTGTTCAGTTTCTAATTTTGCGTTCTGTTCTGCTAGTTTCTTAGCCTTTTCGTTTTCTAATCTTTTAGCGGCGCGCTCTGCTTTTTGTCTTGCTAATCGCTCAGCCTTTAATTTGGCCTGCGCTTCAGCTTCTTCTTTTGCTTTTTGTGCTTTTTTTGCTTTTGCCTCTTTCTCAGCTAATAGTTTTGCCTCTCGTTGAAGTTCGGCATCAATCTTACGTTGCAAAGCACGTTCTCTAATGGCCGCTAATTCTTCTTCTGTTGATTCTACAATTGGTGTTGTTCGCTCTTTGGTAAATAAACCACTTACTTTTTCATCTCCATTGTATTTGTATTTTTTCTTTGCAATAAATCTATAGGCCAAACTTACCTCGTGCGCAGATCCAAACTCTACATATTCACCGATGGCTTTTTCTACATTGTACTCTAGTGCAATATTTTTTGTTACGTTTAGCCCAATACCGCCATGTACTCCAAAAACGTTATTATATCCTATTTGAAACCAAATTCCTTTAGGAACATTTAAGGCTGCTAAACCTGATACTATGGTTTGGTCTCTTCTAAATTCAGTCATTATAAGCCCTGTAAATTTTGTTTTTTTAAAAAAACCGTCGCCTTTTGAGTACCCTGTATGCATAGCGTGCACTTGTATGCCTTGCCTAGGATCTTCTGAAATAGATGTTGCGTTTTCAAAATTATAAAGGACAAGGTTATTTATGGACACACCGAAGTCTAATAATTCAGTACCGAAATTTATACCAGGATTTATGGTCATTAAAAAATTAGAAGGTACATTTTGTAAAGATGGATCTTCAAAATTTGTAGTGACGTTAGCTGTATTAATACCACTCTGATAAGCTCCCACATTGAGGCCAAAAGTTAAATTGTTATCTGCACTTAGCTTTACGTTATAGGCAAAGTTTAAAACTCCTCCGAAGGTTGTTAGTACACCATAATTTTGTTGAAACGCTGCTACACCAGCACCAATATTTTCTGCAAAACGCCCAGAATACGTTCCTAAAAAGGTTTCTGGTGCATTATTGAATTGAATTTTTTCTCGCTTATTACTAAAAGCTATAAATTTATTTTGTTGCCTAACAAAACTGAATGTTGGATTGAGACCAAATCTGTTAAACACTATTGAATTACGTATGGGCAGATCAAAAGACACCACTCCATCATCTTGCTGAGCAAAAGTAGATTGCAATGACACGCATAATATGATAAGTGCTAATACATGCTTCATATTACTTCACTATGGTTATTGATCCTTTTTTTACACTACCTTCTGCTGTGGTAATAATGTAATAGAATAATTGATTAACACTGGTTAAATTTAAATCATTTTCTGGCCAATTGTTTTGATAGTCTATTGTTTGAAAGACGACTCTTCCTTGTTCATTTAAAATAACTACCTCTGTATTTGTACCAGTTACGTATTGAAGCGGTAACACCCAAGTATCATTGATTAAATCACCATTAGGGCTTATAACATTTGGGATACTATCCACATCTGGAAATGGTTCTGCGGTTTGAGCTACAGTAAATTGATATGAAATAGATCCATTACAACTACCAGCAGTTTCTGAAATTATAACTTCATAGTCGCCAAATTCATTAGTGTCATATGTATTGGTATTAGTGTTAATAGGTTCTTGATTTAAAAACCATTGGTATTGAGGACTTATGGCGTTATCAGTTATTGTAACTGTTAGCGTTTCATCACTAAGTATAAAATTAGTTTCTTCTACATTTATTGAACTCTCAAAAAGCTCACTAAACAAATCAATTGAACCAAATGCGGTACATTCTCCTAAATCCACTTGAACCGAAAATATACCAGATTCATTGGTCTGATATGTTTGCTCTGTTGCATCTTGTATTATAACTCCATCCTTAAACCATTTATAGCTATTACCACTTAAAGTCGTTAAGGTTGTTAATTCTTGCTCAGGGCAATAGGGATTTCCTAAGCTAGACACAATATTTGCCTCGGCATCATTAGAGCTATTCGCTTCTGTGACGGTAACTCTATTAGAGAAGGAATTTGATGTGCAAGACCCATAATTGGTTTCTACAAAATAAGTGCCTTCACTAAAAACCTCTAAAGAATTTGCCTGAGTAACAAATTCTGATGTTGTAGGACTTAATTCTTTATGCCAATTATAGGTTAACTCAGGGTAATTTAATGGTGAATCATTATTTGCACCACCTGGATTATCAATAGTCAAAAGATAACTTCCACCACTACAAAAACTGGCTGTAGAAACTAGATTGTTGATTGTAAATGGTGAATCTTGTAATTTGAAATAGGCAGCAAAACTTAATGAGGCTGTACTTGTAGCTGCTGGCGAACTGCTTTTTATTCGTATTCTGTAATTTTCGCCTGCAGTGGTTTCAGGTATTGAAAAATCTAAAGTTGCTGGTGATGTTGTTATTTCTCCTTGAGCGGATGTGTAAATAACAGAAGCATTTGAAAAATCTCCATTAGCATCTGAGATTTCTATTGAAAATTGATTTGTTGCTGTAAGAGCCGCTTGTGGAGAAAACGTAAATGATGTACTAAAGGAATTAAATGAATTATTGGCACAGGCTTGACTAAAGCCTAAATCTGGTGTGCTTATAACCAACTGAGCATTTACTTTTTCTTGCCTTGCAAAACACAAAAAGTAAATACTTAGTATTAGTATCTTAGTAAATCTAAAAAAACTCATTTGTTTAGTGTAATTATTTAACCTATATGCTATTGAGATATTTTAAATAATGTTATAATTTAATAAACTTAATCTTCATTTTCGTCATCAAAATAATCATTTGATGCAATAATTTTATTTACCTTCAGCCTGTAATCTGGGTATTTATTATGGGTAGCATCAATAAACGTTTCTGAATCTGGTCCTTTAGAATAGAGGTTATTAAAAGCTCTACTACCGTACCAACTCTCTAAATCATCGTTATTACTAAAACCAGTTCTATAAATGTTACCATTGCAATTATTAAAATAGGTTCTTACAAATTTAATTTTTCTTAAGTTTTCGTCATTTAAAACAATATTTCTATCAAACATAACGGCCGGATTAAATCCGGAAATCACACTCTTGTCAATTACAAAGGAGGTGTCATTACCAATGTAGATAGCTTCTTGTACTAGTCCAATATTAATATCATTTTCTAAATCATTGGAGATGTTAACCAAGGTTATGTTTTCTGCACTTACAGTTGTATAATTCTTTGCAGGATCTGCATCTTCTTTCTTATCATAAGATGATACATATAAACATCCAGAGCCTTCTGGGCTAGATATATATGGATTGCGTATAGCTAAAGAATTTGTAATGTTGCACTGTGTACCATAATTAAATTTATAATCATTTTGGCTATTCTTATAAGACACCAATTTTACTAAAACAAGGTCTCCTCCCATAATATTAAATGCCGTACCCTCACAATAACTTACCATAACATTATAAAGCACTGTCTCTCTGCCAACACCTGCTAGTGTTATGCCATTAAAGTTACCAAATTCTTTTGTTCTTTTACCAGCAAACTCAACCCTTACGTATTTTAAAATTCCTGAGTTGTCTTCTTTATTATTGCCACCATAACTAATATGTTCAAAATCCGTAGGACGTAAGCCATAATTTATTGAATTTTCATTACCATAGTTATTAATTGGTGCATTTCCTAATACAAATATACCTCCCCAATCTCCAGGTTTTTTAACCGTTTTACTCGATGTAAAAATAATAGGATCTGTTTGGGTACCTTCTGCAATAATCTTAGATCCTTTGCTTATAGTAAGTGATCCTTTTGTTTTAAAATCGCCAAGAATTACAGTACCTGGCTCAATAATTAGAGTAGCATTGTTTGTAACAAAAACATCGCCTAAAAGTAAATAGGTGTTGCGTTTACTAAGCGTTGTGTTTTCAGAGATATCTCCACTAAGAATTTCTGTTGGCTCGTTATAATCTATGTGACTTGGTCTAAATTCTGTCCATGAGTCTAACCAATTATCATAGCCTATAATTCCTTTTTCTTGCTGACTATAACTAGCACTTAGTGCTAAAAGAAAAATAATTGCAGTTGTAATATAATTTTTCATGTTAAGTTATTAAATTTGGGATTTTCAGATTGAATACTTCAAACATAATAAAAAAACCTACGAAATACAATTAATTAACGTTGAAATACATTAAAATAGGTCTTTAAAAGGAATATTCTTACAAAAAAGAGTGATTTTAAGCTACGTCAGTAAACATTACTTTAAATCATTAGCTTTCAAGTTTTTATAATAAAAAAGCCTCGATTACTACCGAGGCCTTAAACAACTATAATACAGTACTAACTTAATCTTTAAATTCATTATAGGTGTGAAGCGATTTGAGCGTATCCTCATAAAAAAGAATAGCAGCTATTAAATCATTGGTATCTGAGTAGGGTAATATTGTTTTCTGAAACTCTATAGTGCTTTCAAAGTACATTTCTGTAGCTTCGATATTGTATTTTAATGCTCTATTATTACCTCTAGTATCTGGTATACCCAAACTTTTTAAGGAGACTCCAGGCTTTGTGGCAAATGCAATATTTGGTAAAATATTTATAATTACTTCTATGCGCTCTATGTATAAGTTTAAAAGATCACCTTTGGGTAACTGATCTAAATCTGATCTACTGTGATATTTAGAAATACTAACTTTTCCACTAATAATACTTTGCGGTTCCTTTTTCTTTTGTGAATAACTTAAAGATGTCATTAGAAAAAAGAGTGTAACAAAAAAAACATGTTTTGTTTTCATAGTATAAGTTTTGATTTGGGCTTACCGTGACAAAACTATATAAAATTACGCTAAAAACAACAATTTTTGCAATTTTTAGTTTAAATTTTTAACACTTTAAAAGCGTATTTTTTAGTTAAACTGCATAAATAGTAGATTAAAAGCCTATTTAATCGATAAAATGTTTTAGTGGAATATTATGATTATTCAATACTATTTTAAATAAAAATCTACTTAAATTGAAAGTTTTATCTTACATAAAAAGCATATGTTCTAATTTTCAAAAAGTATTTTATCGTCAATTTTTACAATGAAATTCATTTAATCGTTAAAAAAAGGAGATGAGTTTAGTTTTTTGTATTCTAAGGGAACTTTAATTGACATTTGAGAAGGCCTAATCTTAAATCTCATGAAAAAACGTTTTAATAGCTTTTACATTCTCTTCCTTTGCATCGCTTTCAATTCTTTAAACGCGCAGCAAAATACTGATGAAAATCATCCGTTTTATGATAGAGATTCAGAGCTTATGGCTCATACGGATACCATCCCAGATTTTAGATCTAAGTCTAACAAGTTAAAATTAACTGGTACCGTTTATAAGAGTGATGGCGTTACACCAGCCAAAGATGTAATTATATACATAGAGCAACCAGACGAGGATGGAAATTTTGATTTAAGAGGTAATGGTAAAGACCGTTACGTATTCCACAGAAGTTGGGTAAAGACTGATGAAAATGGTCGCTATACGTTTTACACCTTTGTACCTGGTAATGATAGACGTTACAACCAAATGTCGCAAATATTTCCGTTTATTAAAGAGCAATCAAAGCCAAAAGTAGAATTACAATCTTTACTTTTTGATACTGATCCTATGCTTACAAAACGCTGCAGAAAACAACTTACTAACAGAGGCGATATTAAACGCATACTTAAAATTAAAAAAGAAGAACATATACTCGTAGCACAGAAAAACTTAGTGTTACCTAAACAGACTACACCAATGACTAAATGATGTAGAGGCTTAAAATCACCCTTATTAAAAAAGTTCTGATGAAAATCAGGGCTTTTTTTATTCGTAAATACCATAGTATATTCTTAAAAAATATTATTTTTAAATATCCCTTAATAATTCCTTGTTTTTAAATCATCTTAAATGCGATTGACATTTACCCGTTGGTAGGTATGGTTCTGCTTTAAAGATGACCATATCTTGTGTATCTAAATTTATAACAATGGAAACAATTAAATTTAAAGCCGGAGCGCTTGTAAAACTTAAAGTTAATATTAGTTCTGATGCTAATGTGGGTTCTAACGTTAGTCTAAACGATAGGGTCGTAAAAAAAAGTATTACTAATAATTTTTACGTAGAGCTTGGTGTCATAGATAATATTGATGGACAAGTATTATCTGTAGTCTCTAATTTTTTCGTCAAAGGCGGAAATATTGACACAATAATGGAAACGACGCACGTAGTAAATACAGTATATTCTGATTCTACCTCTAAAGAAATCTCTTCTGATAAGGTAAAACTCAGCCCTGCGTTATTTACTGCGTATAGCGTTGTAGAACTAAAAAAGATCTAGCCATGAAAACGTATATTCGAATCATTATAGCCCTTGCGGTTATTCAAAATAGCAATGCGCAAATTACAGATGTAGATTTAAGCCAATTTACACTTTCTAATAGCTCTAGTCCAGCTTTTGTTTTATTAGAAGAAACACCAACAGCCATATATACACCAGAAAACTTTAAAGCACTTGCCATACACGCTTTAGATAATTTTGGTGAAAGTCTATCGGTAGAACTCACACCTTATTTTTTAATTAATCAACAACGAAAAGATAGAACATACCAACGTTACATTGGTGTTTATGAGGATGACGACTCTGGTCAATTAAAGCAAAATCCCTTTAGCGGATTAAAAACAACAACAATCTCTTTAGCATATTTAGACAAAGAATTTTCTGGTTTAGTAGGAGAACGCAAAACATACGCAATTGGTGCAAGGACAACATTGTTACGATTTTATAATAAGGATAAAGTAAATGCCAATACGGTAGGCTTATCAACTGCACTTTCAAATTTTACAATTCCTAATCAAGTATTACAAAGTGGGTCAGAAGCTATTAAAGCCTACTTTGAAGAAAAAAAGGAAGCGATTAATGCGACTGTGGCACCATACACTAAAACTATAAAGCCAATTTTTCGTCTAGATGTTGCAGCTGGTTATAGCACATTGTTTAAAGAAAACACCATAGATTCAGGAACTGCAAACCGTCTTGGTGCTTGGTTGACTTCTGAAACAAGCTTGATTTTAAACGATGGAAGCGATGCAGAAACAAATAACTATTTCAATCTATTTGTAACAGCACGTTATATTGAAGATGGTTTTAACGCCAACTCATCAAACGAATTTTTTACAACCTACTATCGTGATTTTGGAGGGAAACTAGATTTTGAATTTGGAAAATTTAGTGTTGGTTATGAGTACATTACACGCCAAGGCACTGTAGAAAGCGAAAGATCTGTTGGTAGTATAAAATTTGTCATTAATAAGGACATTAGTATTTCTGGTGGTTTTGGGAAGGATTTTTCCGTTAACGAGAACGATAATCTGCTCACTATTTTTGGTATTCATTGGGGAATAAATACAGGAAATAGCAACGTTCAAATTAACTAGTGATGCCAGATAAAAATAACTTTGAACCGTTTAAAAATATAGGCTTGTGCTTTAGTGGTGGTGGCTACAGAGCTACGTTCTATGCACTTGGTGTAGTGTCGTATCTCAATAAAATATATTACAAAAACAAACCACTTTTACACTCCGCAAAAGCTTTGAGCACGGTAAGTGGTGGTACATTATTAGGTGTGGCTTATGCTAGGGCGGTACAGCAAGACGGCTACGATTTTAAGCAATTTTTCAACCTGTTTTATAAAACATTTACGTCAGAAAATGACACACTATTAGAAACTGCCATAGCCAAACTTGCGGATGATACCGTTTGGGAAGCTAATCCCTATAAAAAACGTTCATTAATTAATGCATTTGCGTTAGCTTATGCAGAAATGCCAATATTTAAGGGATATTTTGAGCTTTTTAAAAAGGAAAGAATCAAACAGTTAGAGCAGGTTTGTTTTAATGCTACAGATTTTTCATTTGGTTTAAC
The DNA here is from genome assembly GCF_937958655.1 of uncultured Winogradskyella sp. Taxonomy (GTDB): domain Bacteria; phylum Bacteroidota; class Bacteroidia; order Flavobacteriales; family Flavobacteriaceae; genus Winogradskyella. Next base: position 7,445 of record NZ_CALGNH010000073.1, on the reverse strand, counting down.
CTATAGATTTCAAAACAGAGGGTATTTTGGTAATACACCATTGTACAAACACTATCAAAAGCAAGTTAATGCATTACGAGATAAAATTGAATTGAGTGATGTTATTGCGTCCTCATCATGTTTTCCTGTGGGTTTTGAACCTTTAGTATTTCCTGATGACTATTTTAAAAATCATGAAACTTCAGATTATAAAAATTTAAAAGGATTAGATGCTTTTATAGATGGAGTAGGAATAATGGATGGAGGTATAGCAGATAATCAAGGTATTGGTAGTATGATGCTTATTAGCGATCGTATGGATGATGGCTTAGATTTAATAATAGTTAATGATGTGGGTAGCTATAAAATGAAACCTTGGATACAAGATTCCACAGCTATAGGGAAGGGGTCTACCATTAAAAAAGTTATTGGCAAAATCTTGCGTTACTTTACTATTAAGCCTATGTATTGGATAACACTACTTATTGGCCTACTCATCATCATATTAAATAGTGTGTTAGTATTTGGTAGTGCGTTTACGAGTTTATACATTATTGGTAGTGTAATTTTAGGAATAGGCTTAACGTTTTCAGTTCTTGGTCTTATTGCTTCAATTATAAAAGGATTTACCTTAAGTAGGCTAAAGTCTGTTTTTAAGAAAAATATTCCAGAGCCATTATTAGACGATATTTTAACGTTTCAGAAATTAGATATTAGTCTAATTCAGCGCATGCTAACAGACAGAATTACATCAGCAAGCACCATGATTAATGATGTGTTTTTAAAACAGATGAGGCGTTTAAACTATGATTTATTTTATTCTAAACCAGAATTAGTAAATAAACGAATTACAACCACCATATATAAATTAAACGGACAAAAATCACCATATTCAAAAGGGCGCCCAAGTTATGTTATAATGATGCTATAAAACCCAAACCTTCTAAAGTATTGCAAAGTGTTGCTCTAACAGCTTCAGAAATGCCAACAACGTTATGGTGGGATGAAACCGATATTGCTAAAAATAGGATGGATGCACTCATTGCTTGTGGGCAGTTTACAGTCTGCTATGAATTAATAGATTACATCCTTGAACTTAAAAAAGCTGATACCAGTGGTATTGATCATTTTAAAGAAATAGACCAACTATTAGAGGCTTTAAAAAAGGATTGGAAAGCTTTTAATGACAACCCATTATGGCTATTAGAAGATTATAATTCTTAAATGCTAGAATAGGTTGAATACATTTAGTGTCGCAAGTAAACTTCGTATCTTTGCATTGTAAATTTACGCACTAATGGACTTTGTAATTAATGACCCTATTACTAAAGAGCGCATATTTTATGTGCTTTGCTTTATAAGCATTGCATTTGTCATATTTGTATATGTGAGTCGATATATGACACGAAATAATGATGAGGATGAGAATTATGATTGATCAATTTTTGATAGCGAGGGATTAATCAAATTCCTTTAAAACCTATATTGTATTCACTTTTAGAATAGAATATCTATTATTATACCTAATGTCATGAAACAAGCTCTAAAACTATGCGTTTTGTTACTATTATTTATTGGTTGTAAAGACGCTAAAATTAAAAACGCCACAACTCAAACTATCGCAATTGATACTCCAAAGTCCTTAGCACTAAATGGGCAGTTTGCTCATACCGTTTACTTTTGGCTACACGAGCCCACCAATGAAGATCAGAGAACGGCATTTTTAAAATCGCTAAGAAACTTTATAAATGCCTCAGAGCATGTGGTGACTCAGCATATAGGTGTACCAGCTTCTACAGATCGTGATGTTATAGACAACACGTATACCTTTAGTCTATTGCTGACATTTAAAAATGCAGAAGATCAAGAAGCGTATCAAAACGACCCTAAACATTTACAGTTTATTAACGAAAGTCAACACCTTTGGTCTAAAGTTTTGGTGTACGATAGTGAGCTTTTGAATTGAAAACTCATCTTTAGAGCAGTATTTTCATTTCATATTAAAAGTAAAAATGTGTTTGGTGAAATTTATTCCAAAAGGCTTTGCACTCCATTTTCAAGCTCATAAAGTTTCTTGATTTCAGCACTTGTCAGCCCTCTATTGTAAATCGATAGTTCATCCATTAAACCAATATAACCTAGACCTAAATAGATGTTAGACAACGAATAATCCCAAGTAAAAGGTGTATTGATTTGGCTCCGTGTACCTTTATGCTCGCCATTTAAATAAAGGGAGGCTTCACCATTTTCTGTATTTAGCCCAGAAAAGTTAATGACAACATGCGTCCAACGCTCATTAGAAAATGGTGGATTTTTAACACCTGTAAGTCGCTCAATGAATATTGGATTTTCATTATCTGGACCTGCAGGGTTTGGATTCCAGACATTTCGGTCTCCAATAACACCCAATCTAAAATCTCGAGGATTTTCTTTGGTAAAATCTACCCAAATACCAGCATCGTTATAGCCAGCATCTGTAATTTGAATAGGATCACAGTAGCCAGGCTTTAAATCGTTATTAGGGTCTAAACGCAACCAAAAGGATATTGCAGCGCTCCAGTTCTCAGTATTATAAACAATGTTATTTTTACTTGTGTAATAAATATAACCAGGGCTGCGTTCTGTAAATTTAAGGCCTGCGCCAAATTTACCTTGGTTTTCAACTCTAGTGATATCTGGTTTATGTAAGCCTGCTTTAGCAGAATCTTTGGCTTGTCTGTTAGGTACCGTGTACATGCTCGCATCACCTAAGGCAAAATCGGCATCTACTGATGCATCAAAGGACGCATAAAATGTTAGGGATTGTTTTAAATCGTTATACTTTGATTGTATCGTGGTTGTCTCTTGTGTATTTTCCTTTTGTTTACAAGAATAGAATATTACAAAAGCTATAAATACTAATATGGACATTGGTTTTTGAAATTGGCGATATATCATTTAGACTATTTATTAATTACGGTTTCATTAATGCTACAAAATTAAAGTTTTGACGAAAGTTTTACGTAAGCTTACACCAAGCACTAGAGATTTAATTCTTATAGCTATGATTTGTATGTTTAAGATACGTATCTTTTTTAAAAATAAAATTATTGCTCTAAAAACTGATTGATTTGCTTAGAAATATCCTCATAAATACCAATTTTATGGGTGCGGATTTTAATAGAGTCTAAGCCGTTAAAAGTGATTGCAGATGTTGTTAAAGACGGCATATGGCAGTCAATGCAGTTAGTTTTCATCTGATCGTTTAATTTAGTCGTATGGCTTTCAATAGCATTATGGCAACTTATACATTTTTCTGAAAATTGCGCTATCGCTCTTCGCTCATTTTTATGCGTATTATGACAGGTTGTACAATTTAAAGCTTCAGACTTTTTAAAGCATTCACTGGCTGTGAGTAATCCATATTGGTTACCATGCACATCAATTGAGGTAGTGTCTAATGGTCTATAATTAGGCGCTCTAAAACTACTGAGTTTATCACCTGTTCTAAATGTAAAAGGCATATTTAAAGGCTTTCTTAGCCCAGAGTGGCATTTGGCACAGGCATCTAACTGCTGTTGCCTTGTCAAACTTGCAATGTTAGAGATCTGTTTTGCCTTCTTTAGCTCAGGATCTAGTCTATGTGCATTTACATGCTTTAACGCGGGACCATGACAACTCTCACAGTCTACTCCCCAAATTATTTCGTTTTTAATATAACTATTACTATTAAAATCCATAGGCAGGTGGTTTTTTGCATATGTAGCATGGCACTCTAAACAATTGGGTACAACAGCACGGTTAAAATGAATACGGTCATTGGCATAACCAGGACTGTGAATCCATTTATCCTTGCCAACTAAATACGACACGGGTAATTGATATAATTTACTGTCTTTCCAATATAAAAAGGTTTGACCTTTGGTACCAGAGCCAATGACGACATCAAAAGGTTCTTTTTGTATGAGTGTTCCATCTTTAAAACCAGATTGGTATAACACATCTTCAGCAGTCATTATAAAATGAATACTATCATTGAGTTTTAGTGTGTTTTTATCTGTAAAATCCCCATACATACTATCCTTATAAACCTTATGTGAGGTTTGGTAATGTGGTGTATTTACGTGGTTTTCGTAAATGGTTTTATGGCAAGATTTACAAGATTCTGAACCAGCAAACGCCATACCATCGTAAGCTTTAGCAATGGGTTCTGCAGGTACAAGCTCGTTTTTTTGACCAAAATCGCACCTCACAAAAAACAATAATACCATTAAGAATCCTAAAATGAATAAGGTAAAAGTGTGTACTGCTTTAGACATTTCAGTATTGGTTATTATAAATTGTATTTAAATCCATCTAATTACGAGGTGCCATCCGTCTTTTTGTTAGTCCATTTCATATAAACGATTAACAGTATAATCACCACCAAAGCACTGCCAAATACCCAATAAAGTATGTTTATTACCTTAGAGGCTAGATTTTTAAAATTAGGATCATCAGTACTAAATGATTTAGTACCAGCCTCACTTTTAGGAATATATATATAATACGATAGTATTTGTTCTACTGCTTTGGTTTTGGTATAGTAGTCCTCAAAATCTTCGGGTTTAACATAACTCGCTTTGGTTTCGTACTCATATTCTAGATAAAGAATGTTTCTAGTGCTATTCATTTTACTGGTCATAGAAAAATCAAAATTCTTAGAACTTATTTTAGTATTATCCTTTGCACGACCCCATCGCGAAGGGAGCTTAACCGTAACCCTATGCTTTTTATATGTTGGATAATAGAGTGCAAATGGGCTTTTCCGTGTCTTTTCGTCTGGTGAAATAAATACATCCAAAATACTGTAAGGTACAAAGTCTACAGCAATATTATCTTCATTACCAACCATAGGTTGCCAAATCTCGTTGATTTTATAATGTTCCTCAACGATTAATCTGTTGGATATACTATCATCATCAAAGATAGGATCTTCTATGACTTCAACACCATTATATAAGTTATCGTAATAACTTTTAAAATCATTGCGCAAGATTGATAAACTCGTGGACTTATAGCGGCTCCGCATAAGATCAGCCTCGCCATCTTTGTATAAAGTCATTACTTTTAAGGTTGCTGCGCCTCCAACCGAGAGTAAATCAAAAATATCATAAACTTCAACGTTATTTTTACCATTTGAATCAATTTGTTCTAAAGTACTAACCCCTTGTTTTATGATAAGCCCTTTACCATAATTTGGAAATGGAATAGACTTATAATAACCAAATTGATTACTATTGGTAGGGTCATAAAATAGGCTATTCCCACTACTATCATTAACGTTTACGACCACATGATCAAATGCATTTGGTGTTGGTAAAAACTTATTTAGCGCTTCACCATATTCTGTATTTATTAATACAGGGTAAGCCTCAATATTCATTTGGCGTAGCATGGTCACCATAAGCCAACTTTTATCCTTACAATCACCAAAACGTTGTTTAAAAACTTTATTTGGCGAAAAGGGTTTGTAAGCTCCAATACCAGATTCTAACCCAAGATATCTGATTTCGTTTTGTACAAACTTTAGTGTAGCTAAAATACGATCACCTTCATTTTCAAAGTTTTCTTTTATGTTATTGACTTTAGTTTGTAATGCTTTAGATAATTGTTTGTCTTGATTGTAAATACCCAAAGCCCAGTTTACAACTGTTCCCCAAGATTTATAGTTAGACACAAACACATGATGATACGGTAAATACCAACTTGGCGTGTTATTTTCAATCAGTGTTGGCTCAGGTAAGTTAGATTGCCAGTTATAGGTTGTATATCCTTTATAGTTACCAATTTTAGGTTTGGTATCTGTATTTAACGTTTTGTATTGGAGGGTCGTATTAGATATAAGATAGTAGTTAATTTTACCAATGGGCTGATAACTGTTAAGAACCGTAGCACCTGAAAAGTTGTTACCATGTATAGAATTAGAACCTTTAATGGTATAACTAACATCTAGGATATCTCCATTTCTAATATCGGCTAAATTTACAACAGCGTTGAGGCTACCGTCATAAATATAACTTTCGGCATTAGACTCTTGTCGTATGGTCTGAAAGTCTTTGATGTTTAGTTTTTCAATACGCTTTCCGTCTCTATACACTGTAATATGATGTAGAAAAAGTGTTTGGTACGTTGGATCAAAATTAATAGAAACCGAAGAGCCGTCTTGTACACCAATATTATCTGATATCTTTCTAACCAATCTTGTATAGCGCTCTTGTTTAGGAATATGCACTTGCTCGTCACTAAGTAAAGTTAACAAACCATAAGAGATTTCGTTTAGCTCCACATCTAGGTTTTGCTCATAAGATTGTTTAATTACCCAACTGGGAGTAGTGCTTGTTTTCATCTGCGCAACGCCTATATTTAGACTAGAGCAAACAAAAAGTAATAGTAAAAAGTTGCGATTGGTTATAATACTCATAAAAATAATTGAAAAACAAATTAAACAAAAAATATGTTATGCAGCTCTTTAATAGGGCTAAAATCAGTTATGATATACTTGTAATGATTGATTGAGTATCCATTTATAAAATACAATTACTAGTTCTATATTATATAATATGTAGATAGTTTATTAGAACTATTCAAATAGGACGTAAGAACTTAATAAGTGCTAAGAATTTTGCTTTTACTCACGTCTTCAGTTATTTGCATAAACTTTAACTGAGTTCGTGAATCTCGTAAAAACTCGATTTCTAAAATTTTAGCTCTATTGGCAAGTCTCTGAGACCTGCGCAGCACTCAGGAAGTCTTAAAATAATATTAACCTTGTGAGTAATCGCGTAGAAAAAAATATGTAGTACAAATTTCCATGTACGACAAATTTCAATGATTACTAAACCGTAGCTAGTGTATTTAGCAACAAATGTCCACTAGACATTTAACGCGAAATAGTGTGCGCCTGCCTGTCGGCAGACAGGGCTGGCAAGCGGCTGGAAATTGAGTTATAAATAAATTGTAATAACAATTTGATTTATATAAACAATCGAGCGCCTGCCTGTCGGCAGACAGGTTTGGATAGCGGACATTTGACATAACGGCAAATTATAGGATCTAATGTTCTAGCTTTTCTAAATTGTAAAATATTTTATAAGATAAAGTTTCTTGACTCAAGTTTTGTTTATTGTAATGAAAATGTATGTTTCTGGGTATTTTACATAATATCATTATAGTTGACTAATGGTATGTTCTAAGCAAATAACCAATAATAGCATTTGTCCTATAATGTACTTGCGTTATGTACAACATGGGCTTTGGTTAAAAGCGCATGTTAAATATAGCTTTTCTTTATTTTTTTCTTCTCTTATGTTTCTCTACTTAGTTTATGGAACACTCTTTTTAAGAAAGGGTAGAGGAGTGGGCAAAAATGTGTGTGGAATGGTTTCTGTTTTTTTTTATTACTTTTAATTTAAAGCTTAATTTAAGAATTATTAAGTATTCAAGAT
>NZ_CALGNH010000072.1 GCF_937958655.1 uncultured Winogradskyella sp. | reverse complement strand
CTGTAGGGTCTAATAGCCCATTGTTATTAGTGTCACCAACAAGTGTTAGTGTCGTTGTAATATCACCACCTAGTAAATCATCAGTGATAGTAATGGTATTAATAGATAGATCACCTGTATTAGTTACTGTGAATGTGTATGTCACATTATCCCCTTCACCAACACAATCAACAGCTGTAGTAGACGCTGCTTTTACTACACTAAGACCAGCAACACCTTCTATGGTAATATATACAGTAGCTTCATCACAAGCTTGAGGACTTCCATCATCACATATAGTGTAAACAAAGGAGTCTGTTCCTGTATATCCAGCATTTGGGGTATATGTAAACTCACCAGTATTTGGATCTATATTTACAGTAACACCTTCTAAGGTTGTAACCGTAGTTGTTGTTACCGTCTGCATATCTCCTTCGATATCATTATCATTTAATAATACATTACCAGTAACATCAGCACCAGGTGTTGTATTATAAGCATCATCGTTTGCATTGGTTGTGTTAGGTGTATTTGAATCTTGAACAGTTACTGTTACAGTAGCTGTATCACAAAGTTGTGGTGTACCATCATCACATATGGTATATGTAAAAGTATCTTCGCCAGTGAATCCTGGATTAGGTGTATAGGTTATAGTTCCATCAGGATTTATAGTTACAATTCCATTGCTAGGATTTGTAGTTCCAGTAATAGTAATAGGATCACCATCTGGATCAAAATCATTAGCCAATACGACGATATTAATCGGAGTTCCTTCTGGAGTTGTTGAGCTATCTGCATTAGCAATAGGCGCTTCATTTTCAGGACCACTTTCAGGTAATACTTCAATATAAACTGTTGCAGTATCACAAGCTTGTGGATTACCATCATCACATATTGTATATGTAAAAGTATCTTCACCAATAAAACCTGAGTTAGGGGTGTAGGTATAAGATCCGTCAGGATTTATTACTACAGATCCATTAGCAGGATTATTATTAGCAGTTACGGTTTGGTTATCCCCTTCAAAGTCTTCATCATTCGTTAATACATTACCAGAGACTGGTTGATCTACAAATGTGTTGTTGATGTCAGCAATGGCGTCCGTACAATTAGAAAGTAATTCAATCGGAATCTTAAAGTTACAGCCATTATCATCAAAAATATCTACAATATAATCACCTTCAGAAAGATTTGTGAAAGTTCCATTTGGACTTTGGTTTATACCAGCATCAATTGAGTAAAAATAAGGAGGTGTTCCACCAATACCTTCTACTGTAAATTGACCTAAGATGCCACAGATTATACCTGTTTGTGAAGTAATTGAAGCTGATAGACTTTCACTAGGCTGGGAAATAATAACGTTTTGTACAATAGGATCACAAGAAGATCCGTCCATAGTAACACTCACCGAATAATTACCAGCAATAACATTACTGATAGCACTAGACGTCACACCAGCATCGACTTGTCCATTAGACCAAGTAAACGTATAAGTAGCCGTTGGATTGACTGCAGAACTAGCAGAAACCGAAGCTTCACCAGTGGCATCACCAAAACACAGTACATTAGTTACAGGGCCTGTAGTAACAGCGGTGTCACAGTCGTCAGTACATGTAATATTAATAGATTGAGAAGTTGTACAATTATTAGCATCAGTCACAACAACTGTATGACTGCCTATAATAAGATTATTTGCAGTAGCACCAGTTTGGTTTCCTGTGGAGAGACTCCATTGGTAAGAATAAGGTGCAGTACCACCAGAAGCCAAAGCTGTTGCTGATCCATTAGTACATCCTGCTGTAACCGTTGCATTAACAGTATTAACAGATAGACTTAAAGTATTAGAAGGTTGAGTAATATTAAAACTTCTAGATGTTGTACAGCCAGTACTATCTTCTATAGTTACTGAATATGAACCAGCACTAATATTTGTTAGATCTTGGCTTGTAGCAGAATTACTCCACGTATATGAATATGGTGGTGTACCACCAGTAACGTCTATGTCTATTGCTCCTGTTGATTCACCAAAGCAATATACATCTGTTTCTGAAATTACATTAATTGTAAGAACAGTATTATTAACATTTATAGTCTGCGTGTGATCTATGTCGTTTCCACAATCGTCTGCTGCTAGCCAATTTCTTTGTATGCTATACGAAGCATTACAAACATTACCTATTATTGTTTCTGAGAATGTTACATTAACATCAGAATCGCAATTATCAGAAGCTGTTAATATAGCTGGCGGAGGAATTGAGTCATGTGATACAGTAATTGTACCAGGTAGGCTTTCGTTAAAATAAGGATCTGTAGTATCTTCTATAGTAAATGTAGCGGTTGTTGAGACAGAGTTACCACAGCCATCTGTCGCAGTAAAGGTTACTGTTGTAGAGCCAGTATTTCCACAGTCATCTGAAAGACTACTATAATTGTTAGACCAAGTCAAGTTTCCACAAGTATCAGTTGCAGAAGCACCAGCATTACTTAATAACCAATTATCTAATGCTGTTTGGTTATTTGCACTACATTGAACCGTTATATCCTGAGCGTTTGTATTTAAGCTTGGCGGCGTTGTGTCCTCAACGGTAATTGTTTGATCTGCAGTGGCAGTATTACCGCAAGCATCAGTAGCTGTCCAAGTTCTTAAAATAGTTTTGGTATCACCACAATTAGGATTTTCTACATCACTATGAGAAATTGTAACACCACCACAAGTATCCGTACCAGTAGCACTACCAGTATTGGCAGGCGATTCATCATCACCACAGTTAATAGTGATATTAGAAGGAACTGAGATGGTAGGAGGTGTGGTGTCTACTACAGTAATTAATTGGGTAGCTGAAACGGTATTGCCACATCCATCAGTAGCTATAAAGGTTCTATTGATGACTCTTGTGTTACCACAGTTTGAGGCAGTATAAACATCGTTATATTGTAAATTTATAGTGCCACATCCATCGTTGGCTGTCGCGATTCCAGAAGGGGGCGATCCAACACTAACACTGCTAGTCCCAAAACCTCCGCCTGATGCACTAGCTGAAGCAGAAGAAACATAGTTAAAAGGGCACTCAACCGTTATATCATTTGGTGCACTAAGATTTGGAGGTGTTGTATCTTCTACAGTTATTGTTTGTGTAGCTGTAGCAGTGTTACCTTCATTATCAGTGGCTGTAAAAGTTCGTGTTACAGTAAAAGAGCAGCTTCCAGATGATGTAACAGCATCAATATAATTTACTGTACTTACACTTCCATTGTCAGAAACGTTATAATTAGGGTTTGATGCAAAAGTAGATCGAACATTACCTGATCTTCTGTTTCTATAATGAAAAACGGCACTACTACTTGTTATATCAAATGTAGAACACCCTTCAATAGTTATGTTACTTGGAACTGATATAGTAGGAGGTGTTTCATAATTTGAACTGGCTAGAATATCCGTTGATTCATTTATATCTACGACCTCGTCTTTAGTAAAGTTAACAACGTCAGTTAAGGACGTGATAGTGCTATAGTTACTTATATTTAAAACTTGATTGTTAGTCCAGTGGAGTGAATTAACAGCCTGATTTGATAGCGTTTGTTTAGCCATCAAAACATTGGTAAAAATTATAAATAAGATCATTATAAAGACCTTACTCATTTTTAAGATTGAAATACAATTGTAATCTTTTTTCATATTGTATGTAAATAACTTATACTGCTCTAATTGTATAAAATAGAGTATGGTGTTATATTAAAATGAATATAATTAACCATTCAAAATTTGAACAACAATTTATTTTGTTAATTGCAAGAGGGAAGTGCTAACATAAATGAACTATGTACTGGATTAATACATATTTTTAATTTGGGGTCATTTACATTAATTTTACAAAATAACAAAAAACGTAACTCTGATATAAATATCCAGGTTAAGGGGGCAAATTAATCGTTAAAACGGAATTATGCAACATTTTAACGAAAAATATTGCATTTAATCGATAAAAATGAAAACAATACTACTTGTAAGACATGGTAAATCTTCATGGGAACATGATGTTATAGACGCTGAAAGACCTTTAAAATTAAGGGGTAAACAAGATGCAACCTTAGTAGCAAAACATTTTATGGCTATTAGTAAGCCACCAGAAAGAATTTTCTCTAGTATTGCCAAACGAGCGTTGAACACCTGTAAGATTTTTACAAAAACCTTTAATTTATCAGAAGATATTATTTATAAACATGAGGATCTTTACGACTTTAGTGGAGAAAATGTAATTCGATTTATTAAAAGTTTGCCAAGAGAAATTGATTCAGTTATGATATTTGGTCATAATCATGCCTTCACTTCAATTGCAAATTTATATGGTGATAAATTTATTTCTAATTTACCTACAAGTGGTTTAGTAAAGCTTAACTTTGATATTAAGGAATGGAAAAATTTACAACAAGGTTCTACAGAATTCATTATTACACCTAAGCAACTAAAGACAGATGACTAAAGACAAAAATAAATATATCAATAGAGAATTAAGTTGGTTACAATTTAATGCAAGAGTATTACAAGAAGCAGCAGATAGAGAAGTACCCTTAATTGAAAGACTGCGTTTTTTAGGTATATTTTCTAACAATCTTGATGAGTTTTTTAAGGTGCGCTATGCTACAGTAAAGCGTATTTATGACGCAGGTAAAGGTGGTAAAAGTCAACTTGGAGGTATAAAAGCAAAAGAACTCTTAGAAGAAATTACTAAAGTTGTTATACAGCAACAGAGTGATAGTGTAGATATTTTAAATGAGATTGAACAAGAGTTAGAAAATGAAAACATATTTATAATTAACGAAACTGAAATAGACGAGAGTCAATACCATTTTATAAGAAACTATTATTATAATGAAATTAGTCCAGCACTTGTTGTTATGATCCTAAATGAGGATGTTGATTTGCCTAAGCTTAAGGATAGTGCTGCTTACCTTATGGTAAAGATGTCTAAGTCAGATGGGGCAAATCAATATGCATTAATAGAAATCTCTAAAACAATGAACCGCTTCATTGTACTTCCTAGTAAAGGGGATGCCAATTATATTATTATGTTGGATGATGTCATTCGTCATTGTTTAAATGAGATATTTAATATTTTCGAGTATGATACCATAACGGCTCATATGATTAAAATAACACGAGATGGTGAGTTAGATTTTGATAGTGACTTAAGTAAGAGTTTTATAGACAAATTATCAGATAGTGTTAAGGATCGACTAAGTGGTAACCCAGTTAGGTTTGTCCACGATAAACACATAGATTCTAGTACGCTTAATTTTCTGTTAAAACGCATGGATATTGATAAAAACGATAGTATAATACCAGGCGGTCGTTATCATAACAGAAGAGATTACATGGATTTTCCGAGTTTAGGTCGCAAAGATTTATTATACAATAAGATTGAGCAGCTGCCAGTAAAAGGCTTAAGTTTTGACCAGAGTATATTTAAAACCATAAAAAATAAAGATTTTTTAATCTACACTCCATACCACACATTTTCTTATGTGGTAAAATTTTTGAGAGAGGCCGCATTAGATCCAAAAGTAAAATCAATTAAAATTACAATTTATAGATTAGCTCAGATTTCGCATGTAGCAAGTTCACTTATTAATGCGGCAAAAAATGGAAAAAAAGTAACGGTATCTATAGAGCTCAGAGCACGTTTTGATGAAGCTGCAAATATTGACTACGCAGAGCAAATGCAAGATGCAGGTGTGAACATGCTTTTCGGTGTTCCTGGTCTTAAGGTTCATTGTAAGATGTGTGTTATAGAACGCGAAGAAGACGATAAATTAGTGAGATACGGATTTGTAAGTACAGGTAATTTTAACGAATCTACAGCGAAGATTTATACAGATTTTACCTTATTAACAGCAAATCCTAAAATCTTAAAAGACGTTAATAAAGTATTTAATTTCTTTGAGGTAAATTACAAAATCAATCGCTATAAACATATAATAACGTCTCCGCATTACACCAAGTCTAAACTATTTACGCTAATTGATAAAGAAATTGAACATGCGAAAAATGGTAAAGATGCTTATATTAATTTAAAAATGAACAGTATAAGTAGTTATAAAATGATAGATAAACTCTATGAAGCCAGTAGAGCAGGTGTAAAGATAAAGATGATTGTTAGAGGTTTGTGCTGCCTAGTGCCAGGCGTTAAAGGGATGAGCGAAAATATTGAAGTTATAAGTATTATAGATAAATTTTTAGAGCATACGAGATTGTATATATTTTCTAATAACGATAATCCTAAAGTGTATATCTCTTCTGCAGATTGGATGACTAGAAACATTGATAACAGGGTAGAAGTGAGTTGCCCAATTTATGATGAAGATTTAAAGCAAGAACTCAGAGATTTATATGAAATTTGTTGGAATGATAATGTTAAAGCTAGAGTAATTAATGAAACCCAGAATAATGCGTATCGCAGAGATAATAAGTCTAAAGTGAGAGCCCAGTACGATACTTACAATTATTACCTTAAAAAACTTAACCGATAACATGTTCAAAATTCAAAAATATGCAGCAATAGATATTGGGTCCAATGCGGTTCGTTTATTAATCTCTAATATTATAGAGCAAGATGATAAACCAGTAAGATTTAAAAAAAATGCACTAGTTAGGGTACCAATTAGATTAGGTTCAGATGTGTTTTTAAATGGTGAGATTTCAGAATATAATCAACAGCGCATGATAGATACCATGACGGCATTTAGTTTATTAATAAAATCGCACGGCGTACAGCGCTATAAAGCTTGTGCTACATCCGCTATGCGCGAAGCTAAAAATAGTCAACCATTAGTAAATGCTATTTTTAAAGCCTGTAGTATAAATATTGATATTATTGACGGAGAAGAAGAGGCTAAAATAATTGCCGAAACAGATTTAAATACCTTTATACAGCCTAACAAAACCTATTTGTACGTTGATGTTGGTGGCGGAAGTACGGAGTTCTCTATAATCCATAATGGGAATAAGATTAATTCTAAATCGTTTAAGATTGGTACCGTAAGACTTTTAAATGACATTGTTAAAAATGAAACTTGGTTAGATCTTGAAAAATGGATAAAAACTAATACTAAAGATTACTATAAAATTGAACTTATAGGTTCTGGAGGAAACATTAATAAGATTTTTAAGCTATCGGGCAAGCGGATGGGTAAGCCATTAACTTACTTTTATTTAAGTAATTATTACAAAAATCTGCAAAGTTATTCTTACGAAGAGCGTATTACTGAGCTAAACCTTAATCAAGATAGAGCTGATGTTATTATTCCTGCCACACGTATTTACTTATCTGCAATGAAATGGTCTGGTGCAAAAGATATTTATGTTCCTAAAATTGGACTGTCCGATGGTATTATAAAAAGTATATATCATGAAACAGTAAGCAGTGTTTCAATTAAATAAAAGAGATTTTTATACTTTTTTCTATATTTGCATTTAAAAATAAACTAATACTAATTACCTCAAATCGAATATTATGAAAAAATTATTACTTATGTGTGGCCTAGTTGGCCTTACCACTCTGAGTTTTGCTCAAGATGTTAAATATGGTGTTAGAGGATCATTAAATATATCTAATTTAGATTTTGATCCAGACGCTGATTTTGATAATCAACACCGAAATGGATTTGCTTTTGCAGGTTTTGTTGATTTAGGTTTGTCTGAGGACATCGCCTTAAGAACGGAACTTCAGTGGTCTGCCGAAGGAGGAAAAGATGAAGGCTTAAGGGCAGATTACATTCAATTACCTATTATGTTACGATTAAGCACTTCTGAGCGTTTATCGTTTGGTGCTGGTCCTCAATTAGCACTAAAAACATGGAAGAGTGATGATGGTTTTTCTACGTTTGCTTTTTCTGGTGTGCTGGGTGCAGAATATATGATTACTAGCGATTTATTTGTAGATGTAAGATATACTTTTGGTTTATCTAACGTACTGGAAGAAAATGCAATAAATTTAGAAGCAAAAAACAACGTTATGCAGTTTGGTTTTGGAATAAAGATTTAAACGCATTAACCTCTTATAATAATAAAAAGCTTCAACATAATGTTGAAGCTTTTTTGTTTATCCATGTATACTTTCAGATTTGCTTAAATTCTTCATTATTTCAGCTTCGTAATCTAGGAGTTGCTGCCACTTTTTATCTACCTCATTACGCTCGCCATATTGGCGCGCAAAATTTAAAAACATGGTATAATGTGTGGCTTCGCTAATCATTAATTTTCGGTAGAATTTGGCAAGTTTTTTATCTTCCAGCTCCTCAGAAAGCAGTCTGAAACGTTCACAACTGCGCGCTTCAATTAAAGCAGCATATAATAGACGATGCACTAACTGAGTGGTTCTACTTCCGCCTTTAGGGAAAAACTTTAGCAATGCAATTACATAAGCATCTTTACGATCTCGGCCTAAAATCCAACCTCGCTCAAGGATAAGATCATGAACCATTTTAAAATGACTCATTTCTTCCTCAACCAAACCTATCATTTCCTTAACTAGCTCAGTATATTCAGGGAAGCCAACAATTAATGATATTGCTGTACTTGCTGCCTTTTGTTCGCAATAGGCATGGTCTGTTAATATTTCTTCTATATTCTTTTCTACTATGTTTACCCATCTTGGGTCTGTTGGTAATTTTAATCCTAGCATATTTATTAAATATCTTGGCGTTTAACTTTAAGACGACCTATATCGTCAAAATGTAATGTATGTAAAACGTAATTGTCTGTCTCTGGGATTGCATATAATATATCTATTTTAACACCGTTAGAATTAGGTAAACCATCATTAAGCTCAATAGATTTTAATACACCAAGTTTATTAAAATCATTAGCGACTTTACTAGACGCAGTAGACTCATGAAGCCCAAATACTTTGTTTACAGTGTTTTTATCAAAAAGTCTTTTATAAATGGGTTGCCCATCTTTTTCAACTTGGATTTCAAACTTATAGTTTCTGTAATACGTTTGATAATTTATGGTGTCTCTTATTATTGTAAAGAGCACGCTGTTATCCATGTCAGAAAAGGTTTTAATTTTTACCCGATAACCATTACTTAGAATAGTGTCTTTTTGTTGTTCTATATAAGTTGCGGGTTTATAGTCATCAACTTCAATAGTCACTGTTTTTTTAAAATACTGAATGTCTTTGAGTAATGCTTCTCTTTCTGATTTACGCCCCTCACAACTGGTAAATCCAAGTATTAATAGAACCAAAACTACTATTTCGTTTCTCATATCATTAAAAATCTAAACCAAAGGTCTTTTTAAGCAATTCTATATTCGGATTCTTTTCTTTTAATTTTTCAAATTTTTCTTGTGGAGTAAATGCATACTTTTTAGCTACTTCTTCGTTTACGGTAATATTTAAATGTAGGTCAAAGTTTTTAAGCCTTTTACGTAAGTAGGCTAAAAGCGGGTATTGCGCACGCTCAAGTTCTATTTTGTTGGTGTTGTTAGAGTAGGTAAGGTTAATTGTTGTACCATCTAATTTAGGATCATCCATTTGTAATATGGAGGCCAAAATCTTTTCACCTTTTTTACTTATTAAGGCTATATAATCGCTCCAAGCTTTGGTTAAATCCTCTTGTTCTACGGGTTCTTTAGGTAAATTTTCTTCATCAATTACAACATCTAATTGTCGTATTTGGTGCTCCTTCTTTTCTCTTATGCTTTTTAGAGATAAGCCCGAGGTAGATTTTCTGCCATTATCTATTGAGATTTTTGGGATCTGTACAGGCTCTTTTGCTTCAACAATTGGTTTGTCTGTAAGTTTACTGTCCTCAATTTTAGATTTCGCAGCGTTTGATTTGCTTGGCTCCTTTGGTTTTTTTACTGGTATTGGAATAATGCCTTTTGCCTTAAAATAAGAAGGCGGAATTATGAACTGCTTATTGTTTTTTTTTTCTCCATCAAAAGTGATAGAGGCTAATTGCATTAGTGTTAATTCAACTAAAAGGCGTTGATTTTTACTGGTCTTATACTTTAGATCGCAGTCATTGGCGAGCTCAATACCTTTCATTAGAAAGCCATGTGATGTTTTTAAGCACTGCTCAACGTATTTTTGCTTTGTTTCTTCTCCAACTTCTAATAATTGAATAGTAGATTGGTTTTTACAAACCATTAAATCTCTAAAATGAGATGCCAAACCCGCAATGTAATGATGACCATCAAAACCTTTAGATAGTATAGTGTTAAACTGAACAAGTAATTCAGGAATTTTATTTTCTAAAATAAGATCAGTGCTGTTAAAAAATGTCTCATAATCTAGTACATTAAGATTTTCCGTTACGGCTTGTCGCGTTAAATTTTTACCAGAAAAACTCACTACACGATCAAAGATTGAAAGTGCATCTCGCATGGCGCCATCAGCCTTTTGTGCAATGATATGTAAAGCATCATCTTCTGCTGTAACCTCTTGTTCTTTTGCTATATACTTAAGATACTCCTTGGCATCTGTAACGGTTATACGTTTAAAATCAAAAATCTGGCAACGCGATAAAATTGTAGGTATTATTTTATGCTTTTCTGTTGTGGCGAGTATAAAAATACAATGTTTTGGTGGCTCTTCTAAAGTTTTTAAAAACGCATTAAATGCTGCTTGGGACAGCATATGTACCTCATCAATAATGTACACTTTATATTTGCCTACTTGCGGAGGAATCCTTACTTGGTCGGTTAGATTTCTAATATCATCAACCGAATTGTTTGAAGCTGCATCTAGCTCAAAAATATTAAAAGCAAAATCTTCGTTTTCACTGGTATTGCCATCACTGTTAATCATTTTGGCAAGTATACGAGCGCAGGTAGTTTTGCCAACTCCACGTGGGCCTGTAAATAATAGGGCTTGAGCGAGGTGGTTATTTTCAATGGCATTAAGTAAAGTGTTAGTAATAGCCTGCTGACCTACAACATCCTTAAATGTTTGTGGTCTGTATTTACGTGCTGATACTACAAAATGTTCCATATAAAATACCTGATTTACAAATTTAATAATAACCTATAAATAGCCCTTTACGAAGTTCAAAATTTAGTAGGAGTTATTAACAATTTACGTACTTTTATGCCCAAGTAGATCGCCTTATCGCTTTTGTGCTGAACTTGTTTCAGTAACGTATTAATTTTGAACTTTAAGTACCATTAAAATGTACTGAAACAAGTTCAGCACTCAAGAGGAAAGTCCGAACACCATAGTGCAGTCATAGTGGTTAACAGCCACCCATCGTAAGGTGAGGAAAAGTGCAACAGAAAGTATGTACAGATAATGCTGTAGTGAAACCAGGTAAACTCTATGAGGTGCAATGCCATGTATACCAATATTATAGAGTAGCACGCTCTTTGTTGGAGGGTAGGCAGCTAAAGTTTACTGGTAACAGTAAACATAGATAAATGATAAGGATATTGACTAGATTTTTTGAGGTCAGTAGACAGAATTCGGCTTATAGATCTGCTTTACAAAACAGGCTTTGTGGTAACGCAGAGCTTTGTTTTTTATTCAAAAAAGCTAAAGACATTACCACCATAACTTTTAGAATGGGAATAATGCTCTATGTGACTTAAGTCCGTATGTTTAGAGTGCTCTATAATAAGAAGGCCGCCCTGTTTTAATAACGTATTACTAAATACCAAATGAGGAATTTTGGTAAATAGGTCTAATTCAAAATTATAAGGAGGGTCGGCAAAGATAATATCGTAATTTACTTTGCTGTTTTCTAAAAACTTAAACACATCACTTTTAATGCTTTGTATAGGCATTTTAAAACCTTCAGATGTTTCAGTTATAAACTTTACACAACCATAATTAGCATCAATAGCTGTAATATTTTCTGTACCTCTAGATGCAAATTCGTAACTAATATTGCCTGTGCCCGAAAACAAATCTAATACCGATATATCGTCAAAATAATACCGATTATTTAAAATATTAAACAAGGCTTCTTTGGCCATATCTGTTGTAGGGCGCACCGGAAGTTTTTTTGGAGCAATAATCTTTCTTCCTTTGTAAGAACCAGATATAATACGCATTAAAATGAATTTAGTAGTAAGTGGTAAAAAGGCAGCTCATGTGGTTGCTCGTTGTAAACTGTATCTAAGAATTTGTATTTGTAATCTTTGTTAATAATAGCAATATCTCTTATGTAGGTGTATAATATATTATACAACTCATCATGCTTTGTTATAGCGCCACTTAAAACTATAGGCGTAACTTCTGGATCTAAATTTAGCTGCTCAAATACAAAAAGAACATAGTATATAAAGTCTTCTTTACTATAATAGTCAAACACATTAAAAAGCTGAAGTTCGTTGTTATTGCTTACAACAATCTCTAAAGAGGCTGTATTAACATTTATATGTACTAAATAGCCTTCTGCGTCTTTCTGTCTTTGGAGTAGGGTGTCTATTAATAAAGTAGACGCATGTTTATATATAAATCCGCCAAAAGTGTCGTAGATATAATTATTAATATTAACATAGGGTATGTAGACGTTAATGGTATTGTTTACGGCAATTTCATCGTGCGCTATAAAATCTGTTTTCAGAATTTTAGCATTAAACTTAAGATAGTCTGCTTTGTTGTTTTCGTCATAAAGTTCTTTAGGTACTAAGGCTGCTAATTCGTTTTGATGAATAATAGTAACCGAGTTAAAAGCTTGAGAAAATCTACTTTCAGCACTTAATGCTGCCTTTAACCTATCGAGTAGATTAAAAGGAGTTAGTTTTTCTGTAAAAGGAAGAGATTTAAGTAATTCAACAGTATTAGTACTGCGATTTAAGATGCAAAAAGAAAGTCCATTCAAATTTACTTGAATGGACAATTCTTTAATATTAATATTTTTCAAAACTTATTCCTTAGTTGAAAGATCTTTACCCCAATTTCCACTCGTGTTAACTTCTTCCATAGATCCAATTTTTACAGAAGATCCTTTTACACCAGCAATTGAGACTGCTTGTTTCTCTTTTTCCACAAGGTAAGGCTCTTGGTCATAAAGCAATACTGCTTTGTCTACACTTGCTTGAAAAACTGGGATTTCATCTAATTTGCCTGCCTCTAATTTAAATTTGGCACCCGCTTTACCTGCGCCAACATCAGCTAGGTTTTTGTAACGTGAATTGCCTTTAAAAATAGAATCCTTAACAGTATAGTAACTTAACGTATCTATTAAGGTTATAGTCTTCATTGTTTCTACTCCGCCAAAAGCTCTTGTTCTTTCTTCATCTAAAACTAAAGTGTCTCTTCGTTGCGTAATAGGAACTTGTCCATTTTCTATAAAGTTGACAAGCGAATCAAAATTACCTGCATATTCGCCTTTAACTTCTTTATAAGCCAATTGCGAATCTCTAATATCTACAAGACGATCAATTACCTTCTTGTAACGCTCAACTTTTAGTTGGTTAAACTTTATTTCGTCATAAACTGAATTAAACGTAAGGTACCCTAAAAAGATAATTAGTGCCCAAAGCGCAATATTAATGAAAGGTTTAAGTTTCTTTGGAACAAACTTATCAATAAGCCATACTATTAAAATGGTTAATAAAATAATAGCGACAATTGCAATAATTATTTTCATGTTTAGTATATATTAATTAGGTCTATCGCAAATCTACAATTTTTTTTTATTCGTAAAAATTATAAGAAACAAAAATCACCAAAATTAGTATCTCAATTTTATATTGCATAGATAAACTATAGAATAATACTATCTTGCTTTATAATTTTAAATTATGATCTCAAATGCTTCTGCATTCTACACCTTGTTAAAGTCTAAATTCCCATTTAGCCCAACCTCTAAGCAAGATATGGTTTTGATGCAGTTATCTCAATTTATTTTTGATACATCGTCAAATTCATTATACCTACTTAAAGGGTATGCAGGTACAGGTAAAACGAGTATTATTGGGACTGTTGTTTCAAATTTATGGCATGTAAAAAAGAGCGCTATCCTTTTAGCTCCAACAGGTAGAGCAGCAAAAGTTATATCTAACTACTCCAAAAAAGAGGCCTTTACCATTCATAAAAAAATATACTATCCTAAAAAAGAAAAAGGTGGTGGTGTTAAGTTTGTGATGCAACCGAACAAGCATAGAAATACTATTTTTATTGTTGATGAAGCTTCAATGATACCCGATATACCATCAGACTCAAAATCGTTTGAAAATGGATCGCTTTTAGATGATTTAATTCAATATGTATATTCTGGTCATCATTGTAAACTATTACTCATTGGTGATGTGGCACAGTTGCCGCCTGTTAAATCCGATTTAAGTCCTGCCTTAGACGGAGGTAAGCTAAGTCTCAATTACAATAAAGACGTGCAAGGTTTAGAGTTAGATGAAGTTGTACGACAAGAACAGGATTCTGGTATTTTAGAAAATGCCACTGAATTAAGATCTGTTTTAGAGCAAAACTTTTTTGAAAGTTTTAAGTTTAGAGTAGATACCTTTAAGGATATTGTAAGGTTAATTGATGGCCATGATATTATGGACGCCATAAATGATGCTTACAGCAGAGATGGTTACGAAGAAACCGCCATTATAGTAAGAAGTAACAAACGTGCTATTCTCTACAATCAACAAATAAGGCAACGTATATTGTTTAATGAAAGTGAACTGTCTTCGGGTGATTACCTTATGGTCGTAAAGAATAATTATTTTTGGATTAAACCTACAACAGAAGCAGGTTTTATTGCAAATGGCGACATTATAGAGGTTCTCGAAATTTTTAGTATCAAAGAATTATACGGTTTTAAATTTGCCGAAGTTAAAGTGAAAATGGTAGATTACCCAAGGATGAAACCTTTTGAAACAGTACTATTGTTAGACACTATAGATGCAGAGAGCGCATCTTTAAGCTACGAAGAGTCCAACAAACTATACCAAGAAGTTGCAAAAGATTACGCTAATGAATCTTCTAATTATAAACGGTTCTTAGGTGTTAAAAACAATAAGTATTTTAACGCCTTACAGGTTAAGTTTTCTTATGCTATTACCTGTCATAAGTCCCAAGGAGGTCAATGGAATACTATTTTTGTAGAGCAGCCCTATTTGCCAAACGGTATGGATAAAGATTATATACGTTGGTTATATACAGCGGTGACTAGAGCAAAAGAAAAACTTTATCTCATAGGATTTAAGGACGATATGTTTACAGAAACACCTATTAATTAAGAGATAAACTTTATTTTTGAATATTGACAATACTGATATATGAAAATCATTTCCATGATTCCTGCACGTTATGATGCGTCGCGTTTTCCAGGCAAATTAATGCAAGATTTAGCTGGTAAATCAGTTATTCTTCGCACGTACGAGGCTACAGTGGCAACACATTTATTTAGTGATGTTTATGTTGTTACGGATAGTGACATTATTTACAACGAAATTGTAAACCATGGTGGAAAGGCTATTATGAGTAAAAATGAGCACGAATCTGGTAGCGATAGAATAGCTGAAGCTGTAGCACAGGTAGATTGCGATATTGTTGTAAACGTACAAGGAGATGAACCCTTTACTGAGCGTCAAAGTTTACATAAGGTTTTAGAGGTGTTTAAAGATGATAAAAATAAGGAAATTGATTTAGCATCTTTAATGGTTGAGATAAAAGATTGGGATGAAATTAACAATCCAAATACAGTAAAAGTCATTGTAGATCAAAATAATTTTGCGTTGTATTTTTCGAGAAGTCCAATACCATATCCAAGAGATAAAAACGCTGGTGCACGCTATTTTAAACACAAAGGCATTTATGCTTTTAGAAAAGAAGCTTTGCTAGATTTTACAGTATTACCTATGCAATTTATAGAAGCATCAGAAAAGATTGAATGTATTCGTTATTTAGAATACGGAAAACGTATAAAAATGGTAGAAACCCAAGTACAGGGAGTAGAGATAGATACGCCAGAAGATTTAGAAAGAGCAAAACGTTTGTGGAAATAGATTATAGTACAATAAAAGTTATTGGTTTTGATGCTGATGATACCCTTTGGGTTAATGAAACCTATTTTAGAGAAGCAGAAGAGAAGGTTGGGCAGTTGCTATCTCATTATGAAACCCCAAATAAAATTGATCAAGAATTGTTTAGAATGGAAATAAAAAACCTTCCAACCTATGGTTATGGTGTAAAAGGTTTTGTATTATCAATGATAGAGTTGGCCTTAGAGTTATCTAACGGCAAGGTATCTAGCCATGTTATTGGTAAGATATTAGAGATTGGTAAAGATATGATTAACAAACCTATAGAGCTACTAGATGATGTTGAGAATGTATTAAAATCATTATCAAAAAACTACAAATTAATTGTTGCTACTAAAGGGGATTTATTAGACCAGGAGCGTAAACTAGAAAAATCTGGTTTATTGCATTACTTTCATCATATCGAAGTACTGAGTGAAAAACATGACAAAAATTATAAGAGACTTTTAGCGCATTTAGATATAAATCCATCAGAATTTTTAATGATAGGTAATTCCTTAAAATCAGATATATTACCACTCGTAAGTATTGGTGCTAAGGCCATACATGTACCTTTTCATACCACTTGGCAGCACGAAAAAGTATCAGAAGACCTAACTAAAAACCAAAATTTTCAAACTAAAGCGCGATTAATTCAAGTTTTAGAGTTTCTTAAATTAAAATAATAAATTGATGTTTATAGTAAATAAAAATATAATGCTTGTGTTGCATGTTTAAATTTATACCATAATCAACCTTGTGTTTTATGTTATTCAAATGATAATGACTTGTTAACCTAAAATGATAATAAATTATAAGTTTAAAACTTTCAATTTTATTTAAATGCTTAGTTTATACCAACTTTGTTTTTATTTTTGTTAAAGAACGTATAGTAAATGATATATAGAAATTATCCAATGGTGTCTCGGGTTGTTTTTGGGCGTGGTAGCTTTAATCAACTCGATGAAATTATCGCTCCAAAGCGCCAAGGGATTAATGCACCATTTATATTTTATGTAGATGATGTATTTAAAGGTAATTATGAATTAATATCTAGGATTAAGCTTTCCTACAAGGATAAAATTATTTATGTACCTACAACAGAAGAACCTAAAACTTCCCAAATAGATCGCTATGTAGAGGATATTATTGTAAGCTATAGAGCATTGCCTTCTGGGATAATAGGTATTGGTGGAGGTATTGTAATGGATGTAGCAAAGGCAGTCTCTTTAATGTTGACTAACAAAGGAGAATCTAAAGATTATCAAGGTTGGGATTTAATTAAGCACCCAGCGGTGTATCATGTAGGAATACCTACAATATCTGGTACAGGAGCAGAGGTGTCTCGTACCACAATTTTAACAGGTCCAGAGCGTAAACTAGGTATTAATAGTGATTATACACCATTCGATCAGGTTATTTTAGATCCAGAACTTACCCAAGGAGTGTCTAAAAATCAGTGGTTTTATACTGGTATGGACTGTTTTGTACATTGTGTAGAATCCTTAAATGGGACGTATTTAAATGCGTTTAGCGAGAGCTATGGGGAAAAAGCATTTCAACTCTGTAAAAATATTTTTCTCACAGATAACTATACCGAGCAAGAAGCTCAAGATAAGCTAATGATGGCTTCTTGGCATGGAGGTATGAGTATAGCATATTCTCAGGTAGGTGTTGCGCATGCTATGAGTTATGGGTTAAGTTATTTATTAGGCGTAAAACATGGTATAGGCAATTGTATTGTGTTTAATCATTTATCGGATTATTATCCAGAGGGTGTAGCGCTTTTTAAAAAAATGAAAGAAAAGCATGGTATAAAACTACCTCAAGGTATTTGTAGCAATTTACGCGAGGATCAATTAAATACTATGATAAATGTTGCTTTAAGCCTAGAACCACTTTGGGAGAATGCATTGGGTAAAGATTGGAAATCAATAATTACAAGAGAAAAATTAATGACGCTTTACAAAAAAATGTAGTATGCGTTGGTTAGCAAAATTTATTTATTTAAAAATTTTAGGTTGGAAAATTGTTGGTAACACTAATTTTTCAAAAGATCATATTAAAAAAGCTGTTATCATTGCTGCTCCTCATACCAGTTGGCACGATTTCTTTATAGGCTTGTTTTTAAGAAAGATTACTGGTGTTAAAACCAATTTTATAGGTAAAAAAGAACTTTTTAAATGGCCGTTTGGTTACTATTTTAGAGCAGTAGGAGGTAGGCCTGTAGATAGAACCGCAGGGCAAAATAAAGTTGAAGTTATATCTAAATTGTTTGATAACGAAAATGAATTTAGACTCACACTCGCACCAGAAGGTACTAGGAGAAAAGTAGATAAATGGAAAACAGGATTTTATTTTATCGCAAAACAAGCTAAGGTTCCAATAATTATGTTCACTTTAGATTTTAAGAACAAACAAAATTTAATATCTGAGCCGTTTTACCCTACGGATAATATGGATGCTGATTTTAAATTTATGTCCGATTTTTATAACGGTGTGGAAGGAAAGGTGAAAGCCTTTAGTTAGTGTTACTAAACCTATATTTTTAATTTAAAGTCTTTATGGAATATATGAGATGAAATTTATTGCAAATTAAATGATTATAGCTCATAATTTTGGCACGACATTTGTTTCTATTACAATGCAATGAAACATAAAGTAAACTCTTAAGTCCCTAAAAAGAAACATTGTTTATAAAAGCTATTTTAGTACTCACTAAATAGCTTTTTTTAATAGATATGCAAGACATATTTAAATTTATGTTTTGTTCTAAACACTATATTTTAAAACTTATTTCGTTTTAACGTATAAATCATATTCCAAAACAACCTAACCGTTCTAATTTTATAACACAATAATTCGGTGACTTATAAATAACTTATGCGTTAAAATAGTACTAATGGTTTAGAAATTAATAGTTATTTTTTTTTTAAAACCTTAATTATAAAAATTACGTAAATATTAGAAATTGATATACAAGTACTTTTAAATCTTATAGATTTAGAATACGAGTTTATGAATTGCTATGAAAGAGAAAAGGCTTCCAATATTGGAAGCCTTTTTTTTTATTAACTGAACTAATAGAAGTATTAGATCGAATTTAAAGAAGAGGATTTTTATTTTTTAATTTTATTCCGTGGCTTTATCAACGACAATCCGAGAGTCTCTATTTGCAACTTCCCAAGCCGTATAAAAAACTAATCGTGTTCTATTTTCGAGTAAGTCGTATTCAATTTTATCAGCAGTATCTGTAGGTCTGTGATAATCGTCATGGGTGCCATTAAAATAGAATATAACAGGAATATTATGCTTCGCAAAATTATAATGATCAGATCTATAATAATATCTATTGGGATCATTTTCATCATTGTAGGTATAATCTAATTCTATATTACAATATTTTGCATTGACCTCTTCGGATAAATTATGTAGATCAGTACTTAACTTATCGCTACCAATAAGATAAACATAGTTTCTGTTTCCTTCTTTTCGCTTTGGATCAGTGCGTCCAATCATATCTATATTAAGGTCTGCAACTGTATTTTTTAATGGAAATATAGGATCAACATCCGTGTAATATTGAGATCCCAAAAGTCCTTTTTCTTCGCCTGTAACATGCAAAAACAGAAGAGATCTTTTTGGCCCACTACCTGATTTTTGTGCGATTTTAAAAGCTTCAGCAATTTCTAAAAGTGCAATAGTACCAGAGCCGTCATCATCTGCACCATTGTATACTTCACCATTGTTAACACCTTCATGATCTAAGTGTGCAGAAATTACAACAATTTCATCTGGTTTTTCGGAACCTTTAATAAAGGCAACAACATTTTCAGAATCATTAAGTTTAATTCCTCTTCGGTTATTACTTAAATATGA
>NZ_CALGNH010000071.1 GCF_937958655.1 uncultured Winogradskyella sp. | reverse complement strand
AATTATATTTAGCAACTTTTTTAGTTGGTGTATCAATAAAATAAAGTGTTGTATTATCGGCTGTAAAGGCTAAACCGTTGGAAATCGTTGTATTTGCAATTATGATTTTAGAGTTGTCTTTATGATAAGAATAGACGTTGCCAATACCCTTAATAATTTCAGGATAGCCCATGGTGCCAATGATGTAACGTTCTTTGGCATCTGCAATACCATCATTATATCTAACGTTTTGGGAGATATCTATTTGAAATTTAAAATCAGCGTTTAACGTATTAAAATTGATGCGATAAAAACCATCTTTAGAAGAAACGATGACTTCCTTGTAATCTTGAATATAAATACAGCTTGTGGGTGAACTTAGCATTATACTTAGCACTTCTTTTGACTCAGGATTATAGCAATACACTAAATTGTCTAAAATAGACACAAAGTATAAAAGCTTATGTTTTATATCGAAAACAGGCCCTTCAAAGAGTTCAGCTGATTGCGAAAAGTAAATGAGATTAGAATTCATACACTAGTTTTTTATATGTATTCACCACCAGTAACACGCATTATAGAACCTGTAGTCATTGCAGAGTCATCCGAGATAAAGTGCATCACTGCAGGAACAGGATCGTATGGATTAAGCATACGTCCCATTGGGATTATGCTTCCTGCATTAGCTTTTAATTCATCTTCACTGATACCTTCTTTTTTTCGTAGCTCTAATTCGCCTTCTGTGCTCGTCCAGCCCATTACTAAGTAATTAGATCTAATCCCATATTTAGCGTAATGACGTGCTATATGGGTAGAAAGGGTATTTAGTGTGCTTTTTGTTAATGCATAAGCTGTTCTGTCTTCTTGGCCATAATCCATATGAGCTGAGCCAAAAAATACTATGGAACCCGATTTAAATTTCATCATGGAACGTAGAACATGTTTTAAAAGAAAGAATGGTGCTTTTAAATTAACATTAAAAACACTATCGTATAAGTCTTCTTCGGTATCTATTATTGAAGATACAGGTGTAATGCCTGCATACAGTATTAAGGCATCTATTTTATTGAATCTCTCAATAGTATTGGTATAATAATCTTTAATACCATCAATACTGTTAAGATCAATGTTATGAAAGTATAAGCGCTCTTTAGCGTTTGAGGATTTAATGATTTCAGAAGCGAGTTGAGCATCTCTACCGCAGAAGGCTACATTATAGCCTTTTTCTAAGGAAGATTTAAGGATCTCTTTTCCGACACCCTTAGTACCACCTAATAACATAACTGTCTTCATAAAAGTTGGCTAACTTGGTTAAGTTTATACGGTCAAATCTAGCTATTTAATTTTATATTCTAAATTTTTTATCTGCGTATTGACTTTAAAATCCTATAAAGGGTGAAATATATAGTCTTTTATCGATAAAATGAATTTTAAACTATTGATTTAGAGTTAATCAACCTTTAACAGCGTGGATGTTTTAGAATCCTTGGAAATAGTCACAATGTAGAGATTAGAATTATTATCTTCTGCAATCATGTCATACTTTTTATCACCTAATAAGCCATTTGTAAACATTGGCGTTGTGTTACTATGACCTACAATTAAAACTGTTTTGCCCTTGGTAGATGCCATAAATTCTTTAAGATTCATGTTTCTTGGATCGTAGAATGTAACTTCAACACCATTGGCTTTGGCTGTTGGTGCAGCAGTTTCTTTGGTCCTATGATAATTTGTAGAATATACCATGTCAAACTTTACGTCTTTGAGGGTGTTAGACCAATTCTGGGCTCTTTCTAGACCTTTTTCTGTAAGGTGAGGATCTATATTACTTTTGTCTGACTGGTCTTTTTCTGCATGTCTTATAAGGTAGTATGTTGTAGTTGCAGTTTTTGTATCGTCTTTGTATTCATTTAAATATGGGCCTTCCCAGATGACTTGCTCTATCATCCATTTATTATCATCTTTAGAAAGTAGAATGTAATCAATTCCCCAAGCTGCTATAACCTTTG
The DNA here is from genome assembly GCF_937958655.1 of uncultured Winogradskyella sp. Taxonomy (GTDB): domain Bacteria; phylum Bacteroidota; class Bacteroidia; order Flavobacteriales; family Flavobacteriaceae; genus Winogradskyella. Next base: position 11,626 of record NZ_CALGNH010000071.1, on the reverse strand, counting down.
CAGTGGCTATATGATTCCCAATATCTAAAACTTCAACCGTTCTAATTTTATCTTCATCTCTTGTACGACCTTCATCTTTCATACGTTGTACAAAATCCATGGCCTTATCGTAAGTCATGTGTGCATAATATTCGTATGCACCAGATTCTTTATTTTTCCAATAGCCAAATTTGTTAAGCCTTGGCTTTATGGCTAATTTTAATTTTGTAGTATCGCCTTTGTAGAATGCATCAATATAGTTGTTCAGTGTGGTTTCAATCTGCGACTTATCAGAATCTTGACCGAATGACACAAATGTGAAGCATAAGATTAATGAAAATAATATAGATTTCATTTGAGATGGATTAGTTAATAATCTCAAATATAGCATAGTATAATAAGATAGTTTTGAAATGAATGTTAAACCTGTTATTGACGCTCAAATATGAAATCTGTTCCATCTCCGATATCATTAGTCCCAAATTTTAAGATTTCCTCATCAATTTGCAATAATAAATTTCTATAATCTCCAATTGTAATAATATCGGTAACAAGAAAACTTAAATCAGGTGGACAATCTTCAAAAAAACAATCTTCAGTTATTTCGTATGTAGTAATCTGTGATTCAAACTCTGCAATAGTGCTTATGATTTCTAAAGTGCCATCAGAATTGAAAGTATATGTTACATCATTGTCTTCATAAAATGTTGAGACAGCACCAAAGCTGACCTGAGTTTCTACCAATTGCCAACTACCCACAATTAAAGGTTGAATTTCAATATCATCATCATTGCAACTGAAAAGGAATAAAAAAAACAGTAAAACGAGTTTTGCTTTATATGAAGATACAAAAATCTATAAATGGTTGCGTAGCAAAATTGATGCGATTAAGAAGCTGCTTCGGAATAGTCTTCATTAATAATATCGACGCTAGATGAGGTACCTATTCTGTGCACACCAACATCAACATATTTTAAAGCCGTTTGTAGATCACTAATTCCGCCTGAAGCCTTAATTTTTAATTGACCTTTCATGCTCTTTTTCATGATTTTTACGGCTGTAAGTGTTGCTCCACTTTTAGAGAAGCCAGTAGATGTTTTTACAAAATCTGCTCTGGCATCTACACAGATTTCACAGGCTTTTACAATTTCGTTTTTAGATAGCTCGCTTATTTCTAAAATCACTTTTAACGGAACTATACCAATTGCGCTTTTTACGTTGGCAATATCTTTAAGTACAGCTACATAATTTTTACTTTTTAACCTGCCTACGTTCATTACCATGTCTATTTCTGAAGCTCCTTGTTCTATAGCTTTTTTTGCTTCATATATTTTTGCTTCTGTAGACATGGCACCCAACGGAAAACCAACAACGGTGCATATTTTTATTTTAGATTGTCCTAATGCTTGCTTGGCAAATGGGACATAAGAACTGTTAACGCAAACAGCGTAAAATTGATATTTTAGGGCTTCATCGCAGAGTTTAAGAATATCTGCTTCTGTTGCTAATGGACTTAGCAAGGTGTGGTCAAAATAATTATTTAATTCCATTAAAATTAAAAGTAGGGTATAATTTTCTCTTTATTTGTAACACTCTTTTTTACTAGAGTGTTGCCAGACAAGTGAATTAAAATCTTTTAAATAATAATAGAATTAATAGCTCTGTAAAAATACTGATTTATCCGATAAAATGCGTAAAAATCCGATATTTTAACATGTATTTCATCGAAAAATTAAATAAACGCAACGTAAAGTATTGATAATTAGGGATTGTGGTTTTTAAGATGAAATCAGTTTTTAGCTAAATAGTTTGCAACAGCGTCTATATCTAAAGATCACTTTAGAGTTATAGATACTAAAGGATTTAGTTAGTCTAATACAGCAGTTACTTTATAACCTGCCTTTCTCAGCAAATTAATCACCCCTTCTTCACCTGCTAAATGGCCAGCGCCTACACCAAAAAATGTGGGTTGATCTTTAGCGTAATCACTGATTTTTGAGATCCATTTCTTATTTCGTTTAAATAAAAATTCATCCTGATAGTTTGCTAAAGCTGTATAATTGTCATCATTCATCATATTTACCATTTCAGTAATATTCTCTTGGTCATAAACTTTATACATTTCGGCAAACATCGCTCTGTCGTATTTTAAATTGTCTTTTGCACTCCTAACTAAATCTGCTACTTGGTCTTCATAAGGTATCTCATCAAATATTTTTATTTGATCTTCGATGCTTTCTAGCCCTAAGATTTCCTCTCCTTGTGTTTTTGCAACTTTCATTAATTCAGTCTCAAAGGATTGTGGTGCACAGTCGATTAATTTTGGGTATAACATTGCGGATAGAAAAAAGGGCTTAACGTTCTGAAACATTTTAACTGACATACCCATATTATTTAGCATTAGAGAATCTATAGCATTAAACTCATCTTCTGAAACCAAATCTTTGAGGGTTTTTCCTCCTTGCATATACATACCTTTCATCATTTTTCCTTGCATCGCAGGATCGTCCATATCAATTTCTAAAACAACTTGCGACGTTTCATCGAGCGCTTTTTTTACATCTGCTTCTAAAGCGGCGTTGCATGTTATGTGTATGGTTCCAAATAAATAGGAAGGTTTTTCTAAGCCGTTGCCTTCAATTTTCCAAAGTGTTGAGTTTTCTAATTCTTGTGCTTTAACGGATAATTGAAATGTAAAAAGAATAGTGAGTACTACTAAAATTTTTTTCATGATCGGATTTTATAATTGGTTTGTAGCGAAATTTACAATTTTGTTACAAAAAATAAAGCAACACATCTTACTTCCGATTAAAGAATCGGTTTATAATCTGTGTTGCTTTAATCAACCAATCATTATATAGACTGATTGTAAGCTTTATTGTTACAGTGTAATTGAGCTATTTTGAACTTTATGATTAAGTACTTAAAGCTTCTGTTTTACTATTAGCTTTGACTACGATTTTATGAACCCATTTTATAGCATCACTAAGATTATCAAAAATCCCAAAGGGTTTATTGTAAAACTGTCTTTCGTATTCTGCATTGGCTTTCATTTTTTCATCTGCTGGAATGATAGCTATTGCAACCAAATTTGAAATTTTTTCGGCTTCTTTATATACCAGAGGATTAACAGAATAAGACGTAACTCTATTGGAGATGTACGCCATATTTTTATTGTTGAAATGTTTGTCTAATACTTCATTAAAGATTTCTAACTCTTCTTTATCAATGACTTCACCTTCTTTTATTTGTTTAATGAGAAAATCGTCAAAAACGAAAATCTCTGCATGACCAGAATTATAGTAATGGAATAATCCCATGGTTTGTTTGTTTTGTTGGTTGGTATGAAGTTCGTAAATCTTTAGTCAAAAAAAATAAGGCTGTCTAAAAAATAAATGTTTTGCCAATCTGAAGTTATTACAGGTTTTACAAACTTATGAAAACCAATATTTTAATATTCTGAACCAATCCCGAAAGCTTTCGGGACAGAATAACCGATTTTCAAACTTTTTTAGACAGCCTCATCATTACAAACGACAAATCAATGAAAAATTTTTAAGTTAGATTTCTTCAACCACTAAATCTCCTTGATTTCTAAAGACTAATTGTCCATCAAACTCATCGAGTAAAATGATGCTCTCTGTTGTTACGCGTCCGGCCAATATTTCTTTACTCAATTGGTTTAAAACCTCTTTTTGAATGACACGTTTTACAGGTCTTGCACCATATTCTGGATTATACCCTTTTTCCGCTAGATACGCTTTAGCTTCTGGTGTTGCATCAAAAGTAATACCTTGCTGTGCAATCATTTTTATGATGCTCTTTAATTGAAGTCCGACAATGTCAACAATATGTTCTTTAGATAAAGGCGTAAACATTATCGTATCGTCTATACGGTTTAAAAACTCGGGTCTTACGCTTTGCTTCAATAATCCTAAGACATCAACTTTAGCACCTTCAATTGCTGTTTGTGTATCTTTTGTGGCTTCAAATCGCTCTTGTATAATCTGACTTCCCATGTTAGAAGTCATAATGATGATGGTGTTTTTAAAGTCTGCAATGCGACCTTTGTTGTCCGTTAATCGGCCTTCGTCCAATACTTGTAATAAAATATTAAAGGTATCTGGATGCGCTTTTTCAATTTCATCTAAAAGTACAACGGAATATGGTTTACGTCTAACAGCTTCAGTTAACTGGCCGCCTTCGTCATAACCAACGTATCCTGGAGGCGCACCGACCAATCTGCTCACAGCATGTCGCTCTTGGTATTCGCTCATATCAATACGCGTCATGGCGTTTTCATCATCAAATAAATATTCTGCCAAGGCTTTTGCTAATTCTGTTTTACCAACACCTGTGGTGCCTAAGAATAAAAACGTACCAATAGGTTTTTGAGGGTTTTGTAACCCAGCTCTGCTTCGTCTCACAGCATCACTAACAGCCTCTATTGCTTCTTCTTGCCCAACAACACGTTTATGCAATTCATCTTCGAGCTTTAGCAGTTTTTCTCGCTCGCTCTGTATCATTTTCGTTACAGGAATTCCTGTCCATTTGGCCACAACGTCTGCGATATCTTCATAAGTTACTTCCTCTTTTATTAAAGACGTTTCTTTCTGATTGGCTAAAATTGCCTGCTGCGCTTCTAGCGCTTCGGTAGCTTCTTTAATTTTTCCGTAGCGTATCTCGGCAACTTTTCCATAGTCACCTTCACGTTCGGCACGTTCGGCTTCAAGCTTATAGTTTTCAATATCTTGTTTGATATTTTGAACATTCTCTACGACTTCTTTTTCACTCTTCCATTTGGCATTCAGTTCGTTACGTTCCTCTTTAAGGTTAGCTAAATCTGCTTTTAAAGATTTTAGCTTAGACTCGTCTTTCTCTCGCTTTATAGCCTCGTGCTCAATTTCTAATTGCATGATTTTACGATCTAGGACGTCTAATTCTTCTGGTTTAGAATTTATCTCCATACGCAGTTTAGAGGCAGCTTCATCCATAAGGTCAATGGCCTTGTCTGGTAAAAATCTGTTGGTTATGTATCGGTTAGATAATTCAACCGCTCCAATAATAGCCTCATCCTTTATGCGCACCTTGTGATGAGTTTCATATTTTTCTTTAATACCGCGTAAAATAGAAATCGCACTTTCGTTATCAGGTTCATTAACTGTGACTTTTTGGAATCGACGCTCTAACGCTTTGTCTTGTTCAAAATACTTTTGGTATTCATCTAAGGTTGTTGCTCCAATGGCTCTTAATTCGCCTCTGGCCAATGCTGGTTTTAGGATATTAGCAGCATCCATAGCACCTTGGCCACCACCAGCACCAACAAGGGTGTGTATTTCGTCAATAAAAAGTACAATATCGCCATCACTTGTGGTCACCTCTTTAATCACTGCTTTTAAACGCTCTTCGAATTCTCCTTTAAACTTGGCGCCAGCAATAAGGGCTCCCATATCTAAAGCGTAGATTTGTTTGTCTTTTAGATTTTCAGGAACGTCACCATCAATGATACGATGTGCTAGGCCTTCTGCGATAGCAGTTTTTCCTGTTCCGGGTTCACCCACTAAGATTGGGTTATTTTTAGTACGTCTCGATAAGATTTGTAATATCCTGCGAATCTCTTCATCGCGCCCAATAACGTGATCTAACTTGCCATCCTTTGCTAATTGATTAAGGTTTTTGGCGTATTTGTTTAGTGAATTGTAAGTTTCCTCTTGACTTTGAGAGGTTACACGATCGCCTTTACGCAATTCTTCAATGGCTGTATTTAACCCTTTCTCAGTAACACCTTGATCTTTTAAGATCTGTGCAATCTTACTTTTAGATTTAAATATGGCTAGAATGAGATGCTCAATAGATACAAAGTCATCATTCATCTTCTTAGCAATGATTGATGCTTCATTGAGTGCTTTACTGGCTTCTCTAGAAATCATAAGATCAGCACCAGATACTTTAGAAAAGCTTTCAATTTCTTTGTCTAGAATCTGTTGCAACAATGCCACATTTACATTCAGCTTTTTTAGCAAGAATGGTAATACATTTTCATCAACATCAAAAAGCGCCTTGAAAATATGCTCGTTTTCTATCTGCTGATGGCCAAGACCTTGAGCAAGCTGTTGTGCTTGCTGTATGGCCTCTTGTGATTTAATGGTATAATTATTAAAATTCATATTCTATTATTTATTTTTATTACTCATTGTCATTATTTCAAGATTTGGCTTGTACTGAGCGCAGTCGAAGAATGGCAATCTCATAAAAGATTTTTCGCTTTGGTACTTCGACTTCGTCCATTGTGAAACCCTGAATGACGAGGTGAATAATTGTTTTTGTTTTCACTATCTTTATTCAATAATCTTACCAACACAAGTCAGTAAGAAAAAAACGACAAAATGTCTTGTACGGCTCATGTTTAAGTGACTTTTTGTCATTTTGTAAGTCGCAAAAAATGTTACGACTATTGTATTAAAACTAGCATATGTTCAAAAAATTATTTGGTTCAAAAGAACCTAAAGAAGAGAAAGTACTGCCTTGGATTCCACTAAATACGGTAGAGCAACTTAAGACTGTAGAAGAAAAGTCTAAAACCAAGACCCAATTTATATTTAAGCATTCTACACGTTGTGGCATTAGCCGTATGGTAATGAATCAGTTTGTATCTGCCTACGATATTGAGGCGAATGCAGACTTGTATTATCTCGATTTGTTAAATTATAGAGACGTATCTAATGAAACAGGCTACAAGTTTCAGGTCATGCATCAATCACCGCAACTGTTGGTCATTAAAAATGGAGTAGCGGTGGCACATGCCTCTCATGGTGCTATTAATGAGATGGATTTACAGGCTATGATTTAATCTTTTTTATGAAAAAAATTAAGAATAGCATAAAGTCCTTAATGAATCATTTGCCATACATAAGGGTTTTATATAATGAAAATTTAACCTATAAGAAGAATGCCTGTTTTAGGCCAGGTCATTTCTATTCGCCAATAGTTTCAGTAGAGGATATAAAACGTCGCGAAGACAGTATCTGGGCGGCTAAGGATAAAGAGAGCATCGAGGGTATAGATTTAAATGCGGAACAACAGATTGCTTTAGTTCAAAATTTTAAATCGTATTACAAAGACTTACCATTTGAAGATAAAAAGAAAGATGACGTTCGCTATAACTACGAAAATCCGCATTATTCCTATACAGACGCCATTTTTCTATTTTCAATGCTTAGGCATCATAAGCCTAAGAGGATTATAGAAGTCGGTTCAGGTTATTCCTCTGCGGTAATGTTAGATACTAACGAGTTGTTTTTAGACAATAGGATGAAACTAACATTTATTGAGCCTTATCCAAAGCGACTAAAATCACTTTTAAAAGAAAAGGATAAAACTCAGGTTACAATAGTTGAAGAACGCGTACAACATGTACCAAAAGACAAATTTTTAGAACTTGAAGCAGGAGACGTACTTTTTATAGATAGCAGCCATATTGTAAAAACCGGAAGTGATGTCAATTACCTTTTATTAGAAATTCTTCCTATAATTAAAAAAGGCGTTTTTGTGCATATTCATGATATTTTTTATCCCTTTGAATATCCAAAAGAATGGGTTTATAGCGGAAGAAACTGGAATGAAGACTATTTGGTCAGAGCGTTTTTAATGTATAACAATGCCTTTGAAGTTGTACTTTTTTCCCATTATTTACATCTTTATCATTCCGCTATTTTTAAGGAAATGCCTTTATGTTACAAGAATCCTGGTGGTAATTTGTGGTTAAGAAAGGCATAATAGATTTTATAAATCATAAGTTAAACCTACACCATAAGATGGTCCTATAAAGGCGTTACGGCCATCTACAACATAACTATATGTAAGATAGATACCAAAATTTTCACCAAGGCTGCGATAGAGTGTTGCGCCAGGCTTATGGTAGCTAACACCAAGCTCCCGAAAATTTTGTGGAGATGGAGTACCTCTATAGTCTATACCACCAATCGCATATTGAAAATCGTAGTAAGCATCGTAATACCAATTTTTTGTGGCTTTTCCAATCTTAAAAACAAAGGGTATGCTATTTGGCACTTCTTCTAGTTTAAAGCTAAAACCACTCTGTGCTGTTGCAAACCAGTTGGTATGCCATTTGTAATGCACCATGACTCTTGTATCTATTACAGTAGCTTGCTGCCCAAGGTCATTTAAGCCACCAATATCATAATCATTTACAGGAGTAGAGAATCCTAAGGCTGCGCTTAATTGCAGTTGTCCGCTTAGCGTATTTTTATTATAGAATCTGTATTTTGAAAACAATGAAATATCCTGTAAACTTTTATTGGTATCGCTTTCTAAATAAGGCAAACTGACTTGAATATCTAAGTTGTCCGAAACTCCATAAGACGCAAACATATTGAAGTACCTAAGTGTTCTCCCAAAAGTTGATGGTTCTCTACCAATTAAATAGCTTTGGCTATCCTCAATACCATAACCAAAGACTAAAGTGGTATTACTTTGGCCTCTGTAAAATCCATCAATTCTTCCTTGACCATAAGTGCAAAAAGATGATAATACAATACAAACTAAAATTACGGACTTCATACAATTGGTAAGTTACAGTTATTATAGTTACGAAATAATATGACTTACAGTTTTAGATATAGATGGCTTTTGTTTTAATTATTGTTTTAACGAGTTCAATTGCGCTGGTTTTGTTTAAAATTACGTAGTTCTACGTATAGTATTGCTTTTAAATTCCCTTTAGTTTTGCTCAAAATGTATTTATTGGCATTAATTCTAGTTTAGAATACAATGCAAAATACGTAAAGTTAGGTATTGGCATGATGTTTTTTAAAAACTAGCTTTGTTTCTCAAGATCAAAGTTTAAAAATAGCTTGAATTTAATTTATCAAATAGTAGTTACTAATCTAAAAGTATAATTCACTCATTATAGATTTGAAAATAAAATGACTAAACATAAATTTGAATCACCAACTTAAAAACCAATTAAAGTATGGCAGAAAACAAAATGAAATTTTTATCAAAGGCCGTACTTGTTACTATTTCCATGATTCTATTATAGTCATGTAACACGGACGATGAGAATTTGGATAATTAAATTTATCAAGAAACTAAAGTAAAGCAAATTTCATTCTCTGAGTTTAGTAATAGAATTAAACCTAGCAGGCAACTGGATAAACTGTATAGTTATACAGACTTAAATAGTAATTCGCGATATAATAGAAAGGATGGTTTAGACACTAATTCTGCAATAATTATATTAACAGATGAGGTAACTGTGGTTCAAGAAAGTGATTTTACGTTTTATACCTTTAAAGTTTATACTGTAACGGAAGGCAACGAATTTTATAATTTGGTGGTGAAAGTAAATAATCAAGAAGAAATAGTTGGTTCTGAATTTTTAGAGTATATACCTTCATTAGAATGGATGGCAGACTCTAATCTACCATTTACAGGGTATGTAAAACTTATAGAAAATAATTTTCTTTCTTTAGATGAACTTTTTGTACAAAAGAGCACTGGTCTATGCGTTACTGGAGCGGTTGGCTCTTGGGAATGTGCTGCAGGTAATCCACATTCTCCTTCTGATTGTAAAGATGACGATACAAACCCAAATGGGAGCTGTGATGCTTGCGGTGCAGTCTATTATATTGATTTAACCTATGGCCCATGTCCAGAAACAATAGATGCAGGTGACTCCCCAGGTAGTGGTGGATTTCCGGTAAATGATGGCGGTGGTGGAAGTTCAGGTGGTGGAGGATCATCTACAATACCTTCAAGGCCATGTGATGGACTCGATGATGGTAATATTGGAGTTTCAGATAATGCCGATTGTATTGCCCTAGATGAAGAAGAGCTAGGTAGAATAAGAGAATGTAGAAAAATAACCGAACTATTGGACGATCCATTGAATGAAGATTTTAAAGATAATCTTATTGAACTCTCGTCTCAACCCAATTTAAATCTCGATTACGAAAAGTCTGTAAGTATATTTGAGAATGAAACTGCATTAGGTGAAAGGCAAGGTAATTCCGAAAATCCTTTTGTAGATATACTCGATAATCCTACAAACAAATATAAATCTATTGTACACACGCATCCCAATATTGATGGTGGTACATTATCTGTTTTCTCACCTAATGATCTAATTGCCATTGCTAAAATTATTTATAATAATAAAGCGACAAATAAATTTGTAGCATTTTTAACTACAAAAAAAGGAACGCAGTATGCATTGACAATCAACAACCCTACAAAATTTGTTGACTTTTTCTATTCGCAGTTTTTTGATAATGTAACAGAAGTAACATCTAGTGACCCATTTGCCACAATGGAAAACACAAATAGGTATTATGAATCAAAAACTGCTTTTGATAATACTTTTGATAAATATTTTAACCCAAAACTTAATTCTAAAATTAAAAAGACTGATACTAATAATGAAAATGTACTCAAAGAGTTTTTAAACTATATGGATGAGGCCGATGCAGGTTTTACACTTTTTGATGCTTCCAGTACGCAGTCTGGAGAACCACCATTTACTTCATTTAGAAGAATACGATTAAAAAACGGAGAAGTAGAACGCGATTATACTTGTAAATAAAAAAAAACAACATTATGAAAAATTCAATATACACATTACTGATTTTATTATTATTCTCTTGTAAATCCCAACAAGTATCTGCTCAATATAGTATGCAAAACTTAACACCTTTTATAGGCACTTGGGAATATCAAGAAGGCAACCAAATCTTTAGAGTTACTATTTATGAAGATAATCTGCATTTAAAAGGTGATTATTGGCTTATTGAGGTTATTAATGGCGCAGAAACTATTTTATATGAATCTGATTACTATGCGCCAGGTACAGATTTTCATTGGGGCTATACCATATTTGGTGGTTCAAATGATGGCAATTTAATGGGTGCTAAAATTGATGATAATAGCATTGGTTATGAAAACGGAGTTGCCTCTCGTAAAAGAAAAAGAGGAAGCCTAAGCTTAACAATTCAACAACAATCTTGCTTAAATTGCCCAGTAACAGCTGAATGGAAAGTTACAGAATTACAAGGTCTCAAAATAACTGGAGAATCCGAAAATTATAATATTCCAAAAGATATAATTATGACAAAAATGGAATAAAACAACGACATTAATTGGGAAATGGGATGGTCAATTAGAAGATGTGTAGAATTCAGGTCTTGCTAAGCAAGGAGAAAACCTCGGCTGCTTAAATATTTTAGGTGACATAACAAGTGGCACCACGCAAGAACTATGAGATTTCAATAAACAGTGGTTGTCAGAGGCAATGGCAAGAGGTGATGCGATTAGACTAACTGGTAACCATACAAATATCACAAATATAATTTTCAATAATGTGGATAATATTAGTTTTAATAACTTTAATGATGTTGTAAATTATATGAATTCTTTTGATGAATTCTCGCAACAGTTTTCCAATCTTGGATTCTTTGGTAAAGAAATCCATACACTTATAAATAGTGGCTATGTAAGCTTCCCTTAAAACCGAACTGTTTAAAAGTATAAAAATAGTTTTAACTTTAAACAGTAATTATGAGAAGAAGTAAATTTTCACCGCAACAGATTGCAAAGATTTTAAAAGAGTTCGACAATGGTAAAAGTGTCG
>NZ_CALGNH010000070.1 GCF_937958655.1 uncultured Winogradskyella sp. | reverse complement strand
GTAAAGATGTTTGGAATGTTGGTTTGATACTTTCCGTATTCGGCTTTATAGTTTGATCGTACATCTTTCTCTAATCCTAACTTATCTGCTAATGTCGATTCTGGACCCGTAAAACCAAGTGCTAATAAGGCTAAATCACATGGCCACGTTTTTTCTGTACCAGCAATTTCTATTAATTTAGGTCGCTCACCAGGAACCATTTCCCATTCTACATGCACCGTTTTTAGAGCAGTCAATTTTCCATTTTTATCCGTTACAAATTCTTTAGTGTTAATCAACCAATTACGTTCTACACCTTCTTTATGAGACGATGATGTTTTTAACTGCAACGGCCAATAAGGCCATGGTGTCGCTGGTGAACGATGTCCTGGTGGTTTTGGCATAATTTCAAAATTAACTACAGACTTTGCTCCTTGTCGATTCGATGTACCAATACAATCACTTCCTGTATCTCCACCACCAATAACAATCACATTTTTATCTGTTGCTAGTACTTGGTCTTTTACCTTCTGTCCAAACACCACTTTGGTTTGTTGGGTTAAAAAATCCATAGCTTGTACCACTCCATCAGCATCAATTCCTGGTGTTGGCAGACTTCGTCTTTCGGTTGCTCCACCACAAAGTACAACGGCATCAAACTTTTTTAAATCTTCAACATCATAGTTCACACCTACATTGACGTTGGTTTTAAATACAATGCCTTCGGCTTCAAGAATCGCTAAACGACGATCTATAATCTCCTTTTCCATTTTAAAATTAGGAATGCCGTAACGCAATAGGCCACCAATAGCATCATCGCGTTCAAAAACGGTGACGGTATGACCAGCTCTGTTTAATTGTTGTGCTGCAGCTAAACCAGCAGGACCAGAACCTACAACTGCAATCGTTTTCCCTGTTCTTGTTTTTGGTGGTTGTGGTTTAATCCAACCTTCTTTAAACGCACGCTCAACAATATTTTTTTCAATGTTTTCTATAGAAACTGGATCTTCAATAAGGCCTAAAACACAAGCTTGCTCGCATGGAGCAGGACATAAACGTCCTGTAAATTCTGGAAAGTTATTGGTGGAATGTAATATCCAAGACGCTTTTTGCCACTCACCTTGATGTACCATATGGTTAAAATCTGGAATTAAATTCCCTAGCGGACAACCACTATGACAAAATGGAATTCCACAATCCATACAACGCGATCCTTGTTCGGTCATATCCTTATCATTAAGCGGTACCGTAAATTCTTTGTAATGTTTTACACGATCCTTTACTGGCTTATACTTTTCGTCTTTTCTTTCGAATTCTTTAAAACCTGTTACTTTTCCCATTTCTATTACTGCGAAAGCAGTCCCGACGATTTCGGGATTATCTAACTTTCTAATTTTAATTGTTTCAATCTTGTAAGGTTTTTGCAACCTCGCAAAATATACGTTATAGTTTTTAGACCCCTAAAGTCCCCTCAAAGGGACAATCCGGTAAACAAACTTCTTAACTACTGTCCCCTTAAGGGGACTTTAGGGGTGTTTTTAAAATTTTTCTACTATACAACTTCTAATGCCTCAACCATTTGTTCTTCAGTCTCTAAACGTTTCAATGCACGCTTGTATTCCGTTGGCATTACTTTGACAAAATGATTTAAACTCGTCTCCCAATCTGCTAATAATTCAGAGCCTCTATTACTTTTTGTGTATTTCACATGCTTCTCAATCAATGCTTTTAATTCGTTAGCGTCTTTCTTAAGGATCTTTTCAAATTCAATGGTTTCAGTATTACATAAGCCATTTACAAATTTGTTTTCTGGATCGTAAACGTAAGCGATACCACCACTCATACCAGCCGCAAAGTTTCGTCCTGTTTTACCAAGCACTACTACTTTTCCACCTGTCATATACTCACAGCAATGGTCACCAACACCTTCTACGACGGCTGTAGCTCCAGAGTTTCTTACAGCAAAACGCTCTCCTGCTATTCCGTTAATGTAAGCTTCACCTTCAACAGCTCCAAAAAGACAAACATTACCTACAATAATATTATTCTCAGCTAAGAAATCTGCCTTAGCTGGTTTCTTTACAATTAACTTGGCGCCAGATAAACCTTTACCTAAATAATCATTCGTATTTCCGTCGAGGATAAAGCTTAATCCATGAGCTCCAAAAGCGCCAAAACTCTGACCTGCTGAGCCTTCAAAATTGATATTCAATGTATCTTCTGGCAGGCCTAAATGCCCATATATTTTTGAAATCTCATTACTCACAATGGCTCCTACCGTTCGGTTTGTATTCTTTATTGGATAGGACAAATTCATTTGCTCCTTTCTATATAGAGCACGATGTGAATCTTTAAGAATTTGGAAATCTAGCACATCATCAATATTATGGTCTTGCTTTTCAGTATTCTTAACCGTCATCTGATGATATTCTGCTGGTCTATGTAATATTGAAGATAGGTCTAAACCTTTTGCTTTGTAATGATCTATGGCTTTATTGGCATTTATTTTCTGTGTTTGACCGATCATTTCCGACATGGTTCTAAATCCTAACTCTGCCATAATACCTCTTAATTCTTCTGCAATATAGTAGAAGAAATTAATGACATGCTCTGGTGTGCCTTTAAAGTTTTTACGCAACTCTTTATCTTGGGTTGCGATACCTACAGGACAGGTATTTAAATGACACTTACGCATCATTATACAACCTGAAGCTACTAAAGGTGCTGTTGCAAATCCGAATTCTTCAGCACCTAACAACGCTGCTATAGCAACATCTCTACCGGTTTTTAATTGGCCATCACACTCTACTACAATTCGGCTTCTCAAATTATTAAGCACTAAGGTTTGTTGTGCCTCTGCTAAACCAAGTTCCCAAGGTAAGCCAGCATGTTTTAATGAGGTTAATGGTGAGGCACCTGTACCGCCATCATAACCCGAAATTAACACCACATCTGCCTTGGCTTTTGCAACACCTGCCGCAATGGTACCAACACCAACTTCTGACACTAGTTTTACATTGATTCTAGCATCGCGATTTGCATTCTTTAAATCGTAAATTAATTGTGCTAAATCTTCAATAGAGTAAATATCGTGATGTGGTGGTGGTGAAATTAAACCAACAAATGGTGTTGAGTTACGTGCTGCAGCAATCCAAGGTAATACTTTCTCACCTGGTAACTGACCACCCTCTCCAGGCTTTGCTCCTTGTGCCATTTTTATTTGAATTTCCTTGGCGTTAGTTAAATAATGCGATGTAACACCAAAACGCCCAGAAGCCACTTGTTTAATCGCAGAGTTTCTGCTATCTCCATTAGCATCTGGTTGAAAACGATTACGATCCTCTCCACCCTCTCCTGAGTTAGATTTACCACCAATTCGGTTCATCGCAATGGCTAAATTTTCGTGTGCTTCACGAGAAATAGAACCGTAAGACATCGCTCCTGTTTTAAAACGCTTTACAATTTCGGTCCAAGGTTCTACTTCTTCAATAGGAATAGGATCGATATTATTAAACTCAAATAACCCACGAATGGTCATTAAGTTTTTTGATTGTTCATTAATGTTTTTTGCATACACGTCATAACTCTTCTGGTCACTCAATCTCACGGCTTGTTGAAGTTTAGCTACCGTTGTTGGATTAAACAAGTGACGCTCTCCATTACGTCTCCATCTGTAATCGCCACCAATATTTAAACCTAAACGCTTGTCTATTTGCTTATCTGGATAGGCGTATTTGTAACGCTTATCTATCTCTTTTTCAATTTCATATAAACCTATACCCTCAATTCTTGAAGTGGTATATGGGAAGTATTTTTCTACAAATTGAGAATTAAAACCTACGATTTCAAAAATCTGAGAACCTCTGTAAGAATGTAAGGTTGAGATGCCTATTTTATTCATCACCTTTAAAATGCCTTTCCCTATTGCTTTATTGAAATTATCAACGGCTTGTTGCTCATCCATATCTGTAATGAAGCCATCTTTAACTTGCATTCTAATGATTTCATTCACCATATAAGGGTTTACAGCACTAGCACCATAACCAAATAGAGTAGCAAAATGATGTGGCTCTCTTGGCTCAGCAGATTCTATAATAATGTCAAAATAAGAACGCTTGCGTAAACGGTTCATCTGATGGTTAACGTAAGAACAGGCTAACAATGCAGGGATTGGTGCTTTTTCTTTGCTTACTCCTCGATCTGATAGAATAATGATATTGGTCTTGCGATCTAAGGCCTTTTCAATTTGAATAATGATATGATCTAAAGCATCTTCAAGCCCGTTAAGCCCTTGGTCTTTGGCATATAACATCTCAATAGTTTCGGCTTTAAAGCTTTCTACTGTTATGTTTCTGATTTTTTCTAAGTCGTCATTTGAAATAACAGGATTCTGAATTTTTAATTTCCTGCATTGACGTTCTGTTATGCTAAAAATATTCCTATCCTTACCTAAAGATAGGCTAATATCGGTTACAATTTCTTCTCTAATACCATCTAAAGGCGGATTGGTTACCTGTGCAAATAATTGCTTAAAATAGTTAGAGATTAATTGAGGTTTACTCGATAAAACCGCTAAAGGCGTATCTATTCCCATTGAGCCTAAGGCTTCTTTAGCCTTTTGTGCCATTGGTGTAATGACTTCTTGAATATCCTCGAACGTATAGTTAAATAAACGTTGTCTTGTTTTTATATCTAGGGTTTCTACAGGGCAACTTGTCCCTGTGTACGGAATATCTTTAAGATGTAACCTAGTTTTATCTAACCATTTTTGATAAGGTCTCTCTTTTACAATCTTACTCTTAATTTCTTCGTCATTAATTATACGGCCTTGGTTCATATCTACCAAGAACATTTTGCCTGGCTCTAAACGACCATGACTTTCTATATCCTCTGGCTCTATATCTACCACTCCAATTTCTGATGACATAATGAGTTTACCACTTTTAGTAACCGTATAGCGAGACGGACGTAAGCCGTTTCTATCTAACAACGCACCTATGTAATTACCGTCTGTAAAAGGGACTGAAGCTGGGCCATCCCAAGGCTCCATAATACAAGCATTATACTCGTAAAATGCTTTACGCTCTGGTGACATGGTCTTATGCTTTTCCCATGCTTCTGGTATCATCATCATCATTACTTCTGGTAAAGAACGCCCTGTGTGTGTTAATAATTCTACAACCATATCCATAGAGGCAGAGTCTGATTTTCCTGGTAAAATAATAGGGAATAACTTCTCTATTTGCGGCCCAAAGACATCACTTTTCATAATCTCCTCGCGCACACGCATACGACTTACGTTACCTCGTAGTGTATTAATTTCACCATTCTGACACATAAATCGGAAAGGTTGCGCTAGCTCCCAAGTTGGCATTGTATTGGTAGAAAAACGCTGATGCACTAAAGCTAAGCGTGTTACCAAATCATCTTCTTGTAAATCTTTATAATAGCGTCCAATATCTTCTGGCATAATAATACCTTTATATATCAGCGTATTCATTGATAAACTTGAAACATAAAAATAAGCGCTTTGCGACATCTTAGATTTTCTGATGGTATGCTCGGTTATTTTACGTGCAGCATAAAGTTTTGCATTAAAATCTTCCTCGGATATTTCATTTGATTTACCAACAAAAAGTTGCTCTATATTAGGTTCTGATGCTAAGGCAATTTCACCCAATTGGGTAGAATCTACAGGCACTTCTCTCCAACCAATAACAGAAAGTCCTTGCGCAAGAATTTCGTTTTCAAAAGTTGTCTTACAAAATTTATACTGGTTGGTGTTCTTTGGTAAAAATACCATACCCACAGCATATTTACCTTTTACAGGCACATCAAAACCACAAACTCGCCTAAAAAAGGTATGAGGAATATCTATTAACAGACCTGCACCATCACCTGTTTTACCATCTGCACTAACACCTCCTCTGTGTTCTAGTTTTACAAGAATTTCTAGGGCATCATGTATAATTTGGTTGGTCTTTTCACCTTTAAGATTACATATAAATCCGGCACCACAATTTTCGTGTTCAAATTCTGGTAAATAAAGCCCTTGATTCTTCAGCATAATTCAGAAAATTTTGAGGTTTTTAGCCCCATATTATACCTCTAATATATGGGTAAGAATTCGATTAAAAAAAAAGGAAAAAAACTTTTCCCATATCAGTAATTAAGCAGATTTTAAATAGAAATATGATAATTTTTTAGCCATAAAATGAATAATACTCAAGATTACGATTTACTTAAATAAATCTTAAATATTACGAAAACGATTTAGAGCTCCCTTTTAAATTGAGAATAATTAAAATTCAGAAAGAAATAAATTGAAAAATCTCAATTTTTGGATTACAGATATTCCAAAAAATGTCGTAAAAAAATAAAAACCCCAAAGATTTTAGGGTATAAAATGGTTTTATCACAAAAATTAAATTAATACCCTATTTTTTTTGGGGGTCTAAAATAAATTAAGAAGATTTGTGGGCTAAATAACATTTTTAACTATTAAGAATTATGAAAAAAATTATTACCCTTTGTATGTTCACTTTTGCATTTTCTTTATTCGCACAAGAAGAAGAGGAAAAGAAATCGTTTAACTTTAGTGGAAGTATAGACGCTTATTATAGAGCAAACTTAACGGCTCCTAATGATGAAAATGCCATTGCCCCAGGATCATCTTTTGCTAATTTACCTGGTTTTGCCTTAGGCATGGCTAATCTTGTAGCGTCTTATGAAGGCGAAAAAGTTGGTTTTGTTGCTGATTTAGTTTTTGGCCCTAGAGGAACTGATGCCATCTTTAACTCACCTATGGTAGGTCCTACGAGTAGCACAATCTCTACAGGTAACATCGTTAACCAATTATATGCATACTGGAATGTTAGCGAATCTGTAACGCTTACGCTTGGTAACTTCAATACGTTTTTAGGTTACGAAGTTATTTCGCCAGTAGCTAATTTTAACTACAGTACATCTTACCTTTTCTCTTATGGTCCCTTTAGCCATACAGGTTTAAAAGCTGATTTTGCGTTATCGGATGACTTAAGCCTTATGTTAGGTGTATTTAATGACACTGACCTTACTGAATTTAACCCAACAGGAGATTATGCTGCTGGTGCACAGTTAGGATACAAAGACCAATTCTTAAATGTATTATACGATCCTTCTTTCTTTGAGATTGACTTTACAGGTGGATTTGATTTGTCTGATGACTTTTTCTTAGGAATTAATGCTGCGTATTTAAGCTTAGAAGACGATGCAGGTGGATTTGTTGGTGCTGCCCTTTACCCTCAATATACAGTATCAGATACTTTTGCTCTTGGATTAAGAGGAGAGTACTTTGCTGAAGACGGAAACTTTGGTGCTATAGGATCTGGTGTTGACGATAGTAGCGTATTTGCTGCAACATTAACAGGTAGTTTTACTATTGAAGATAGCTTAATTATTAAACCAGAAATTAGATTAGATAGTGCCTCTGACGATGCCTTTATCGATAACGACTTAGCAGCAACTAAGAGTTTAGGTTCTTTCTTATTAGCGGCTGTTTATAAATTCTAACTAATACATAAAACAATGAAAAAAGTTGAAGCAATTATTAGAAAATCTAAATTTTCTACAGTAAAAAAAGCCCTTCACGAAGTTGGTGTAAATTTCTTTTCCTATTGGGATGTTACCGGACTTGGAAATGAAAAAGAAGGTCATGTTTATAGAGGTGTGTCTTACAGCACAAGCGATATTCAAAGACGCTATTTATCTATAGTGGTTAATGACGACTTTGAAGATATTACAATAAAAACTATAATCGAATCGGCCGCTACAGGTGATGTAGGAGACGGTAAAATCTTTGTATCGCACATTGATGAAGTCTACAGAATACGAACAGGCGAAAAAGGAGGACAAACTTTAAAATAAAACTAATGGAATTACTTACAACAAATAATGTATGGATGATGATCTGTACAGCGCTCGTTTTCTTTATGCATACTGGATTTGCATTTTTAGAAATTGGGTTAACACGACAAAAAAATACAATTAACATATTATTTAAGAATATATTTATAATCACTGTTGGTTTATTATTGTACTACATCGGAGGATTTAATCTTATGTACCCAGGCTTTGCTGAAGGCTCTGCAGGCATTATTGATTTTGCAGGTTTTGGTATTGCAGCACCGGAAAACGGAATGACAGCAGAATACGCAGACGGAGGATACACTTGGTGGACTGACTTCTTATTTCAAGGAATGTTTGCAGCTACAGCAGCAACTATTGTTTCTGGAGCCGTTGCAGAACGTATGAAAATTGGACCATTTATGATATTTACTGTAATCTATGTAGGCTTAGTTTACCCTATTGCTGGCTCATGGAAATGGGGAGGTGGATTTTTAGATCAATTAGGTTTTTATGATTTTGCAGGTTCTACTCTAGTACATTCAGTTGGTGGATGGGCAGCGTTAGTTGCTGTATATTTATTGGGTGCTCGTACTGGTAAATTTAAAGACGGTAAAGTACAGGCTATACCTGGACATAATATTCCATTAGCAACAGCAGGCGTTTTAATCCTATGGTTAGGATGGTTTGGTTTTAATGGAGGTTCAGTACTTTCAGCAGATCCTGAATTAACATCTTTAACTTTAGTTACAACTTGCTTAGCTGCCGCTGCTGGTGGTGTTGTTGCTGCAATTGTATCCTTTATTAAATTTAAAAACTTAGATTTAACTATGTTTTTAAATGGTATTTTAGGTGGTTTAGTTGGTATAACAGCTGGTGCAGATGTTATGACGCCAGAAAGCGCTATTATAATTGGAGCCATTGCAGGTGTACTAATTGTTTTTGCTGTTAGTTTTATTGACAACTTAAAATTAGATGATCCTGTTGGAGCTATAGCTGTACATTTAATTTGTGGAATTTGGGGAACTTTAGCAGTAGGTATCTTTTCTACTAACCCAGAACACACATTTTTAATTCAATTAACAGGTGTTGCTTGTTACGCTGGCTTCTGTTTAGTATCATCTTTCCTAATCATATTCGTACTAAAGAAAACGGTTGGTATTAGAGTTTCTGAACGCGAAGAACTAGAAGGTTTAGATAAACATGAACATGGTATGAGTGCTTATTCAGATTTTAGAATGAATGAACACTAAAAAATTAGAATTGATTAGCTATTAATCAAGACTTTTTGTTAGTTAACCCTCTAGGAAATTTCCTAGAGGGTTTTTTAATATGCTCATTAAAAATTAATAGTCTTTAGAATTACAAAACGTAAAACCTACAACCCAACTCATACACACCTATAAACCCATAAAAAAACCTACTAAATTTAAGTTTAGTAGGCTTATTGCTATTAATATAAAAGTCTTACGAACTCGTAAGGATTATTTATGCTGAGTTTCTACTCGCATTTATGTTACCAAACAACGAACGTGTAACCATACTTGCAAAAATCTTCATTTGCTCATCATCTGGTTTTACTCCAGCTTTTTCTAACTCCTGAATCTTCTTTAGCGCATATTGCTGAATCGTTAACAATGGCAACACTATAGATTCTCTTACAGCAATAGATGCTTTACCCGCTGGCTCCTCTTGCATCAACTCTTTATAGCCTGTAAGTTTTAAAATGAGGCGCTTTGAGGTTTCGTATTCGTTATAAATAATTTTCCAGAAATCTCCATACTCAGGATCTTCTGACATGTACCGCGTTAAATCAAAGAATGATTTAGAGAGCGACATCATACTATTTTCTATCAACGTTTTAAAGAAATCTGATGTTTTAAATAAGTGTTGTACTTTTTTAAATTCCCCAGCATCTTCATAATGTTTTAACGCTGTACCAACTCCAAAAAAGCCAGGTACATTTTGTTTTAACTGACTCCAAGACCCCACAAACGGAATGGCTCTTAGATCTTCGAACACTAAACTATCGGACTTACCACGCTTAGACGGACGACTTCCTATATTAGTTTTAGCATAATACTTAAGTGTACTCATATGCTCTAAATAGGATATAAACTTAGGATGCGCTTTAAAATCTGAGTAAGCCTTATAACTACGTTCTGACAAATCGTTCATTACTTCTCTATTTTCTGGAAGCATACTTAAATCTGTATCACTTATACTGTTATGAATACCAGAACTAATTAATTGCTCTAGATTATACTGCGAGGATTCTAAGGTTCCGAAATTAGAACTAATGGTTTGTCCCTGTATGGTTAACTGTACTTCTTTATCTTCTATAGTTGGACCAAGAGACGCATAAAAATTGTGTGTTTTACCGCCACCACGTGCTGGTGGCCCACCACGACCATCAAAGAAAATTACTGTAACACCATACTTTCTAGACACTGCCGTTAAGTTCTCTTTTGCTCTGTATATTGCCCAATTGGCCATTAGATAACCTCCATCTTTGGTACCATCACTAAAACCTAACATAATGGTTTGTCTATTACCTCTAGATTTTAAATGCTTGGCATATTCTGGATTTGAATACAAATCTTCCATAACCTTAGGTGCATTTTGCAAATCGGTTACGGTTTCAAAAAGTGGTCCTATGTCTACAGTTAATTCATCTTGAAATGCCACTAACTTTAACATTGCAAACAACTGCATAACATTAAGCGTTGTTTGATTGTTACTAATAATGTAGCGGTTAGCAGCTTTCTCACCATTATTACCTTGTATGGTCTTAATAGCTTTCATTGTATTTAAAGCTTTAAGCGTTTCTTCATCTTTAATTAGAGATAAATCAACCTTACCTTTTACCTTAGATAATAATTGTACTTGTTCCTCTTCTGATAAGTCATGATAATTTTTTGGGAAAATATCGCTTCCACTTTCTATTAATGCATTAACCATATCACTGAAGAATTGGTTATGCTTACGACTATCTTGTCTTATATCTAGGTTAGCAAAATGAAAACCAAACAGGTGTATTTTATTAAGCAAACTATTTACTTCTGAAACATAAAGTGACTTATGATTATCTATAAGTAAATCCTTAATGACTTTCATTTCTGAAGCAAAATGCTCAACTGTTAAATTAGATGGTTTATTGGTAATTATCTTCCAAAGTTCTGTTTCTAAAGCAACAATGCGCTCTTCTACACCAACAAAGGTTAGTTTTCGTCTTAAGCGACGCGCATCTCTATAATAATTTTTTATAACCGTTGCATGCAAACGTTCTGCAACATTAAGTGTTATTTGTGGTGTTACAAATGGGTTACCATCTCTGTCACCACCTGGCCAAAAGCCTATGTTTATAATATCATTTTCAATTTGCTCACCATCAAATATGTTTTGCTGAATGTAATCGTAAATTTTTCCGAAGGATTCATAAAACACATTTTCTAAATACCAAATTAAGCTTACAGCTTCATCGTAAGGGGTTGGCTTTTTGTGTTTAAAGAAAGGAGTCTTGCCAAGTTGCGCTAATAAATTATTAATTCTTAATAAATCATTTTCTCTTATAGCTTCTGTTAAATCGGTAATAATTCCTAACACCGAACCTGGATAAAATTGTGTTGGATGAGCCGTTAAAACAATCCTAACTTTAAACTCTTCTAAATACTTTTTTAATGTATCTAGTTTATTATCTTTTGTTACCGACTCTTTTAAACTTCTTAGCGTCCCAATACCATCCATGTTATTTACAACAGGGAAAGCAGCATCTTCAATAGCATCAAACAAAACAACTTGGCGCTCTATATATTGAATAAACCTGAATAATAAATTGATCTGACTTTTAGCAGATCTCCTTGCTTGATATTTTTCAAAAAACGTATCAACAATTGTTGTAGGATCATCTTTGTTTTCAAATCCTTTTTGACACGTCTCATGAAACAAAGGCAATAAAACACCTGTTTTAGTAATTGTATCAAATGGTAAGGTCATAAATATACTGTTGTATATCTGATATTTAGACAATACATTTTGATTAAACCTTGTAAGTTTTGGTTGTGTAGACATTATAAATTATTCTATTTAGAATTTATAAAGGTAGTGAAGTCTTAACAAAAGAAATCACCGACTCATTAATATTACGGTTTCAATAAATAGGGCTCATAAAATTAAACATACTTAAAATTAAAGCTATAAAAAATATAATTTTAGTAATGCTTTTTTTTATCA
The DNA here is from genome assembly GCF_937958655.1 of uncultured Winogradskyella sp. GTDB lineage: Bacteria > Bacteroidota > Bacteroidia > Flavobacteriales > Flavobacteriaceae > Winogradskyella. The sequence goes on along the minus strand of NZ_CALGNH010000070.1, from coordinate 28,791 downwards.
TTATATGATGGTGGACTGCCCCAAATGAATATTCGTAAAATTTAAATTTGTTTCGTTAGGATTACTAATAAAGTCTTCAATAAATTCACCTACTCTACTTGTGGTAACGTTTTCAAACTTTGTATTAATATCTGGTGTTGTAATATCTAATTTTAAAGACTTTTCTACCGCCAATCTAATTAATTCGGCCTCGCTCAATAATTCAAAATGATCTAATAGCATTGCCGCAGATAAGATAGATGCAATTGGGTTGGCTATACCTTTACCTGTTGCTTGAGGGAATGATCCATGAATAGGCTCAAACATGGCATACTTATCGCCAACGGAAGCCGATGCTAATAGCCCAATTGAGCCACCTATAACACTTGCTTCATCACTAATAATATCTCCAAACATATTCTCAGTTAAAATAACATCAAACTGTTTTGGGTTTAATATCATTTGCATTGCTGCGTTGTCTACAAATAAAAAGTCTAAATCTACATCACTGTACTGCGCAGCTACTTCACCCACTACTTTTCTCCATAATCTTGAACTCTCTAGCACATTAGCTTTATCTACCAATGTTACTTTATTATTTCTATTTTGTGCCGCCTGAAATGCCAAATGCGTTATGCGCTCTATCTCATTACGTGAATACACACATAAGTCTGATGCTTCATTACCGTCTTCACTCAAATGCTTTTCACCAAAATAAATTCCTCCTGTTAGCTCTCTATATATACTGATATCTGTACCCTGAATAATGTTCTTTTTTAAGGGAGATTTATCCAATAAAGTTTCATAAGCTTTTACAGGTCTAATATTAGCATATAATCCTAACTCCTTTCTTAGTTTCAACAAGCCTTGTTCAGGACGTATTTTAGCAGCTGGATTATTATCATACTTAGGGTGACCAATTGCTCCAAATAATACAGCATCGCTAGATTTACATAAATTCAAAGTTTCATCTGGCAGAGGATTATTATAGTTATCAATAGCAATTGCTCCTACATCTGCTTTTGTAAACTTAAAATCGTGATTAAACTCTAAAGCAATTGCCTTTAAAGCTTTTATGGCCTGATTAGTAACTTCTGGTCCTATACCATCACCTGGTAAAACTGCTATACTTAATTTCATAAACTAATTAATATATTTTCTGAGCTTCGAAAGCCTCAATTAAATTCTTGTTATTTATGAGATAATCAATGTCATCGTATCCATTGATCATGCATGTTTTCTTATAGGCATCAATTTCAAAATTCTCAGAAGCTTCTGAACCTACAATAGAAATGGTTTGATTTTGAAGATTTACCTCGATCTCAGTTTCTGGATGCGCCTTAATTGTATGTAATAACGTTTTTAAAAATGCCTCTGAAACTTGTACCGGTAACAGACCATTGTTTAAAGCATTGCCTTTAAAAATATCTGCAAAAAAACTAGACACCACAACTTTAAAGCCGTATCCTACTATTGCCCAAGCTGCATGTTCTCTACTAGATCCACACCCAAAATTATCTCCTGCAACTAATATACTCCCTGTAAATTTTGAGTCATTTAAGACAAAGTCCTTGTTTTCTGAGCCGTCTTTATGAAATCTCCAATCTCTAAATACATTATCGCCAAATCCTTTTTTATCGGTTGCTTTTAAAAACCGTGCTGGTATAATTTGGTCTGTATCTACATTCTCAATGTTTAACGGAATTGCTGTTGACCGTAATGTTGTAAATTTTTCCATAGTAATGCCCACGTAAGTGGGTATCTCTTTATTTTTTATAAAATACCTACAAGGTTTTAAAAACCTTGCAGGATAAAACTAATTTAAATGTTTCGTAATATCAATTATTTTCCCTTCAACCGCTGTAGCGGCAGCTACTAATGGGCTGGCCAATATGGTTCTTGAACCCTGCCCTTGTCGGCCTTCAAAATTTCTATTAGATGTTGACACACAGTATTCACCTTGCGGAATTTTATCATCATTCATGGCCAAACATGCAGAGCATCCTGGTTGACGCAGTTCAAAACCTGCTTCATCAAAAACAGCTTTTAAGCCTTCTTCTATAATTTGAGCTTCTACTTGTTTGCTTCCTGGCACTAACCAAGCTGTAACGTTAGCTGCTTTTTTCTTTCCTTTTATGTAGTTGGCAGCAACCCTAAAATCTTCAATCCTAGAATTGGTGCAACTTCCAATGAATACAAAGTTGATTGGTTTGTTTATTAAACTTTCTCCAGCTTCAAAATTCATATAAGCTAAGGATTTTTTAAATGATGGGTTTTCATCAACAGGAATGGTTTCAGAAATCTTTATACCCATACCTGGGTTTGTACCATAGGTAACCATTGGTTCTATATCTTCTGCGTCAAAAACGTACTCTTTATGAAATTGAGCACCATCATCGGTTGGTAGTGTTTTCCAATAGGCAACTTTCTTTTCAAAATCTTCGCCTTGTGGCGCAAACTTCCTGCCTTTAATATAGTTAAAAGTAGTTTCATCTGGCGCAATCATACCACCACGTGCTCCCATTTCAATACTCATATTACAGACTGTCATACGACCTTCCATGCTCATTTCCTCAAACACATTCCCTGCATATTCGCAGAAATAGCCTGTACCTGAATTGGTTCCTAGCTTTGAAATGATATATAAAATAACATCTTTTGGTAAGACGCCACGCTGCAATTTTCCATTAACGGTAACCCTTAAACTTTTAGGTTTGGTAAGCAACAAGCACTGACTCGCAAAAACTTGAGCCACTTGGCTTGTGCCTATACCGAATGCAATAGCTCCAAAGGCACCATGAGTAGAGGTATGACTATCACCACAGACCATGGTAATCCCTGGTTGCGTCACTCCTAACTCGGGAGCCATTACATGCACAATTCCATTATACTGATGTCCTAACTCATATAATGTAATATTGTTTTTTTTACAATTTTTAGATAACTGCTCTAACTGTTGACGAGATAATACATCTCTTACAGGTTGATCTTGGTTTAATGTTGGTGTGTTATGATCTGCAGTAGCCAGAATTTGATCTGGTCTAAAAATAGGAATTCCGCGATCTTCCAATTCATTGAAAGCTTGCGGACTCGTTACTTCGTGTATAAGATGTTTGTCTATGTATAATATTTGTGGCCCATTGTCTATACTACTGACCACATGAGAATCCCAGACTTTATCAAATAATGTTTTTTTTGTTGTCATTAATGAATTTAGTTATCATTAGTTTTATTAGTAACCATGCCATAATTGGTCTTATCAACCAAGGGCTCGTTTTCAACTATTAATTAGAGAGAATTTCTTTGTAAACCTTACTTGTTTCAATAATCTCATGTATATCACTGTCATTAATTTCTTTCTTTTGGTCAGCAAAATGTAAAAAGTTAGCATATACCTCATCTAATTGTAACTTGGTTAATTCATAACCTACATTTTTAGCTCTATACGCTAAAGCTGCTCTACCACTCCTCGCCGTTAATACAATTGCAGATTCGGTAACGCCTACATCTTTTGGGTCCATAATCTCATAAGTTTCTCTGTTCTTAATTACTCCATCTTGATGAATACCTGAACTGTGTGCAAAAGCATTAGCACCAACTATAGCTTTATTAGGCTGTGTGTAAATTCCCATACTATCACTGACCAATTGGCTAAGACCATATAACATAGAGGTATTAATATCGGTGTCTAATTTTAGATATGGATGTTGCTTCAATACCATAACAACTTCTTCTAAAGCCGTATTACCCGCACGCTCTCCAATACCATTTATTGTACATTCTATCTGGCGCGCACCATTAATAACACCTTCAATAGAGTTAGCCGTTGCTAATCCTAAATCATTATGACAATGACACGATAAAATCGCCTTTTCAATACCTTTTACATTTTCTTTAAGGTATTTAATCTTGGCGCCATATTCACTAGGTAAACAATAGCCTGTTGTATCAGGAATATTTAAAACCGTTGCACCAGCTTTAATAGCAGTTTCGCAAACTCTAGCTAAATATTCATTATCTGTTCTACCAGCATCTTCAGCATAAAACTCAACATCCTCTACAAAAGACTTAGCGTATTTTACCGCAGCATAAGCACGCTCTAAAATAGCTTCTTTTGTCGTTTTAAACTTATGAACAATGTGCGAATCTGAAGTACCAATACCTGTGTGGATTCTTGGTTTTACAGCATATTTTAAAGCCTCTGAAGCTACTTTTATATCATTTTCTACGGAACGTGTTAAACCACAAACCGTAGCGTTTTTTACTATTTTAGAAATGGCTTCTACCGATTTAAAGTCGCCAGGACTAGAAACTGGGAAGCCAGCTTCGATAACATCGACACCTAAAGCATCTAATTGTTTAGCTATAATAACTTTTTGCTCTGTATTAAGCTTACAACCAGGAACTTGTTCTCCATCCCTTAGCGTAGTATCAAAGATTTGTATCTTGTTATTTGACATATATCAAAATATATTTATAGTATTGTCTTACGAATATATATTTTGAGTTTACTTTACCAGTTCTTCATTGAAATGATTTTACGATGTTCAAAATAATATTAGCAATTTAAAAAACTGATTACCAGAACTATAAACCAATTTAGTGTTGACAACTAAAGGCCAAAAAGACAATTTATTTTCACTTGTAAAGTCATTGACAAAATCAGAGAAGCGCCAATTTAAACTTTATGTTGGGAGATTGGGTGTTAACTCTGATTCTAAGTTTTTAAATTTATTTAATCTGTTAGATAAAGCTAAGGTTTACAATGAACGATCAATTTTAAAAAATAATGTTGTAAAAAAACAACAACTTGCTAATGTTAAAGCGCATTTATACAAGCAGATATTAATTAGTTTAAAATTAAATCCTTCGCATCAAAATATACGGTCGCAAATTAGAGAACAACTCGATTTTGCATCCATTTTATACCATAAAGGCTTATACAAGCAGAGTTTAAAAATACTAGGTAAAGCCAAAGAATTAGCCTTTGCTAACGAAGAAAAGAATATGGCTTTTGAAATTGTAGAACTCGAAAAAGTTATTGAAGCACAATACATCACTAGGAGTATTAACACTAGAGCAGATGAGTTAATACAAGAGGCCGAAACACTGAGCAATCTTAACATAATTGCAAGTCAATTATCTAATTTATCACTTCAACTTTACAGTATAATTCTAAAAACAGGCTACGTAAAGAATGAAACTGAAGCCTTAAAAATTAAAACATTCTTTGAAAATAGAATGCCAATGTTTACGATAAAAGACTTAGGATTTAGAGAAAAATTATGGCTATACAGAACCTATTTATGGTATAGTTTTTTGATGCAAGATTTTTTAAACTGCTACAAATACGCAAAAAAATGGGTGGATATATTTTATGAAAATAAAAATATGATAAGCCTAAACCCTGTTTTCTTTTTAAAAGGTAACAATTACCTTTTAGAAACTCTTTTCTTTATAGGTGATAAAAACAAGTTTACAAAAAAACTTACAGTGTTTGAAAACACAGTAAACAAAGCTAGCTTTATAAAAAATGAAAATGTTGCAACCTTAGTCTTTCTTTATTCAAATTTTCATAACGTTAACAAACATTTTATTGATGGCAGTTTTAATGAGGGGCTAGAGCTAATTCCTAGAATAGAAGATGACTTAAAGGTATATGATGACAAAATTGATGCGCATCATAAAATGATATTTTACTACAAATTTGCAAGTTTACATTTTGGAGCGGGTAATAATAAAGCATGTATTTTTTATTTAAATAAAATTATTTCAAACAGAACGCTGTCAATGCGCGAAGACTTACTATGCTTCTCTAGAGTCTTAAATCTTGTAGCACATTATGAGGCAGGTATAGATTATCATTTAGACACCCTTCTAAGAAGCACTTACAAGTTTTTAATTAAAATGAATGACCTGCACGAAGTGCAAAAAGAGATGATTAAGTTTATTCGTGGTCTACAAGACATCTACCCACAAGATCTAAAAAATGCATTTAAAGACCTGCATAAACGACTAAAAGTATACGAAGATCATCCTTTTGAGCGCAGAGCATTTCTTTACCTAGACATTATATCTTGGCTAGAAAGTAAAATTGAAAACAAACCCGTAGGGCAAGTTATTAGAGATAAATATTTAACAAAAAACGCTAACTAGGTATTCTTAATTCACAAAAAAAGTCATAAAAATTAAATTAAATTTGGATTTTAAAGTTTTGTATCGCAATATTTGCACTCACAAAGTTCAAAACACTTACTGAAATGTTATCAAGAAAGGTGGAGGGAATAGACCCGATGAAACCTTAGCAACCCTCAGATTTACTGAGAAGGTGCTAAATTCTACCCAAACAAGCAAGTCATTTTTTGCAAATTTGGATAGATAACTCATAACTAATTGCCCATCTGTAATTAGTATTTCTTTATAACATTTTTCTATTAAGTACGCTTCTCTCTTCGATTATATTTAGGGAACAAAAGAGGCATATTTGACTTTTGGTTTAATCGTGCTATTAAAAAAATAGCATACATATTTAACTCAAAAAAAATTAGAAAAATGAGTACTCAAAAATTCGCAACAAAAGCATTACATTCTGGACACGATTTCCAAAACAATGGTGGTACAAGAGCTGTTCCAATTTATCAATCTACAGCTTATGTTTTTAATGATTCTGACCACGCAGCAAATCTTTTTGCACTGGCAGAAACTGGTAATATTTATACCAGAATAAACAACCCTACGAACGATGTTTTAGAGCAGCGTTTAGCAGATTTAGAAGGAGGAATTGCCGCAGTAGTAACCGCTTCGGGAACTTCTGCAATCGCAACAAGTTTACTAACCTTATTAAAAGCAGGAGATCATATTGTTGCTTCTAGCAGTTTGTATGGTGGTACTTACAATTTGTTAAGCGTTACATTACCAAGACATGGTATTACAACAACATTTGTAGACCCATCTGATTCAGAAAACTTTAATAAAGCTGCTCAAGAAAATACAAGAGCATTCTTTATTGAATCTCTTGGAAATCCTAAGCTAGATGTATTAGATATTGAAGCTATTTCTAAAGAAGCGAAAGCACATAAAGTCCCTTTAATTGTAGATAATACAGTAGTAACTCCATATTTATTAAACCCTATTGAGCACGGTGCTAATATTGTTATACACTCATTAACAAAATACATTAACGGAAACGGTACAGCATTAGGTGGTGTTATTATTGACGCAGGTACTTTTGATTGGACAAATGGAAAATTCCCAGAATTTACAGAGCCATCTGCAGGTTACCACGGTTTAGTTTATAGTGAAGCCTTAGAAGCGGCAGCATTCATAGCTAAAGTAAGAATTGAAGGGTTAAGAGATTACGGAGGAGCACTGAGCCCTTTTAATGCATTTCAAATCATTCAAGGTTTAGAAACGTTAGAGCTGCGTATAAATAAACACAGTGAAAACGCGCTTGAGTTAGCACAATGGTTACAAAAACAACCAGAAGTTAATTGGGTAAATTATCCTGGTTTAGAAACTAGCAAATACAATGATTTAGCAAAAAAATACTTACCTAAAGGCCAAAGTGGTATTGTAACCTTTGGTGTTGATGGTGGTTTTGACGCTGCAAAAACTATAGCAGACGCAACCAAATTATTTTCGTTATTAGCTAATATTGGCGATACAAAATCGTTAATTATTCATCCAGCAAGTACAACACATCAGCAGTTAGACGACGCAGCGCAAGAAAGCACTGGAGTTACAAAAGATCTTATTCGTTTATCTGTAGGTATAGAAAATATAGACGACTTAAAAGCGGATTTAAAAGAAGCATTTGCAGTTGTAAAAGAACAATTAAAACTTCAGAAATAGTTGTATTTAATTAGTGATGGTTATTAAAAACAGATGTCTTTTAATTAAGACATCTGTTTAAATGCGTTTAATATGAGTGATTTAAAACATATCAATATACGAGGTTATAAAACCGAAAGTGGTAAGACTAATGACATCTCATTATCTTACCAAACTTTTGGTCTACCTTTAGGTAAAGCACCAATTGTTTTGGTGATACATGCCCTTACAGGAAATTCTAAAGTTGTTGGCGAAGATGGTTGGTGGAAAAGTCTTATCGGAGATAACAAATGTATTGATACAAAAAATTACACCATATTAGCCTTTAATATTCCGGGAAACGGGTTTGATAACAACCCTAAACATCTTATAGAAAACTACAAAGATTATATAGCTAAAGATATTGCTAAGCTTTTTGCACTTGGCCTTGAGCAGTTAAAAATAGACAACATTTTTACATGTATTGGCGGATCTGTAGGAGGTGGTATTGCTTGGGAATTAGCGGCACTAAAGCCCAATTTATTTGAGCATTTAATACCTGTGGCAACAGACTGGAAATCTACAGATTGGTTAATTGCAAATTGCCATATACAAGATGCTATCCTCAACCATTCTAGTGAGGCATTAGCTGATGCAAGGATGCACGCCATGACCTTATATCGTACACCAGAATCTTTAAAACAAAAATTTAATAGAACTAAAAAGAACGATGCGCTTTTTAATATAGAGTCTTGGTTAAATTATCATGGCGACTATTTAACAAGCCGTTTTAATTTATCGGCTTACAAAATGATGAATCAAATACTACGGACTATTGATATTTGTAGAGATGGTGAAGATTTTATAAACGTTGCTTCAAAGATTTCTGCTTCAATTCATATAGTAACTATTAATACTGATTTATTCTTTAAACCCGAAGAAAACTGGAACACTTTTGTTGAATTAAAAAGTGTCAAGGAAAATGTAAGTATTCATGAAATTAAATCCATACATGGTCACGATGCATTTTTAATAGAATATGACCAGTTGGCAAAATTCTTAAAGCCTATTTTTAAAGTAAAAGCAACAACATTTGTTTCCGCTTCAGAGTATGTAGCATGAAGAAAATATAATAAATAACAAAACCCGAACGTAGTGTTCGGGTTTTTTGTTTTTAAAAAAGAAACGTCCTAATTAATTATTTCTGTAATCTTTAAGAATTAATTTCGACAAAAAAGTTCTATATTGAGTTTTTAATCACAAAACCGAATACCTCATTATTACGTAGGTATATTAATTACAATTACTTCAATATTTATGTCTAAAACCTATTACGATCCGGCTGACCTAAGAAAGTTTGGAAAAATCACAGAATGGAGTGAGGAATTGGGTAACAAATTCTTTGAATACTATGGAAAAGTTTTTGAAGAAGGAGCATTAACAGCCAGAGAAAAATCCTTAATTGCCTTAGCTGTTGCGCACACAGAACAATGCCCTTATTGTATAGATGCGTATACAAAAGATGGACTTCAGCGTGGTGTTACAAAAGAAGAAATGATGGAAGCCATACACGTAGGTGCGGCAATTAAGAGTGGCGCAACCTTAGTGCACGGTGTACAAATGATGAATAAGGTTAATAAATTAGACGGCTAATTGTAATTAACGATTGTAGATTTGCGAGTACAGCCTCTTAACTCGTAAATGATACATCTTAATTCTTAAATCAAAATATGGTAACAAAATCCCTAAAAAAACGCGATAGCGATTTAGCAAATAGTAATAAACAACTTAAAATTCTGTCTAATGGCATTTTTAAAAATGGTGAGCTACCAACGTTTAAGGATAAAATTGCAGAAACAAATCAGTTTCCTCTTAAAGCTAAAAAATTAGAAATTCTTCAGATTAATGTAGGCTATATGTGCAACCAAGTTTGCGACCATTGCCATGTTGATGCTGGGCCAGACCGAAAAGAAATTATGACCAGAGCTACTATGAGACAATGTCTTGAAGTGATCAAAAATACTGGTGCACATACTTTAGATTTAACAGGTGGTGCGCCAGAAATGAATCCTGATTTTAGATGGTTTGTAGAAGAAGCAGCTAAAGCGGGAATAAAAGATTTTATTGTGCGCTCTAACCTAACCATAATAAGAGCAAATAAAAAGTATTACGACTTACCTCAATTTTTCAAAAAACATAATGTACATGTGGTAAGTTCTATGCCGCATTGGACACGAGGAAAAACAGACAAACAAAGAGGCGATGGTGTTTTTGATAAATCTATAAAAGCATTACAAGAGTTAAATGCTGTAGGTTACGGTATGCCAGATAGCGATCTAAGACTAGATTTAGTTTATAATCCCTCTGGTGCCTTTTTACCTGGTGACCAAATGTCTATGGAAAAAGACTTTAAGAAAGCACTTATGGAAGATTTTGGTATTCAGTTTCATAATCTTTTTGCCATTACGAATTTACCAATAGCACGTTTCCTAGATTATTTAATAGCTTCTGAGAATTATGAAGATTATATGCATCAATTGGTTGAAGCCTATAATCCTGCTGCTGTAGAAAACGTAATGTGTACAAATACATTATCCATTAGTTGGGATGGTTATTTATTTGATTGTGATTTTAATCAGATGTTAGAATTACCTGTTAATAGTAAAGTGAAGCACATTTCAGAATATAATGAAGAGCTACTAGAAGGTCGAAATATTGTAATTTCACAACATTGTTATGGCTGTACTGCTGGAGCAGGTAGCAGTTGCCAAGGAACGGTGGCCTAACAAGCTTCTTTTAGTTCTCCAAATGGGAACGTTTAAACTATGAAAATAAAACTCTTTTATCTCTTTTTAGTAGTCTCGCTACTTGGTTTTTCGCAAAAAACCATTTCAAAGTTATTGAAACAGCATAATAGTGAGCGTATACCTTACATTTCGGTACATGAGTTAGCCATGCCAAAGACGAAAGTTATACTGCTAGATGCTAGAGAAATAAACGAATTTAATGTAAGTCATTTACAAAATGCTATCTGTGTTGGTTATAATGATTTTGATGTAACAACAATTACTGAAAATGTTCCAGATAAATCTTCAAAAATTGTGGTTTATTGCTCATTAGGCATCCGATCCGAAGATGTTGCTGAGCACCTAAAAAAATCGGGTTACACTAATGTTTTCAATTTATATGGTGGTATTTTTGAATGGAAAAATAACGACTTCCCAGTTTATAATAAACACGGAGAAACTGAAGAGGTACATGCATTTTCAAAAGCATGGAGTAAATGGCTATTAAAAGGAAATAAAATATATGACTGACGCTCTTGTTATCGTATTTGTAAAAAATATAAAATTAGGCACCGTAAAAACTAGGCTTGCCAAAACTATTGGCCATCATGGCGCTTTTAAAGTGTACTCAGAACTGGTAAAGGTTACAGAAAATGCCACATCAGAGTTACAAATAGACACACGCATCTATTTTTCTACCGCTTTAGTAGATCACCAATGGTCGAATAAGTTTAAAGCCGTTCAAAATGGAGATGATCTGGGCGAACGTATGCTAAATGCTTTTAGAGATGGGTTTAAAGCTGGGTATAAAAAAATTGTATTAATAGGCTCTGATCTACCAGATATTAATTCTAAACACATAGAAAAAGGTATTGAAGCTTTAGAGACTAACGACGTAGTTTTTGGACCAGCAGAAGATGGCGGTTATTACCTTGTCGGTTTATCTCAATTAGAAACTTCAATTTTTAAAAATAAACCGTGGAGTCAAACCAACTTACTCAATATTACCTTAAAAGAGTTAGAGCAACTAAAGCTAAATATTGGTATTTTAGAACCGTTAAATGATATTGACACGTACGAGGATTTAATAGCTTCAGACTTTTATAAGAACAACCCAGAGTTGCAAGAAAGAATTAAAGAAGAAATTTACAACCAATAAAAGAGACTTCTCTTTTTAAGGAAGATGATTTATGATTAAATTTATTACCGAAAGCACAGAATATTTAAAAACAAAAGGCTTTGAAAATCCAGAAGTTGGCATTATACTAGGCACTGGTTTGGGTCAACTTATCAGTGAGATAGAAATTATAGCAGAAGCGAGTTACAATCATATCCCAAACTTCCCAACGGCAACTGTAGAGTTTCATAAAGGAAAACTAATTTATGGTAACTTAGGAGGTAAAAAAGTAGTGGTAATGCAAGGAAGATTTCATGTATATGAAGGTTACACATTACAAGATGTAACTTTTCCTGTTCGCATTATGGAAAAACTTGGCATTAAAACACTATTGGTTTCTAATGCAGCTGGAGCTATTAATTTAGACTTTAAAAAAGGTGAATTAATGCTAATTGACGACCATATTAATTTACAAGGAGGTTCGCCTTTAGCTTTTAAAGGTGTCTCGGAATTAGGTGAACGCTTTACAGATATGAGTGCGCCTTATGATGCTGACATCAATTCTAAATTTGAGAGCATAGCCAAATCACACAACATAAAATTACACAAAGGCGTTTATGCGAGTGTGGTTGGACCTCAATTAGAAACTAGAGCAGAGTACCGAATGCTAAAGACAATTGGAGCAGATGCCGTAGGTATGAGTACCGTTCCTGAAATTATAGTTGCTAATCATTTAAATTTAAAAGCAGCTGCGGTTTCTGTGTTAACAGACGAATGTGATCCTGATAATTTAAAACCAGTTGATATTGCTGAAATCATTACCATGGCTGGAAAAGCTGAGCCTAATATGATAACATTATTTAAAGAATTGATCAAAACATTATAATAAGTTAGCAGTAAATCAGTCCTCAGTTGGCAGTGAAGCAAGATAAAAATAGGGGTTGAACTAATTAAATCGAAATTCAAGTCCCAAATCAATGCCTAAGCATTGAACATTGAAATGCAGAATATAAAAATTAAATTGTTAAAAATTTTTGAAGCCTTGGAAAAAATTTAGATTTAATTTTTGGTTTTCTTTCGAGATAACGAAAGAAAAATTCCTCATTTCAATTTGATTTTGTGGTTCGTTTTGTATCAAGACAAAATGAACGAAGAGAAAAAAAGAAAATATATATTAACTAAAAAATAAGATTCCTGCCTTCGCAGGAATGACAAAAAGATGAGTTACTTAGAAGCAACAAACGATTTATACAAAGAAGCAGCATTAACACCAGATGTGGGTCTATGCTGTACTACAAATCCTATTTGGGAACTACCTGGATTAAAGATTCCAAAAATTATGCAAGAGATGAACTACGGTTGCGGTTCTACAGTGCATGCAAGAGACTTAACCAACAACCCAAAAATGCTTTATGTAGGTGTTGGAGGAGGTATGGAATTATTGCAGTTTTCGTATTTCAACAGGCAAAAAGGTGGAGTTGTTGGTGTCGATGTTGTTGATGAAATGTTAGAAGCCTCACGCAAAAACTTTAAAGAAGCAGAAGCCCAAAACGATTGGTTTAAATCAGAATTTGTGGAGTTAAAAAAAGGTGATGCCATGAATCTTCCTGTTGAAGATAATAGTATTGATGTAGCTGCCCAAAATTGCCTATTCAACATATTTAAAGCAGAAGATTTAAAAAAAGCTATTGCAGAAATGTATCGTGTTTTAAAACCTCATGGCCGCTTGGTAATGAGCGACCCTACGTGCGAGCAACCCATGAATGACACACTACGAAACGATGACAGATTAAGAGCCTTATGCTTAAGTGGCAGCTTACCAATTGCAGACTATGTTAAAGCATTGACTGATGCTGGTTTTGGCACTATTGAAATTAGAGCACGTAAACCCTACCGTATTTTAGATCCTAAAAATTACCCAACAGATGAACTGATTTATATAGAATCTATTGAAGTTGCGGCAATAAAAGATCCAATGCCAGCAGATGGTCCTTGCGTCTTTACAGGTAAAGCAGCTATTTATTATGGAGATGAAGATTATTTTGATGATAAAGCAGGACACGTTCTACTTAAAAATCAGCCTTTAGCAATTTGCGACAAAACGGCTGGTGCGTTAAAAGCTTTAGGCAGAGATGATATTTATTTTAGTGAATCTACTTATCATTATGATGGTGGTGGATGTTGTTGATTGGAGAGCATTCAATTGTTCAGACCCTTCACAACTAAAAGCTCATAATTTTGGTAACTTTGAAAGACTAAACACCCCTAAAGTACCCTCAAGGGGACAATCCTATAAAGGTTGTTGTTGGGAATTGTTCCCTTGAGCGGACTTTAGGGGTGTTTTTGAAAGACCTTGTAGATCCATAAATTAAGAAAAAAAGATTCCTGCCTTCGCAGGAATGACAAAAGAGACTCCTGCTTTCGCAGTAGCTAGAGATGCAAAAATACATAGACATCATAAAAAAATCCTATTCCGATTATTGGAATTACCTTAAATACGAACTCATTGATCTTAATCATTGGGATAACTTTTTTTATGGTCTCATCTTAATTTCTGTTTTAGTCTGGATTCTAGAAATTGCTTTTCCATGGAGAAAAGAGCAGTCTATATTTAGAAAAGATTTTTGGTTAGACACTCTTTATATGTTCTTTAATTTCTTTATTCTAAATCTTATTATTCTTATTGCTTTATCCAATACAGTTTCGGAATTTTTTGGTGATATTCTCGGCAAGTTCGGCTTATCAATTTCGAGTTTACAGCTCTTTGATGTTGATGATTTACCAAAATGGTTAGGCCTTTTCATTTTCTTTATTGTTTCGGATTTTGTACAATGGAATACACATCGCTTGTTACATCGTGTGCCTTGGCTTTGGAATTTTCACAAAGTGCACCACTCTGTAAAAGAAATGGGCTTTGCTGCACATTTACGCTACCATTGGATGGAACCTTTGGTTTATAAATCATTACTATATATTCCTATTGCTATAATTGGTGGTTTTGATGCCCAAGATGTTGCTATTGTTTATTTTTTTAGTATTGCTGTTGGCCACCTCAATCATGCCAATCTAGGTTGGGATTATGGCTTCCTTAAATATATTTTTAACAATCCAAAAATGCACATTTGGCACCATGCTAAAGGTTTACCAAAACATGTAAGGTATGGTGTTAATTTTGGACTAACTTTAAGCCTATGGGATTATATTTTTAAAACCGCTCATGTGCCTTATGATGGTCGTGATATTGAACTTGGTTTTAAAGGTGATGAAACGTTTCCAAAAGATTTTGTGAGTCAAGAATTATATCCGTTAAAAAAATAATCTATCATTCAGAGTGTCACATTGAGCGCAGTTGAAATGCAAAGCGAAGAATCTTATCAAAGAATAAATACCATGAAATACTTTTCAATACTAATATTAACCATATTTGTTTCATCATGTTGTAGCACAAAAAAGGTTGTTAAAACCCAACCAGAGACTACAAAAGAAATTGCTGTTGTAACTGAAATTCCTGATGTGAGTGAAGTTCCTCCTACAATTCCTGAACTACCAAAACCCACTGAGCCGCTAAAAGTTGAAGAGGTTGAAGAGGAAAAAATTCTTGTAAACAACGAAACTACTCCTGAGTCTTTTGACCACGTTATCTGGAAAAAACTTTTAGAAAATAATGTATCAGACAATGGTAATGTTAATTATAAAGGTTTTAAAAGTGAAAGCAATAAATTAAGAACTTACATCGATTCTTTAAAAGACAATATGCCAAACGACAATTGGACTAAAAAAGACAAACTAGCTTATTGGATTAATACCTACAACGCCTTAACCATAGATTTAATAATAAGAAATTACCCTTTAAAAAGTATAAAAGATATTAAAGACCCTTGGGATCAACGCCTTTGGAAATTTGGTGACAAGTGGTTAAATCTTAATGACATAGAACATCAAATCTTACGTAAAATGGACGAACCTCGCATTCATTTTGCTATTGTTTGTGCCTCGGAATCTTGTCCTAAACTTCAGAACGAAGCCTTTACATCTAATAATTTAGAAGAACAACTAGCTAATGCGACAATAGAATTTTTAGCTGATGTCTCGAAAAATGAAATTTCGGAAGACGAAATTAAACTTTCTAAAATATTTAAATGGTTTAAAAAAGATTTTGAACAAAATGGCAGTTTGATTGATTTTTTAAATCAATATTCTGATATTACAATTTCTGGTAACGCAAAAAAAAGCTTCAAAGATTATAGTTGGGATTTAAATAATTAAAACCATAGTCTCAGATTTTCCGTAGATATCTTATATGATTAGTATAATTATTCCTGTTTTAAATGAAGTTGAAACCATTAAAGATTTACTCTTTCACTTAATTGATACTGCTTCATTAGATTCAGTTTCAGAAATTATCGTTGTAGACGGAGGTAGTACTGACGGTACTCAAAAGGAAGTAAACAATTTTAGGCTACCACGAGATCCTGAAACATACTTCGACTCAGCTCAGCAAGCGAGTTCAGGATTGACTAATCAACCAAAAGTGGTTTTGCTTGATTCGCCAAAAGGAAGAGCGAAACAAATGAATTTAGGGGCAAAGCATGCCAGTGCGCCTATTTTATATTTTCTTCATGCGGATTCTTTTCCACCGCAACGTTATGATAAATTGATTATAGATGAGGTAGAAAAAGGTAATAATGCTGGTTGTTTTAGACTGAAATTTGACAGTAATCATTGGTGGTTACGTCTCGCAAGTTGGTTAACTCAATTTAGTTGGCGCGCCTGTAGAGGTGGTGACCAAAGTCAGTTTATTACAAGAGCGCTTTTTGAAGAAATTGGTGGTTTTGATGAGAGCTATATTATTTATGAAGATAATATCCTCATCAACGAACTTTATGCAAGAAAAGAATTTGTGGTTATAAATAAAAAAATAAAAACCTCAGCGCGCATGTATAAAAAGCATGGCGTTTGGAAGGTTCAATACCACTTCTGGACCATCTATGTAAAAAAATGGTTTGGCGCTTCTGCAGAAGATATGTTAGCGTATTATAAGAAACATCTCTGTTAGCATTTACTTATTCCTACCATTTTCATTAGGGTATAAAAAAGGCAAAAAATCACTTTGAAAAACTTCTTTTGTATCAATATCAATTGCAGATAACTTACCTGTAAATGCAGATCCTGTATCTACATTCCAAACATTTATAGCATTCATAGGCTCATACTTATGATAATTAATTGTTGGAGTATGGCCAATGTAAATTTCGTTGTAGTGTTTTAAGCGATTAGGATATAACTCGGAATTCTTTTTTATGCGCTTATCCATTGTCAGTGCCATTTCCCATAGTGTGCGATCAAAATAAAAACTTTGAACTTGAAACTCACGACCTACACCATGCATAGATGTAAACCCTGCATGAACAAACAAGCGGTTTTCATCGTCGATATAATAAAGAGGCATAGCTTCAAAAAAAGCAAGATGTACTTTCTTTTCAGTACCTGTAAATCCCTCATAGCTCTCTATGGTTTCTTTTCCACCATGTGCATACCAAATCTCATTAATATGACCAGAAGCTAACCATTCTTCACACCAAACATCATGGTTGCCTTTAATAAAAACACATTCATTAGTCTTTGATAATTCTATAAGACATTCAACAACTTGAGCAGACTCGCTCCACCCATCTACATAATCACCCATAAAGATTAGGGTATCCTCTTTAGTAACTTTGGCGATTTCTAAAACTTGTTCTAAAGCTTTTAGTCCACCATGAATATCTCCTATAGCTAATGTTCTCATCAAAATTTATTTTAGCAAAATTAAGAATAAGATACTAAGCTATCGAAGCTATGCTAACATTAATTAAAGCAAAAAAACGAATTTATAAGTAAGATGATTATGTCTCCAGGACTTTCTTAAAAATATTGCCCTATACCAAAAACAAAACCTTTCGTAGAATCTGGTGTTATGCCCACACCGTAATCAATTCTAAAAATAGCATTGAATATTTTTTTATGAATAAATCTAAATCCTAATCCAGGGTAAACACGTAGATTTTGAGAATCGCCAAAGTCCCCAAAATCACCTCCTGGATTCCTCCAGCTTCCTGCATCAATAAAAGCATTTCCCTGTAAAGCAAACCAGCCTTTTTCATATAATGTATACCTATATTCTGTATTTAAAACTATGGCTGCTGTACCTCTATCGATAGTATTACCAACTCCTCTAATATTAAGATTATTATCCACTGAAAATGGTGCAAATGGAGTTTCGTCATTTGTTGCTATACCCACCCTAAGTCTACTTGCCCAATTTCCTTTTTCACCAAAACGCTTAAAATATTCAAAATCATTCCAACCAATCAAAAAATCAGGCAGTTGCTCATTGTCTATAGAATGTACGTACTGAAAATTAAAAACGCTTCTAAAGCCTTCAACATACTGATAATCATAATTTAAGTTATTATATTCATAAATAAGTTTATATAACATCTTATCTACTATTAGAGCTTGTGGAATATTTTGGTTTGTTGCACCAGATTGGTACGCGTAGTCTTCAGTAAAAAAGTTAATACCAATCTCTACTCTATTTGTAAAATTTATTTGATAAAGACCCAACACTTCTATTGACTCATTATTGTAACGATAATCTGCAGTAGCATTATTAAAAAAAACAGGCTCTAAAGTCGTTAAATTTTGAAAGTTTACTGCTAAGCCTAGTTTTCTAGAAAATAAGAACGGTGCTCTTAAATTTAAAGCATAGGAATCAAAAATATCATTTTGATAAAATCCACCAATTGTGATATTTTGACCAAATAGGTTAAATTCATAAAGACCTAAGCGATAGGCAAATTCATCGTCATTTGTGGTATAAACGTTAGCGGAGGGAATAATCGTAAAGTTTTCTTCTATATTGTAGAACACATTATACTCATTTGGTTTCTCAGCAGGAAACACTTGGTAATAGGCGTATGCAATAGATGGTAAACGTTTGAGTAATCGCATATCTTGTTCTATATCACTAGAATCTAGAACTGCACCTGATTTTACTAGAGCTATTTTTTTAACAAATGAAGACTTTAGCTTTTTATTACCTTGTATTTTTAAGTCCGCAACCCTATTTTCTTGTCCTTGAGAAAAGAACATAATAAAAAAACATATAATGAATGTAAAAATTCGCATGGATTGAGTATGTCTTGTAAAGGTAATATTAAAAATATTGTCCAATACCAAACACAATACTATTATTTGCTTTATCACCAATACTTACTCCATAATCAATTCTAAAAACCGCATTGAAAATACGCTTATGGATAAATCGTAGTCCAAAACCTGTAAATAGACTTGCTGATTTCCCTTCTACCAAGTCAGAGAGTTGACCACCTGGATCTTGCCAAGTACCAGCGTCTACAAAGGCATTAGCCTGCATTGCAAACCAACCTTTTTCAAAAAATGTATGGCGATATTCTGAATTTAAAACCACAGAAGCCGTACCTCTATCTACAATGTTACCCACTCCTCTAATATTTAATTGATTATCCAGAGCAAAAGGAGCAAATGGTGTTGTATCGTTTGTAGCATATGCTAAACGCAGACGGTTAGCCCAATTTCCCCTTTTACCTAGACGCTTAAAATATTCGAAGTCATTACGACCAATGAAAAAATTACGTAGTAAATCATTATTACCGCTGGAGGTCAATGTAAAACTGTAATTGAAAATACTTCTAAAACCTTCTACATATTGAAAATCGTTAGTAATATTATTATATTCATACTGGCCAACTATAGACGTGCGATTTACGCCAAGCCTTGCTGGTATATCATTTGGTAATTCACCATTTAACAACTCATAGTCTTCATTTGCTACGTTAAGCCCTAACTCAAACCTGTTATTAAAATTGTGTTCGTAAAATATTCTAAATTCAAGTGCTTTACTATCAAACCTGAAATTCACATCACTTTCATTATCTAAAAAAATTGGCTCTTGTAAAACGTTGTTTTGATAATTTACACCTATTCCCCATTTTCTAGTTATGAGATTGGGAGCTTCCCAAAAAAATCCGTATGAGTCAAATACATTTTTGGCATAAAAACCACCTATGATTTGATTCTGTCCCAAAAAATTAAAGTCGAAAACAGAAACACGATAAGATAAATCATCGTTAACATCTTGAGAGACATTAAGACCAGGAATTATTGCAAAATTTTCAACTATTGTATAAATGATTTTGTAATTACCATCAGGCAGTTCTTCAACTTTAGAAGAGGCACTTGCAACTGATGGCAACAATCTAAAACGTCTTTCATCTGATGCTACACGAAGTGTGTCTATAACACTGCCTTCCTTAACAAAAGCAAGTCGCTTAAAAAATTGTGTCCGTGTACGTTTATTACCTTCAATCTCTATTGAAGTAACCGTTTGGGCTTGCGTGTAATAGCAGCTTAGTAATAAAATGAGTGCAATCAAGAGCTTTTTCATTCTACAGTAAATTGAGTTGTTATGACTTGGTTGACCCAGTTATCTTCACTTACATCCATAAGGGTGAATTTATAGTCTTGCCCAACGGAAAGTATTGGTGGCGTACCTTGGGTTACATTTAATACAACGTTGGATGTATCGTAATACTGAAATTGATTTTCAAAGGTGTAAGTCGCAGAAATTACATCATCATTAACAGTAGATAACACCTGAAAAAAAATGGCATTATCAACCTCCGAATTTACGTCCCAACTAAAAATTGGCATTTGTGAAATTTCTTGGTTAAGACTTATGTCATTAGAGAATAATGTAGGTTGTGTGGACTGTTTTATCCGAATAGGATTGGATAGCTTAATTTCGTCATCAATTTCATAAGTAACGATTATCCAACGTTCCGAATCAAACTCACCAACAAACTTTCTTAAAAAACCATTGAAAAAAGGTTCGTTTGGAATAACTAGCACATCGTAGTTTGAATAATCGTTTTGGTCTAGGTTACTTGAGCTTGTCTCAAATAGCTTAAAATTATTTGAACCTGTTTCAGGAAAAAAATAGACCTCAATGCTATTTTGATTGGTCTGTATATTACCAGAGCAAGCGATTACTGCGCCAGTTTCAATAGTCTTTCCATCAATATAAGACATAAGTGAATCATTAATATTTGAACCACTGGTATCATCAGAAGAACACGAAACTAGCAACATGGTAAAGACAAATAAGATTTGTTTCATGATAGGGTTATCATTAAGCTTTGTCGTTGCCCATTAATAACCTTACGAAAATCTACGGCTTTATTTTTCGGATTTATAATACAATTTAATTACGGCTTCAACTGGTTTATTTTGAGGTGTAAACATTGGATTGTCCTTACCACCAACTTTATCGTAATTATGAAACCATTTCCAAACAAATCCTCCAGCAAACCAATCTTCTTCCCAAAAGGTCTCAAAAAGAGCTCTTGTAGTATTCACTTGCGCTTCTAGATTTACGTCCCTCATTGTATGATCTGATACCCAAGGCCTCTTACCTGCATAATCTACACTTCTATAACCATATTCTGTAAATAAAATTGGCTTATCGTACGTTTTAGAAAGCGCCTTAATTTGTGGTTTGTGTTTTTGCCAACCTTTCATACAAGTCTCAAAAATTGGTGTCTTCTCATCACTTACAGGAAAGTAGGCATCAATACCAATGTAGTCTAGTTGATCCCAAAAGGGTGTCCTTTTATATTCATCCCAATTAGCAGCATAGGTCAATTGACCTTTATAAACTTTTTTTATCTCCTTTATTAAACTGTTCCAGTAATCTGGTCTGTTTTTTATAAAGGTTTCAAGCTCAGTTCCAATGCAGAACATTGAAGCATTGACTTCTTCAGCCAGTTCGGCATATTCTAAAATAAAGCTAGAGTAAGACTTTTCTAATGCTTTCCAATTCTCTTCTGTTTGCATTTTAATATATCCTGTAAACTCCCCTTTCCACACCCAAATTTGAGGCTTAATCATTATTCTTAGATTCTCTTTTCTAAGTTCACCTATATACTGTTTAGTTCCTGGCCTTGTCTCACCAAACCATTGTCTATCTGTGTTATGTATAATTTGGGGATGTTCTAAGTTTTTTATAAAGCCAAAGGGCATAACAGTGGCATAATTAGCATTCACCTTAATTACAGGTAGTACATGACTTTGATTAATTGAGTCTCTAGCTGCAACAAAACTAACGCCATTGATCTTTTCCACTTGCCCATTGCAAGAACATAAAGCAGAAAACAATGCAACAACAAAAAGACACTTAATATATTTCATTACTAATGAATTAAGTGCCTAAAGTATTGAAAATTGTCTTAACTAGATTGAGATCCCAATTTTATATCGGGATAATTCAACTAACCATTTTTGAAACAAAAAATGCATTTCATTAAAATAAGGCTCTTAAACCTATATTAAAAGTTTGTCCTAATCCTGTATTATTACCTCTAACAAAATTGGTATATAAGGTCTCAATATTCAAAACTTTTGTTAGTTGATATTTTACACCTCCACCAACTGCAGTGAAATCTTGCTCAAAGTCATTACCAGTATCTATTCTTTGTTGGTGCTGCATTAAGCCTAATACTGTAAACTTACTACTGGGAAAATAACTTAAAAAGATACCTGGTGTTAGTAACAAACTATTATTAGCAAAGCTGTCTTCTTTTTTACCAAAATTGTATTCAGTATTTAGCTCAGTAAATATCTGCCAATCACCACTCGGAAATGTATAATCATAAAAAAAGCGATTTTGAAAAATAAATCCTTTCTGATCTAAAAACACGCCATTATTGTTGTTAACTGGTAAAAAGTCTTCTGACTCATTATCCACCAATGGAATATGAAATGCTGTTTGTATGGTGAAATTAGATACATCCTTGATTGGGTTAAATTTTACTGCAGGTGCAAACGATGTAAAACCTGAGCGAGCAGTTCCTGACTCTCCGTCAAAAGAAAACACATCTAAGGCTGATCTATCTGCAATAACATTTGATCTAAATTCTAACAACAGACCGACATTAAATCTACTACTTTCTGATACACCCGTAAAAATATCAATAGTAGATGTAAAAAATGTTTGCCTCGGCTCTCTTCCTTCACTGAATGTACTTTCTGTTTGGGTATAAAGGTTGTTAAACCATTTAATATCCCACTGTCCTTTGTCTAAAAGTTTAGATGGTGTATATTCTTGTATCACACTTTTTTCAGTGTTATCTTCTTCTTGTGAAAACCCTACAAATACTGTCATCACTGCAATTAATATTATACCTAATTTTTTCATTATTATTTATTTTGGTTGTTTACTTTATTTTTTTTTTAAATTCTTTAAGTTGATAACTTTTATTGCTTGTTTAAACTCCAGTTATACGGAAAATAACTGAGCTTATAATCGTCTGAAATTTTATCCTTTCTGTACGTGTTTATAAAGTCTATTTCTGTCTTACCATTCATGGTAAAATCTTCTTTATACCACTTCATAATTTCGGAAGCTTCAACTTTCTTTCTTTTAGTATTTACTTTTAAGAATTCACCATTTATAGCTTTTTTTGTTTGCACATCTAATTGTGTGTTTAACGTATTTGGTAAGTACGCTTCATTTATAAGAGGAGGACAACCTATTGCACCACACACTAATACGAAATGAAACCTAGGATCCTTAAACTTAGCTCTTAATAATTTGTGTTCAATATCATTAAGAGTCATTTTTTTACCTCCAAAATTATATGTCGTTTTATCAAAAAAACCAGTATTATCTAACGGTGATTTTGTTGGGTAATTATCAATTATACCCTTTATAACACCAAGATTATAATTATTTATCCAAAAAGCTTGATAATTATTGGCCTCTGATGATTTAACTACAAGCCCTTCTGCTATTCTTATCAGTTCGTTTAAAGCAGACGGATCACTATGTATAGATTTATAATCTACCTTCCCTGCTTTTACATTCGTTTTCAGAAAGGCATCTACTTTAGAAAAATAGGTATTCAAATCTTGAGCGTTTCCTAAACTCGCAACTAATAATGTAAAAATTAGAATATATCGTTTCATGTTTTAAACTTTAAATTTTGATTAGTAATGGCTCTTAGGTCGCACTTCAAACCGTTGACTTACAAGAATATTAAAAGATTTTTGACGTCTCCTGAAATACTAAAACCTTACACACTTATAATTAATTTAAATCCTTTCTAAATTGCAAGTTCTAATTAAGTTCTTACCTTTAAATTCGACTTACAACTAACTAACAATCAAAAATCACCCGACTTCAAGGGTAAAAATTATGGAACACATTGTCATTATCGGTAATGGTATATCTGGTGTTACTTTAGCTAGACATATTAGAAAACTCTCCGACAAAAAAATAACTATTGTTTCTGCTGAAACCGATTATTTCTTCTCTCGTACCGCTTTAATGTATGTATATATGGGACACATGAAGTTTGAGCACACACAACCTTATGAGAATTGGTTTTGGGAGAAAAACAGAATCAATCTTAAAAAAGGCTATGTTGAAAATATTCATACAAATTCTAAGACCCTTCAATTTGCTGATGGAGATACTTTGCAATATGACAAACTTGTCATTGCTACTGGAAGTAAGCCTAATAAGTTTGGTTGGCCAGGACAAGATTTAGAGGGTGTTATGGGTATGTATCACAAACAAGATTTGGATAATCTTGAAAAGCATGCGCCTAATAAAGACGTTTGTAAACGTGCCGTTATTGTTGGTGGTGGACTAATAGGTATTGAGCTTGCCGAAATGCTTAATTCCAGAAGTATTCCTGTGACGTTTTTAGTTCGTGAATCTAGTTTTTGGAATGGTGTTTTACCCGAAGGCGAAAGTGCCATGATAAATAGACACATTAAAAATCATCATATCGATTTACGTTTATCTACTAATCTAAAAGAAATAAAATCTGATGAAAACGGAAAAGTAAAATCCGTAATCATAGAAGAAACAGGTGAAGAGTTAGAATGCAATGTTGTGGGACTAACCGCTGGTGTTTCGCCAAACATTGATTTTATAAAAGATTCAGCCATTGAAACTGGCCGCGGAGTTAAAGTAAACCGCTTTTTAGAAACAAATATTGCTGATGTCTATGCTATTGGCGATTGTGCTGAACAACATGAAGCTATAGGTAATCGAAGACCTATTGAAGCTGTCTGGTACACAGGACGTATGATGGGCGAAACCTTAGCGCAAACCATTTGTGGAAACAGAATTGAATATAAACCAGGCCATTGGTTTAATTCTGCAAAGTTTATGGATATAGAATACCAAACGTATGGCTGGGTATTTGCAAAGTCAAGAGAAAACGAAGCACATTTTCATTGGAAGCACCAAGACGATACCAAGTGCATCACGGTCGCATATCATAAAGACTCCAACGAATTTTTAGGTATTAATACATTCGGAATTAGAATGCGACACGAAATCTTTGACAAATGGCTCACCGAAAAACGAGATGTTGATTATGTAATGAATCATCTCTCTGATGCCAACTTTGATCCTGAATTCTATTCAAAATTTGAAAATGACATTTTATCAGCCTACAATAACCAACTACAAACTGCATAACCATGAGTAATAAGTTAAATCATAGCATGTCTTTAGCAAAACCAGATGCTTTAAACATCACCACAAAACAAAAAATAGCTTTAATCCTAGGAGTTGTCGGTCTATTTATATTAGCGCTAGCACTTTTCAACACTAACTTTCCTAATAAGGGCTTATTCTTAACGTTATCACTTGGATTAATTGTTTTAGGTACAATAGTATATTCTAGAGAAGCTTACCTCACCAAACTAGAGGGCATCAAAAATGATGGACAATGGTTTAAATCTATTTCATCTCGTGGCATTTGGGGTTGGATTCTTGGTGTAATTCTTACAGGATTTTATATTGTACTTTATTTTTATCCAAAATATTTAGGGTTAGGTCAAGGTGCAGATGGAGCTAATACAGGACTCATATCTTTGTTTGATCCGCTAAGTCAATTATTAAGTGGAAGAAATGCCAGTCAATGGTTTGTTTATGGAACCTTATATACAATCGCCATTTTAGCTTTTGGGTATAAGTTTATTTTAAAATACAGACATAATCGTTACCAACAAATACGTACGGTTTCAGTTATGTTTTTTCAATTAGGTTTTGCCTTTTTGATCCCTGAGTTTATGTACGTAATGAATAATGATTTACCTTATTATGATCTCAAGAGTATTTGGCCGTTAAACTATTATATTTTTGACGAATGGTCTGTAAACGGTTTTCTTTCTAATGGAAATATTGGACTTGCATTAATTTTGTTCGGTATCATTTCAATATTTGTTATTACACCAATTTTGACTTATAAATTCGGAAAACGCTGGTATTGTTCTTGGGTTTGTGGTTGTGGCGGACTTGCCGAAACTGCAGGAGATTCTTTTAGACACCTATCCTCCAAGAAAATGTATGCTTGGAAATTAGAACGTTGGTTAATTCATTTGGTACTGGTATTCTCTGTTGTAATGACTACAGCAATGGTTTATACTTATTTAGGCTACGACAAAAATGATTTTTGGCTAACACGTAGTGTTTTTATAAGTCTGGTCATTGGATTTTTAACTATAATTTTTGTTGGGGTAATGTATTTTAAAAGGCAAGAGCTTGGAAAAGATGCAAAATATGGAGCCATTGGTTTCTTTTCTGTTATCGCTTTACTACTCATAATGCATTTTACCGGCACAACAGATAATGTATTCTACGTTAAAGCAAGTTCTTTAAGGTCTGCTTATGGTATTTATATAGGCTCAATTTTTTCTGGAGTAATTGGTACAGGGTTCTATCCAATTCTAGGAAGCCGTTCTTGGTGTCGTTTTGGTTGCCCAATGGCAGCAATTTTAGGATTTCAACAACGTCTATTTTCAAAATTTAGAATTACTACCAACGGAGGCCAATGTATCTCTTGTGGTAATTGTTCTAACAGTTGTGAAATGGGCATAGACGTTAGGCATTACGCTCAAAAAGGCGAAAACATAGTACGCTCAAGTTGTGTAGGCTGCGGTATTTGTTCTGCAGTTTGCCCAAGAGGTGTGTTAAAATTAGAGAATGATAGTATGAAAGGACGAATTAATCCGACTGAGGTTCTATTAGGTAACGATGTAGACCTTATGGAACTTGTTAACCAGAAGTAAGATTCTTTTAGGAGTCACAATATTCAGTATGCAATTAATTTTAAAACATAGACGAAAGAGTAATGAGCTAATTAAATTGGTGTTGCTGGTTATACTTCTTAAATTTACAATATTAATTAACGCACAAAAAACCTATCAGAAAAATTACTACAATAATATAACACCTAAAACGCTTGCTGAAGCTAAGCAAAGTACACTAGTCTCAGAAGGCTGGATAGAACAGAATCAAAAGACAGACTACTGGAAGTTTTATCATAAAAACGGAAAATTATCTAAGGAAGGTTATTTTAAAAACGGAAAAACGGATGGCTTTTGGCAATTCTACGACACCAATGGTAACCTAGAAAAAAAAGGACACTTTTTAAATGGCCTTAAAACAGGCTATTGGGAAACCTACAAAACTAAAATTGTCGTAGCCGAGGGACATTACAAAAATGACAAACCCGTAGGCCATTGGAGATTTTTTTATCCAAGTCAACAACTAAAAGAAGAAGGTCACTACGATAATGGATTAAAAACCAGTTTCTGGACATCGTTTCACTCTAACGGTAAACTAGCACAAGAGGGACATTTTATTGACGGAAAACGCTCTGGGTATTGGCAATACTTTCATAAAAACGGTCAATTACAAAAAAGCGGAGAATTTAAGTTTGGTGAATTTACAGGCTATTGGCAATTTTACAGCACCAATGGTAAAAAGCAGTCAGAAGGTCATTTTAAAAGTGGTAAAAAACAAAACTGGTGGTTGTTTTATGACGACAATGAAAAAATAAATCATAAATGCCAGTTAAGTAATGGCGAAAAAAATGGATATTGCTTAATGTATAAAAATGAAGAATTAATTTCTGCCGTAAAGTATACTAAAGGAGCGCGAATTAAAGAATGGACCGATTTAAAATCATTCAAAAAGGAAAATAATTTATCTGATTTAAAAAGCCAATGACCAAAATCGTAGTCATCATCCCTGCTTTTAACGAAGAAGCATCCATTCCTCTTGTCATTAACGCTATTCCAAAAAATGTAGATGAGATTATAGTGGTTAGTAATAACTCTACCGATAATACTGAAAAAAATGCTAAAAACGCAGGTGCTACAGTACTTTTAGAGCAACGCAAAGGGTATGGCTACGCTTGCTTAAAAGGGATGGAATATATCGCCTCACTTAATAAAAAAGAACAGCCAGACATTGTTGTATTTTTAGATGGTGATTATAGCGATTACCCAGAAGAACTCACCAAAATTGTTCAGCCAATTATCAATGATAATATTGATTTTGTTGTTGGTGCCAGAACAAAAGACTTACGAGAAGAAGGTTCTATGACCATACCTCAAATTTTTGGTAATTGGCTAGCTACTAGCCTAATGCGATTATTCTTTAAATCTACCTTTACAGATTTAGGGCCTTTTAGAGCTATTAAATACCATAAACTTTTAGGCTTAAACATGGAAGATAAAACCTATGGTTGGACGGTAGAGATGCAGCTAAAAGCACTAAAACAAAAATTGACTTACAAAGAAATTCCTGTTAACTACAGAAACAGAATTGGCGTCTCAAAAGTTTCAGGAACCATAAAAGGTGCTATATTTGCTGGCGTTAAAATCCTTGGATGGATTTTTAAATACAGCTTTAAGTGATTTATTTACACTACTTCATAATTGTAGTTTACACCATTGCTATCGTGCTTATTTTTATGTACGCTTTAGCGCAATTAAACCTGCTTTACAATTATTTATCTTCAAAGAAGAAGCGTACCCATTGCGAAACTTTTAATCTAGACAACCCAAAGGAAGTGCCCTACGTTACCATTCAACTTCCTGTTTTTAATGAAATGTATGTTATGGAACGTTTGCTCGATAATATTGCATTATTAGACTACCCAACGGACAAACTAGAAATACAAGTTTTAGACGACTCTACGGATGAAACCGTGC
>NZ_CALGNH010000069.1 GCF_937958655.1 uncultured Winogradskyella sp. | reverse complement strand
GTGACATTTGACGAATGTGCGTTTTACGATACTTCTCTGGCATCCAATCTTTTGGTTCGATTTTTTCGTCTCTTGCGATACGTTCTTCGAACTGTTTCTCTAAGCTTCTAATTTGTTCTTCACTCATTGTTCATGGCTTTTGCTATTGGCTTTTGGCCATTAGCTTGTTGAACTTAATTTTTCTTTTTAAATATGTTTTAATTAGCTATTGGCTGTTGGCCTTAAGCTGTTGGCGGACTTCGACAAGCTCAGCCCAAGCGTTAGGGATTGAAGCGGCATCCTTTTTTGTTTTTCTCAAAAAAGATACAGCGGAAAGCCCGACCCTTGGGTAACGCCATAATTATTTTAGACATCAAAATCTACAACCACTTTATCTGTTGTTGGCACGGCTTGACAGCTGAGCACTAAATTTTGACTGACTTCTTTTTCGTCTAAGGCATAGTTGATTTTCATTTCAACATTGCCCTGTTTTACTTCGCATTTACAGGTACTACACACGCCTCCTTTACATGCAAACGGTAGGTCTGCTCCTGCGTTTAATGCTGCATCGAGAATGTTATCGAATTCTTTGGTCATGGTGAACAAAAACTCTTTTCCACCATCTACGATTACAACTTCTGTGCCTTCAACATGTTGTTTCGCTAATCGTTCTGCACGTTTAATATCTTCTTCGGATAATCCTTTAACAAATAGTTCAAAATGTATTAAATCTTCGGGCAAACCTGCATTAATCAAATAGTGACTCACAAAATTTATCATTTGCTCTGGACCACAAAGAAATACCTCGTTAGTATCAGGAATATCAATAAACGTCTTGGTTAGAACTTTCATTTTTTCTTCATCGAAACGTCCGTTAAACAGCTCAATATCTCTTCGCTCTTTTGTTAAGAAATAATAAATTTCTAGTCTCCCAAAATGTTTATTCCTTAGCTGTTCAAGCTCCTCCTTAAAGATAATAGATTTTGCTGTTTTATTGACATAGAATAACTTACAAGTAGAATTTGGCTCGGCTTCTAAATGCGTTTTTACCATTGACAGCACAGGTGTTATGCCACTACCTGCTGCAAAGAATACGTAATTTTTGGCTTTATCGGGCTGGCAATCCACACCAAAAACACCACTTGGTGCCATCACTTCTAGTTGATCTCCGGTTTGAAGCACTTCATTAACGTACGTAGAAAATTTTCCACCTGGAATTTGCTTTACAGCTACTTTCCACTGCTTATCTAATGGACTTGAGCATAAAGAATATGACCGTCTTACATCTTCATCATTAATATCAGCCTTAAGCGTTAAATGCTGTCCTTGATGGAAGGCAAATTTCTTATGCAATTCTACAGGAATTTCAAAAGTAATTACAGAGGTGTCTTCTGTTTCTTTATAGATGTCTGCAATTTTTAAATTGTGAAATTCTGCCATTTTACACTACGTCTTATGCGTGGTTTCTTTTAATTATAGTTAACACAAACCCTGAGATTCCTAGATTTCACTCGGAATAACAAGTTAAACTAACAGTTGTTAGTCTATGTAACAAAGATACAAATTAATTTCTAAACTATTTGTTAATGCCTGTGAGTAAGATTTTGGTTAAACTCGCCTTTAAATCTTCAATTGAAGCAATTTCCTTTTTTGGTATCCACAGATATAAAGAGCGTAGTGTGGTTAGCATAGAAAAGACCATAACATCTGGGTCTATGTTTTTAATTTCATGCTTTGCAATTCCATTTTGAATAATATGTTTTACATTATTCTCGTAGTCTTGGCGCAACTTTAAGTAATAATCTAGCTTGTGCTTAAGATGCATCCAATCGGAATTTAATGCGGCCAAACCATTGGCATTTGTGGTGGCAATTTTTATATGTAAGGCTATTATTTTTTCTAATTTTTGAAGGCTAGAACATTCAAGAGACGTAATAGCTTGCATACCGTTTGTAAAATCTTCGGCAATGGTAATTATAATATTTTGTAGTATGGTTTGCTTACTGTCTATATGATTGTATAAACTTGCTGCTTTTATGCCCATTTCGGCCGCTAAATCGCGCATGGTGACCGCTGTGTAGCCTTTTTCCTTAAACAGTTTTGCAGCTACTCTTGTTATTTCTTGTTTTCGTGTTTCTTTTTTCATTCACACAGCATTTAAGTGCTATTTGGTAAGGTTTTCTTTTTAACTAGACTATAAATCTATAATTTTGCGCCTCTACAAATATAAGCATGACAAGTAATTTTGAATCTAATCCACTGATTGACCGCCTACCTCCGCACTTGAAGCAGTTTATAAAGCCTCAGAACTACGAGGATTATACACCAATAAACCATGCGGTTTGGCGTTTTGTAATGCGAAAAAACATAAGCTACTTAAGCAAAGTGGCACATCATAGTTATTTAAAAGGTATTGAACATACTGGGATTTCTATAGACGAAATTCCTAGTATGTATGGCATGAACCGTATTCTTAAGAACATTGGTTGGGCTGCCGTAGCTGTGGATGGGTTTATTCCACCAAATGCGTTTATGGAATTTCAGGCTTACAAGGTTTTGGTTATTGCTAGCGATATTAGACAATTAGAACACATAGAATACACACCAGCACCAGATATTATACATGAGGCTGCTGGCCACGC
The DNA here is from genome assembly GCF_937958655.1 of uncultured Winogradskyella sp. Taxonomy (GTDB): domain Bacteria; phylum Bacteroidota; class Bacteroidia; order Flavobacteriales; family Flavobacteriaceae; genus Winogradskyella. The sequence continues at coordinate 10,992 of NZ_CALGNH010000069.1, read as the reverse complement.
ACCTATTATCGCTAACCCAGATTATGCTGAATATTTAAGACGTTTTGGTGAGATCGGAGCAAAGGCAATATTATCCTCACACGATAATGATATGTATGAAGCCGTAAGAAAGCTTTCTATATTAAAAGAAGCTAAAGGGTCAAGCCAAAAGGATATTGATGCAGCAGAAACGGAGGTTCATAGACTTCAGAGCATAGATGTGCCCTTATCTGAAATGGCCCAAATACGAAACCTACATTGGTGGACGGTTGAGTACGGTTTAATTGGCACTACCGAAAACCCTAAACTTTATGGAGCAGGCTTATTATCCTCTATTGGTGAAAGCAAATGGTGCTTATCCAACGAGGTCGAAAAAATTCCATATTCTATAAAAGCTGCTGAAACGGAATTTGATATCACAAAACCGCAACCACAATTATTTGTAACACCAGATTTTGCTTATTTAATGGAAGTTTTGGATGAATTTGCTAATACTATGGCATTACGAACAGGTGGATGGCGCGGTTTAAACAAACTCATCGACTCTAAAAAAATTGGAACCATTGAATTAAATACAGGTCTGCAAATCTCTGGTGTATTTACAAAAATGATTAGAGATGAAGACAACAATGTCGTATACTTTAAAACCGAAGGCGAAACTGCCTTAGCCAACAGAGAGAAGGAACTTATTGGCCATGGCACCAAAGCACATAAACACGGATTTAGCTCACCCATAGGCAAATTAAAAGGCATTAATTTAGCCATTGAAAATATGGGACCACGCGACTTAAAAGCGTATAATTTTTACGATAATAAACGAATTGCTTTTGAGTACGAAAGTGGTATTACTGTAGAGGGCCAAAACATTACTGGTATAAGAAATAATCAAGGGAAACTGATATTAATTCAGTTTGAAGACTGCACTGTAGCGTATAAGAATGAAATTCTATTTTCACCCGAGGATGGCACGTTTGATTTAGCAGTTGGCTCTTCTGTAGTATCAGCTTATGCTGGTAGTGCAGATTATTTATCGTTTCAGGATTTGTACCATGTTTCAGAACACAAAACCATACAGCCTAGTTTTGATTTTGAATTGCTACAATTGGAAGCACTTTATAACGATGTTAGGGAATTTAGAGCTACTGATGAATATGACGAACTGCTGCTCATTGAAGTGCATAACTTGTTAAAAGAGAGACACCCAGAAGACTGGCTATTGCATATTGAGTTACTTGAAATCGCATACAATGATAAGTTTTCAGAAGCTATAAAAACGATTGAAACCTTTTTGGAAACAACAAAAACAAAACAACCTAAAATTGTACACCTCATTGAGGATGGCATTAATATTATACACGAAACACTTTAAATTATGGGATTATTAGATATTCTATTCGGTAAAAAAACAAACAGTATCGAAACTTATTTAGATAACGATGCGATTGTTTTAGATGTACGTACACAAAAAGAATTTGATGCTTTTCATTTTGAAAATGTGGTACATATCCCAATTTCAGAATTAAAATCTCGGGTCAATGAAGTAAAACAACGCAACAAACCTGTAATTGCCCATTGTAAAAGTGGCGTGCGCTCAGCTAGAGCAGTTTCTATTTTAAAAGCTAACGGTATTGATGCCATAAATGGTGGTGGACTACCAGCTATGCAAAACGTTTTACAATAGCAACTTAATATCGTTTTGAGAGGTTAATGGTTTTTGGTTGTAGATTAAAGTCCAACCCATAGATTCGGTTAAAATAAAAAACTTAGATAACTCACTAATGAGTCTGTTTTGAGCATTAGATTTTAAATCAGATGCTTCAATTTTTTTCATTAATTGCTTATTTACAGTCTCTTTAATAGTATTGTAATCTTGAGCTTCAAACGGGTTTAAGAAATCTGCTTGGATATCGTAATACTCAAAATCTGGACTAATTTTAATTTCTTCCCGTGGGATACTGAGAATTTGAAGCGTTTTATTTTCCTCATCAATTTTATATTCAATTTTACTTAAATCAAAACTAACTGTAACGTCTGCATTTACGATAACGAGGGCTCGTTTTTCGGCCTCTAACATATCACCGAAAACCGCTTTAGAATTCTTATAAGTAAACACCTCACTAAAATGCCCTTCTGTTACTACTAACTTTCCAACATTTTTAATCTGTTTTTGGATTAAAGCTGAGTTTTCTTGAAGCTGAATTTTTTGTTCTTGCTTATCTCCACAATACTTAAATGTAAATAAAACAATGAGTGTTAATAGGACTCCAAATAGGGTTTTTCGCATAGGCTAATTTAATTAATTTAAGATTTAAAAGGCCTTAAAATCCCTATTTTTAAATCTTGTTTTTCAACCATTCATCTACCAAGCATGTTGTTTGACTATTAAAAACGCTAATAAACTTGGATGTTTATGACTTAAGGCTTTACCCTATAACTTTAAGATTTGATTTACTAAATATAGCCCTCTAATCTCAAATTATATAATTATGTACATCAAACAAATTACCCTATTAAGTCTACTTCTTACTGTTAATATTTTTGCACAGCAAACTGTTTTGTTAAAAAATTATAATCCTAAGGTTAAAGATTTAAAACACAGATTAAACTTAACTAAGGACAGTTTAGTTTTATTAAGTGAAGAAAAAATAAAAACAGTAGAGATTTTTAATGCACATATTGAAAAAACAATAATAGTTGACGACTTTAACACTAAAATTGATATCAGTAATCTACCCATGGGTAAATTTGAAGTTGAAGTTAAGCTAGAACATAAAATTGCGTTAATGCATATTGTGAGGTATGAAGGCAATATAGAAGCTAAAGGGTCTAATAAAACTAGTAAAGATTACAACGCCTCTGTTAACAATGAGATGATGTTAGACGAAGATCTTAAGCCTATTACATATCGTCAGAGAGGTATTGAAAAATTATTATCGAGACCCAAAGCAAGAGCAGGTACAAAAAAATACTATTGGATTATCTACAAGGTTAACAACAAACTTGGTGCCAACAAAACCATGAAGCTTGTAGACGAACAGACCGCTCTTAAACTCATAAAAAGAAATAAATTAGAACTTAACAGCTATAGTGCACAGCATAATGAGCTTACGGTATGGGAAGTATACAATACTGATGAGTTTATGAAAAAACAGGCCACTAACCCTAATTTTATTTATGCTTCCTCCTCCGATAGCTTTAACACAACACCCTATTATACTGTTAATACGAGTCTAAAAAAGCCCTAAAATTATTAGACGTTTAAAATAAGCCCAGTAACTTATTAGCGTTATTTAAAACGGTTTTTAAAATTTAATAAGGACATTTAAATAATAGTGTCTATGTGGTTTAACACCTTTAGAAATTGGTTGTTATACATGAAAATTTGTAATTTCAGTGACCAAAACTATGCTTTATGAAATCACTGTTTTTAAAATCAATCACCACTATTGCACTTTTTTGTTTTGCATCATCGTGTAACACTACTACAGACCACTATGCCACCATGCTTATTTATGGAGGTACCATTTATACCGTAGACTCAACATCTATTAACGTTGAGGCAGTAGCCACCAAAGGCAACAAAATAATATTCGCTGGGTCTTTAAAAGAGGCGCAATCCTATAAAAATAAACAAACCAAACTCTTAGATCTAAAAGGCAAAACCATGACACCTGGTCTTATTGAGGGCCATGGTCATTTTATGGGTTTGGGTTACAACGAGCTTAATTTAGATCTCATGCAAACAACCAGTTACCAAGCTATTGTAGATGCTGTTGCCGAGCGTGTAAAAACAGCACAACCAGGCGAATGGATTATAGGACGAGGATGGCACCAAAGCAAATGGGATAGTATGCCTACCAATATGGTTCATGGGTTTCAAACCCATCATTTATTAAGCGAGGTTTCTCCAAATAACCCTGTTTATCTAAAACATGCCAGTGGCCATGCTGGTTTTGCTAATGAAAAAGCCATGGAAGTTGCTGGTTTAATTAATTTGGCATTAGACGGCGTTAAAACATACACTATTGAAGGAGGTGAAGTTTTAGTTGATGCCGCTGGGCAACCAACAGGAGTTTTTAATGAGCGTGCACAAACACTCATTACGAAACATATTCCTGAAAAAACACCAGAATCTGACGTAAAGGCATTTCAACTAGCGGTTAAGGCTTGTCATAAAAACGGAATTACTAGTTTTCATGATGCAGGCATTCCTAAAGAGACGATAGCACTTTACGAAAAAATGAAGGCAACTAATCAAATGAAAACGCGTATCTATGGTATGCTCACAGGTTGGGATAAAGACTTACTTAACACCTGGTATAAAAAAGGAATAATGATAGACCAAGATCATCTATTTACCATTAGATCCGTAAAATTAAACTGCGATGGAGCACTTGGTTCTCGTGGTGCATGGTTGCTAGAACCTTACACAGACCGACCAGACCACTTTGGACATGAAACACTACCAATGGAATTTGTTAAACAAACAGCCTTAAATGGCCTTGAGTATGGCTTTCAGGTTTGTGCACACGCCATTGGAGATAGAGCTAACAGAGAAATTCTCGATCGGTATGAATTAGCCTTTAATAAACGACCAGAATCTGCTAAAGATCATAGATTTAGAATAGAGCATGCCCAGCACCTTCACCCAGAAGACATTCCTCGTTTTGCAGCATTAAAAGTAATCCCAGCCATGCAAGCTGTACATATGTCTTCGGACAGACCTTGGGCTATAGACCGTTTGGGAGAAAAGCGTATTAAAGAAGGAGCTTATATGTGGCAAGATTTATTACAAAGTGGAGTACCTATTGTAAACGGTACAGATGTCCCTGTAGAGCCTATAAACCCTATTGCAAGTTTCTATGCAAGCGTTAGTAGAAAAACTTTAAAAGGTTTGCCAGAAGGAGGTTATGAACCAGAACAAAAAATGACTAGACAACAAGCTCTAAAATCTTACACCTTAGATGCTGCCTTTGGTGCTTTTGAAGAACACATAAAAGGCTCTATAACTGTTGGTAAATTAGCAGATTTCACAATCTACAATCAAGATTTAATGACCGTTGAAGAAAATGACATTTTAAACACCAAAATAGTAATGACCATTTTTGATGGAGAAATAGTCTATACTACAAAATAAAAAAAACACTAGTTTCCTCTACGTCTAAGGCCTAACTAATGCTTTTAACTGTGCTAAATTGCATTACAAAACTACGACTAAATCTTTTAGTTTGTATTACCAAAAGGTTACTACTCAGTTATATGTATGTTACCATAACTAATTTTTAATCTAAAGCTAAAATCTTAGCTGTATTAATGGTCGTTTATCGAATCTCGTAACAACTTATCTAAAAATAGTTACAACACATCTAATTAACTATTAATCAATACACTCTATATCTACTTTTGACATTAAGAAGTTCTAAATAAAAATTAGAATTATTAAAAACATTTAGTTCCCAAACTATAAACCTACTTATTATGAAAAAAGGATGTACTATACTCTTTTTGATCTTGGTATCTATAACCTATGGTCAACACTCTACACTTATTAAAAATATTAATATTAGAGCACAAGGTCTTAAGCATGATTTAAATAAAACTAACGACAGCTTACTTATTGAAAGCGACGAATTAATTTATAAAATTGACATCTTTAATGACGATTTTGAAAAATCATACGCAGTTAAAGACAATAAAGCCTCAATAGCTTTAAAGGACATTCCAGTAGGTCGTTTTATTACGGAGGTAGAAATTAACAACAAGCTTATTATAATTACATTAATAAGACATAAGGTCTATGAAGAATTGATCCCTATAAAAACCCCTGAACCCGCTGTAGTCCAAACCGAAAAGCTACCGGAACTCAACCAACGTTATGGAAAAGAAGACATAGTTTCCGCCCCAAAAAAACCTGTTAAATTTTATTGGATAGAACGCCAAATTAATAAAGGACCTGGTTCTAGTAAATATATGAGAATTGGTGATAAGGAAATAGTAGATAAGATGATTATTCAACATAAAATCGACAAAAAATCAATAACAGGTAAAAACAATGTACTTACTGTATGGGAAGTTTATGACGCTAGAGCATTTATCCGTTATAAAAAACAAAATTCTAACTATGCCAATACTAAAGATAAAAAGGTAACATGTTTTAACTCAGTTCCTATTTATGCATCTGGCACTTAAGATTTTTTAACCTTTATTTTTCAACTCAAGTTTTTCAGCAAAATAATCGCAAAAATCTTTCATTGTAGCCGTCATTTTTTCGTCTTGGGTTGCTCTCATAAAGGTATCGCTCATGGTCACTAAAGTTTGGTGAAAAAATAATTTCATTTCATCCACAGGCATATCCTTAGTCCATAAGTCTATCTTTAGGGTTTCTTGCGCATTGCTATCCCAAACAGAAAGCATAATAGCCTTTGCTTCCTCATTACTTACACCACCGTCTTGGGCCGACCATCTTAGTTTTTCAGGTACTCTATTTTCATCGAGTTCAACGTTTAATTCTATTTTAGAATTTATAGTTTTAGCCATTCTTTTTGGGTTTAAATTTTGATTTTCTGAATAATTCTTCGGAATCTTTTTGTAAAATAGATAGCGGGTCTTCATCAGTAGACTCAGCATAAGCACTTACAATTTGCCATCCTATGTATTGTCCAAGCCTTCCAGGAGATTCGTTGTCTAACTGTAAATAAAATTTAGAATAAGGCGCATCTGCTATAAATCGACTATGCAATTTATTATCTGTACTATAAAGCAGTTCTTTCTCAATAAAATAGCTCCATATCGCAGATTCATTAGCGATAGCCCAATTTAATTGATCTTCTGTATAACCCATTTTTTCGGCATCTGATACCTTAGGAATCATAAGATCTTTAAAATAAAGTATCTTACCAAAATAGATCATCTCATCTAAAAAGGTCTTTCTTTTATTCTGAAAAATATAACGCTTTGCGTAATCCTCTGCCACACTAGTAATAATCTGACCCTCTCTTAAATTCGCAGATAAGTACTTTGATATATTTTGGTAAAATTGATGATCTGCACCTAAAAAATTATCTAAGGCAATTAACACCAAAGAATCTGTTACTATCGTTTTGTTTCTGTAATCAACATCATTGGTTAAGGTAATTACACGTGGTGTAGAAAAGGTTTTATCATAATACTTTATGTGCTGAAACAACTGTTTTAAATCTCTTTTTTGGTCTTTAAAATTGGCATATTTAACATTGACTTCCGTTAGCAACATATCCTGTAGTGTGTCATTAATTCTATTTACCCAAACAGAATCAGGCACTTGTTTAGAAAACAAAAACGGATAAGCTTTTTTTAATTGAGGCAAATCTTTGGGTTGTGCCTTTAGAACAGCTTTATCAAAACGTTCTACAACAAAATCAACTTTAATTTTAGAAATTTCGTTTTCTAACTCAGAATCATTAGTACAAGACACAAAAAATAGCCCTAAAATTATCAATATATAAATTCTGAGTTTCATTTTACAAAACATTTTTAATCCTAACACGATTCCTTTATTTTTGTAGTGCAAAGGTACACTTCTTTGCTTAAAGTAATAATAGTATGCAAACAGAAAAAGTTGTTAATCACATTGTAAATTGGTTAAAAGATTATGCAACAAAAGCGAAGGTAAATGGCTTTGTTATTGGTATATCTGGTGGCATTGATTCTGCTGTAACATCTACGTTATGCGCCATGACAGGCTTAGAACTTTTATGCATAGAAATGCCTATTCACCAAGCCAAAAGCCATGTCACCAGAGCTCAAGAACATATAGCGCAATTAAAAGAACGATTCCCAAATGTAACAGACACAAGAGTGGATTTAACACCAGTTTTTGAAGAATTTAAAACGGAAGTAAGCCTAGACGGAAAGCAAGCTGTTGTGGATATGGCACTAGCAAACACCAGAGCGCGGTTACGAATGACAACACTTTACTATTACGCAGGTTTATTGGGACGATTGGTAGCAGGAACAGGAAACAAAGTTGAAGATTTTGGCGTTGGTTTTTTTACAAAATATGGTGATGGCGGTGTGGATTTAAGTCCCATAGCGGATTTGCTAAAATCTGAAGTTTATAACATTGGTGACTTCGTAAAGGTGCCAGAGTCTATTATGAAAGCTGCTCCAAGTGATGGTTTATTTGGTGATGCACGTAGTGATGAAGACCAAATTGGAGCCAGTTACCCAGAGTTAGAATGGGCCATGAAAATGAAAGACCAAGGCAAGACTGTTGATGATTTTACAGGTCGTCAAAAAGAAGCATTTAAGATCTTTATGAGTTACAATACTAAAAATAATCATAAAATGGTGTCCATCCCTATTTGTGAAATTCCAGAAAATTTGAGATAATTCAATAGTTTATCGATTAATTTACTGTAACTGTCTAATTTTTAGTTATTTTTGTTTAACGAATCTCCACTTTGTATTAACATAAGTTAATCATTAAATCGATTTAAACCTAACTAACAAAATCAATACCTCATGATACGAATTCTTGTTGTTGATAATCATCCTATTGTAAGAAAAGGACTAGAATTGTACTTAAACAAAAATGTTAAATTTAAGGTAGTAGGAAGTTTAAGCAGTGGTATTGAGATTTTTGAGTTTGTTAGACGACATAAGGTTGATGTCATTATTTCTGAAATAGATTTACCAGAACTTAATGGTATTACTGCACTTAGAGCCATTAAAAAAGAAAATAAATCTATAAATGTTTTAATGTTTAGTCACCAGCCCGAAGAAATATACGCCATTAGTACACTAAAGGCAGGTGCATCTGGCTACTTAAACAAAGATGCCAGTGTTGAAGCTATTGAAGCGGCTATAGAAAAAATTTATAATGGTGACATCTCTTTAAGTGATAAAATGGATAAACATTTGCATTACGAGGATACACGTAAAAGCAGAAGCCGTTTATTTAAAAAATTATCTACAAGAGAGGTAGAAGTACTAAAATTATTATCCATTGGTAGAAAAAACAAAGAAATTGCTGAGGAGCTAGATATTAACGAAAAAACCGTAAGCACCTACAAAGCCCGGCTTTTTAAAAAACTAAATGTTACAAATATTATAGACTTAATACACCAAGCAAAGCACCACAACCTTACAGCATAACTACCCACCTACAACCTTACCTAATTTTCTAGACAGCAACATCTTAAGACTAAGATAATCCTTAACATCCTCAACTATTGATCGTGTATCTGCACCTTCTTTTAAGGTTTCATTTTTATATTCTGCTACTTTTTGATCTATTAAATAGCACCTTAAACTCAATATGGTCTGACTTACTAATTGAGCTATAGAGTGTTCCTTTTCCTTAGGAATGATTTGATTACGCTCCCAATCGTGCAGATTGTATTTTTCGTCCTCCATTAAAATACCAGTAACTTCACTAGCAAAGTCCTGATCGAGTTGATTGATAAAGTTTTTGGTTGAAAAATTTTCGTCTTGGTTAAGTTTATCTATTAATGAGTAGTACAAGACTCTAAACTTTTCGTTAGAAAATAGCATTTCATCCTCTTGTAGATCTAAGTAAATTTTCTCAAATACACGTGTCTCATGCACCGTTGGCTCTAATAACAACTCACCAGAATGTTCATCTTCTTTTAAAATTAGATCTTCAAACTGTTCGGTTTTACTTCCATATAGCATTAAGATTTCTATAATCTTTCGTTCTAATTCATACTGAACATCTATTTTTTGGTGTTGTTCTGGTTGATTTTTTACAACCTCAAAAGCTTTTTTCTCTTCAGTATGTTTTTTGTTAGCTTCTTTAAGCTCTTTTTTACTAATCTGAGCAAGGGTGCTAAAGAGGACATTTTCACTAATATCCATAATCATAGCGCACTCTCTAATATAAATTTCGCGCTTTATAGCATCTGGTATTTTGGCAATGCTATTTACAATCTCTCGGATGGTTTCAGCCTTTTTAATAGGGTCGTTATTAGCTTCTTTTACCAATAACGACGCTTTAAATTGAATGAAATCCTTGGCGTTTTCCTGCAAATATGTAGTAAGCTCTTCTAAAGTGTTTGATTTAGCAAAACTATCCGGATCCTCTCCGTCTGGGAAGGTACAAACCTTAACATTCATGCCTTGCTCTAGGATTAAATCTATACCTCTAACTGAGGCTCTTATGCCTGCAGCATCACCATCAAACAAGACCGTTATATTGTTTGTTAAACGATTAATGAGTCGTATCTGGCCTGGCGTTAAGGCTGTACCAGAGGATGATACTACATTTTTAACACCGGTTTGATAAAATTGAATAACATCTGTATAACCCTCAACCAAATAGCAATTATCTTCTTTAGCTATAGTTTGTTTAGCAAAGTATAAACCATAAAGCACTTTACTCTTATGATAAATTTCACTTTCGGGTGAGTTAAGGTACTTGGCTGCTTTTTTGTCGTTGGTTAAAATACGTCCACCAAAGCCAAGAATACGTCCACTCATACTATGAATAGGAAACATAACGCGCCCCTTAAATCTGTCGAAAGTTTTGGTTACTGCATTTGTCGAGGTATCTTCCTTTACAATAGTAAGCCCTGTTTTCTCTAAAAACTCTAATTTATAACCTTTGCCTAAGGCATCATCCGTAAAGGCCTGCCACTCATCTAAAGCATATCCTAGCTGAAATTTTTCAATGGTCTCTTGCGTAAAACCACGCTCTTTAAAATAGCTTAAACCTATGGCTTTACCTTGGTCTGTTTTATGTAAAATCTTCTGAAAATATGTATTGGCATATTCACTTACCAAATACAAACTCTCACGAGCGTCTGCCTGTGCCTTTTCCTCGTCTGTACGTTCAGTTTCTTCAATCTCAATATTATACTTTTTGGCTAAATACCGTATCGCTTCTGGATAGGTAAAATGCTCATGTTCCATTAAAAACGTCACAGCATTACCGCCTTTACCTGTTGAGAAATCTTTCCAAATCTGTTTTACAGGAGACACCATAAAACTTGGTGTACGTTCTTCGCTAAAAGG
>NZ_CALGNH010000068.1 GCF_937958655.1 uncultured Winogradskyella sp. | reverse complement strand
CGCTTGCTAAAAAAGGAATTAAAGATGAGGCTGTTTTAAAAGCTATAGGAAATATTCCAAGGCACCTTTTTATGGATTCTGGTTTTATAGACCATGCTTATGTGGATAAAGCTTTTCCTATAGCAGCAGACCAAACCATCTCACAACCATATACTGTGGCTTTTCAGTCTGAGTTATTACAAATAAAACCAGGAGATAAAGTTTTAGAAATAGGGACAGGAAGTGGTTTTCAGTGTGCTGTTTTAATTGAGCTTGGAGCTAAGGTTTTTAGTATTGAGCGTCAGCAAGAATTATTTAAAAAAACTTCAAAATTTTTACCTAAGATTGGGTATAGAGCTAAAAAACTCATTTTTGGTGATGGCTACAAAGGCTTGCCAGAGGAAGCTCCTTTTAATAGTATTATTGTTACGGCAGGTGCACCATTTGTTCCTAAACCTTTATTAAGTCAATTAAAAATTGGAGGACGTTTGGTAATTCCTGTTGGTGATGCTATTCAAATAATGACCTTGTTTATTAGAAAAAGTGATAAGGAATTTGAAAAGCATGAATTTGGTGAGTTTCGTTTTGTACCCTTACTAGAGGATAAGAATTGAATGGAAGCCCATCCCTAACCCTTCTCATAGGGAAGGGAATTCTATGATTTTACTTAAGTTATTCCGTACGCTTACTATAAACTGCTTTACCACCAACAATAGGTAATACTAATTTTGTTTTGGCTAAATCTACGGTTAGCTCAGTCCCTGCTTTTGGATGAAGCGTATATTCTTGGTCACTAGAAAAAATCATTAAACCAATCTGTTGTCCTGCTTTAATGATTTGATCATCGGGTTGAAGATCAAAATTTACTGTATAGAATTTTCCAGGTTTTAATTCCTCTTCTTTAGAAAGTGATTTATGGTTTTTAGGATCAGCCCATCCTCGTGTAATAATATTATCTGTTATAACTGGTGCATTATTATCCCAAGGCAAGGATACTAACCAAACCGATAAATTAGCCGCTGGTTTATTGCTAGATAAAGTTATACTTACTCTTGCGACACCAGAAATATGTAAATCGTCCTTTAATTTTGGTGTTGCATAAAGTAATCTATTTTCAGAGCTGTCTGCTTTTGCCAAATCAGAACCAGAGAACGATACATTATCTACAAGCGTTTCTTTTATTTTGGATGAACTTCCAAGCGTTAATCCACCAATACCATTACCGCCAGAGAGAAGATTTAAACTTACTGTTTTTGAAGCGGGATTTGGATAGTCTAAATAAGCCGTAGGATTTTGGGTGTCGTCATTTTCTCTAACAATGTAGGCTTTGTTTTTTTCTTTATCTACACCATTGTCAATACCATGTAAATATTTGGTAAACCATTTATTCATCATAGCTATTGGAGGTGGACCACCATGCCCATTCTGGTGGTAATAGATTTGAGTTGGTAAGCCCTTGTCTTTTGCAGCTTTGTAAATACGGTAACTGTGCTCTGGCATTACATTCCAATCATTAAAACCATGAGACATTAGCATAGCAGCTTTCATATTATCCATTTGGTTTAAGTAATCTCTAGCAGCCCACCAATCGTTGAGGTCGCCGGTTTGTCTGTCCATATTTTTCATCATTTCAGTATCACGTACCGCTTTATTATTATGTACTCTTTTATCCTCATCTCCACTATGTACAAAGTCATAAAGTACATCTATATCTTCCCCCAAATATCCACCTGGTGAACGCACTAAGCCATTAGATCTGTAATAGTGGTAATACGATGTGTTTGGTGCAATGGGTATAATGACCTCTAAGCCTTCAACACCTGTAGTTGCAGCAGCTAAGGGTAGTGTGCCGTTATAGGACGTCCCTGTCATACCTACCTTGCCTGTAGACCATGTTGCTTTTACTTCTTCATTACCATCTCGTTCCGTGTAGCCTTTAGCGCGTCCGCATAACCAATCAATAACTGCTTTTGGTGCTAAAGATTCATTTTTACCACCTATGGTTGGTGCGCCATCAGAATAGCCTGTACCTGGCGAGGACGAGTGCACAACAATATAGCCTCTTGGCACCCATTTTTTTAAGTGCGAATAGGATATCATTGGTCTTGGTGCAGCACGTCGTTTTACTTCGGGATGAAAGCGGTCTTCTCCAATATCACCTAGCTCATGCTTTACATTCCACATTGTGCCAGGTGCATCTCCTGCAACACCAGCAAAGTAAGGACTGGTTACATAAATTATTGGCAGTTTTAAACCTTCAGTGTCGGTTTGCTTTGGTCTGGTTACAGACACATGCATTCGGTCTAAATCACTATCACCATCAGTATTGAAATCGGTTTCTACCCACAAATCGTGATGAATCCATTCTTTTGGATTATTAAAGGCTTCCACAATCTGGGCTTGTCCATCTTTAAACGTAGGTGCTGCTTTTTGGGTTGTGGTTTGTGCATAACTTAGTATTGAAAATATTAATGTTATGATTATGCTTGAACAGGATTTTATTGTCATTTTTGTGTGTGTTCGATTCTCTTTATAAAAGTACGGAGTTATTATTAGATTCCAAAAAGTGTCATTCTTACGAAGGCAGAAATCTACTTTTTTAAATGGATTCTACATTGAGTGCGGAATGACAATCAATTTTGTTATTCCTTAGGTAAATACTTCTTTGGGATAGGGTTATCCTTAGACTCTTGCATCCAGAATATATTTATAATCCACCAGCGTTCTCCATTGTTCATTAACTGAATGCTGTTAATGCCTCGCATAAAGGGTTCCTTGTCGTCTTTTTTCTTAAAAGATTTATAGGTGCTGAAGACTTGCGTAATGTTGCCAAAGGTTTGTGTTTCTCTATGTATTTCAACTTCGTGAAAACCGTTTTGTACCAACCATTGCCCAGAACTTTTAATATACTCTTCTGGTGTTATGTATCGAGCTATTTGCTTACCTTCTTTGGTTTTACCTGTAGGGATTAGTTTGGCATCTTTATGAAACAGATGTTTAAACAATGCCCAGTTGCGCTCAAAGCCTTTATCACCAGAAATTACCGAATATAAGGTTTCAATAGTATTGTCTAAAGTGGCTACATTTTTGGTGTAGTCTTTGGTTTTTTCTTGGGCGTTTATGCTCAAACCTATGAACATAAAAACAGCTAAAATTTTCTTCATACCGTTTAATCTAAAAGTCAAATGGATTATTGCTTTACTTCAATAAATTCAATGCAAGTAACAGCAATTACAATGCTATAAAGTTAAAAGAATTTCAAACCAAACAAAATGGCATCACTTTGAAATCCGCTTTGATAAGATCTTACGTAATCAACTCTTAAGAATCTCCATTTTCCCCAACCAATATTGTCTATACCAACAGTAAATTCTTGGTAGGGCTTATTATTTGGTGTAGCTAAATTGTGCGCGCCTAAAATAAGATTGAAATTTAGTTTATTGAGTCCTGGGATTTTTCCAAGTATAAATCCATTAAAATCGTGCTCTGCATGCATTTCTAAATAACTATCGTTGGTACTTAAATCATAATAGCCGAGATTGTTAAAAACATCTGTGTAATTTCCTCGTCTACTAATTTTTATTTGGTTGCCATTAAAGTGCTGAAAATCCATAAAGGCGATATTTTCAGCATTAAAAAATTGACCAGATCTAAGATTGTAACCGAAACGTCCTTTGTTTCCTATGTTAAAAGACTGGTATAATCGTAATTTAACCTGATCAAAGTTGTAGTCTTTGTTAGTTGCACCCAAACCTTTTTCATAACTTAAAACTAACGTTGGGTATTTGTCATTATAAACATTGAATTTACTATCTGGGTAGCTTAAATACTCTTGCCCAAAGTTAATACGGCCAGTAACATTTAGCTTTACAATATTATGATTTATAAAGGGTGCTGCTGTACTAGTTGGATCTATTGGGTTGTTGGTTAAATATACCTTGTCATCATTTGGATAAAACGTTTGGTCTGTGGTATTAAATAGTGCACTTCGGTTTTCGTAGGCAATATCAGCGTAAAATCTAAACCCATTAAATAATTCTTCAGAATAGTTAAGTTGAATGAAACGTCGTTGATAAAGCTTCATGTAATTTTCTTCGATAAATAAGGTTACAAGGGTGTTTCCAAAAGGTGTAATAGGATTTGAAGGATTAAACTGTGCCACTTCCTCACCACCAGATACAGTTAAAAAGCGTCTGTTTATATCATTAAACTTATAAGTTAATGATGCTCTTGCTCTTAATCTTTTATCAGAGAAGCCGTATTGTAGACTCGCATTGGCTCTGAAAAATCGTCTGAATTCGTCATAATTTTTGGTAAAGAAAATATTGGTCTCTGCAGTATAGCCTTGTACAGTATTAAACTGAATGCCACCAAAAGGGACGTCATAACCAAATCTATAATCCTTATGCGAATTTTGGTAGGAGTAACCTAAAACATTGCCTAGTTTAAACGTGTTATTAGCACGATCTATAGAGTCTAAATAAGGCTTAGATTCTTTTACTAATTGAATACTGTCTTTTCTAATATAATCTGTACGTTCTTCTACGGTTAGTGGGACAGGTCTAATGGTTTTCCAAAACAACGAGTCTTTTTTATTGGCTTCGTTTTCAAACGCTACGATTTCGCGTCCAAAATCTTTATTGGTTAACGGAGTTTTAAAGTCATAATTACTATATACTGCGGTAAAACGGCCATCTCCCTTTATGCCTAAGATGCCATATTTAAAATCGATACTCTGAGAAATGATGGGCCAAAGATCATCTTTTTCGGTGTAGGTGAAACTTTGTTTTAGAGCTATTAAATCTGCTGCGGGAATACGAGCCTGCGTCCCTGTTAAATTTAATTCTATTGCATAAATAGTCCATTGGTTTTCTACAATGTAAATCGTACCAGAAAACACAGGGTCGTTTTCTCGTTTTGGGATGACACTTATCTTATTAATGAGGTTTCCACGTTCGTCGTAAAATACACCATCTAATTTATAACGATAATAGTTAAAAGCATTGCTAGCAATTGGTGACACAATCTCATTGCCAAATTCTATGGTGTTGTTATAGAAATTAAAATCAACATCTAAAGCACTATTAAAGCTGAAACCATTGTCATCTCCACTAACTTTAGATGCTGTGATTTTTTCTTTGAGTTTATCTGGTCTTAGAAATTGTATTTTAGAAATGGTTTCTGATAAATAAATGATACCGCTTCTTGTAGAATCCAAACCACCACCCAAGTCACCAACATCTTGGCCTAAAATTTTCTCTGGAGCATCCTTTATTCTTATAAGACCTCTTGAGTAGAAATCGGCTTTAAAAGAATTTATTTTCTCTAGGTTTTCTTTTCGTTTCTCTATAGTCTTTCTTATAATTCCATTTGCAGGATTATCTTCTGCGTTTACAATAACTTCACCTAAGGAAACAGATTCTTCCTCTAAAGCAATATTTAAGGTAAAGGGAAATTTATCAATAGACACTTCTTTTTTTACAGTTTTGTAGCCTAAATAAGTGTAAACTATCGTATAGGTTTTGGGTTGGTTTATATTAAGTTCGTAATAGCCATCGTCATTGGTTGTGGTGCCTTTATATGTGTTTTCTATAATGACATTTACAAAGGGTAAAGGTGTGTTTTTTGAGTCGGTAATTGTACCAACAACTTGGGCTGTTAGACCTAGTGAGATAAGAAAAAGCACTAGGCATATTAATTTTTTTTGCATAAAAACGGATTGTTGGTTACAGTTAGTATAGCCCTATGTTTTAATAGCAGATGATCTATACTGCACCAAACATAGGCTAAAATAGAATTTCTAAAAGTTATAACAATCTTAAAGTTATCGAAAATTTTTCTTAATACGATCTAGATTACGCTTATTATCACGGTCTTTAATAGTATCGCGTTTATCGTAAAGTTTTTTCCCTTTCCCTAATGCAATTTCTAATTTAGCAAGGCCCTTGTCGTTTATAAACAACCGGGTTGGGATAATGGCATTACCTTTAATATTTACTTCTTTTTCTAACTTTTTAAGCTCTCGTTTGTTTAGTAATAATTTTCGTTCTGCTTTGGGTTTATGGTTGTAGTAATTACCAAATGCATACTCTTGTATAGTCATATTAATAACAAAAAGCTCACCATGGTCATTAAATTCGCAAAAGCTCTCGGCAATAGAGGCCTTGCTAGCGCGTATAGATTTAATTTCTGTACCAGTTAACACAATACCAGCCGTGTATTTGTCTAATATCTCGTATTCAAACTTAGCTTTTTTATTGAGTATGTTAACTGTTTTCTGCATATAGGACAAAGGTAGTTTATATAGTTAAGAGTTAAAAGTATTAGGTTTAAAGTTGAAGTATGTAATCTTATATTTAGCTTTACGACCTTATTTGTTTAATTAATATGTATGAAGCAACTACTTATTTTTATCGTTCTATTTTTATTTTTTGCATGTAAAAACGAGCAAGAAAAGGATACTTTATCTGTTAATGAAATCATTAGTAAGTCTATAGAGGTGGCTGGAGGTGATAAATTTGAAAACTCTATAATTAGATTCAACTTTAGGGACAAATTTTATATGGCGCGGAGAGAACATGGCAATTTTAATTTAATACGGATTTTTAAATCTAGTAATGATTCCGTTTTTGATTTACTAACAAATAATGGTTTTGAACGTGTTATAAATGATACTAGAATTAAGCTTGAAGATTCTATGGTTACAAAATATATGGCCTCTGTAAATTCAGTTCATTACTTCTCTGTTTTGCCATATGGACTCAATAATAAAGCAGTTAACAAAAAGCTTCTTGGTGAAGAAGAAATACGAAATAAAGCGTATTACAAAGTAGAAATCACTTTTAACAAAGCAGGTGGAGGCGAGGACTATGAGGATGTTTTTTTGTATTGGATTAATAAGATATCTTTTAAAGTAGATTATTTAGCCTATTCATATAATGAGGATGATGGTAAAGGACTGCGTTTTAGAGCAGCTTTTAATGAACGTTATGTTAATGGGCTACGATTTGTAGATTATAAAAATTATAAAGAAACAGATCAGTATTTTGGCTTGAAAAATTTAGGTAAGGCGTTTAGTGAAGGTGGTTTAAAAATGGTCTCAAAGATAGAGTTAGAGAACGTTGAGGTTGATATTATTGAATAAAAAGAGGTCTAAAAAGTTAGTAAAAATACAAACTGTCGGATTGAGCTTAGTCGAAATCCTTTGGTAATCTAAGTTTTAGATTTCTCGACTACGCTCGAAATGACAGTCAATAATACGTTTTAGACCTCTTTTAAGTTTATCTGTAATCGTCTTCCTTAAAAGGTTTTAACCATTCTAAAATCATATTATTACCGTTAGTGTCTGTAACCTTTAAGGTGTTTTTAATTTTTTCAATCTTTTGATTGACTTCGGTTATAGAATCTACAACCAAGTAAATTCTTGCATATACTTGGCGTTCTGTTCCTAAGAAGTCTTCTTGTACGGTATCTCCTTCTTTAAAACGTTCTAATACAAAGTGAATATTATCGTCTGCCTTAATAGTATCTAAACCTTTTATACTATCTATTTTACCACCTTTAAGTAATACCCAAACGGTACAAGCTTTTTTACCATTAAATGTGTAGTCGTTTATAGTTTCAAAGTCGTTATCGCCAAATACGCCAGTTAGCGCAAAGTTTAATAGCATTTTTCTGTGATCAAAACCATGAATATTTAGTAAATGAAAATGTGGAGCTTCGCCTTGAAGTCTAAACCCAGGATCATAAGCATAAACAATACCATCCTCAACAAAAAACTGAATGTTTAAAATTCCGTTTTCAATTTTTAAGGCTTTAAAGAGTTTACACAATTTAGGGTGCATTTGTTCTATAAACAACGCTGAATGTTTAGATGGATACACGGCACCAATACAAACCGGACTCGCATCTCCTTGTATTTTAGTTGTAATTCGGTCTGAAATAGCAGAAATATGAGCTACACCATCTTTAAAGGTGTAATAAGCTGCCATATCATCACAATCCATATAACGTTCTACAAGAATGACTCCTTTTTTAGAAAAGCCAAAAGCAGTTCGGGCAGAATCTTTATAATCTTGCTCATCTCTACAAATTTTCATGCCAACACCGCCACCATTGTCTACAGGCTTTATCATTACTGGATAGCCTAGATTATGAGGTTTGTCTATATTTTCTACTCCTTCTATATAAATACCAGGTATATCTTGTATATCAAAATCTAAGCAGTATTTTTTAAAACCATCTTTACTACAAAAGGCTTCCACAGCTTCAGTTGTAGCGTAGCATGGAATATTAAGAATATCACAAATATCTTTATAAGGCTTAACCAAAATATCCGCAACACCTACCAATACGGCATCAACGTTATTATCTTTGGCAATCTGAGCTACTTTTTCAACTTCAAAAACATCAATATCGTAGCTTTCTTTTGCTTTTTGTTTTGCAGGAGAATTAATGCCCATATCAATGGCTATAGTATGTAATCCCATAGAATTTGCAACATCTACAACGACTGCGGTTTCAGGGTTTCCTCCAAGTATTATAATTTTTTTCATGTATTTGTTTTTTCTTGTGAGATTTAATGATGTATTAAACCGCTAATTCTTTTTTAAAAATAAAGTCTTTGTCAAACCCTAAGTCAGCTATTAGACTTTTAATTCTAATTAAATCAGTATCAATATTCACTATTTTGTCTTTATCTATTCCCATAAGTTTTAATTCAGTTTTAATTAACTTATGAATAGAAGGATTGATAGTTGCAATGATGAGAAAATCAATATCATCGTTAGACACTGCACTTATAGGTTCAACGGAACTTTTCCCAATTTTTAAATCATGAAAATCTACATCTACCCATTTTATAACTTTAAAATAGTTGGTTTTAAGGTTTGTAGATAAAATATGCTGACCAAAAGAACCCGAACTATAAACAACAACTTTAGAACCATTTTTTGTTTCTAAGAAAGGGTTAAATAAGTTATTCTTAACTTCATTATTTATGAGGCCACCAGATCGTACCAAAATTTGTGAGTACAAGTAATAAGTGATCTGCTCATCTAAAGTTGTTTCGTCCATTATTGGACTCAATTTTGTTTTGAGTATATTCATTAGTAAACCGAGTCTATAGTATTCTACTTTTGGATTTTCTATAGATTTTACGATAGAGTCATGTCTTTGTCTATAATAATATAGCGGTATTTTACTAATGACGAGTTTTTTGCAAATTGCTAAATACGAATATGTTATGGCAGCATCTTCTCCCATTATAACATCATTAGGTACATCGTAAAGCACTTGTTCTAATAGTTCTTTTTTAAATAACTTATTCCAAACGTAAGTGGACATGCCATGTTCACAAAATTCTCCATTGTAGATAGCATTCGGAATTATATCAGATATAATTTCAGTTTCATTATAAATTCCGGCAGATTTTGGTTTTATCGTTTCAATTTTACCATTAAATTCTCTAAAATGGCCTGTTACAGCGAGATCGGCATTATTAGCTTCTGCAAGTTTATATAAGGTGTCTAGATAAAAATTATCGACCCAGTCATCACCATCTACATACGATATGTACTTCCCAACTGCTGCTTCTAAGCCTGCTTTACGTGCTGATAAAAGGCCTCCATTTTTTTTGTGAATGACCTTAACACGCTTATCTTTTGCTGCGTAATCGTCGCAAATCTTAGGGCAATTATCTGGGCTACCATCATCTACTAAGATTAATTCAAAATCTAAAAATGATTGCTGTATTAAGCTATCTACACATTGTGCTAAATACTTTTCTATTCTGTAAATAGGAACGATAACACTAATTTTAACTGCGCTCATGGGTTTTTTAGTTTATGCTTAATTCAATATAAAACAGACCACTTCCGTTGTTGTAATCTGTATTATTTTCATTCTTTGCTGTTGTTATATATAAGTTATTTTTATGATCAAAACAGCATGAGGTTACATTTTCAAAAGGTAACACAATTTCATTTAGCTTTTTTCCTGTTAGCGGATTCCATTGAGAAACACAAGCACCTCCCCATTCTGCAATCCACAACATACCATTTTTATCTATCGTCATACCATCGGGACTTCCTTTATCAGTAAATTCAATGACATATGTGTCAAATTCAACATTCCCAGTTTCTAAATCATAATTATATTTAGCAACTTTTTTAGTTGGTGTATCAATAAAATAAAGTGTTGTATTATCGGCTGTAAAGGCTAAACCGTTGGAAATCGTTGTATTTGCAATTATGATTTTAGAGTTGTCTTTATGATA
>NZ_CALGNH010000067.1 GCF_937958655.1 uncultured Winogradskyella sp. | reverse complement strand
TAATGCTTCTGTAATGATTATTGAGAGCGCTGAGCGTTTTGGCTTATCGCAATTGCATCAGCTTAGAGGTCGTGTAGGTCGTGGAGCTGAACAAAGTTATTGTATATTAATGACCAGCCATAAATTAAGTAACGACAGTAGAACACGTTTAGAAACTATGGTAAGATCTAATGATGGTTTTGAAATTGCCGAAGTAGATCTTAAACTTAGAGGACCTGGAGATATTATGGGTACACAACAAAGCGGAATATTACATCTCCGCATTGCAGATATTGTAAAGGATAAGGATATTTTAGAACATGCTCGCTACCATGCCAAGGCGGTATTAAAATTAGACCCAAGTTTAAGTTTAGCTGAACATAAAATGATTTTAAACACATATCGTCAAATGAGCAAGTATCGTAATATCTGGAATTATATCAGTTAAATTTTATTTATAATTCTAATATCAATTTATTTCAACGTAAAATAAAGTACTATTTTAATTTTTTAAAAGATAAATATTGAACTAAACCATAGTTATAGTCTTATATTAGTTAAAATTTATTCTAAAAAATATTAGTTGCTAAAAAATACAACTAACACCTATAATTATGCGATCTATTATTACTATTCTCCTTTTAATTTCGCTCATAAATTGTTCTAAAAGTGACAATAATAACGGAATTACCAATACAGAAGACGACATAAATTTTAATTTAGGCATTTCTTTTCCGCCAGTAGCCGACGAAGAGCAAAGATCCTTTGCCGCACCTCTTCTTAACGAGTTAAATGTTAATATTATTCGTATTGGTGAAAAATGGTCGTTTAGAGAACCCTCTGAAGGTAATTTTAATTGGGCATCACTAGATCAACGCATCAATTGGGCAGAAAACAATGGATTAAATGTGTTATTAACCATTCAGTCTAATGGACCAGATTGGGCTTGCAGCGGACAACAGAATACAAATTCGTGTGTGTTTCAGGACAATGAAAAATTTAAAAATTATATAGAGGCATTATTACAACGCTATCCAAACAAAATATCTAAAATACAATTTGGAAACGAATGGCAATCCACTTTTTGGTATATAGGTAGTGCGGAAAATTTTGTTACAGCGAATAATATTGTTTATAATGCCATACAGCAATTTTCGCCAGAAACAGAATTTGTATTAGGTGGATTCACAACAATATCGCTGAGATTTTTAGTAGGCTGTAATGGATTAGTAGATGAATTTTATGATGATGAAGGTAATTTATACGACCGAACGTTTTTAGATAATAATTGCAACACCGCAGAGATACAAGACGTTGTAACAAGGATTGAATATGTTTTGCAAAATGCTAATTACGACATGGTAGATATGCATCTTTACGATGATGCAGAAAATTGGATTAAATATTTTGAGAATTTTCAAACTATGGTTCAAAAACCTATCATTATTACTGAATTTGGTGGCCCAAATGTAAATATAGAACCTATTTCAGAAGACTACCAAAGTGAAAGATTAGAAGTTTATATAAAAACTATAGACAGCTTAGACGTTGAAGAAGCTTATTTTTTTAAGCTAGTTGAGGGTTCTAATAATCCAGCTCATGCAGAATCTGGCTTAATAAACAACCCAGAACTTACCAAAAAAATAAACTATTCTGTATTTAAAAGGCTCAACAATTAATACATTAACCAACAGTGAATTTTAATGATATAATTAGCACCTTAGTTTGTTTTAACCTAACTAAAATTAGTGCGCCAGCTTTTAAGGCCATAATTTAGAGTTTAAAGATCTTATAAGCAATCGCTATTTTGCAATATATATACAGCAAACCCATAGTATTAAATTTTTTTTATTTAATACCACGCTACTTTTTTTTAAAGAGATATAAGTGTTGACTAACATCTAACACAACCTCTCATTTCAATTTTATTGTATTTTTACCTGCAAAAGTTAATACGCATAAAACATAACTAATTATATTGTTTCCTAAAATTAAATCATTAAGTTATTATGGCAGCATTTCACTACGCATTTAAAGTAAAAGACATAGCAACCACCCGAAAATTCTATATCGATATCTTAGGCTGTACCGAAGGCAGATCTACTGCGACCTGGATTGATTTCGATTTTTTTAATAATCAATTATCTGCCCATATCAGCGATAATATTCCAGAATTAGATTATTGCGGTAAAGTAGATGGAATTAGTGTTCCTATACCTCATTTTGGTTGCTTACTTACAGCATCGCAATTTAAGGATGTACAGCAACGTTTAGAAAATGCCAATGTAGAATTTGTTATAAAGCCACAACAACGCTATAAAGGAAAAGTTGGAGAGCAATTAACTATGTTTGTGTTTGATTATAGCGGAAATCCTCTAGAGTTTAAAGCATTCTCTAACCCAGAAGAAGTGTTTAAATAAATGAAAAAAATCTTAGAAAAAGCGTTTGGTATTCATGTTGTTAAACATAAACAACTCAATGGCTATGAGAGTAAAAATTATCTTATAAAGACCAAAAGCAAGGATTTTATTTATAAAACTTACAAACACACCACGTCTATAAACGCAACTGTTGAGGCTGAGAATGACGTACTTCTATTTTTACAACAACAATTTAATTCATTTGTACCAAAACCAATTCCCTATAAAGATGGTTCTTATGTAAAGACCATAACACCTAGTCATAATGAGATTGGCCGAATGCTTTCTTTTTTAGAAGGTGAATTTCTTGGTGATGCAAAGCACACACCTGCATTATTTGAAGCGTTAGGTACATTTTTAGCAAAACTAGATATTGAGCTTAAGCAACTTACCAACTACACAATAAAGGCAAGACGCTGTAAGTGGGATCTTCAATATTTTGAATTAAATAGAGCCTATATTGCTGATATTGCTGATGCCAAAGGCCGAAATATCGTCACCTATTTTTTTAATCAATTTGAAGAAATCGTAAGACCACTCATCCCTGAGTTGAGAAAACAAATCATACATAACGATGCCAACGAATGGAATGTATTGGTAGATGGTGATAAAATAGCAGGTATCATAGACTTTGGAGACGTAGCGCATACGTTATTAATTAACGAACTTGCCATTGCTATTGTTTATGGGTGTTACGACAAGGAGCATCCTTTGGATTGGGCCGTAATACTCGTTAAAGCCTATAATAACATACTGCCATTACAAGAAAAGGAACTAAAAATTCTTTACTATCTAATAGCTGCAAGACTATGCACAAGCGTATGTAATTCTGCACATGCACGTAAAGCAAACCCAGATAACACTTACACTTCTGTAAGTGAAAATACCGCCTGGAAAATGCTACACCATTGGCTTACCATTAATCCGCTTAAAGCAGAAAACGAATTTAGAAAAGCAGCCAATTTTGAAAGTCATAAAACAATATCAACAGAAGCTGTTATAATAAGAAGGCACAAACATATTAGTCCAATTTTGTCCTTAAGTTATGAGGAACCAATTCATATGGTGCGTTCGGCATTTCAGTATATGTATGATGCTGAGGGTAATACGTTTTTAGATGCTTATAATAATATTCCGCATGTAGGGCATTCGCATCCAAAGGTTGTTGCAGCAGGACAAAAACAAATGGCAAAACTAAACACCAATACACGGTATTTATTTAATGAATTGGCGGAATATACCGAGAAGCTCCTCTCCTATTTTCCTTCGCAATTCAATAAGGTCTTCTTTGTTAATTCTGGCAGCGCAGCCAGTGATTTAGCCATAAGAATGGCGAATAATCACACAGGTAACTCAAACATGATGGTGATGGAGTTAGGATATCATGGCAATACACAAACCTCCATAGATATTAGCGATTATAAATTTAATAACCCTAAAGGTCAAGGTCAAAAACAACACATTATAAAAACAGCATTACCGGACACTTATAAAGGGAAATATCAAAATAATAACCCTAATGCAGGCAGTTTATACGGCAAAGATGCTGCAGTGCAAATTAAGGCCAGTAAAGTTCCAATATCCGGATTTATAAGCGAACCTATTGTAGGCTGTGCTGGGCAAGTACCTTTACCTATAGGCTATCTTAAAGAAGTTTATCCGGCTATGAGAGCACAAGGAGGTATTTGTATCAGCGACGAGGTGCAAACTGGTTTTGGTAGAGTGGGTCATCATTTTTGGGGCTATGAAGCTCATGGTGTTATACCAGATATGGTTATCTTAGGTAAGCCGATTGCAAACGGCCATCCAATGGGTGCTGTGGTTTGCACCGAAGCTATTGCGCGTTCTTTTGAAAAAGGTGTAGAATTCTTTAGTTCCTTCGGCGGAAATCCTGTGTCTTGCAGTATAGCTTCGGCCGTTTTAGATGTTATTGAGGAAGAAAAACTGCAAGAAAACGCTAAAGTTGTAGGCCAATACTACAAATCACTTTTCAATACATTAATGCAAACCTATAAGTGCATAGGTGATGTACGTGGAGAAGGCTTATTTATTGGTGTAGAAATCGTTAAGGATAACTCAAAAGATCCAAACACAGCGTTGGCTCACCATATAAAAAACGAATTACGCAAACAGTATATTTTAGTTAGCACAGATGGGCCTTTTGATAATGTTATTAAAACTAAACCAGCGCTTTGTTTCAGTAAAGCAAACGCTCAAATTGTGGTGAAGGCTATTGATGCTGTATTAAAGACATATTATAACAACTGTTAGCGCCTAGTGTTATAATTTACTCAGCTCTTAATTCTGATATAAAACTTTCGAAGTCTTCTTTAAATTCGAGGTACTTGCTGCCAGTAGCAGGTCCGTTAAATCCTGTGTGTATTTTACGAACTTTACCTTTTTTATCAATAAAAATTGTGGTTGGGTACGATAACACATGATTGAGCATTGGTAATTTCTCCTGTGCTTTTACCTTATCTGATGTACCATATTGCGCTAAAAGTATAGGGTATTCAATCCCAATTTTTGATTTTAAACGGTCTATTCTACTAAAGGCAGTTTCTTTATCCTTAGCATATTCAAAGGCCAGAGCAATAAATTCTAAATCCTCACTTTTATTGGTTTTATAAAATTCCGCATAATACTTACTCTCATCTAAACAATTAGGACACCATGTACCCATAATTTGCACAACAATAACCTTGTTTTTAAATGCATCATCTTTAAGACTAACTAATTCATTAGACGAATTAGGAAAGGTAAAATCAATACCACTAAACCCTTCCTTTAAAAAAGTTAACGCGTTTGCATTTGGTAATTTAAACTTAGGATTACGCTTGGCTACAAAAGGTTCTTCCCAGTGGTTGCCAGAGTAAAATGTACCATTCATTGTAGAGTCCGTCACTTTTGCTGTAAATAAAAACGCATGCGCACCATCAAAGGTCGATAATTTCATGGTATCGCCATCCATAACACCTTCAAGATAACGATAATCGCCTGTAGTTGTTCTAAATGTACCTGTAACATTACTTCCTTTTTGTTCAAATATTCCTTTTGCCATATACTCCTCACCTACAACATTTTTACTGAAAGTAGTTTCCCAAATTCCGGAAACATCTTGCGCAGGCTGAGTACTTGTATCAAATCGATTATTAAGATGACCCTCTGCTCTAAATGGAACTTTTCTATTACGATCTGGACTAACATAATAGCCATTTAAGCTTTCTTCATTTTTGATTTTAGCAACTATATAATCTTCAAAAACGGGTAAATTTATATAAACCGAATCATTTTCATAGACTATTTCAGTAACCTCAATAACCTCTTCAGCATTAAAAATCTTAAGTTTATTTTTGGCCACAACTTCAAAAACAAAAGGGATGCTTTGCGCCTCTTGTATTGGTAGCCACGCTCTATAAGATCCTGGCTCTAAAGCTCTATTTTTTAATTCATTATTGCACGAATAAAGCAGTGTAGCAACGAGCATAAAAGATATAAAGTAACGCATGGATTTTGGTAGTTTTAATTTTATTCGAAATAACAACAAATAGCTTACATAAAAAAGCAATGCCGTCATTTCATTAAGCGACAAGTATTATTATCTTTGTGGCTTCATTAAATTAACCGCATGAAAATTTCATACAACTGGCTAAAACAGTTTATTAAGATAGATTGGGATGCCGAGAAAACTGGTGAATTACTCACTGATCTTGGCTTAGAAATAGAAGGAATAGAACGCTACGAATCTGTAAAGGGAGGCCTAAAAGGCATCGTTGTAGGTGAAGTTTTAACCTGTAAACAACACCCAAATGCAGATCGCTTAAAAGTTACAACTGTAGCTATTGGTGGAGATACACCTGTACAAATTGTTTGTGGTGCACCAAATGTTGCGGCAGGGCAAAAAGTACCAGTCGCAACCATAGGAACAACCTTATATACCGCAGAAGGAGAACCTTGGAAGATTAAAAAGGGTAAAATACGTGGTGAAGAAAGTCATGGTATGATTTGCGCTGAGAACGAATTAGGTCTTGGCGAAGAGCATGACGGTATCATGGTTTTAGATAATGCGCTTAAAGTTGGCACACCAGCAGCAGATGTCTTTGATATTGAAAATGACGATGTTTTTGAGATTGGCTTAACTCCCAATCGTGCAGACGCTATGAGTCATTATGGTGTGGCTAGAGATTTAAAAGCAGGTTTACTACAAAAAGAAGTGCAATTAGAGCTTATAACGCCATCAGTAATGGCTTACCATGTAGATGCGAGATCTCTAAAGGTTGATGTAGAAATAAAAGACAAAGAAAAGTGCCCACGTTATTGTGGCGTCACTATTTCTGGTATTAAAGTAGAGTCATCACCATCTTGGTTGCAACATCGTTTAAAATCTATAGGCTTATCGCCTATTAATAATGTAGTAGATGCTACCAATTACGTGTTACACGAGCTAGGTCAGCCACTGCATGCTTTTGATGCCAATAAAATACTAGGCAATAAGGTTGAAATTAAAACCTGTAAAACTGGCACCAAATTTACTACTTTAGATGGAGTTGTAAGAGAACTACACGACGATGATTTAATGATCTGCGATGGCGAAAAACCAATGTGTATTGCCGGTGTTTTTGGCGGTATAGATTCTGGCGTTACAAATAACACTAACAGCATTTTCCTTGAAAGCGCATATTTTGACCCAGTAAGTATAAGAAAAACAGCTAAGCGCCATGGGTTAAACACAGATGCATCTTTTAGATTTGAAAGAGGTATAGATCCAAATATAACCGAATACGCATTAAAGCGTGCTGCTTTATTAATTATTGAAATAGCTGGTGGTGAGATAACAAGTGATATTTCAGATGCGTATTCTAATAAAATTAAAGACTTTGAAGTTCGTTTAAGTTTTGATAACGCGAAAAAATTAATTGGTGAAGAAATCCCAAGAGAAACTATTAAAAGTATTTTAACATCTTTAGATATAAAGGTAAATAATGTTACCGAAACGGGTTTAGGACTAACCGTGCCTGCTTATAGAAATGATGTGCAGCGCGAAGCTGATATTATAGAAGAAATTCTAAGAGTTTATGGCTATAATAATGTTGGTACAACAGAAAAATTAAACGCTTCAATCTCTAATTCATCTAAATTTGAAGATTATAAGCTTCAAAACATTATTGGGAATCAATTAGCTTCACAAGGATTTTTTGAAATCATGGCTAACTCGTTAACATCGCCTAAATATGTTGCGTTAAGCGCAGATTTACATGAAGATCATAATGTGAAGATGTTAAATCCGCTTAGCAATGATTTAGAAGTAATGCGCCAGTCTTTATTATTTTCTGGTTTAGAAGCAGTTTCTCATAACATAAATAGAAAACGTAGCGATTTAAAATTATTTGAATTTGGTAAAACCTATCATCAATACTCAGATAAACGTTCTGAACATAAACATTTATCATTGTTTATCACTGGTAATAAGACAAATGAACGTTGGAATAGTATAAGCAAACCAAGCGATTTCTTTTACTTAAAGGGAACCGTTGAAGCCATCCTACAAAGGCTCGGTTTGAACCGTTTAAAATCTGCACCAACAAAATTAGATAGCCTAAGTGAAGGTATAAGTATATCGCTTGGTAAAAAACAACTTGTTGATTTTGGACTGGTAAAAAAATCTGTTTTAAAACCTTTCGGGATTTCTCAAAATGTATTATTTGCAGATTTTAACTGGGATAATGTTATAGACATGGCAAAGCATAACAAAATTAAGTTTAACGAAATTCCAAAATACCCTGAGGTAAGACGAGATTTTGCCTTGCTGTTAGATAACACTATTACTTTTGAAGATATATCCACCATTGCTAAACAAACTGAAAAACAATTTCTTAAAGCCGTTAATTTATTTGATGTTTATGAAGGTAAAAATTTACCTGCTGGCAAAAAAAGTTATGCGGTGAGCTTTACGCTTCAAGATGAGCATAAAACACTTAATGACAAGCAAATAGATAAAATTATGTCTAAGCTTCAATATAATTTTGAAACTAAGTTGGGTGCCGAGCTAAGATAGAAACCCTAGTACTGTAAGAAGAAGCCTGTTCATTATTATGTAGTGAATAGGCTTTTTGGTGTAACATTATCATTTTATTCACACTAAAGCAATACATATTTTTTATTTTTAACAAAATTTAAAACACTAAAAATGGCAAACGTAACTTTAGGAGGAACTCCAGTAGAAACAATAGGAAACTTACCAGCAGTTGGTAGTAAAGCACCAGATTTTAAACTCACAAATACGGAACTAGCAGATATAAGTTTAGCAGATTACAAAGGACAGCGTCTTGTTTTAAACATATTTCCGAGTGTTGATACAGGTGTGTGTGCACAATCCATTAAAACATTTAACGAAAAAGCAAGTAACTTAGATAACACTAAAATATTATGCATATCAAAAGATTTGCCTTTTGCTATGGGTCGTTTTTGCGGTGCAGAGGGTATTGAAAATGTTATAAGTCTATCAGATTACAAAACAGGTGCTTTTGGTAAGGACTATGGTCTTGCATTTTCTACAGGTGCTTTTGAAACTTTACTATCGCGTTGTATTGTTGTTATTGATACCGATGGTACAGTACTATATACTGAGCAAGTGTCTGAGATAGGTGAAGAACCAAACTACGATGAAGCTCTAACAAGCTTAGCATAATTTTCATGCAGATAAAAAAGGACTCTTTTTTTGTTAACCGGCTTAAAAGTGTAGGTTATGCTTTTAAAGGCATGTTTATCCTTGTAAAAACCGAAGCAAGTATTAAAATTCAGCTGTTTATTGCCATGGTGGTAACTACAGCTGGATTTTATTATAATATATCAACAACAGAGTGGCTCATACAAACAACCATTATTGGACTAGTTATGAGTATTGAAGGAGTAAATACTGCCATTGAATATCTAGCAAATTTTATACATCCAGACCACCATCCAAAGATAGGTCTAATTAAAGATGTTGCCGCAGGCGCTGTATTTATTGCGTCTATTGTTGCTGTTATAATAGCTGTAATAATATACGCGCCAAAAATTATTTAAACACCGAAGTATTAATTTAAGTATTAGATCTTAAACCTCTTATTTTAAAATTTTTATGAAAATTTTTGTATTACTTTTTATAACTTGTTTTATGGGTTGTAGTTGTAAAGAAAATAAGACTACTAAACAATCTTCGGCATTTAATAAGACTCAAAAAGTTTTACCAGTTTTAAAAAATGATAATCAGCCTATAACAAACACGTTTGTTCTGGGTAAGTTTAATTATAAACAAGACAACACGTTTATAAAGGAAGATTCAAAATTTACAAATAAAACCATATACTTACAAAAAGAGGTTTATAAATCCTTTTTAAGGATGCAAAGCGCCGCCTTAATTGAAGGCGTAACGCTTAAAATAATTTCTGGCACCCGTAATTTCTATGAACAAAAAGCAATCTGGGAGCGAAAATGGAAAACACACCATAAGTTATCTCCTAAACAACGTGCGCTAAAAATATTAGAGTATAGTTCTATGCCTAGCACATCTAGACATCATTGGGGAACAGATTTAGATTTAAATAGTTTAAATAATTCGTATTTTAACACCAGAAAAGGACTAACCGAATATAATTGGTTATTAGCCAATGCAAATGATTACGGGTTTTATCAGGTTTACACAGAAAAAAATAACGGTAGAACCGGTTATAATTTAGAAAAATGGCACTGGTCCTATTTACCATTGGCATCGCAATATTTACGGTACTATAACGCACATATAACGTTAGATGATATTTCAGAATTTTCAGGTTCTGAAATGGCAAAAGAGCTCAATGTAATAACAACGTATGTTAATGGCATATCAAAACACGCAAAAGCGAATAACAACTAAATTTAGATTTCTGAAATAACAGAAATATAATATGGCAAAAAGAGCAACAGAGAAAAAAAAGACACCTAAAGCAAAAAGCAAACCTAAGGTTAAACGCGCTATGCCATCATTTCAACTTAGTAATCAGCAAAAGCTTATTCTAGGAAGTCTTTTAATAATAATTGGTGTTTTACTTTTTATTTCGTTTTTATCATTCATATTTACAGGTAAGGAAGACCAGAGTGCTCTTACAAATTTCCCTGAACGCTCAGATGCTTACAAAAATTGGGCAAGTCAACTAGGTGCTTGGGTTAGTGAGTTATTTATTACAAAAGGATTTGGTATTTCTTCATTTATATTTTCTGGTCTTATTTTTCTCTCTGGAGTGTATGTTACATTAAACCTTAAAAAGGTAAAACTCAGAAAACATTGGATTTGGGGCACATTAATTGTAATCTGGTTATCTATATTACTTGGCTTTTTTTCGCATAAATATGATATTTTGGGTGGTACTATTGGTTTTGAAATGAATCATTTCTTTCAAGATTACATAGGTAAAATCGGCACCGTATTATTACTCTTGTTTGGGCTTATAGCCTACTTGGCACTTAGATTTAATATTACAGGAGAGTCATTCATCAAACTATTTAATAGTGCTAAAAAAGATTTGAAAGATGAAACTACGCTTAAGGACTCTAAAAATCCTGCCGTTACTATTGATAATAGCTTAACAGAAGAAGCCGAAGCTTTTAAATCTGCTTTCGAAATTCCTCTTGAAAACTCCGAACCTACAATAAGTAATAACTCTAAACCAGATACTAAGACTAATAATCTTAAAATGGAAGTTGGAGTCAATGAGGAAGAAGAACA
Organism: uncultured Winogradskyella sp.; assembly: GCF_937958655.1. GTDB lineage: Bacteria > Bacteroidota > Bacteroidia > Flavobacteriales > Flavobacteriaceae > Winogradskyella. The sequence continues at coordinate 15,367 of NZ_CALGNH010000067.1, read as the reverse complement.
AATTGAAGAACCCGAATTAAAAATAGAAGTTGAATCTACAAAAGAAGAACAGTCTGAAACCGACAATCTTGCTGATAAACTCGTAGAGGATTTTGGTCAATTCGACCCAACACTAGAATTAAGTAATTATCAATTTCCTCCCTTAGATTTATTAAAAAAATACAGCAATGAGGGCATCTCTATAGATCAAGAAGAACTAGAAGAAAACAAAAACCGTATTGTAGAAACCTTACTTAACTATAAGATTGGTATTAGCAGTATTAAGGCTACCATAGGACCAACAGTAACCTTATATGAGATTGTACCAGATGCAGGTATCCGCATTTCAAAAATTAAAAATCTAGAAGATGATATAGCGCTTTCCCTAGCTGCACTTGGGATTAGAATTATAGCACCGATACCTGGTAAAGGCACCATTGGTATTGAGGTGCCAAATAAAAAGTCTACTATAGTATCTATGCGATCTGTAATTGCATCACAAAAATTTCAGCAGTCTAAAATGCAATTACCAATTGCTTTTGGTAAAACCATTAGCAACGAGACCTTTGTGGTAGATTTAGCAAAAATGCCGCATTTACTTATGGCAGGTGCTACGGGTCAAGGTAAATCTGTTGGGTTAAATGCTGTATTAACATCTTTGCTTTACAAAAAACATCCTGCGGAAGTAAAATTTGTTTTAGTAGATCCTAAAAAAGTAGAATTAACATTATTCAATAAAATAGAAAGACACTATCTAGCAAAACTACCCGATAGTGAAGATGCCATTATTACAGACAACACAAAGGTTATAAACACCTTAAACTCATTGTGTATAGAAATGGATAATCGCTATGAAATGCTTAAGAATGCTTTTTGTAGAAATATAGCAGAATATAATGCAAAATTTAAAGCTCGTAAACTCAACCCTAATGATGGACATCAATTTTTGCCCTATATCGTCCTTGTTGTAGATGAGTTTGCAGATTTAATAATGACTGCTGGTAAAGAAGTAGAAACACCAATAGCAAGGTTAGCACAATTGGCTAGAGCCATAGGTATTCATTTAATAATAGCAACGCAACGACCTTCTGTTAATGTTATTACAGGTATTATAAAAGCTAATTTCCCGGCACGTATTGCATTTAGAGTAACCAGTAAAATTGACTCCAGAACAATATTAGATGGTTCTGGTGCCGATCAATTAATAGGCCGTGGTGATATGCTATATACTCAAGGCAATGATTTAATACGATTGCAGTGTGCGTTTGTTGACACACCCGAAGTTGAAAAAATCACAGAGTTTATAGGCTCTCAAAAAGCCTATCCAGACGCTCATTTGTTACCAGAATATGTTGGCAGCGACGATGGCACAAATCTTGATATAGATATTTCAGACAGAGATAAGTTGTTTAGGGACGCAGCAGAAATAATAATAACAGCACAACAAGGTTCTGCGTCGTTATTACAGCGAAAACTAAAACTGGGTTACAACAGAGCTGGTAGAATTATAGATCAGCTTGAAGCCGCTGGTATTGTAGGACCTTTTGAAGGCAGTAAGGCAAGACAAGTGTTAATACCAGATTTTGTAGCACTAGATCAGCTATTAGAAAATGAAAAAAAATAAAAATTTATATAAAACTTAAAATGAAAAGAATAGTAATTGTAGCGCTTATTTTTACAAGTTTGTCTGGTTTTTCTCAAAACGACGCAAAAGCTGTAACATTATTAAATGAAGTAAGTCAAAAAATGAAAGCATATAAAACTATAAGTTTAGATTTTAAATATGTGCTTAATAATGTAAGTGAGGATATAAAGCAAGAAACACGTGGCGATGTTGTTATTGAGGGAGAAAAATACAAGCTCAACATATTGGGTATTACACGTATTTTTGATGGCAAAACCCTATATACTATAAGCCCAGAGGATGAAGAAGTGACAATTTCATCTAATAATTCTGAAGATGAGAGTACTATAACACCAAGTAAAATGCTGTCGTTTTATGAAGATGGCTATACCTATAAAATGGATATTGTTCAAAAAGTAAAAGGCAGAAAAATTCAGTATGTAAAATTGAATCCTATTGACACTGATTCAGAAATAAAATATGTATTATTAGGTATAGATGCCACTACAAAACATATCTATAATCTGATAGAAGTTGGAAAAAACGGAACAAAAACAACACTAACCGTTAATTCTTTTAAAACAAATGAGCCTATATCAAAAACCTTATTTACTTTTGAAGAAAGTAAATACAGCGATTATTTTATTAATAAAATTGATTAAGCTTAGTGAAAATATTAGATAGGTACATACTTATCACATTCTTAAGGACATTTTTTAGTGTCCTTATTATCTTTATGTTCATCTTTGTTCTACAAGGTGTGTGGTTGTATATTTCTGAACTTGCAGGAAAAGATCTGGATGTTTCGGTTACAGCTAAATTTATTCTCTATTACATCCCAAAGTTAATTCCTTTGGTTGTGCCATTAACCGTATTACTATCCTCTATAATGGTTTTTGGTAATTTTGCAGAAAATTATGAGTTTGCTGCAATGAAATCTACAGGCATATCGCTACAACGTGCCATGCGTAGTCTTAGTGTTTTTATAATAACACTGGCAGTGGCATGTTTCTTTTTTGCTAATAATGTAATTCCTTGGGGCGAATATAATTTTTATAATCTAAGACGTAATATTGCTAAAGTAAAGCCAGCATTAGCTATTGCAGAAGGTCAGTTTAATGAAATTGGTAACATCAATATTAAAGTAGATAAAAAAACTGGAGACAGAGGTCAATACTTAGAGCATGTCATTATACACGATAAAAACTCTGCAAGACCGGGTAATTATAAAGTTATTATTTCTGAAAAAGGAGAACTTATTAGCAGTGAAGACTCCAACGTACTTCAGTTAAAACTTATTAATGGTAATTATTATGAAGAGATTGTAAATAGAGATACCAGAAAAAATATTAATAAACCTCATGCCAAAAGTTACTTTGACAATTATATTATAAATGTTGATTTAGAACTTCTTAATAATGAAGATTTAGACGAAAAGAATTACAAGGGACGGCATAATATGCAAACAATAGATCAGTTAACATTCTCTATAGATAGTCTAAAGAATCAACGGAAGGAAGACAAAGATAAATTAACCAAAACTTTATATACACGCACCACCTTCCCTATTCTTAATACCAATATTAATATAGAAGAAAAGGACAGTACGTACACGGGTGATTTATTAGATTTATTTAGCAGTGATGTAAAATCACAAATCGTTAATATTGCTTTAAACTCTGCAAATAGTACAAGACAAATTATAGACTCTAACCGCAAGAATCTTACTAATAAGGCTATTGTTTTAAATAAGCACGTCATTGCTTTTCATGATAAATTTGTATTATCAATCGCCTGTATCATTTTGTTTTTTGTTGGTGCTCCGCTTGGTGCTTTAATAAGAAAAGGTGGATTAGGACTACCCATTGTTATAGCCGTAGTATTATTTCTTACGTATCATTTCTTTGGTATTTTCGCAAAGAATAGTGCAGAAAAAGGGTCGTTTAGTCCAATAATTGGGTCTTGGTTGTCAACGGCAGTTATGCTACCATTAAGTATTTATTTAACTACCAGAGCTACTAATGATAAAGGTGTTTTTCAGTTTGATGCTATAATTGTGCCTTTTAAACGGTTATTCTCATCAAAAAATAAATTACAATTATCAGAAAGTGATACCAAATCCTACAACTATTACAAACGCTATTCAATTGAGGAATTAGTTTCGATCATAAAAAAGCAAGACGACTATGACCTTGATAAAAGGCCTAAAGAAATTGCACTTCATAATTTATTAAACCGTAATCTATCATTAGAAGCACTACAATCTGAAGGCTTAGAAATACCAGATAACCTCATTGAGGGTAAACAACTTTTAAAAGACTATAAAGACTACTCAAAAACAAGCCTAATTAGCTATTGTATTGGCAGCATATTATTAGCCTTATATTTTATATGCAGAAATAACAAATTACCAGAAATTGCAGATGCTAGTTTAAAACTTAGTATAATGAGCTTTGTTCTATATGTTATTTACGTTGTGGTAGATAGTATTAAATATTCAAAATTTTATAAACGTATTGACCAAGAAGGAAAAAAAACTAATCCACTACTCTTAATTTTAGGCCTTCCTTTTTACCCATTAAAATATGTAGTTTTGAGAAATAAGATTGGCTTAGACTTCTACAGAAGTTGCATTAAGAATATAAATTAAGCGTATCTTTGCTACATCCATATACATACATTTTATAAATGTCTTACACCACTGCACAAAAAAAAACAAGCCTAAATACCATTGAAGAAGCTATTGAAGACATTCGACAGGGTAAAGTTATTATTGTAGTTGATGATGAAAATCGTGAGAATGAAGGCGATTTTTTAGCTGCTGCTGAAATGGTAACACCAGAGATGATCAATTTTATGGCCACACATGGCAGAGGTCTTATCTGCGCTCCTTTAACTGAGAATCGATGTAAAGATTTAGAGTTAAGCATGATGGTGAAAAACAATACAGATCCTATGGAGACCGCCTTTACAGTATCTGTAGATTTACGTGGTAATGGAGTAAGCACAGGAATTTCTGCTAACGATAGAGCCAAAACTATAAAAGCTTTAGTTAAAAGAGACACTAAGTCCTTTGAGTTAGCACGTCCTGGACATATTTTTCCTTTAGTTGCAAAAGAAGGTGGCGTTTTAAGACGCACTGGCCATACCGAAGCTGCTATTGATTTTGCGCGACTTGCTGGATTTGAACCTGCAGGTGTTATTGTAGAAATTATGAATGAAGATGGCTCCATGGCACGTTTACCACAACTTATGGAGGTCGCTAAAAAATTTAATCTAAAAATTGTTTCTATTGAAGATTTGGTAGCGTATCGTATGGAGTACGACTCGCTTATTGAAAAGAAAGAAGATTTTGATATACAAACGCGTTTCGGAAAATTTAGATTAAGAGCCTATTTACAAACCACAAACAACCAAGTACACATTGCTTTAACAAAAGGCAATTGGAAATCTGACGAGCCCATACTAACACGTGTTAACTCTACACTAATTAACAATGATATTTTAGGAACGCTAACCAATAATGCAGATAAAAAATTAGACGATATGTTTAATGTTATTAATTCTGAAGGCAAAGGTGCTATTATCTTTATTAATCAACAGATACAATCCATGAATCTTCTGACGAGATTAGACATTCTTAAAGAAAATCAAACCGAAGATAAACTTGTTAAAGCACCTGGTATTAGCATGGACTCTAAAGATTTTGGTATCGGAGCTCAAATACTTCACGATTTAAAAATTAGTAAATTAAAGCTAATATCAAACAGTCTTCAGACCAAGCGTGTTGGTATGATTGGTTATGGTTTAGAGATTGTAGATTACGTTAACTACTAACTATTAAGTTATTCAATAATAATACGTTTTTGGTCTATTATATCACCTGCGTATATTTTTAGGATATATAGCCCAGCATTAAGATTAGAGACATCTATCTGATTTAAATTATTATATCTACTACAAATGGTTTGTCCTAACGTATTAGAAATTGTAATACGATCTATTGTAATAGTTGCTGCTAAGGTAATACTCGTTTTTGCAGGATTGGGATACACATTAAAACTGTTTTTTTTTAGATTATCACCAGTACTTAAGCTAGAATTTTGATATACCCTCACATAGTCTATAACCATACTACTTTGGTTAAAATTAGGATCAATAACGCCAGAAACACCACCCATTGCAATATTTAGCAGTAAATACTGATCGGTATTAAACGGCCATGTATTCTCATCTTTTTCAGCAGGGTTGTAAGTGTAATAACCCACACCATCTATAAGAAATGTGATTTGATTAGGTGACCAATTTACAGAATACACATGAAAATCATTTGCAACATCCGCTAACATTTGGGTGGCTGTATTTACTGTATTACCAAAACTAGAAGGCGAATGCAGCGCAACACTTACTTGGTTAGTAGCATATAAACCATGCTCCATAATATCAATTTCACCACAGGCAGGCCAAGACGTAGTACCAAAACCTTGGTTGTCCCAATAAGCTCCATCTTCATTAATGTTTTTGCCTAAAGTCCAAATTGCTGGCCAAGTACCATCTCCCTCTGGTAATTTAGCTCTAACATCTACTCTGCCGTGGGTAAATGCAAATTTAGAGTTTAATCTTGCAGAGGTATATTGCTTTGTTTCCCCTTGGTCTGTAAAAACTTCCTTTTTAGCTACAATATTTAAAAATCCATTTTCTACAAAAGCATTTTCTATACGATTTGTATAATGCTGCTCTTCTCCATTAAACCAATTTCCACCAGCTGGCAATTGCGTCTGAAGAAACCAATTATTAACATCTACTGCTCCATTGGTGTCAAATTCATCTGCCCAAACCAAGTCTGTGTAAATAACGTCTAATTCGTTAGGATTTATAGGTACTGTGCCATTATTTATATCATCAATTAAGTACGTTCCTGTTTGGTTAGTTCCTCCATCAATGAATAGAGTTAATCTAGAGTAACTGCCAGTAGCATAAATATTAGTGGAAGTGCCGCTTATTGTGGCATTAGAAAAATCGAAAACAATACCTTCTGTCCAACCTGTGCCAGAGTTAGACAATATAACTTCAACATTCTCAGCAGTGCCATTTTCGAGTTTAAGAATTATGGTATGATTTTGAGGGTCAAACTGATAAAAATCAAGGCTCAGTTGTTGCTCTACACTGAGGTCAATTGGCACTGCCAAATCTAAAAAGAAGCCTTGCCATATATCATTACCATCATTAAAAAATTGCCCAACAGCATCATTGGAATCATTTGGATTGGTATTAAACGAAAAACCACTCCCTCCAAAACCTATGAAATTTTCATTTACCTCAGAAAAACCAATTGGTAAGTGTTGCGCATACAATACACCATAACATAAATAAAGCAAGGTTATTAAGCCATAAAAACGTTTCATTATCTTTTTTTTTGATAAATCTAAAGCAATTTGTAGTCTTAGAATAGTTAACAGCCTATACACAAACTATACAATAGCTAACAACACACTTTTTTTATACAATTACGCATAATTTCTGCGCGGTTTTGCACCTCTTTTTCGCTCCAAGATAATTTTATAAGGCAAGAGATATTGCGACCTATCCAATGATCGGACTGTGCAAAAACAGTTTTGCTAAGTGTATCTAATTGAGATTTAATAGCGTCACTGAGCGGATATAATGATTTGGCTTCTTTTAAATGATCCCACTTACGGATATAGTGCCAATTATTTTCAAAATAATTCCAGCAAACATCAATTCCACTAGCCTTAAATTCATTCGAGACGTTTATAGCAGTTTCTGTGTCTGGTAAAAAGAAGTTTAAAAATGCATAACTTTCTTCACCACCTTCGGGTACACGTCTAAAAGTTACTTCTGGGATGGTTTTGAGCACATCTCTTATAATGGTATAGTTCTGCTTTTGTATAGCAATAAACTCTGGTAAACGTTTTACCTGCGCTAAACCAACGGCAGCATTTAATTCTGAAATTCTAAAATTATAACCTAAGAATGGGTGGCTTTCTGCACCTCTATCATTACCAACGTGGTCGTGCCCATGGTCTGAGTAGTGATCTGCATTATGATAATAGCTTTGGTTATTAGTAACTACGGCTCCACCCTCTCCACAGGTAATGGTCTTTACAAAATCGAACGAAAAACAACCAACATCTGCTATGCTCCCTAAAGGTTTTTTCTTGTAAGTACCACCAATGGCTTGGCAAGCGTCTTCCACAAATATTAAACTATGAGTGTTACAAACTGCACGTAAAGCATCCATATCTCCCATACTACCGCACATTTGTACTACCATTATAGCTTTTGTTTTATCAGTAATGGCTGCTTCAACCGCTTTAGGATCTAACGTAAGAGTATCATCAATATCTACCAATACTGGTATGGCTCCTAACATCATAATAGCTTCAAAACTTGCAACAAATGTAAAGGTTGGCATAATCACTTCATCTCCTGCTCCAATACCAGCGGACGCTAAAGCTACGGTAACTGCTGCTGTACCGCTAGAGACTAATTGTACATAATTAGACTTAAACGTTAAAGCCAATTCAGACTCTAAAGCCTTTGCTTTATAGTGTCCGTTGCGCATTGCATCAAAGCCATAGCGCATTAGTACACCATTTTCTAAAACGTCATTAACTTCTTTTCGTTCTAAATCACTAAATAGTTCAAATCCTGGCATAGTGTATTACATTATAACGTTGTTTAACGTGTTATTATCATTTTTAAGCGTGTTCTACAATTCTATAACTGTATCTTTTAGAGGTTTTCTTACTTTTTTAAGCTCTGCAAACATATCATCGTCTGCCCTATACCCAACAGGTAATAATAAAACAGACTTTAAATTGAGTTTATCCAAACCTAAAACCGCATCATATTTCTCTGGTATAAAGCCTTCCATCGGACAACTGTCAATACCCTCTACGGCACAAACAGTCATTAAATTACCTAGAGCAATATAAGCCTGATTAGTTGCCCAACTTAACTTTTTATCGGTAGGCATTTGCTCAATTGACTGATGCAGTTGATTTTTAAATGGTTCTAAAATAGAATCTGGTGTATGTCGTATTGATTTTATAGTTTCAAAATGTTGATCAACATCTTTATCATCAATTGTATTTTGGACACATAATACGAGTAAATGAGATGCATCAACAACTTGTTTTTGTCCGTATGAATATTCAACTAATTGTGCTTTTATAGATGGATCAGAAACTACCATCATTTTTAAGGTTTGTAAACCATACGATAGTGCCGTTAAATTAAATGCCTCTTTTAAAACCTGAAGCTGATCTGCTGTAAGTACTTTTGCCGCGTCAAATTTCTTTGTCGCATAACGCCATTTTAATTTATCAATTATCATCACATTTTTTTTCAAAAATAAGCAATAATGCTGTCCTTTTTACGAATTGAAATTAATTTTAAATACCTTTAAACACCATAAATCATTTACAATGAAGATTGCCGTTTTACTTTTAGCTGCTGGGACGTCAACAAGAATGAAGAAACCGAAGCAACTACTCCCAATTGGTAAAGAAACGCTACTCACAGTTGTAATAAATAACTTATTAAATTCTAATATTTCTAAGCTTTACTGTGTTTTGGGAGCTCATACGAAACCTATAACAGAAAAACTTAAAGATTATAACATAACTTGTGTTCATAACCAAAATTATAAGCAAGGTCTTGGCTCTAGTATAAACGCAGGTATTAGAGCTATAATGAATGATAATGTCCTTTTTGATGCTGTTCTAATTGTACTTGGAGATCAACCTAATGTTGATGCGGCCTACATAAATCAATTAATTAAAAAAGCTAAAGAAAACCCAGGCAATGTAATTTCATCAACCTATAATACGTCTTATGGCGTACCAGCTATTTTTCCGAAACACTACTTTGAGTCACTCTTGCATCTGCGAGGAGATAAAGGAGCTAAAGATTTTTTAAATTCTAGCGCAACTAATGTTTTGAGTATAAGGTCTAACGATAATCTTATAGATATTGATACAGCCCAAGATTATAAGGATTATATAAATAGTTCTAAATAATAATTATTCGATATTAATCTTTACACAATTTTAATACCCAAATATTTTATAACTTTAGCATAAAACAAAATTTATGGCAACGTATAGCATAAACGTTAATGGCAAAAACAAATCAGTCACAGCTGATGATGACACACCTCTATTATGGGTTTTAAGAGATGAATTAAATTTAGTCGGCACCAAATTTGGTTGTGGCATAGGACAATGCGGTGCATGCACTGTACATGTAGATGGAGTGGCTGTACGTAGTTGCTCAGTACCTGCTGCGAACCTAAAAGATGTAAAAATCACTACGATTGAAGGACTATCAAACGAGGAATTACATCCCGTACAAGACGCTTGGAAAGCACTAGATGTGCCACAATGTGGCTATTGTCAAGCAGGACAAATAATGACAGCTACATCCTTTTTAAAGCAAAACGCTAATCCTAATGCTACTGAAATTAGAGAAGCTATGCATAGAAATATTTGCCGATGCGCAAGCTATAACAGAATTGAAAAAGCAGTTGCCCTAGCGGCAAAAAAAATGTCATAAAAAAGTGCCATGAAAAATAAAAACAATATAACATTTAGTAGACGTAACTTTATAAGAACATCTACGTTAGCCACTGGTGGACTATTAGTTGGTTTTAATTTATTTAATGCTTGTAAAGACACAGCAACACCACCAATTGACGTTTCTAAGCTCAATTTTAATGAGTTTAATGCCTTTATAAAAATTGCAGATAACGGCTACGTTACCCTATACTCTCCCAATCCAGAGATTGGGCAAGGAGTAAAGACATCTATGCCAATGATTATTGCCGAAGAATTAGATGTACCATGGGAACATGTGACTGTAGAACAAGGTAATTTAGATACGAAAAACTTTCAAAGACAAGTTGCAGGTGGCAGTCAATCTATTAGGTTTGGATGGGATGTGTTAAGACAAACTGGTGCCACTACAAAACAAATGCTAATAAATGCTGCCGCTTTAAAATGGGGTGTTGAGGCTGCTACATGCTCAGCTTCAAAAGGAATAATAACTAATGCCAAGGGTGAAACTTTGGGCTATGGAGATGTGGTAAATGAAGCCGCTAAATTAGAAATTCCAGAGAATGTTACTTTAAAACTACCTAAGGACTATACCATTATTGGTAACGATGCTATAAATGTGGATATAGATAAAATTATTACTGGGAAACCCTTATTTGGATTAGATTATAAAGTTGAGGGCATGTCCTATGCTTCTGTTGCCCGACCACCAGCCTTTGGACAAAAAATAGGAACCTTTGATGCTACAGATGCCAAAACAGTAAACGGAGTTTCAGACGTTATACAGTTTGGAGATAAAATAGCAGTAATTGGTAAAAACACATGGTCAGCAATGAAAGGCAAAAAAGCCTTAAAAATTGACTGGATCAACGATAATAAGCTTGAGAGTACTGAGGATCACCACAACGAACTCAATAAGATTCTTAATAGTAAAAAACTCAATGTACGGAGAGATGATGGTAATGTAGACAAAGCATTTGCTAGTGCAGATAAAATTATTGAGCGCATTTACGAATCTCCATTTTTGCCACATAACTGTATGGAGCCCATGAATTTTTATGCACATGTTAGTGATGCAAAAGTACATCTTGTAGGGCCAATACAAACACCTGCAGGCACCGCTAGTCGTGTCGCTAAACTCATTAATCGTGATGAAGCAGATATTCATTTAGAAATGACGAGAATGGGTGGTGGTTTTGGAAGACGACTGTATGGTGATTTTGTAATGGAAGCTGCTGAAATCTCTAATATAACAAAGTTACCAATTAAGGTTGTTTTTTCTAGAGAAGATGATATGGCAGCAGGTATATATAGACCAGCCATTAAATACAGAATAAAAGCTGCACTAAAAAATGGTAAAATTACAGGGTATCATCTAAAAGAAGCAGCTATAAACTCTAATATGTATGGGTTAATTCCTAATTTTTTTCCTGCTGGTGCCATAAAAAACTATAGAGTAGAATCTGGTAATTATAAGAGTGATATAACAACTGGTGCTTGGAGAGCTCCCTATACAAACTTTTTAGCTTTTGCTGAGCAGAGCTTTTTTGATGAGTTAGCTGATGAATTAAATACAAATCCTGTTCAATTAAGGCTAGATCTTTTAAGTAATGTCCAAGATGGAAAAGATGATAGTATAGAATATTCTGCCAAACGGATGACAGATACTATTAAACTTGCAGCTAAAAAAAGCAATTGGGGACAAACTGATAGTAATACTTATCAAGGCTTTTCAGCGTATTACAGTCATAATACCCACGTTGCAGAAGTTGTAGATATTAGTCTTAGTAATGGGTTGCCTATTATAGAAAAAGTAACTGTAGCCGTTGATTGTGGCATTGTTGTTAACCCAACAGGTGCAAAAAATCAAATTGAAGGTGGTGTTATTGATGGTTTAGGCCATGCTATGTATGGGGATTTTACATTTAAAAACGGTAAACCACAAGACATAAATTTTAACACTTACCGTCTCATACGAATGAAAGAGACACCTATTGTTGAAACACATTTTGTAAAAAACAACCTGTCACCAACAGGACTTGGAGAGCCGGGCTTACCACCCGCTGGTGGTGCACTGGCAAATGCTATAAAAGCAGCAACTGGCCAACTTTTAACCAAGCAACCATTTATTAAAAATTTAGATCGACGCAAAACAGACTTAAATGCATAAAAAAAAGCTTTATCCATTACAGATAAAGCTTTTAGCGGAGAAAGAGGTAAGTGAACCTCTTTCGTAGTGCCTTTATTTATTACTGTTTCAGTCCTGTACCATTGTTGGGTCACCTAATAGGTCACCTTTATACCTTGTAGTAAAGATAAGGAATTTACTTGATTAATCCTTGTACTTTACTGATTTCAAAGCCCATAAAGTCGCAAAATTCATCGATAGTAACTAACTGATGAGCTTCTTTGTTAAGGCGTTCTTTAATCGCTTTGATTATTGTTCTGCCATAACGCTCACTCTTTCCTGTTACTACCTGCACGTCTTTAGGGTAAATACAGATTCTACTCATTCACTTTAAATTTAAAATTAATACTCTAACTATACTTTATCTATACCGTAGCTATAAAGCACTTATATACAATATACGACTAATATCCCATTGAAAAAACTAACTAAAACGGAAGTTTTGGCAACTTATAAACACTACGGAAGCACTCTAATGCATTGACAGTCAATAGCTCGTATATTTGATATTCATCATCAAAAAATGTATTAGTTATGGCAAAATTAAAAGGTATTATCAAGTTAGAAGGAACGTTAGACAATCTAACTTTTTACAAAGCAAAAGAGGGTTATTTAGTAAAAACTAAAGGCGGTGTTTCTAAAGAACGTATTCAAAATGACCCAGCGTTTGAACGTACTCGTGAAAACGGTTCAGAATTTGGAAGTTCTGCATCATCTGGTAAGCTATTGAGAACATCAGTTAGAAACTTAATGATTAGAGCAAAAGACAATCGAGTTTCAAGTCGTGTTACTCAAAAAATGACACAAATTAAAAACTTTGATACAACCTCTGTAAGAGGACAAAGAAATGTAGCTACAGGATTAGCAACACCAGAAGGTAAAGCCACATTAAAAGGCTTGGATTTTAATAATAGAGCCATTTTAAGTGCTGTTTTATTCGCCCCATTTACTGTAGATGGTGCAACTGGTGAAATTACGATTCCAAATTTAACACCTGCAAATGATATTGCCTATCCAAGTGGCGCAACACACGTAAGTTTAAGTTCAGCATTTCTAAAAGTTGACTTTGATACTACAGATAATTCAATCGAATACAGTCCAACTGTGAATATTCCGATTGATTCAACGTCTGCAACGCAAACACTAACGCCTGCAGGTGTTCCAACAGGCACAGGAAACGATATATTCGTTTTATTGGTAGAGTTCTTCCAAGAGATTAACGGTATTCAGTATCCGCTTAAAAATGGCGCATATAACGTTTTAAATATCGTAGAAGTAGCATAGTTTCATTCTGACCTTTGAAGCTGAAAGAGTCCTATAATTTTTATTGTAGGGCTTTTTCTTTTGCCATAATTTTTTTGAAGAAAAGAAAAAAGACAGCCAATGTAAAAGGTAGCGTGGATGATGCTGTCAAGGTTTTTGGGTAAAAGTTTTTTACTCTAAAATCTTGAAATCTTTTACGATTGCTTCATAAAAAAGTTTTATTCAAAACCCGTAGGGCTTGACCTTTACAGTATTGAGCGTTGGCTGATGGAAGCTACCTATATTTGCTTTCTTTTTTATTTTATTACCTCATCTTACTTTTCCTAAAATGAAAGTTAACGAAATAAAGCAAACAAAGATTTGAGGTAAGGAATACTTGGACTTAACGATGATTTTGTGCAGTTGAATGAGATAACGTCATTTTCTTTGAAGTTCCAATGTGAGCGTGGGATAAGCGGATATTTTACATAATACCAGTTATAGCTACGAAAATATAAGAATACTGCGTTAGCAAACCCTTGAAAGGATTTTTGCTACTATAACTTGTATTATGTAACATAGCTTGGGTGAGTTTAGGGTTTTATGAGAAAATAATAACAGAATAGCTTATTGCAGTTTGGTTTGATTTTATGAAAACCAAAGCTGTAATATGCTATTACCTTAAAGACAAAAAAACGCTAAACTTGTTAGGTGAGCGGAACAACACAAAAGACAGAGGATTTTGAGGTACGAAAAAACTGGGTTTTGGGTTGTGGGGAATAAAAAAGAGCCTTCCGAAAAAGACTCTTTCATTATTGGTTTAATGGTCGTGATTTGAATGTTCATCACTTTTTGTTTCACCTGATTGATTCATCATCATTTCGTGGTCGTATTTACAACAACCTGGTAAACCATCATATGCTTCTTCATCACCAGCTACTTTTTCGGTATCATAACCTGAAGCTGCGATTGCTTTATGGATTGCCATTGCATCGGTTTTTGTATCATCAAAAGATACATCAATCTTCTTTTTATCGACATCCCAATTAGCACTTGCAACACCTTCAACACCGTTAGCTGCTTTTTCGATGGTGTTTTTACACATTCCGCAATTTCCTCTCACACCAAAAGACAGGTCTGTCATTGCCATTTCTTTTGACACTTTTGTAGTTGTAGTTTCTGTTCCTTTTTTGGTTTCGTTTTTACAACTTGTCAAACCTAATGCTGCTATTACAGCGATACTTAAAATTACTCTCTTCATTGTTTAAAATTTAATTGTTATTGTTCTATTATTTGTTTTACTTCTCCACAGGTTAGCATTGCATCACCAAAATATGGATTGATTACTTTTTCTTCTTTGCTCAACCAAAATGCACCCTTGTTATTATCTGCCATTGGACAAAATTCTAAATAGACTTTTTCATTTACACCAAATAGTTGAACAGCATTGATTAGATGTGATGACAAATGCTTGAAATGGTCTCTTTGTGCTTTTATATCGGACGTTTCAGAAATTGAGGTCGCTGAAGATTTTATTTCCTTTTCTAATGACATCCAATGGCTATGCGCCTTATTATCTGATAACAATTTCATATCTACTTTGGTTAAATTGTTTAGTAAAGTTGATGCGCTTGTTGAAGTACTTTTTGAATCTTCTTTTACTAAAGCATCTTTTAAATTGATATACTCATTGTAAACACTATTTAACTGTTGTTGAAATTTCTCTGATACTTCCAAACGTTCATTCATATTGGT
>NZ_CALGNH010000066.1 GCF_937958655.1 uncultured Winogradskyella sp. | reverse complement strand
CATATATGAAAGATTGGACGGATTATTTAGCGCGAAACCATTATGTTTTGCAACAAGGTGAATATGTTGCCGACGTATTGAGATATTATGGCGACCATTTTGAGCGTCCGCCTTTTGACTTAGATGAATTTCCTAAAGGTTATCGTGTTGATTATTTGAATGCTGAAATATTACACGATAAGTTGAGTGTTGAAAATGGTAAAATTCATGTAGAGAATGCTGGAGATTATCGCATCATTACGCTTAGAGATTCAAAAGAGATGTTATTGTCTACGGTAAAGAAACTAAAAAAATTAGTACTGGGAGGAGCCGTAATTCTTGGCGATAAGCCATTAGATTCACCTAGTTTAATGGATGATGAGAATGATTTAAAAGAATTAGCCTTAATAGCCGATGAGTTATGGGGAAATACAAAAGAAGGTGTAAAGCGAGTAGGAAAAGGAAAAGTATATTGGGGAAAATCACTTGATGCTGTTTTAGAAGCGGAACGTATTGCTCAAGATGTTATTGTTCCAGATGATTTAGATATAAAATGGATTCACCGAGAAACGACCGACGCACATATTTATTTTGTCGCTTCAAATCATGATAAACCGGTTGATGCCACATTGAGTTTCAGAATTAAAGATATGTATCCACAATTATGGAATGCTTTTAATGGAGAACAACAAGAAGCAAAAGTTTGGAGTACATCAGATGATAGAACAAATGTGACCTTATCTTTTGCACCAAGTGGAAGTACAATTGTGGTATTTTCAAAAGGTGACAAACTACCTTATGCTTCAAAAGTAACTTATGACAATGCGGTTATTTTAAATGCGGAAACAGGATGGTACAACCTTCATGATACAAAAGATTTTCCTAGTATAACTTGGAAAGACGATAATTGTATTGCTTCAAATGCAGGAGTATATACGTTTTATCAAAATGGAAATAAAACATCTAAAACCATTGCAGTAAATGAGCAATCCCTAAAAACCAATTGGCAATTAAATTTTGATGACGGTTGGGATACGCCGAAGTCGATTCAAATTTCAGAATTGAAATCGCTTCCCAAATTAGAGAATGATGCTGTTAAGCACTATTCAGGAACTACGACATATGCCAAAACGTTCAATTTACAATCTTTAGGTAAACAAACTATTATCGACTTAGGAGCTGTTTCAAATATTGCAGAGCTTTGGTGTAATGATAAGAAAGTCGGTGTAAAATGGGCACCACCTTTTACGTTTGATATTAGCGAATTTGTGACCAATGGTGAAAATCGATTAGAGATAAAAGTGACCAATACCTGGCGAAATCAGCTTATTTTTGATAATCAAAGACCAAAAGATAAAAAGAAAACTTGGACCACTAATCCACCTAGAAAAAATGAGACGGAACTTGAAGATTCAGGTTTAATTGGGCCAGTGGTTATAAAAATACTTAATTAATTGGCTCTTTTTTCTATACTTTAAGACATTTCATTAACCTCAAAAATTGACTTTTAACAAAATAAAAAGTAATTATCTTTCAATTCAGCATAGTTCAGGATACTTTTTTTAGCTACATTTAATACCATTAGGAAAAATTAAAAAAGCTATGAAAAAAATCACGTTTAAGGCCATATTATTTTTGGTTTTTACATTATGCTCACTAAGCATAACTGCGCAAGACGCACCACCTTCTGATGATATTTTTAGATTAAGAAATGTAGAGACTGGGCAATTTTTAACAGATGCAGGAGTAAGTGCTACAGCAGTTTCTATGACAAATTTGGACGAAGAAGATCAAAGCACCCATTTTACGTTTGTAGCAAGTGGTGCATTTTATAATATAGATAGTGAAATTTTAGGAATATTACGCGGACCAGGTGCTGGTGGACCAGGAGGTCCTTTTGTAGTTGTTAGTACAGCAACATCTGCACCAGCAGCTGATGCCGATAAAGTTTGGACGATACAACATAACACAACGAATAATACCTATAGATTTCAATCCGGCAATAGTGGAAGATTTATGTATCATGATGCTAATGGAACGGTTACCCATGTTGTTGTACCGGAAACGGACGATAGAAGTAATTGGGAACTTATTCCTTTTGTAGAAGTTCCTGTAGAAACGGCTCCAGATGAGGATACAAACCCTGATCTTACTTGTCCGGCTTCAGGCGAATTCCAAAACGATAATACTAGAAATGTAGATATACCTAACTCTGTTAACGTAGGAACTGCTGACGATAGAAGTTGCTATTCCGATTATTCAGAAGTTGATTTATATGGAAAAACTTGGGGTGTTTATAATATAACCGATGGGTCAAACCATTGGGATGCTCCGGGCACCTTACAACCTAGAATAGAGCGTTCTTTACCAAGATCTCAAGAAACAGGTGTAGGAAGTTATGCAAGGTTCACAGGAACTCTAAGAATTCTTGAAGTTGGTGATGGCGGCTCTTTTGGCCAAGATGGTAGTTACTTAGCTCAGGCCAAAGGAAAGCATACTGGTGGTGGTGGACCTCCAGATCCTGCAATCTGTTTATATAGAGCACATCCTGTTTATGGGGAAGGTATCAATGCAGATAAGCAAATCGCTTTTGATATTTATGCCGAACGTATATTAGTTCGTGGTGGATCAGGAAGTAGCGGTAGAGAAGTTGTTTTTCTGAAGCGAGTCAATAAAAATGAAGAAATTGATTTTCAGCTAGAGATAGGTTTTAGAGAAGACCCTAGTGACCCAGCCTTAAAAATACATTATTGTGACGCGGTAATCGGAGGAGACGCATTTAATTGGGATATCCCAGATCCAGAAAGAGGCACAGAATCAGGCATTAGATACGGTGCTTATCGTGTAAGAGGTGGTAGAGCACAAATGAGATGGGCCAATACAACTTATGAGAGACAAGAAATACCAGATACTAGTGGGCCACCACCTAGTGATGACGTTTTTAGATTCAGAAATGTAGCTACAGGTCAATTCTTAACAGATGCAGGAGCGTCAGCTACGCCAGTTACGATGACTGATTCTGGTGAACCGTTAAACACACATTGGACATTTGTGCAACAAGGCGCATTGGTTAATATAGACAGTGAAGTTAATGGCATATTACGTGCACCAGGTTCTGGAGGTCCAGGAGGCCCTTATGTAGTCTTAAGTACGGGTACAACGACAAGTTCTGGTGATAAAGTGTGGACTTTACATTATAACGATGTTGATGATACCTATAGATTTGAATCTGGTACTAGCGGCAGATTTATGTATCATGAAATGGATGGAACTGTAACACACATTCCAGTTCCTGAGTCAGATACTAGAAGCGTATGGGAAGCCATACCAACTAGTCAAACTTTAAGTATTGAAAATGATGAATTAGCTGTATCTTCAATAAAAGTATATCCTAATCCAGCAAGCACTAATTTTACGATTGCATTGAATAATAGTACAGATGCGGAGGTTAAAATCTACAATATGTTGGGGAAGGTAGTTTATCAAGGATCAACTACTAACGGAAAAATCGAAGTTAGTACTAATAGAAATTTAACGTCTGGATTGTACATCGTAAGTGCTACAACGGTTGATAATAAAACCGTTCAGACTAAACTGATTATAAACTAACATTATTATCTTAAAATAAGATGAAAAAGACTGTCTGTTAAGACAGTCTTTTTTTGTTTATCATTTAACAGGACAAAACAGGATGGATGTTTAAGATGGTAATGTTATTTTTCCATATCACCTTATAATATATTTCAATGAAAAGACGTAATTTCTTACAACTTTCGACTTTAGCAGGAGTGGGTTTATCACTTCCCATGTCTGGATTATTAACTGCGTGTGCTGAACATCCTCAACACTCTTTAGAATTTAAAAATCTTATAGCTAACCTTTTAAAAGATTGGAGTGATGGTATGTTGAAAGTACAAATCAATAATCCATCAAATTTAGATGAACATGGTGCTTTAGGCTGTCCATCGTGTTCACATATTCATGGACGTTGTATGGATGCAGTCTATCCGTTTTTATACATGGCCGATAAAACGGGATATGAAAAATACGTTGAAGGGGCTAAGTTAGTTATGCTTTGGGCAGAAAATAATGTGTCGCAAGATAATGGCGCTTGGACGGTTATTAAAAATCCAAAATCTTGGAAAGGCATTACCATTTTTGGAGCCATCGCTTTGGCAGAAGCATTGCATTATCATGGCCATGTTTTAGATGAAGCCACGCGAACAGCTTGGACAAAACGTTTAGAAAAAGCGGGACAATATATCTACGATACATTCACCATTGATTTTACAAATATCAATTATCCAGGGACAGCAGTTTATGGTTTGGATTTAGTAGGAGACGTTGTGAAAAGAGATGATTTTAAAGCAAAGAGTAAAGCACTGGCGCAACAAGTAAAAGCTTATTTTACGCCAAATGAAGGGTTGTTATTTGGAGAGTGTAAAAAAAGTTCTAGCAAGTTGAGTGAAAAAGGATTGCACGGTGTTGATTTAGGGTATAATGTTGAAGAAACTTTAAATAGTTTGGTCATGTATGCGCTTAAAAAAAATGACAAAGAGCTTCTCGAAATTCTAACCAAATCTTTAAATAGCCATTTAGAGTTTATGTTGCCAGATGGTGGTTGGGATAATAGTTGGGGCAACAGAATGTATAAATGGACATATTGGGGAAGCAGAACCTGTGATGGCAGTCAACCAGCCTTTGGGATGATGGCACACATCAATCCTGCATTTGGAACCGCAGCCGTAAAAAATACAGAATTATTACAACGCTGTACAGCGGACGGATTAATTCACGGAGGTCCTGGATTTATTGAAGCTGGAATCCCACCGTGTGTGCACCACACATTTACACATGCCAAACCTTTAGCAGCATTGTTAGACCATTGGGAGCATTTACCAGAAATTAATTCAAGTACAAGTTTACCAAGAATGACAGCCGATGGTGTAAAACATGTTAAAGATTTAGATGTTTTTCTATTTGCAAGAGGCGATTGGAGAGGAACCGTAAGTGCTTACGATGCAGAATACCATTACAAAGAGGATTTCCGCCAAGCTTCAGGTGGAGCCTTAGGTGTTCTATATCACAATAAAGTAGGACTTTTATGTGCTGCAAGTATGGCAGAATATGCATTGGTAGAAAAGAATAATCAACAACCACAACCCAATAAAGATATATGTTTAACGCCTCGTATTGAGACTTTTAAAAATGACGTTTGGTACACCAACTTATACGATTTGCCAGCAACAGTTGCCTCTAAAGATGAAAACGGAACGATTGAATTATTAGCTGATGTAAAGTTGAAAAACGTAGAAAGAGAAGAAGTGACAGAAACTGCTGCTTCTTTTGATATTACATACAAGTGTTTTGCGGATAAAACAGAAATAAGCGTCAGTACAAAACAAGACATTACTGAGCCAACAGCATTTGTTTTACCTATAATTTCACCAAATAATGAAGTTGTGACTAACGTAAGCGCTACAGAAATCACCATTCAAAAACCAGATGGTTTAGTCACTATTAAAGCAAATTCACCTATCAAAATAAAAGACATTGAAGGCGCTAGAACCTTTAACATGGTGCCTGGTGTTGAAGCCATTCCTTTTGAAGTGTTTTTTGAAAAAGATATCAACGAATTACTTATTTCAATAGCTGTTAATTAAAATACAGTAAGGTACAGGATACAAAATAACCATGAGTTAATTATACTTGACTTATGGAAAACCCAAATTGGATACTACAATTTCTTGGACGCTTACATCCTTTAGTGGTGCATTTTCCTATTGGGCTTTTGTTTACAGGTTTTATTTTAGAATTATTGACCTTAAATGGAAAGCGAAAAGGGCTTAGAGATGGCATCAGTTTTATGGTTTATATTGGTGCAGGTTTTGCTGTTCTCTCGGCACTGTTTGGATGGTTCTTAAAAACGCAAGAAGACTATACAGGCAACTCAGTAGATAATCATCAATACACAGGAATTGCCACGGCAGTTTTAGCTTTGATGACAGCCTTAGTTTTAAAATCAAGCTTAAAAAAATCACCTGTAAATTTAAAAGCCTATCGTATTGTATTTTTCATTACAGTAGTTTTATTGACTATTGCAGGACATTTAGGGGCGAATTTAACGCATGGAGAGGATTACCTGTCTTCAATTTTACCTGGAAATAAAGCTAATTATACAAGTAAGGAATCCAGAGCTTTACTGGCCGAACTTAAGTCGGTAGATACACTTTCAGAATTACAAAAAGATAAACTAAACCTAGAAGTAAGAGGGCTTTTTGCACATAGATGCTACCAATGCCACAGTGAGAATAAACAAAAAGGGGATCTCATTCTCGAAACAAAAAGTGGTGTTTTTAAAGGAGGAAAAACAGGATTAGCTGTCGTTGCAGGTAAACCAGAAGAAAGTGAAATATACAAACGTATCTCGCTTCCAGCAAATCATAAGGAC
>NZ_CALGNH010000065.1 GCF_937958655.1 uncultured Winogradskyella sp. | reverse complement strand
CTTTATAAAATTCGTGGACTAAACCGAAAAGTAGAGATTATTGTTAAACCCTATGATCCTCCTCGTGTAAAAGTTGAGCAACCAAAAAAAGAAACTACGGAAGAATTATTAAGTGGAGAACTTAAAGAAGGAGATAAAATTCAGTTAGAAAATATTCTTTTCCGTACAGGTTATAGTTATCTCACAAAAGAATCTAAAGTGGTTTTAGACGATATTGCTAAAATTCTCGTAGAACGTACAGATATATTCTTTACAATAGAAGGCCATGTGTGTTGTACGCATGGGAGCAGAGATGCGATAGATAGAAAGACAAAAAAGCGTAATTTATCTCTTGCACGAGCTAAAACTGTTTATGATTATCTCGCAGAACGCGGCGTAAAACGATATAGAATGAAATTTGTGGGACATAAAAGAAAATTCCCTTTAGGTAACGAACCAGAATTAGATAGACGTGTAGAAATTTTAGTGACGCGCATTCTTAAACCTAAATCTACAGATTAGGATTTAATCATATTTATGTGTGGTATCCCATCTTCGAGATACTCCTCTCCTACTTCTTTAAAATCTAGATTATTATAAAATTGTTTTAAATAAGTTTGTGCAGATATTCTAATATCAGATGTATTATAATATAATTTAATAGCTTGTATAGAAACGTTCATTATGGTATAACCATAATTAAATTTTCGTTTACTTTCTTTTACTACTACTCTACCAATACTCGCTTCTTCAAAATAATATCCTGGCTTAAAAATACGTGTATAAGCCACAAGTGTATCATCTACATACCCTAAAATATGTAATGCTTTTTCATCTTTACCATCTAGGTCTTGGTATACACAATCCTGTTCAACAACAAAAACTTGGCTTCGTAATTGAAGTAAATTGTAAAGCTCTTGTGTTGTAAGTTCTTTAAAAGATTTAGTGCGAGTAATTAACAACTTAAAGGAATTTTATCTACACGATTTTGATGACGACCTCCTTCAAACTCAGTATTTAAAAAGGTTTCTACCATTTTAATAGCTTGCGGAATTGATGTAAAACGTGCCGGAATACATATAATATTAGCATTATTATGTAAACGTGTTAATTCTGTAATTTCACTGGTCCAACAAACACCTGCCCTCACCTTCTGATATTTGTTAGCAGTCATTGCTACACCATTTGCGCTACCGCAAATTAAAATACCAAAATCTACTTTTTCTTCTGCTACATCTTTAGCAACTGGATGTACAAAATCTGGATAATCTACACTATCTAAAGTATCTGTTCCATAATTAGTTAAAGTATAACCTTTAGCTTCTAAATGTTTTACAATTGCGGCCTTATAATCTGGACCTGCATGGTCGTTCCCTATTGAAATAGTCATAGTTTTTTTATATTACGTCATTGCGAGCATAGCGCAGCAATCTTTCTATTATTTAGATGCGTTAAATCAACCCAAAACAACATTATAACCACAAAGTTAATAATTACGTATAAGTATGTATAACTTATACTAGCTTACTTATTCATAAGTTTTAAGTTTGATTATATAATTTTTATCAGCATTAATAATCCCTGTTTATAAGTACAGTTAAAAATGAGAATTACTTGTTAATAACTGTTTGTAATTACTTAAAACTAAAATTAGGTTTATCCAGTAATTTTCCCAATCAAAAATAGAGCTGAGAAAATCTAATTAGTTAGCAATTTCTTTCGAGAGAGTTATTAGATATATTTAGTAGAGATGTAAACAGTTTTTAATAAAAACATATCATGTAATTCTATTAACAACATTTATTAACAGTTGTTCATAGTTTTTAAAATAAGTCTTAAAGTGAAGTAGTTATCTATAAATTACCTGTTAACTGCATATTAAATAAATCTGATAAGTCACTTAACCAAACAAAACACTAAAAAGTTATAGTAGCTATTAACAGACTATAATAACCACCATTTTATTTTTTAAAATTTAAAAGAAAAATGATGTTATGTATATATATGTTAATAAGTGTAAAATTTATACAAACTTTTTTGAAGCTTTTAGTAAACTTAACCTCTAAACCTTTAAATAATAAGTGTTTATTTTATTACTATTGTAAGATAAATCTTTAAAATTAGCTATAATGAAACAAATTTTACTTTATCTATTATTATTTAGTCTTAATATTTTTTCTCAAGATGGATCTTTAGATACATCTTTTAACCCAAATGATGTTGGTTTTGGTAGTGGTGGTAGCCCAAATGATAGAGTTAGATCGATAGCCATTCAAAATGATGGAAAAGCTTTAATAGCTGGTAATTTTACATCATATAATGAATTAACATCAAATCGCATAACAAGGTTAAATATTGATGGAAGCTTAGATACTAGTTTTAGTTCTGGAACAGGACCAAATAGTGAGATTAGTCTAATTGAAGTTCAAGACGATGGGAAAATTATTATACTTGGTTTTTTTACGTCCTATAATGGAATTCCATCGAATCGTATAGCAAGATTAAACAGTGATGGAAGTTTAGATACTAGTTTTAGTTTTGGTTCAGGTAGTTCAATTAGTACTATAGCTATTCAAAATGATGGAAAAATACTAGTAGCAAGATCTACTAATATATTTAGATTAAATATTGATGGAAGCTTAGATACTGATTTTAACTCAGGTTCTTTAGCAGCCAGTTCAATTAGAAAGATAGTGATTCTAGATGATGGTAAAATTCTTATAGGTGGTACTTTTACAAGTTATAACGGGATAGAATCAAATCATATAGCAAGGTTAAATAGTGATGGAACTTTGGATACTAGTTTTAGTTCTGGTACAGGAGTAGATGCTGCCGCTAATACGGCAATTAATATAATAGAAACACAAGACGATGGAAAAATTGTAGTTAGTGGTAATTTTACTAGTTACAACGGAATTCCATCGAATAGTATAGCAAGACTAAATAGTGATGGAAGTTTAGATAGTAATTTTAATTCTGGTATGGGACCAGATAATTCTGTTTCTTCAATTGTGATTCAGGATGATGAAAAAATACTAATAGGAGGTAGTTTTTCAAATTATAATGGTATAGAATCAAATCGTATAGCTAGATTAAATAATGATGGTAGCTTAGATAGTAATTTTAATTCTGGTATTGGACCTAATAATTCGGTTTTTAAAATTTCTATTCAAGATGACGGAAAAATTCTTACAGGAGGTAACTTTTTAACTTATAATGAATTATCAATTAGAAATATAGCAAGATTAAATAGTGATGGTAGCTTAGATATTAATTTTAATGCTAGTACAGGAGCAAATAATACTGTAAATACAGTAAAAATACAAGATGATGAAAAAATACTTATAGGAGGTAGTTTTTCAAATTATAATGGAACAGAATCAAATCGTTTAGCAAGAATAAATAGTGATGGAAGTTTAGATATAAGTTTTAGTTCTGGTACAGGTTCAAATAGTAGAATTCTAAGAATGGAACTTCAAGATGATGATAAAATTATTATAAGTGGAAATTTTACAGAATATAACGGAATCACGACCAATAATATAGCAAGATTAAATAATAACGGAAGTTTAGACACAAGTTTTAATTCTGGCTCAGGTGTTGGTACGTCTTTTTCTACTCCATTAATTGGTCCAATAGCAATTCAAGATGATGGAAAAATTCTAATAGGAGGAAGTTTTACTACTTATAATGGAACTGAAATAAATCGTTTAGCAAGATTAAATAGTGATGGAAGTCTAGATACAAGTTTTAATATTGGTGTGGGTTTTGATAATACAGTTGATATAATTACAATTCAAGATGATGGAAGAATTTTAATATCAGGAGAATTTACAAGCTATAATGGAGCTACATCGAATGATTTAGTAAGATTAAACAGTGATGGAAGTTTGGATACAAATTTTAATACAGGTACAGGTGTAAATAACTCAGTTTTTACATCAACAATTCAAGATGATGGAAAAATTATAATAGCAGGTAATTTTACAAGTTATAATGGAATAGAATCAAATAAAATAGCAAGATTAAATAGCGATGGAAGTTTAGATACTAGTTTCAGTTCTAGTTTAGGAAGCAACTTTTCAATTTTTATATTAGATATTCAGGATGATGGTAAAATTTTAGCATCAGGGGATTTTACAAGTTTTAATGGAATACCGTCAAATGATATAGTTAGATTAAATAGTAATGGTAGTTTAGATACAAGTTTTAACACAGGTACTGGTGTTAATACTTTTATTTCTACACTAGCAATTCAGGATGATGGAAATATTATAATAGTTGGTGGATTTACTAGTTACGATGATATAGGTAGAAATAGAATAGCTAGATTAAACGCTACAAATTCATTATCTGTGGAAGAAATTAATTTATTTGATTTTAAACTTTACCCAAACCCAACAAATAACCAATTCACAATTCAATTAACCAATAATTCAACACTAAAAAACTTAAACATATACAATAATCTAGGTCAATTAGTTCTATCCTCTAAAGAAATTACTATAGATACTTCACAATTTAACTCAGGATTATATATTGTAGAAATAGAAACATCAAAAGGAAAATCTTCTAAAAAACTTATAATACAATAGATTTTAGAAAATAGATATATAAAAAAGCACTGTAAACTTTATAGTGCTTTTTCATTTAATTAACCTTTACTAAACACTATTAAATAATTAAAGTGTAGCTTTGCATAAACTTAATTACCTCTCTTCGCTTAGATTAAGTTTAAAATATTGTCATTGCGAGCAAAGCGCGGCAATCTCTTCAATAGATAAGATTCTTCGTTTCACTCTGCATGACGCGTAAATCATATTACAATTAATAAATGACAAAAAAGAAAAAAAGGAAATCTAGAAATAATAAGATTTCTAACCTTACAAATACAATCTTAAGTATATTAAAAAAAGAACGAAACAAATCCTTTAACTATAAACAAATTGCCGCTAAACTAGGTGTTAACGACGCTAGTAGTCGTAATCAGATAATTAAAAAGCTTCAGCAATTAAAGGTAAAACAAGAAATTGAAGAGGTAGAACGTGGTAAGTTTAAAGCGATTGTAAATACAGAATATCATACAGGTATTTTAGATTTAGCCACTAAAGGAAACGGTTATATTATCTCTGATGATTTTGAAGAGGATATTTTTATAGCATCCAACAATATCAATAAAGCTCTCGATGGTGACGAAGTAGAATTCTATGCTTATCGTAGAAAGCATCGTGGAAAACAAGAAGGAGAAATTACCAATATTATTAAGCGTGCAAAAAGCGAATATGTTGGTACAATTCAAATACACGAAAAAAAGAATTTTGCATTTGTAGTGGCTGATAGCTCTAAGATGTATAAAGACATTTTTGTGCCAATCAATAAAACTAATAAAGCCGAAGATGGTGATAAAGTATTAGTATCCTTAACAGATTGGCCAGAAAAAGCAGATTCACCCTATGGAAAGGTACTTGAGGTATTAGGAAAACCAGGAGATCATAATACAGAAATTAATTCTATTATGGCAGAGTACGGCTTACCTATGGAATTTCCTCATGAGGTAGAAAATTACGCTAACAATTTAGATATATCAATAAAACCTGAAGAAATAAAAAGGCGACGCGATATGCGTAAAGATTTAACCTTTACCATAGATCCAAAAGATGCCAAAGATTTTGACGATGCCTTATCATTTACAATTTTAGATAATGGTTTATATGAAATAGGAATTCATATAGCTGATGTATCTCATTACGTACAACTAGGAACCGTTTTAGACGACGAAGCTTACGAGCGTGCTACGTCTATTTATTTAGTAGATCGCGTCGTACCAATGTTACCAGAACGTTTATCTAATGGAGCATGCTCACTACGTCCGCACGAAGAGAAATATACCTTCTCTGCGGTTTTTCAAATGAATGATAAATGTGAGATTAAAAACCAATGGTTTGGTAGAACCGTCACCTATTCTGATGCACGTTTTGCTTATGAAGAAGCACAAGCTATCATAGAAAATAATCCAAATGTCACGCTGAGCGCAGTCGAAGCGTCTCAATTAAATTTAACTATCCCACAAAACGTTTCACTTACAGGAAAACCATACAAAACCCAACCAGAAATTGCAGAAGCTGTCTTAGTACTAGATAGGCTTGCTAAAAAGATGCGTTCGCAACGTATGCGTTCTGGCGCTATTTCTTTTGATAAGGTTGAGGTAAAATTCAATTTAGACGAAGAAGCAAATCCGGTTGGTATTCATTTTAAAACCAGTAAAGATGCTAATAAATTAATTGAAGAATTTATGTTATTAGCTAACCGTAAAGTGTCAGAATTTATTGGAAAGCAAAATCCAAAAAAGACCTTTGTATATCGTGTACATGATGAACCAGATGAAGCTAAATTAGCGCAATTACAAACTGTGGTTAGTCGTTTTGGACATAAACTAAATTTTAAAGATCGAAATAGCGTAGCTTCCTCATTAAACAAATTATTATCTGATGTTGTTGGTAAAAAAGAGCAGAAT
Organism: uncultured Winogradskyella sp.; assembly: GCF_937958655.1. GTDB lineage: Bacteria > Bacteroidota > Bacteroidia > Flavobacteriales > Flavobacteriaceae > Winogradskyella. The sequence continues at coordinate 16,418 of NZ_CALGNH010000065.1, read as the reverse complement.
TTAGTAGATACGCTTGCTATTAGAACGATGTCTAAGGCAGAATATACCACACAAAATATTGGTCATTATGGTTTGGCTTTCGATTATTACAGTCACTTTACCTCACCAATTAGGCGATATCCAGATGTAATGGCGCACCGACTTTTACAGCATTACTTAGAAGGCGGTAAATCAGCTAATGAAGAAGTCTATGAAGAGAAGTGTAAGCATTCTAGTAATATGGAATATCTGGCCACTAAAGCTGAGCGTGATTCTATTAAGTACATGCAAATACGCTTTATGCAAGATCACCAAGACGAAGAATTTTTAGGAGTAATTTCTGGAGTGACAGATTGGGGAATTTACGTAGAAATAATGTCCAATAAATGTGAAGGCATGGTGAGTGTTAGAGATATGAAAGATGATCATTATGAGTTTGATCAAGATCAGTATGCTGTGGTAGGAAGAAAACAAGGTAGGGTATATCAACTAGGTGACGAGGTAATTGTTAAAGTAAAAAATACAGATTTAGTAAAAAAACATTTAGATTTTTACATGGTTGGTAAACCAAAACCAGAATCAGAATAAAAATATTTATCATGCTTAATTTATTTCAGCATCTTGTATTATAAATTAATTAATATATGATTCTAACCACCACAAACTCAATAGAGAATTTTAAAATAGTAGATTACCTAGGTATAGTAACTGGTGTGGCTATTAATGAAGAAAAACTTACTATGGGTTTTAGTATGTCTAAGTATTTGGCAGCTATAAGGGATGGTGTTGACACCACTAAAGAAAAGGCATTTCAACAATTACAAGAAAATGCCAAGCAATTAAATGCTAACGCAGTTGTTGGTATAAAAGTTGAAATTGAACTTATGACAAGTAATCTTGCTATGGTTTCCGTAACAGGCACAGCAGTAAAAGTAGCATCTTAAAATGAAGAGTACTACAAAGGCAACTATTTTATCATTTATCATATTTGCAATAATTTTTCTTTCTTTTAGAGTCTTATTGAGTACTTTTTTTGATTTTCAAAATAGATTAATACCAAGTGTAGTTTCTGCCGTTGTAGCTTCTGTATTATCACCTAGAAGAACTATAATTAAAAAACAATCTGGTAAGGAAGTTCAGTTAAAATGGGTTTTCAGTAAAAAAATAATATCTATAAAATAAAAAGTATGAGAAGTATCATTATATGTGTAATCCTATTGGTAAGCTTCACAATTAAAGCACAACAAACAACAGAAAAAATAATAGGAGAATTTAAAACGGTAAAAGTTTACGATTTAATCAATCTTAAAATGATTAAATCTAACGAAAATAAAGTTATTATTTCTGGTAAAAACCGAAGGAATGTACAGGTCATTAATAAAAACGGTAAACTTAAAATTAGAATGAATATAGAAGAGAGTTACGATGGTAATGACACTGTTGTAAAACTCTATTATACTTCAGTAGATGTTATTGATGCTAACGAGGGTGCTAAAATTGTTTTAAACGACCCTCTAAAGCAATATGAGATTGATTTAAAAACCCAAGAAGGTGGAGAAATTACAGCAGAACTAAATACAACTTATGCTAATTTTAGAGCAGTAACAGGAGGAGTAATTAACGTAACAGGGAGTTCTAAAAATCAGGATATTTCTATTTATACAGGAGGTACTTTTAATGGTAAAAACTTTATAACAGAACAGACAGAAGTTAGTGTAAATGCGGCTGGTGATGCTTACATTAATGCCTCGCAGTACGCAGACGTTAGTGTAAAAGCCGGAGGTAATGTTTACATTTATGGTAAGCCAAAACAAGTAGATGAAAGCCGAGTTTTTGGCGGACGTATTAAACGTATGTAAAATCTTATAAGAATTGTTATTTTTGTGTAAACCGCAAGTTTACATGTTAGAAGACATCTTAAGAGCAATTCCCTTCGGAATCATTTTAGCCTTTACCATAGGTCCTGTTTTTTTTGTCCTCTTAGAAACAAGTGCAACAAAAGGTTTTACCTCTGCTTTAATTTTTGATTTTGGTGTAATACTCGCAGACATTGTTTTTATTCTTCTCATTTTTTTAAGTACAGACACTTTATTAGATAAAATAAAAGATGATCCTAAGCTTTTAGTTTTTGGTGGTGTATTACTTACGGTTTACGGTATTATTTCTTTTATAAAAATTTCTAAATCGTTTCGGTCTATTGTTAGAGAACATCAAAGAATAGAATTACCAAAAAAAGATTATGGGATGCTTTTTATAAAAGGCTTTCTTCTTAATTTTATTAATATTGGTGTACTACTAGGATGGTTAGGTTTTATTGTTATTGGTACCTCAATAACAACTTCAGATAATGGAGTTGTTGTGTTTATTATAGCTATGTTGGTTGCTTATTTTATAACTGATCTCTTTAAAATAGCTGCAGCAAAGCGTTTAAAAAGTAAATTAACACCTAAGCGTTTATTTAAAACCAAAAAAATTGTGGCTTTAGTTATTCTGGGATTTGGAATTATCCTTTTATCGCAAGGGTTATTTCCAGAGCTTTACGAAAAAGGAAAAGAACAGATTGAAAAAGTAAATCCTTTAGATTCAATGTAATTATGAATAATAATTATGCGAGATTACAGTCCAGAATTAAAGCAGCCGTAATAGATGGTATCATTTTAATGGCGCTGATGTATTGCACATCAGAACTATTAAACTCTATTGAAAATGTAAATCCATCAGTAAGGATGTATTTATTTATCCTTTACGTTGTTTTATATGAGCCTCTTTTGGTTTCCGTTTTTGGTAGTACGCTTTGTCATTACTACTCGGATATTAAGGTGAGACAAGAAAAAAACAACAGTAAAAAGATGTCTTTTCCTTTAGCCTTTGTTAGATTTATTATTAAATCTTTATTAGGATGGTTATCACTACTAACTATAACAGGAAGTGAAAAGCACCAAGCTATACACGATTCAATCGTAAAATCTTTTGTACTAATTGATTAAAAAACCTTCAAGTTTGAGGGTTGTAATGGGCTAGAATTGCGTTTAATCTAAATTTTAGAAAAATTTAATCATAAAAAAGCCTCTGAATTAATATTCAAAGACTATTTATTTTTGTTGAGGTGTCGAGCGTCCCGACACTTCGGGAGAACCGCTGTAGATGGTGTTGCTCATATTCAATAAAACCCATCTAAAATTTGGTCATAAAAAAACCCTCAACGTATGTTGAAGGTCCCTTGAGGTGTCGAGCGGATTCGAACCGCTGTAGATGGTGTTGCAGACCACTGCCTAGCCACTCGGCCACGACACCTTATTAATTCCTGATTTCACAGGAATCTCATTTGTTATTAATGAGAACGCAAATATATAAATAATTACCGTTTTAGCATATGTAGGCTTACTTTTTTCGTGCCAAATGCTTTCGGGATTGTGAGAGTTGAATAGTTACCATCTCTACATCACCTCCAATAGGAGGATTTAGTTTACTAACAGAAACCATGGCTTTAGTTATCATTTTATCTTCGCTAAAAAAACGATCTAAGATACGTTGTGCAACAGTTTCAAGCAATTTACAAGGCTTAGCCATTTCTTCCTTAACAACGTTATTAAGAAAAACATAATCAACGGTATCCTTGAGCTTGTCTGATTTTGAAGAGTTTTTTAAATTAGCTTTAACTCGTACATCTACTTTATAAGCACTACCAATAATGGTTTCTTCTTTTAAGCAACCATGATGTGCATAAACACGTATATTTTCAACTTTAATAATTCCCATAATGCAAAAATAAAATTTTTCTTAACTTTAGTATTTAAAATGATTCAGCACAATTAAATATTTTTTGATTAAAGCTGTTGTATTGCCTTTTAATATCATTTCTAAAATTACGCTCAAATTGTTTAGCACAAAAAAAATAGTTTTTTTCTTCCTTTATTTGGTTTGGTGCCATCTGGGTTTAGGGCAAAATAAAACAAGTATTAAAGAAAATCGTCTAACAGAAAACATACATCTACAACTTAATAAAACAATTTTTTTTGAAGGAGAAAACTTATGGTTTAAAGCTTATATTCAAGATCAAAGATTGCAATTACCATCATCTAGTACTAATTTACATGTAGGTATTTTTTCAAAAGAAGGGAATGTCTTAAAAGAAAAAATGTTTTTAGTGAGTAATGGCATTTGTAAAGGGGATTTTAAAATAGACTCAACATTTGTTGATGATTCCTATACCGTTATAGCTTGGACAAACTATATGAAAAACTTTGAATCTTCTGTACCTTATGTTCAGAAGATTAATATTATTGGAAAAACTAAACAAGTTAAAACAACACCTCAAAAATCAATAACGATTCTAATTCGTCCCGAAGGTCAAAACATTATTCCAAATACATTTAACAAAGTAGGGTTTATGGTTTTCGATGAACAGTTAAGTCCTATAAAAACAAGTGATATTAAGTTGGTCGATGAAAAAGGAAACATAATTCAGTCAAACATAAAAACCAATAAGTTTGGACACGGTAGATTTAGTTTTTATGCGGAAAAACAAAAAAATTACACCTTAAGGATTAAAGGAGAAAATGGAAAACAGATCAGTAAGAAAATAGTAAATATGCACAATGATGAAAGTGCAATTACTGTTAATAATAGCGTTAAAGATTTTATAATTATTACACTCAAGACAAAAAAAACAGATTTAAACTCAAAGCAAAATAAGCGATTAAAATTAGCCTTCTTTAACAATGAAGGAATCTCTTATATTACAAACTATACTTTTAACCAAAATACGTTTGCGCTATCAATAGAACGAAACAAAATTCCTTACGGAATCAATACTGTGGTAATTTTGGACGTCAACAATAAAGCTATATCCAAACGAACATTTTTTAACACACAAGATTCTAGCAAAAGAGTATATGGGATTAAAATAAACTATAGTCTTACTGAAAATAAAGATTCCTTAAAGTTAAGTTTAGTGCTTCCTAAAGGTCATAGAACCGCAGATCTTAGTATGTCTGTGCTCCCTGGTGAATCAATTGCTTATTCACCAAATAACTCTATAATTTCGTCTTTTTTGTTGCAGCCCTATATAAAGCAACAATTAGCTGATGGACAGTATTATTTTGAAGGAAAAAAACGCTCAAAAGACTTTCAATTAGATACAAGATTGCTTTTTGAAGAAGAAAATAGATTTCGTGTAAATTCAGGTTCAGAAAATTATGAAAAGCTACCGTACAAAAAAGAAAAGTACGTTGCCTTTACGGGTAAAATTTTAGATGCAGATATTACAAAGGAGAGCATGGTTTCTATTATACCCAATCTTTATAAAGACATAAAGCTTTTTGAGCTTTCATCTAATAAAAACTTTAAAGGAAACATGGTTTTATTTAAAGACGATACTGTTCAGATAAGCGTGCTGAATTATAAAGGAAAACTCAGGAAACCAAAAGCAGAACTATACGTTGATAACAATGATAAAGATTTTGATTATAAAAATTGGTTAAGTAGGGATAAATATAGTGCTAGAACCGTTAATAAATTAGCTACAAACACCGAGTTCGATTTAATGAGCGGAGTAACTGCCCTTGATGAGGTTATCGTTTCAGAAAAGACAAAAAAAACCAAAAAATTTCAAATAGATCCCTACATTGAGGGGATTGTTATTGACAAAGAGACTGCAAACAAGTACAGCTCTCTTTTAACTTATATTCGAAGATTAGGTTTTCAAACACGACAAAACACCAAGCAAGGAGGTGTAAGTTTTTATATTATTAACAATGGAGTATCATACCCTGTACCTGTATCAATAAACGGTATGGCAGTCAGCCCAGGTGAGATTATCGGAATGCCGCTATCCTCAATAAAAACAATAGTTTATAATAGGCGATTAACAGCAATTGCGGGACCTTTTATTTCATTATCGCTTAGATATGATTTTGATGAGTTTAAGGGGAACACACAATTTACGAAACTTTATATACCAAAAGGATTTAGCCTTACGCAAACATATTTTAGCCCAAACTATCCTAATTTTACATCATCACTATATAAGAAGTATGGAGCAATTTGGTGGGAAGGTAATATAGAGGTTAATCCTCAAACAAAAAATTCTACAATTGTGCCTCTAAACGGACAAAAAGAGGTAAAAATTATCATTGAAGGTATGTCTTCTAATGGCTTTTTATATCATACCGAACAAATATGTAAGCCATACCAAAATTAATTTTCTTAAAGAACAAGTATAAAGCTAAAGCAAAGAATCATTTCTTTTTGTTTTAAATTTGCGCAATAATGATTACGTCTATAAAATACGACCAGCGTAACAGCAACAACGATTATTAATCTAGCAATATGTCTACAGACAACAAACCACTCAATTTCATCGAGCATATCATAGAAGAAGATTTAGCAAACGGACTTAATAAAAACAAGTTGCGTTTTCGTTTTCCCCCAGAACCAAATGGGTATTTACATATTGGCCACACTAAAGCTATAGGTATTAGTTTTGGACTTGGCGAAAAATATAATGCACCAGTAAATCTTCGTTTTGATGATACCAACCCAGCAAAAGAAGAGCAAGAGTATGTAGATGCTATAAAGAAAGATATTGCATGGTTAGGTTACACATGGGAAAATGAACTGTATTCCTCAGATTATTTTCAAACGCTTTACGATTGGGCAATTCAGATGATTAAAGATGGTAGGGCTTATGTTGATAGCCAGTCTTCTGAAATCATGGCAGAACAAAAAGGAACACCTACTCAGGTAGGAGTTAATAGTCCATATAGAAATAGAAGTATTGAAGAAAATTTAGATGTATTCCGTCGTATGAAGGCTGGTGAGTTTGAAGCTGGCACACATGTCCTTCGCGCCAAAATTGATATGGAAGATCCAAACATGTTAATGCGCGACCCAATTATGTATCGCATATTATATGCACATCATCACAGAACAGGAGACGATTGGTGTATTTACCCAATGTACGATTGGACGCACGGCGAGAGCGATTATATAGAACAAATATCACACTCATTATGTTCTTTAGAGTTTAAGCCACACAGAAAGCTTTACAATTGGTTTAGGGATCACGTCTATGAGTACGCTAAAGATAAGCTTCCATTACCACCAAAGCAACGAGAATTCGCACGCTTAAACTTAAGTTATACCATTATGAGTAAGCGTAAGTTGTTACGATTGGTTGAAGATGGAGTAATATCTGGTTGGGACGATCCTCGAATGCCAACAATTTCTGGTTTACGTCGCAGAGGATATACACCAAATTCCATTCGCCAATTTATTGAAAAAGTTGGTGTTGCGAAGCGCGAAAATGTTATTGATGTATCCTTGCTTGAGTTTTGTATTCGTGAGGATTTAAATAAAACAGCAAATCGAGTTATGGCTGTTTTAGATCCTGTAAAAGTTGTAATTACTAATTATCCTGAGGATAAGGAAGAATGGTTGGAAGCAGAAAATAATCAAGAAGACGCGTCTGCAGGTTTTAGAAAAGTGCCCTTTTCAAGAGAAATTTATATTGAAAAGGAAGATTTTAAAGAAGAAGCTGGTAATAAGTTTTTTAGACTAAAGCTTGGTGGAGAAGTTCGTTTAAAGAATGCTTACATTATAAAAGCGAACGATGTAATTAAAGATAAAAATGGTGAGATTATAGAAATCCACTGCACGTTAGATACCGACACCTCTAAGAAAGTAAAAGGAACGTTACATTGGGTCTCCACAAAGCATGCTATTACTGCTGAGGTAAGAGAATATGACCGTTTATTTATGCACGAAGCACCAGATAGCGATAAGGATAAGGATTTTATGGAATTCTTAAACCCTAATTCACTAACTTTTAAAACAGGGTATTTAGAACCAAGTTTAGCGGAGGTAAACCATGGTGAGCGTTTTCAGTTTCAACGTTTAGGGTATTTTGTGGTGGATGAAGATTCAACTTCCAATAAATTGGTATTTAATAAAACAGTGGGTTTAAGAGATAGTTGGGCAAAGCAAACTCGTGCTGAGCATAGTCGAAGTAAACCAAAACAGAATGTTACTTCGAGCGCAGCCGAGAAGTCTCAAAACAAAGCACAGCAGCAAAGAAAACCCATCAGCGTCATTCAGCAATTAGGGAAGAAGTACACCAATTATCCAGAAGACAAACAAGCTAAGGTTAAAGCAGAGATACAAGAACTAGCAAAGGAAGTCTGTTATGAAGAGTTAGAACCCTTATTTAATACAGCGGTAAAAAAAGCAGGCACACGCATTGCTGTTATGATTTCGTTAAAAGAACTGCTTAAAAATGGCTTACAACGAAATAAAGCCATTGATGAGTTTATCTCAAAGGCCTTAGAAGATAAGAATGATCTTTTAGTTGCAGAGGCAGAGGGTATCTAGAAAGTTTGTTTTTTGTCTTTTCGAGCACTGATTGAAAGCACACTACGAAGTAGTCGAGAAATCTTTAGCTCCGTCGTTTAATCAAGGGTATAAATACTTACTGTAGGAGTTTAAAATACAACTGACTTCTTGGACAACCTTAAGTTTTTTCTATTTAACTGTTGTGTTTTAACCTTGTCTTCGACAAAGTGAATATGAAATCTATACTTATCATAGTTACAGCGCTATTTTCATTATCACTATGTTCTCAAAATATGACTAATGAAAAACTCGACGAAATTTATACCTCTGTGAGCGATTCTATTCAAGGGCGACCTGGTGCTTGGCAACTTTACATCAAGGATGTTCAACTGTTATCGCTCACCGATACTAACCATAATAGGATGCGAATTATATCTCCAATAGCAGACTCTAATTCGCTTACTAACGATTTAATTAAAGCGGCAATGATAGCTAACTTTCACACGGCATTAGATGTTAAATATGCAGTTACAGATGGTGTCTTATGGTCTGTTTTTATTCATCCTTTAAAAGAATTATCTGAGCAACAGGTAAAAGACGCTATAGCCCAAGTGTACAATGCTAATGTTAATTTTGGTTCTACATTTGCTAGTACAAGCCTTTCATTTCCGTTTAATGAAAACCAAAAAAAAGAAGAAAAAAAGACTGAACCACCTATTGAAAAAAGAAGATTCTAACGGACTTTATCCAAATAACGCTTTAAACCTCTAATTCAATGCTTAGAGGTTTTTTTGTACATTTAATTTATACTAACTAAAAAATCAGTAATTATGGAATTAAATGTTTTAGCCATTGTGGTATCTGCTATTGTACCTTTAATAATTGGCTCAATTTGGTATAATCCAAAAGTATTGGGAACGCCTTGGATGAAAGCCTCAGGAATGACCGAAGAAAAAATAAAGACCGGGAATATAGCAGTTATTTTTGGTGTAACACTTGTTTTATCGTTTATGTTAGCATTTACGGTTAACGGTATGGTGATCCATCAAGTCGCTGCGCAACAGTTAGCCTTTTCAAACCCAGATGCGGAGTCTTTTAAAGCCTTTATGGCAGAATTTGGAAATGTGCATAGAAGTTATGGCCATGGAGCATTACATGGAGCAATAGGAGCACTATTTTTTGTGTTGCCTGTATTGGGTATAAATGCTCTTTTTGAAAGAAAAGGCTATAAATACATCCTAATAAATGTAGGCTATTGGGTAGTTACCTTAGCTGTTATGGGTGCTATTCTATGTGGTTGGAAATAAAATTAATGATACAAAAAAAAGTGACTGTTTGAAATATCCGAAAATCTGTCATTCTGAATTTATTTCAGAATCTTTAAGCATAAATTTTCGTTTTATTGTAGAATCTGAAACAAGTTCAGATTGGCAAAATGTAAAGTTTTCAAACAGTCGCTCTTTTTGATGTATAGATTAAAAACTATTTATCCTCACCTTTTTTCTTATTGTTAGCATTTTTCATGGCCTCACCAATTTGGTTACTAGCGGCAAAGCTTGCTACCATATCATTGAGCATATTACTCCCAGCTTGTGGTGAGTTTGGTAATAAGATTAAGTTACTATTGGTTTCCTCACCTATAGATTGTAAAGTGTCATAATGTTGTGTTACTACAATTAACGCAGAAGCTTCTTGTGAGTTAATACCAACATTATTTAATACTTCAACCGATTCTTCTAATCCACGAGCAATCTCACGGCGTTGGTCTGCAATACCTTGGCCTTGCAAGCGCTTACTTTCTGCTTCAGCCTTTGCCTTTTCAACAATTAAAATACGCTGTGCATCACCCTCAAATTGCGCTGCTATTTTTTCACGTTCAGAAGCATTAATTCGGTTCATCGCTTCCTTTACTTGGGCATCAGGATCAATATCTGTTACAAGTGTTTTAATAATGTCGTAACCATATTCCATCATAGCATCGTTAAGCTCAGATTTTACAGCAATAGCGATATCATCTTTACGTACAAAAACATCATCTAATTTCATTTTAGGAACCTCAGCACGTACGACATCAAAGACATAAGAGGTAATTTGATCATGTGGATAATCTAACTTGTAGAAAGCTTCATATACTTTATCTCTAATAACTTTATACTGTACAGAAACTTTTAAACGTACAAATACATCATCAAGCGTTTTTGTTTCTATAATAACATCTAGTTGTTGAATTTTAAGACTCAATTTTCCTGCAATACGATCTACTAAAGGAATTTTTATGTGTAATCCAGAATGTCTTATACTGTGAAACTTTCCGAAACGCTCTATAATTGCAGCAGTTTGTTGTTTTACAATAAAGAATGCAGAAATTAAAACGATTAAACCGAAAAAAATAATCGGCACTAAAATAAATTCATCCATAACAAGTTTTATTAAATGGTTAGTAAATATGCGTAATAAATGTAAAGAATTTTACTTAGGTTTGCTCACTCACAGCATTAAATCTTATGAAAAAAACACAACCCTATATATTTGTCGCTATTTGCATAACTTTTGTTACAATGGCCTTTGCGCAGCACAAGAGTTACACTATAAAAAATGGAATTGCTTTACAAGGCGGCATAACCCAGTTTAATATTCTCACAGATAATTTTGATACTAGAAAAAATACGGGCTGGCTTGGAGGATTATCAGCAACAGTAGACATTCCGCACAAATGGTATACTGTGAGTTATAATATTTTATTCTCTGAAAATAACATAGATATTTCAGCTGCGGCTGCAGGAAATTCAAAAGAAGAATTTGTTGAATATAAAATGTTAACTACGCAGTTGTCGTTTTTGCTTCATGCTAAACTTATCAGAAACAACGTTACTTTAGATATAGGACCAATACTTCAGTATAATGGTGACTTAGAGTTAAAAGATGATTCAAAAGAGGGTTTACTTATTAGCAACTATGATACATTACTAACCGAGGATATTACAGACATCACCAATTTTAATGTCAATGGAGCTATAGGGCTATCGGCTGGCTTTGGAAGTTTTAAGTTACGAGGGCAATTCATTTACGGCTTTACAAACATCTTAGGCAACCTTAATAATGAAGATTTAAATGTTGGTAATAATAACGATGCATTCAAAGGGAATCAGTCAATGCTCGTGTTTACAGCAATGTTTACACTGTAATGACTAGTAAATAAATTTATTAAAGTGTTTTAATTAAAGCTTCAATACGCTTAACAGTTTCACCTTTACCAATCATAAACATAATATCAAACACATCTGGGCCTTGTAATGCACCAACCAACGCTAAACGTAGAGGCATCATAACCTTACCAAAGCCAATTTCATTATCTGTAATCCAGCCCTTAATATTGGTTTGAAGGTGCTCTACTTCAAAGTCATCCGTGCCGTTTACGAGTTCAACGACTTTACTAAGGATATCGCCTGTGCCATCTTTTAATGCTTTCTTTGAGGCTTTTTCGTCATAATATGTAGGTGACACAAAGAAGAAATGACCTAAATCCCAGAAATCATTAATGAATGTTGCACGTTCTTTTACTAAGCCAATAACTAATGCAATGTAGTTAATATCTATTTCTGCTAATTCAGATTGACTAGCTTTAAACTGTTCCGCCAAATCCAAGTCCAATTGCTCTTGCATATAATGATGATTAAACCACTTTGTTTTGTCAGGATCAAAACGTGCGCCAGCCTTGTTAACACGCTCTAAGTCGAAATCGTTAACCAATTGTTCTAAACTGAATATTTCTTGCTCTGTACCTGGATTCCAACCTAAAAATGCTAAGAAATTTACGACAGCTTCTGAGAAATAACCATCTTCTTTATAGCCACGAGATATATCACCTGTTTTAGGGTCTGTCCACGCTAATGGAAACACAGGAAAACCTAATTTATCACCATCGCGCTTGCTTAATTTTCCTTTCCCTGTTGGTTTTAGAATTAATGGTAAATGCGCAAATTCTGGTGCTTTCCAACCAAAAGCATCATATAACAATTTGTGTAAAGCTAAAGACGGTAACCATTCTTCACCACGAATAACGTGTGTGATTTCCATTAAATGATCATCAACAATATTGGCCAAGTGATATGTTGGCATACCATCACTTTTAAATAATATTTTGTCATCTAAAACATTAGTGTCAATAGAAATATCGCCACGTATAATATCTTTTAAGTGTAAAGTTTCATCTTGTGGCGATTTAAAACGTACCACATAATGCTCACCTGCATCTATTTTCGCTTTGGTCTCAGCATCAGATAACACCAAAGAATTCACTAAGCGTCCTTTTTCTCTATTGTGCCAGTTATAAATAAAGGTTTTACCCTCAGCCTCATGTTGTTTCCGGTGTGCATCTAATTGTTCTGAGGTGTCAAAGGCATAGTAAGCCTTGCCCCCTGAAATGAGTTGGTCAGCATACTGCTTGTACAAATGTTTACGCTCACTTTGTCTATAAGGGCGAAATTTTTCGTTTTTCCCTGGTCCTTCGTTAAAAGGAATACCACACCAATTCAACGCTTCTACAATATAATCTTCTGCACCTTCAACATAACGGTTTTGATCAGTGTCTTCAATGCGAAGCACAAAATCACCACCGTGCTTTTTAGCAAACAAGTAGTTAAATAAAGCAGTTCTTACACCACCAATGTGTAAAGGTCCTGTTGGGCTAGGCGCAAAACGCACACGTACATTTTTAGACATTTCTTTAAATCAAATATATTGTCATTCTGAACTAGTTTCAGAATCTATCGCAAAGATAAAATTATAGTCCATAAGCACGAAGCGCGAAGCACGAATTTAAATTATGCTGTTATGGGATTTAGCCCTTTTTAATCTTATTGTTACTCGGCTTTAATAGTTTAGTTCAATATTTAATGAGTTTATGTTTAAGACATTAACCGCTCTAATTAATACCAATAGCCATCTAAAAATTGATGGGTAGAGATGAGCGTTATTTATATTATAAGTTGAAATCAAACACCCATATCAACTATATTAACACAATCTTACCAAATTTTAGGAAATAACAATTAAAATAAAATTGTAGATTAGTAAGTTAAAATGCAATATCTCTGTCACATCGAGCGTCGTCGAGATGCTTCTAGTAGACTTAAGTTAATAGGTTCTCGACTACGCTCGAACTGACAGTATGCAATTATTAAAAAGATTTAGACCAATTTGGAAACCATTAAAAACAAGCTACAAGAGTTCATTAAAAAGTACTATACTAATGAGCTACTAAAAGGAGCAATTCTATTTTTTGCCATTGGTTTGCTGTATTTTATGGCAACCTTGTTTGTAGAATATATGCTTTGGTTGAGCCCAACAGCAAGAACTTTTTTGTTCTGGACATTTATTGTAGTTGAATTAGGTTTGTTCATAAAGTTTATTGCAATTCCGTTAGCACATCTATTTAACTTACGACGAGGAATTAATTTCGAGACGGCTTCTAAACTTATAGGAAGTCACTTCCCTGAGGTTAATGATAAATTATTAAATGTTTTACAGCTTAATCAGAACCCTACACAATCCGATTTATTAATAGCTAGCATCGAGCAGAAATCTCAAGAATTGCAACCTATTCCTTTTAAATCTGCTATAAATTTTAAATCGAACACCAAATATTTAAAGTATGCGGTGATTCCGATTGCCATACTGTTGCTATCCTATGTTACGGGAAAAATAAACTGGTTTCGTGATAGTTACAAACGCGTAGTGAATTACCAAACGGCTTACGAACCACCAGCACCTTTTCAGTTTTTCGTATTAAACGAATCACTCCAAGCGATTGAGGGAAAAGACTTTAAATTAAATGTATCTACAGCGGGTGATGTTATTCCTGAGAATGCGCAGATACAATTCAAGGGACAATCCTACTACTTACAGCAAATAGCACCGGGTGAATTTCAATACACGTTTAATTTACCTAAAGAAAATCTAGAATTTACCCTTTCGGCTAACGATGTTAATTCTAAACCATACCAATTAGAAGTGGTCAACACGCCAAATCTTGTAAATTTTGAAATGGTTTTAGATTACCCATCGCATACTAGAAAGCAAGATGAGGTTTTAAAAAGCACAGGATCAGCTGTAATTCCTGAAGGTACTAAAGTCACTTGGAAGGCATTAACTAAATCTACAAACGCCGTTAATATTTATGCTAATGATACACTTTGGTTTACACGAAGTGAAGATGGAAGGTTTGAAGCGACAAAACGTTTGTACAGAAACTATAATTATAGTATTTCAACAAGTAACGATAAGCTTAAGGATTACGAAAATTTAGCCTATAATATTAGCGTTGTTAAGGATTTGAATCCAGAGCTAGAGATTAAAGTTCAAAAAGATTCTATTGACCAGCAAAGCTTGTATTTCTATGGACAAGCAAGCGATGATTTCGGATTAACAAAACTAAACCTAGTTTATTATCCTGTTGATGATGAAGCTAACAAAATGGTTGAACCCATTTCAATTTCAAAATCTAATTTCAGTGAGTTTGTTAGTGCCTTTCCAAATCAACTGAATATAGAAGATGGTGTAAGTTATCAATTGTATTTTGAAGTATTTGATAACGATGCCCTTCATAATTACAAACGAACCAAAAGTAGCGTGTTCAGTTACAGAAAGCGCACCAAAGAAGAAGAAGAGCAAAAGCAATTGCAAGAGCAAAATGAAACCATAAAAGATATTGGTAAGACGTTTGAAAAGCTTCAGGAGCAAGACAAAAAGCTAGAAGAATTTTCTAAAACCCAAAAAGAAAAGCAAGAGCTGAATTTCAATGATAAAAAGAAGTTTGAAGATTTCTTAAAGCGTCAAAAGCAGCAAGAGCAATTGATGAAGAACTTCAACAAAAAGCTTCAAGATAATCTTGAAGAATTTCAGGAAGAGAAGAAAGAAGATCAATTTAAAGAAGACCTAAAAGAGCGCTTAAAAGAAAATGAAGAGCAGCTTAAAAAGGACGAAAAACTTTTAGAAGAGCTTGAAGAATTAAAGGATAAGATTAACAAAGAAGAATTCACACAAAAGTTAGAAGAACTAGCGAAGCAGAATAAGAACAAGAAACGTAGTATGGAACAACTCTTGGAGTTGACTAAACGTTTCTATGTAATGAAAAAGGCTGAAAAAATTGCTAACCAATTAGACGATTTAGCAAAGAAGCAAGAAGAACTATCTAAAAAGGATAAAGAGAACACCAAAGAAAAGCAAGACGAATTAAATAAAGAATTTGAAAAACTTCAAGAAGATATCAAAGACTTAAAACAAGAAGATAGACGACTTAAGAAATCGACGAAAATTGAAGTTGATGAATTTTTAGAAGATGGTGTAAAGTTTGATCAAAAGGAGGCAAAAGAAGCTCTAAAGCAAAAGGAAAAAAGCGAAGAAGAACAAAAATCACAGGAAGCTCAAGAGCAACAACAAAAAGCTCAAGAAAAGCAAAAAAAAGCCGCTAAGAAGATGAAACAGATGAGCGAAAAGATGATGCAAATGATGTCTGGCGGAGGCGGAGGTGGTGGCAACCAAATGGCTGAAGATATAGATACTTTGCGTCAGATATTAGAAAATATATTACTCTACTCATTTGACCAAGAGGAACTTATGAATACCTTTGATGCTATTGACATCAATAACAATAAGTACGGTAAGTATATAATTGAGCAAAGTAACCTTAGGGAACATTTTGAACATATTGATGATAGTTTATTTGCGTTGTCTTTGCGTCAACCCAAGATATCAGAGAAAGTTAATTCTCAAATCACAGAAGTCTATTTTAATATTGACAAGGCATTAGGGCAATTAACTGAGAATAGATTATACCAAGGAGCGTCTTCGCAACAATATGCCATTACAGCGAGTAATGAGCTGGCAAGTTTTTTAAGTGATGTTTTAGACAATATGGAAATGTCTATGAATCCTTCACCTGGCTCAGGTGGTGGAGGAGATCAACAACTTCCTGATATTATTATGAAACAGGAAGAGTTGAATAAACAAATGGAAGAAGGAGTTAAGAAAGATGATGCTGGTAAAAAAGGTGAAGAGGGAAAAGAGGGTGAAAAGCCAGGTGAAGGAGAGAAACCGGGTGAAGATGG
>NZ_CALGNH010000064.1 GCF_937958655.1 uncultured Winogradskyella sp. | reverse complement strand
CGACATAACAGCGTTGTTTTATAGTTTAATATTTTATAGATAGTAATTTGTTATTTCGAGCGTAGTCGAGAAATCTAAATTTTGCTTAATAAAGCATTTCGACTGCTTCGCAGTGTGCTTTCAATCAAAGCATACTTTGCGCTCAACCAATGGGCAATGTAACAGTTTTTGTTTTAATTTACTTTTCAGACCTCCTCAAATAAAGATTTGTTTTAAGACTAATTCCGTAAATTGCAAATAAAAAGCCATGATTAGAAGATTAACCATGCTTTTATTGCTCCTTTTCACAATAAATAGCTACACGCAAGAAGATGCTTGGGTTTATTTAACCGATAAGCCTAACGAAGCCTCAGCATTAAGTAATCCAATTTCTATTCTCACACAAAAAGCGCTAGATAGAAAACAGAATCATGGCATTGCGATAGATGCTAGAGATGTTCCTGTGCACGAACCCTACATTGCTGACTTAAAAACGCAAACAGGTATAACTGTTATGGCAAAATCTAAGTGGTTTAATGCTGTCCATGTTAGAGGAACAGAGGCGGATATCTCTGCGCTAAGCACTTTGTCTTTTGTGGATAGTATCGACTTTGCTGATAATAATTTGGATAATTCATCACGACTTCATCAGACTTCGAGTATTAGAGATGTTGAAGATGAAAGCATTGTCTTCACCTATGGCAATTCGCAGAATCAGGTAGAAATGATTAATGCTGACGATTTACATCTCGATGATTTTACAGGTGAAGGCATTACTATCGCAGTTATGGATTCAGGATTTCCTAATGTCAATACTATGGGAGCGTTTCAGCGTCTCAGAGATAACGGAGATTTGTTAGATGGCTATGATTTTGTAACCAGAAATACAAATGTATATGCCAATACTTCTAGTTCTCACGGTACAAGAGTTTTAAGCACCATGGCAGCTTTTGCACAAGACCAATATGTTGGTACTGCACCAGATGCATCGTATTATTTATTCATCACAGAAGATGCAGGTAGTGAAACACCTGTTGAAGAGAGCTACTGGGTAGAAGCGGCAGAACGTGCCGATAGCTTAGGCGTGGATATGATTAATACATCTTTAGGTTATCGTGTATTTGATAACTCTAATTACGATTATACGCCTGCGGATATGAATGGGCAAACTGCTTTTATAACTAAAGGTGCCTCTATTGCTGTTGAAAAAGGTATTTTAGTTGTTGTTAGCGCTGGTAATTCTGGAGCATCAGCTTGGCAGACTGTTGGCGCACCTGCAGATTCACCAAACGTATTATCCATTGGAGCAGTTGATGAAAACGGTAATTATGTTTCTTTTAGCTCACAAGGAGGAGCTGCACAGTTAGGCTATCAAAAACCAGACGTTGTCGCACGAGGAGGAGCGGCTTTTGTAATCGACCAAAATAATAACATTACCCAAAATAATGGAACTTCATTTAGTGGGCCAATTATGTGTGGTGGCATAGCTGCGCTTTGGCAGGCCATACCAGATGCGAGTCCAACAGAAATTAAGAACTTAGTAAGGCAATCGGCATCTCAGTATACAACACCAGACGATTTTTTAGGTTATGGAATACCTGACCTAGCTTTAGCAAGAACATTAGGAGTAGAACAGAAGCTGATTGATAGTTTTAAGTTTTACCCTAATCCTGTAAAGGACGTATTGCATTTTAATTTCCCTGTTGAAATCAGTAATTATGAAATTTCAATCTATAATCAATTAGGACAGCAAGTAGCTCACAGAATTATGAGTTCTAATACCAATCGTCTTAATGTTGTTGATTTATCGGGTGGAATTTATTTAATGAAAATTTCTTCAGAACAATATATCAGAACTTTAAAATTTATGAAGCAATAAATGCCAAATAGAATCACACAACTCTTTAATATTAAATACCCAATCATACAAGCAGGAATGATTTGGAATAGCGGATGGAGACTCGCTTCAGCAGCAAGTAATTCAGGAATTTTAGGTTTAATAGGAGCTGGGTCTATGTATCCTAATGTGTTGCGAAAGCATATTCAAAAATGCAAAGCCGCAACCGATAAACCCTTTGGTGTAAATGTGCCAATGTTATATCCTAATATAGAAGAGATTATGGGTATCATAGTAGAAGAAGGTGTTAAGATTGTATTTACTTCTGCCGGAAATCCAAAAACTTGGACTAAATGGTTACAAGACAAAGGCATTACGGTTGTTCATGTGGTAAGCAGTGTAAAGTTTGCATTAAAAGCTCAAGATGCAGGAGTTAATGCGATTGTTGCTGAAGGCTTTGAAGCAGGTGGGCATAACGGACGAGACGAGACCACAACGTTGACCTTGATTCCCATGGTTAAAGAGCAACTAAAAATTCCACTAATTGCGGCTGGAGGTATCGCTACAGGTAGAGCCATGCTTGCTTGTATGGTTTTAGGTGCTGATGGAGTACAGATAGGTAGCCGATTTGTAGCTAGTGAAGAATCTTCGGCACACCAAGCCTTTAAACAAGTTGTAGTAGATGCTAAAGAAGGAGATACGCAACTCACCTTAAAAGAGTTAGCACCAGTTAGACTTATTAAGAATAAATTCTACAATGACTTACAAGAACTTTATAAAACCGCTCCAACACCAGAGCAACTCAAAGAACTCTTAGGAAGAGCCAGAGCTAAGCGTGGCATGTTTGAAGGGGATTTAGAGGATGGTGAATTAGAGATTGGGCAAATTGCTGGTCTTATTTACGATATAAAGCCAGTGGCTCAAATTGTAAGCGATATGGTTGAAGAGTTTGAAGAGGCAAAACATAATGTCGAGTCTTTGTAAAAAAGCATCAACACAGTCCTACTGACTTTAGATTATTAATAGTTATATGCTATTAGCACTTGTTTTAATAATAAATTATCCTAACAGCATTAAAACCGATGATTTAAAAAATTCGTATATCATATAGCGAAGTACTATTTTATACTGCGCTTTTAAGCGATTAAAACAAACCAAAATATAATACCAAAGTAACATCATGCACAAACAAAACACAAAACTTAGTAAAGCACTAAAGCATAAATTTTTTAAGCCTTTATATTATTTAATAGCAATCGTATTATTGTGCAGTCATGACCTGTTTATAAAATTAGAGACTTATTTTTTGCAACCTAACCAAGAAGCGACTCTAAGTTTGTTTAACGGAACCTTTGAGAAGAGTGATAACATAATTACCCGAGACAGAATGCTAGATGCTTCTGTAGTAGCACAAGGTGAGCGTGTAGCGATTGAAGCTACAAAGTGGGAAGATCAAGATAGTACTATAACAAATTTGAAGTTTAGAACTGGTGAATCGGGTACCTATGTGGCAGGTGTGTCTACCAAAGCCAGAAATATTGAACTTACCGCAGAAAAATTTAATAAATATCTTAAAAGTGATGGTGTTTTTGATATGCTTCAACAGCGCACTAATGATAACTTATTAGACAAAGATGTTGTCGAAAACTATCAAAAACACGTTAAGGCGATATACCAAGTAGGAGATACTAAGACTAACGATTGGAAAACCGTTTTAGGTTACCCAATAGAGTTTGTTCCACAGGCTAATCCATATGATAAACACACAGGAGATCAATTGCAAGCTCAGTTACTTTTAGATGGAAAGCCATTGGCTCATCAATTGATATTTGCGGACTTCATCAAAAGTGCACATTCTCACCAACATGGTCGTCATGAGGCTGATCATACACATGATGAACAAGAGCATTCACATAGCCATTCTCATGATGATGCCAAACATACTCACGGAAATTCTGAAACTGAAAGTCACGACCATTCGCATGATGAGAAAACCAAAGACCATGAGCATTCGCATAACGATGGAGGACATAACCATGAACACCACGACAACGTAGATTCAGATAAAACGCATACCCATACCAGCGGACAGCAATTACGCACCGACGACAACGGAGTGGCTACTGTAGATTTGACCGAAGATGGTATCTACTACCTTAGAACTATTTACATGGCTAGAGCTACTGATAGTGATGAAATAACGCATAGATCTAAATGGGCAACATTAACATTTGAGGTTACTCATGCACACAATGCTGATGCGCACGCGCACGACCATGAACATGAAGACCATATTCCAACTTGGGTTTTTGTATTAGGTAGCTTAATGATAATTGGAGTATTGTTTTTCATATTTAGAAAAAGAGCATAGTAATGGCTGTGAGTTTAAGAAAAATATTACCATTTCTGTTAGTTTTAATCCCTGCTTTTGGGTTTGCTCATGGAGTTACAAGTGCAGATCAAGAGTTGTTGCGAAGTGACAGTTTATGGGCTTACATGCAGGTGGGAGCAACACATATGCTTACGGGTTATGACCATCTTCTTTTTCTAGCAGGAGTTGTGTTTTACTTAAATGGTATTAAAGATATTTTAAAATTCATCACAGTGTTTACAATAGGGCACTGTATCACTTTAATAAGTGCTACCTATGCTGGAATTACGGCAAATGAACATCTGGTAGATGCCGTAATTGCGCTGAGTGTATTATACAAAGGTTTTGAGAATTTAGGAGGGTTTAAAAAGCTCAATGTAAAAGCCCCTAATTTACTGTTGATGGTAGGTGTTTTTGGCTTAATTCACGGCTTTGGACTCTCTACACGATTACAGTCCTTTGATATGGGACAGGATCACATATTAGCTAAAATTTTATGTTTTAATTTAGGTGTAGAAATAGGGCAAGTATTAGCTTTAATCCCTATTGTATTTATAATTACATTTTCACGAAGACATAGACAATTTACTGCCTTTTATAAAGCTGTTAATTGGTATCTGGTATTAGCAGGGATTGGTCTGTTTTTGTATCAAATGTATGGTTACTTTAATGGTATTGAATAAAATTTAGATGTAATGCTCACATCAAGGCGCTTAGCTTATTTTGATTAAATGGTTGTTGTATTTAAGGCTCTGCAATAAAAAAGACCTAAAATTTAATACTTGTTTTTTATTTTCTAAAGATTACATAGTTCTACGTATCGATTTAGTACTTTTAAAAACTTATATCATAAAGTTAAGCGAAATTCTAACCGATCCTAAAGAAAAAGCATCATAATTCCACAATAGTATTTCGATACAATCTCTTTAATATTAAAGAAAGATTTTCATTTTTTCACGACTAAAAAGCTATAACAAATCAAATCAATGAAAAACGGTATCAAAATCATCATTTTATGTCTTAGCTTTTCTGTGTTTTCTCAAAGCCCATGGACACAAGATAAAGGGAAGTTCTACACACAACTTTCATATACGACGATACCAAATTATAATGAGATCTTTGGTGATCCAGACTATAACACCTTTGGTGAGCTTTCAGATAATACCATTCAGTTGTATGGTGAATACGGTTTGTCTGACAATACAAGTTTAATTGTAAACTTGCCTTTAAAGCAGATTTCACTTACTAATTTTCAAGACCCTCGTATTGATTGTATTGGTGACTGTTCACAGGATTTTAGTGAGACAGCATTAGGTAACATAGAACTTGGTATAAGACACAATTTTTATAAAAAAGATTGGATACTTTCGGGCCAATTATCAATAGAAGCTAACACGGGATTGTACTTTGATAATTCGGGCATAAGAACAGGTTATGACGCTTATACATTTACTCCACTTTTTTTAGCAGGTCGTAGTTTTGGTAAAACATATATTCAGAGTTTTATAGGAGCTAATATTAGAACGAATGACTATAGTTCTAATTTTAAGGTTGGTGGTGAAATTGGGCATAAAATCATTAAGCGTATTTGGCTCATAGGCTTTTTAGATATTGTAAAGACGCTTAAAAATGGGGACATTGCATTGCCATTGCAAAATAGTTTTACTGCGCTTTATGTAAATGACCAAGATTATGGTGCTTTCGGTCTCAAAGGTATTGGAGAGATTACCGACAGATTTGGTATAAATACTAGTTTTGGTGGTGCCTTTTTCGGTAGTAATGTGGCGAAGCAAGTGGCACTAAATTTTGGGATTTATCATAGATTTTAGCATTTTATAACTTCATAAAAACTCCATACTTTTGGTCGTAGTAGTCGAACCAAAACAGTTACTTTTGCCAAATGGTTTTAAGCAACTATACCAAAGAATTTAAATACAACCTTAAACTCGCATATCCTGTTATTTTAGGTATGCTTGGACATACCTTTGTAAGTTTTGTAGATAATGTTATGGTTGGGCAATTAGGTGCCGCAGAATTAGCGGCAGTGTCTTTGGGTAATAGCTTTATTTTTATTGCCATGTCTATTGGTATTGGGTTTTCTACAGCCATTACGCCTTTAGTCGCAGAGGCAGATTCAGAAGGTAATTTTGCCAAAGGTAAGTCGGTCTTTAAGCATGGTTTTTTTTTATGTACGGTTTTGGGAATTGGTTTGTTTTTACTAGAGCTACTTGCTAAACCCTTAATGACTATGATGGATCAACCAGAGGAAGTGGTGGTTTTAGCTATACCGTATCTAGATTTGGTAGCATTTTCTTTAGTACCGCTCATAATATTTCAGGCCTTTAAACAGTTTAGCGATGGCTTGTCTATGACAAAATATCCTATGTATGCCACCATAGTGGCTAACATCATTAATGTGGCTATAAATTACGTGCTTATCTTTGGTAAGTTTGGATGTCCAAAAATGGGAATTGTTGGTGCTGCTGTAGGTACATTAATATCTCGTTTCGTAATGCTATTTTTTCTATGGTGGATTCTAGCTAAAAATAAAAAATCGAATGTCTACGTTACCAATATTAAATTTTTCAAACTCAGTAAACAACCCTTAAAAAAATTAAGTAATTTAGGCCTGCCAAGTGCTATGCAAATGTTTTTTGAGGTTGGTGTTTTTACAGCGGCTATTTGGCTTAGTGGACTACTAGGTAAAAATGCGCAAGCTGCAAACCAGATTGCTCTAAACTTGTCATCTATGACCTTTATGGTCGCTATGGGATTAAGTGTTGCAGCTATGGTACGGGTTGGTAATCAAAAAGGGCTTAAGGATTACGTTAATTTAAAGCGTATAGCAGAATCTATTTTTTTAGTAGGATTTATTTTTGCAACAGTCTTTGCGTTGTTTTTTGCGATATTTCATGAGGCATTACCAGATTTGTATGTTAATTTAGATGATCCTGCAAATGTTTTAGACACGGCTGAGGTTGTAAAAATTGCTTCAACTTTATTGTTGGCTGCAGCAGTGTTTCAGATAAGTGATAGCTTGCAGGTTATAGCACTTGGTGCATTACGAGGCCTTCAGGATGTTAAAATTCCGACGTTAATAACCTTTATTTCGTATTGGGTTGTTGGTTTTCCGATTAGTTATTTTTTAGGGAATAACACATATTACGGTAGTGTAGGAATATGGTTAGGTTTATTGGTAGGATTGACCGTTGCAGCACTTTTATTGTTTTTTAGGTTTCGCTATTTATCCAAGCGTTTAATTTTGTCTAATGATGTTGCTTTGGATACTGTTGAAAGATAAAATAATTAGATACTTAGACAAATTAGATGATTAGATCTTTAGATGAATTAGATATTTAGATGTTTAGAAGCTTATATACTAACCACTAAAATCTAGCCTTTATCTTCCAACTTTTTAACTATTTTTGTCTAGCACTAAATAAACGCTAAGATTTATAACGAAACAACTCATGGAGCTACCCAAATTCATACTTGGTGATAATACAGATTATCCTGACGCTATTTTTATTATTCATACTGAGTTTCCTCGTTTTATCATTAATCTTGAAAATGATGAGGTAGAGTGGTTTGAAGAGTTTGATCAGCACGATCAAAAAGAATTAGAAACCGAAACAGAGAATTATATTAAACAAGCTACAGCATTTTACGATAGGGAAGTAGCGCGTTACGACGATTAATGTTAGAGCAACTTTTAGAATTAGATACAGAACTGTTTGTATACCTCAATAGCCTTGGGTCAGAAACTTGGGATTGGCTATGGTTATTAATAACAGACGAACTAACTTTTGTTCCTTTGTACGCTATTCTACTAGTCTTAATTTATAGAAATTATGGTTTAAAGTCTTTATTACTTATGGTTTTAGTTATAGCCGCTATGATAACCTTTACCGACCAAACAACAAATATCGTAAAGCGATCCGTATTACGTTTTAGACCTTGTGCTTGCGATGAGATAAAAGATATTATTAGATACATTGCAGAACGTTGTAGTGCCAATCGAAGTTTTTTCTCTGGCCATGCTTCCAATTCTATGGCTGCAGCAGTTTTTGGCGGTTTAGTTTTACGTCCGTATTATAAAAATCTACTATTTATTTTATTGTTTTGGGCATTTGTAGTAGCCTATAGTCGCATCTATGTTGGTGTACATTTTCCTGTAGATCTTTTATGCGGAATGACCTTTGGTGCCTTAGCAGGTTTTGGCTTTTACAAACTGAATAAACGCTTACTAAAACGGTTTATTTTAGACTAAGTTTATAGAGTTGATTGACTAGGCGACTGCGGTGGCCTCTTGATCCTTTTGTGGCCGTATTAAAATCGTAAGTTGATACATAATTAATACGATACAAGGCGTTTAATTGCTCATAGTTACCCAGCTCATTTTTGCTGCTTGTGAGCAAATAGAACTCTTGTTCTAATGGTAATACGAAGCCCTCATCTGTTTTTAATTTTACAATTTTATCACCATAATTATAGATAGCTTCTGGTGACACGCCGTTTAAACTATATAAGGGCAGGTTAGAAGTACTCAGCTCTGCAACAGATTTATAGTTATTTTGAATGTGAGATTTAGCAATAGGTAAAGCAACTAAACCTACCGTTAACATAAAACCAATAATTAAGTAAAATACAGGTTTTATTTGTTTGGCTCTTAAGAATTTGAAAATAAAAAAACCAATCACAAAAAGTAATAAGGCAGTAATTATAAATCGTGCTAATAAGATTCCGGTTAAATCAATATTAGAGAAAAACCAAACCACCCAAAATAATAAAGTAACGCCACCAATTAATCCAAACGAGAGATATACAGGGATAGTTTCGCGCTTGTCTTTTAGGGTTTTAAATTTTCGGATTAAATAATCGATATAAAACCCAATATTTAAAGCTAATGGTATAAGTACAGGCATTAAATAGCGCGATTTTTTTTCAGGAATAATAGAAAGTAGAACCACAGCAATAAGCGTCCAAAAGAAAGTAAAACGATATGCTTTTAGGTAAATTACTCTAGATTTAATGTAAGGATAAAGTAAACTTATAAATGCAGGAATAGCCCAAAGTCCGGTCTGTACAAAGAAACTCCAGTAATAGTAAAACGGTCTTACGTTATAGCTGCTCCAATTAGAGGTTTCGCGCTCAGCAATAGCAGTAAAGGTTTCAGGATCTGCAATACGGACATGTAAGTACCACCAGCCGCCTAAAACAATTCCGAAGATCAATAAACTAATCAGCTTTAAAATATGGAGAATGCCTCCTTTGGGTTTAAATGATATAAAATAAGCAATTACAAAGGATAAGAATAAAACATAAAGCGATACAGGCCCTTTAGAGAGTATAGAAGCAGCAATACATATTACAAAAAGAAGACTATGCATTATGGCTGTTTTTTGGTTTTGAAACATCTGAAATAATTGATACAGTGCCATAAGCATAAAGCCATGTGCATAAATATCCCATGGTGCTTCTATTACAATACCTATAACATAAAAAGAACTTAAGACCACAAAACCGTTTATAAGGCTATGCGATTTGCTCAGTTCTAATCTTTTAGAAAGTAAATATGTGAATATACCAATACCAGCCATAAAAAGTAGTGCAGGCCAACGTAAGGCTAATACATTTTTAATGCCAAATAACATTCCAAAAACAGCTGTAATCCATGTTGGTAAAGGCGGTTTTTGGTAGCGCGCTTCACCATTCATGGTGGTTAGTATCCAGTTATTATCGGTTAACATTTCTCTAGCCGAAATAAAATTACGCGCCTCCATTATGGTTACAGGTATTGTATCTATAGTGAACCCTAGCATCACAGTAACAAATAACAAAAGACTAAGAATTGGATATTTTTCTATTAGCTTAATCATTGGTGTGTCTAATTAAATAAGCATTACGTGCGTAAATTACCAAACCAAATAAATGGCCAACAAATAACACAGGATCTTTTCTTATAATAGCATAACTTAAAATCATACCTGCACCAATTAAACTTAGTACCCAAAATCCCAAAGGTAAACTAGATACTTTATGCTTTTCTGAATGAATCCATTGGTATACAAAGCGCAATGTAAATATAATCTGCGCCACAATTCCTAATACTAATAACCATGTCGGAATGGCTTCATTTTTAAATAAAAGCTCTAAATCAATCTTGTTATTATTGTAATAAAAAATAACAATGAGTATAGGTGCGATAAATAATAGGTGCCTCACAATTTTTGGAAACTTCTGCCATTGTCCTTGTAATTGTAGATTTCTTATGTATATAAAATAGGTTAAACTTTGCCCAAGCATAATGGCGAAATCTAATCGAAGATAACCATAAACAAACAATAGAAACGAGGCCATTAAACTCAGCGTCCAAAACGTACTAGGTGTAATAACCTTGCGATGCTTTTCTGAAGTTATCCATTGCACCAAAAGCCTCGATGAAAATAAAATCTGTGCTAAAAAACCAATGCTGTATATAATCCAGTCTTTCAATATATTTTAATAGTTTTTGTGCTGTTACATCGAGCGCAGTCGAAATGCTTAGAATTCTCGACTATGCTCATAATGACATTAATGCGCATTAGTCTTTACTTGATTTTTCAATCTCATAATTAATATATTTTTTCTTCATCCAAAGGTAGGCGAAACAATCCGTGAGAGGGCCTAGTAATCTATTCCATAACCCAAATTTTGCAGTACCAGCAATCCTTGGGAAGTGCTGCACAGGGATTTGGGTTACGCTACCATTTTGCAGCATAATCATTGCTGGTAAAAAACGATGTAAACCTCTAAACATTGGAATGCGTTTGGCATATTCTGTTTTTATAACCTTAAGCGGACAGCCTGTGTCGTCCATGCCATCTTTTGTAAATGCACGTCTAATGCCATTAGCAATTTTAGAAGACATGTTCTTTACAAAAGAATCTTTGCGGTTAGAGCGTACACCAGTCACCAACTCGTAGTTGTTGATATGTTCTAAGAGTACATTAAAATCTTTTGGTGTGGTTTGCAAGTCAGAGTCTATGTAACCTACAAGCTCAGTGTCTATATGGTCAAAGCCAGCTTTAATAGCTGCGCTTAAGCCTTTATTTTGCTTAAATAAAATATACTCAAACGCATCATTACGATTACAGATAGTCTCAATCATAGCCTGGCTTGCATCAGAAGAGCCATCATTTACAAATAACACAGCACTGGGCACTGTAGCTATTTTAAGGTAATTAGAAAGCTCAGCTTCAACACGCTCTAGATTATCCTCTTCATTATATACCGGAACGATAATCGTAAACTTATAAGACATAAAATGGATTGCTTAGTCTGTGCAAAAGTATTGTTTTTTATTATAATGACAGTAAGTATTCTGCGGCAGCAAAAGGGGTGGTTTTTCCGGCTTCAACTAATTCTATCTGAGCCTTAAGTTCAGCCTTTATTTTTGAAGATGCATAGAAATCTCTTTTTAAACGATCTTCTATAGTTTGTTGTAGCCAAAATTTATTTTGGTTATTTCTGTTTTTATTGAAATAACCATTCTCGGTTGTAGTTTTAAGATAGGCTTCAATGAGCTGCCACACGTCCTCAATGCCATGGTGTTTTAAAGCGCTACATAAGGTTACTTTTGGAGACCAAAGCGATGCTTTTTTAGGATATAAGTGTAAGGCTCTATTAAATTCTACTTTAGCAGATTTGGCAGCGGTTAGATTATCTCCATCGGCTTTATTAATAACAATGGCGTCTGCCATTTCTATAATACCACGTTTAATGCCTTGTAATTCGTCACCAGCACCAGCAAGTTTCAATAATAAAAAAAAGTCGACCATACTATGCACAGCAGTTTCGCTCTGCCCAACACCTACGGTTTCAATAATAATGGTGTCAAAGCCAGCAGCTTCGCATAAAATAATAGTTTCTCTAGTTTTTCTGGCAACACCACCAAGAGAATTTCCGGAAGGGGAGGGCCTAATAAACGCATTTTTATCTTTTACTAAGTCGTCCATTCGTGTTTTATCACCAAGAATGCTGCCTTTGCTTAAGCTGCTGCTAGGATCAACAGCTAATACGGCTACTTTTTTTCCTAAGTTCGTAAGATAAGCACCAAAAGCTTCAATAAACGTACTCTTACCAACACCAGGGACTCCTGTTATACCAATACGAGTAGCGTTATTAGCATGCGGTAAACACTTTGTAATGACGTTTTGGGCTTTTTGGGTGTGTTTTGGGTTTGTACTTTCAATTAAAGTAATAGCTCTGCTTAAATCTGTGATATTTCCTTTGGTAATGCCAGTAACCAAAGCATCAACTGTTGGTTGTTTTCTGCGTTTTAATTTTATATGTTCTGCGGCATTTGTGCTTAGAATCTTAGGTGGTGTAATACCTTCGTGTTCATGCAGTGCAGATTTATATATTTTATCTTTTTTAGTCACCTGGCATATGTAGCTTAAGGTTTAGAGCTTGGATCAATTTGTACAGGAATTTCAATTAAGGTCTGATCCCAAGCCATGGTCAATTTTAAATTTCCGGTTTTATTGTCAAAAGCAATGGTAAAGCGTTCAACGGTTTCATCAATATTTTGTTTATCCACCTCTAATTCAATAGCATCATAATTAGGATCCCACATAGGTTCCATTTTTTCATTAACTCCCCATTCGTACTGCTTAGTGTTAAACATAACCTTCCAAGACTTTTGTTTAGGAACGGTCCAAAGCGTGTATTTGCCTTTTTTGAGGAGGATACCGTCAATTAAAAGATTTTTATTGGTTTTAAAGGTTGTTGCTTCATTAGCACCTGTTCTCCATACTTTGTTGTAGGGCACTAGTGCACCAAAAATAGTACGATTGCGTTTAGACGGTCTATTGTATTCTACCTCTAACTTTAAGTCGTTTAGGGTAATTTCGGCAGTGTCCTTTGGACTTTTACGAAAGAATAAATTCTCTCCAAATACAGAATATAAAAGTAATCCTACAGCTATTATTGATAATACAATGAGCAGACGTTTTAACATAGCTATCTTTCTTAAGCAATTTTAGATTTTAAATATAATTCAATTCCCTAAATTTATAGAGTGCAAACGTTTAATTTTAAGCAAATCTTATAAAATCTAAAAAATTTGTAGCTTTTTATAGTACTTAAAATATTGTAAAGTCTTTTTAAAGACAATAACCCATACTAATTTATCTTAAGGCCATTGATCAGTCTTTTGATAATCACGGGTTAGCTACTTACATAAAAATTATATTTATGTCTCTTTCTCCTTTTGAATATTTTTTGAAATCACTTAATGCTTATCCATTATTAGGGACTTCTATAGCAAAAGAAACCTATATACCATTAGACTTATCTATACATAATACTGAATTAAATGCAGTTAATGTATCCTCTTCAAATGACTTAGAAAAATTTATATGGAATCATATGAGGTGGCATAATGCTAAAGCTGCTTTTGGTGGTTATTTAGAGCAACGAGGTATTTATCAACGTAGTGCTTATTTTAAAGGGAATATGTGTCAGACTGAGCGCAGTCGAAGTCCCGAAGAAGAACGCAACATCCATTTAGGATTAGATCTTTGGATAGAAGCAAATACTTCAATATTTTCACCGTTAGAAGGTATAATCCATAGCTTTAAAAACAACACCAATCATGGCGATTATGGACCAACTATTATTTTACGACATGATTTTGATGCCTTTCAGTTTTACACGCTTTATGGGCATTTAAGTTTAGCCTCAATAGAAAACCTAGAAGTTGGAGAAAACGTAAAGCAAGGACAACAAATTGCTGCTTTAGGGACAGCAGAAGTTAATGGAGATTATCCACCACATTTACATTTTCAGATTATAAAAGATATCCAAGATTATAGTGGCGATTATCCTGGTGTGAGTAATAAGACAGATTTAAAGTTTTATAGGCAGAATTGTGCTGATCCCAATCTGTTGTGTAGGTTAATATAAAACCTTTGGTTATAAGTTCTCGTATGTATTGTTATGAGTATTATAAGAATACACTTAATATTTCTGTTACTTTCTACACCGCTATCAGCTCAAAAGATTGATAATACAGTGTCATATCGCAATATTGAAAGTGAAAGTTACTTTAGATTTAATTACGACAACGATTATTTTACTGCTACAGACGAAAACTACACACAAGGCTATAATTTTGAATTGATCTTAAAAGTTTTAGAAAAAAACCCGATTAACTATTTGTTTTATAAACCAAACTCTACTAACTCAAGATATGGCTTATCGTTAGAGCATATCGGTTTCACACCAAATGATTATGTGAGTGAGGATATACAATTTGGAGATCGTCCATTTGCATCTGCTATAATGCTAAAAAGTTTTGTGGTGTCTACAAATTCCAAAAAGCGATCGCGACTTTCGCAATCATTGAGTTTAGGAATTATAGGACCAGGAGCTTTCGGAAAAGAAATGCAAGTAGGTATCCATAAAGCTACAGGAAATAAAATACCGGGTGGTTGGGATAACCAGATAAAAAATGATTTGATTGTAAATTACAGGCTTGATTACGAAAAGCAATTGTTTGCACCTAATACCATATTTGAAATTAACACAAAAGCAGTAGTGCAATTAGGTACTTTGTTTACTAATACTTCTGTAAGTTTAAATGCGAGATTTGGAGTCTTTAATTCGGTTTTGGGTGATGCTAAACGTAATACCGGTTTTCAAATTTACATATATTCAGAGCCTGTACTCAATTTGGTGGGTTATGATGCTACCTTGCAAGGAGGCTTACTTAATACTAAAAGTCCTTATACCATTTCATCTAATAATATAGAGCGTCTTACAAGACAGTTTAATTATGGACTAATTATAAAAACCAGAAACTTATATTTTGAATATACTAGAAGCGAAATTACACGAGAATTTAAAACTGGATCATTAGCAAAATGGGGAGGTATCCGAATTGGGTTTACATTTTAACGCTTCTAGATACAAAATTTTCTAAAAAGCGAAAATTTCACTCGAAGTGACGTTACAGCTTCGTTTTAGTCATTCACCAAAACCCATTCTCCTTTATCAATTAAAGGTATCGCTTGTTTGTACTTTACCACTTTACTTTCGCCACTCATTACATGTTTTATCGTCACACGGTCGTTACGGCCAATTTTTGGCTGTTCTCTAACAATGGTTTCTACCACTTGTTGTTGGCGAGAAGCTCCTTGTCCTACAGCTCTGCTTTGCGCAGCGCGCTCATCCATATTAGGAATTTCGTCTTTCTGCGTTTCTAATTTTTCTTGCTTACGCGCTCTAGCTTCTTGTATTGTATTTGCTGTTTCTTGTGGAATTTCGCCTTTAAATAAGAACGAAATAACATCCTTATTTACTTGGTCTATCATGGCTTTAAATAATTCAAAAGATTCAAACTTATAAATCAATAATGGATCTTTCTGCTCGTGCACTGCTAATTGTACCGATTGTTTTAACTCATCCATTTTACGTAAATGCGTTTTCCAAGCGTCATCAACTATGGCTAAGGTGATGTTCTTTTCAAAATCATTTATTAATTGTTTTCCTTTCGACTCATAAGCCTTCTCAAGGTCGGTAACGACTTGTAAATTCTTTAAGCCATCTGTAAATGGCACCACGATACGCTTAAAACGATCGCGTTGCGTGTTATAGACGTTTTCAATTACAGGATAAGCTAAATCTGCGGCACGTTGCATCTTTTCGCGATAGTGCTTAAAGGCTTCTTTGTAAATCACTCCTGCAATTTCTTGTTCGCCCATTTTTGCAAATTGCGCTTCAGAAATTGGAGATGACATAGAGAAGTAACGAATTAATTCAAACTCAAAGTTTTTATAATCGTTAGCCGCTTTATTAGTCATAGCAATACCTTCTGAGGTATCAAAAATCATGTTAGCTAAATCTACACGCAGACGCTCGCCATGTAAGGCATTACGACGACGTTTGTATACAACCTCACGCTGTGCATTCATTACATCATCGTACTCTAATAAACGTTTACGAACACCAAATTGGTTTTCTTCTACTTTTTTCTGTGCACGTTCAATGGATTTAGAAATCATGCTATGCTGAATAACTTCTCCTTCTTTAAGCCCCATTTTATCCATCATCTTTGCGATACGTTCAGAGCCAAACAAACGCATTAAATTATCTTCTAAAGAGACATAGAATTGCGAACTACCTGGATCTCCCTGTCGCCCAGCTCTACCACGCAACTGTCGGTCTACACGTCTTGAATCGTGACGCTCCGTACCTACAATGGCTAAACCACCAGCTGCTTTTACCGTGTCACTTAATTTAATATCTGTACCACGACCTGCCATATTGGTAGCAATGGTTACCTGGCCTGCATTACCTGCTTCGGCTACAATCTCAGCTTCACGTTTGTGTTGCTTTGCATTAAGTACATTATGTGGGATTTTACGAATGCTCAGCATTTTACCTAGTAGCTCAGAAATTTCTACATTGGTTGTACCAATTAATACGGGACGTCCTGCGTTAGATAAAGCGACCACTTCATCAATAACCGCATTGTATTTTTCGCGTTTGGTTTTATATACTAAATCCTCTCTATCATCTCTTGCAATTGGTCTGTTGGTTGGGATTTCTACAACGTCTAATTTGTAGATTTCCCAAAACTCGCCTGCTTCGGTTACCGCAGTACCTGTCATACCCGACAATTTGCGGTACATTCTAAAGTAATTTTGAAGTGTTACCGTAGCAAAGGTTTGTGTAGCAGCTTCAATCTTTACGTTTTCTTTAGCTTCAATAGCTTGGTGCAATCCGTCAGAATAACGACGACCGTCCATAATACGGCCTGTTTGCTCATCAACAATCATTACTTTGTTGTCCATAACGACGTACTGCACATCTTTCTCGAAAAGTGCGTAAGCTTTAAGCAATTGGTTGAGCGTATGAATACGTTCTGACTTTACATTGAAATCTCTAAACAAGTCTTCTTTAAGATTTGCCTCTTCTTCAGAAGATAGACCTTGATTTTCTATTTTTGCAATCTCCATACCCATCTCTGGCATAACGAAGAAGTTAGGATTGTCCTCACCAGAAAGGAATTCTACACCTTTGTCTGTTAATTCTACCTGATTGTTTTTTTCATCAATAACATAATAGAGTTCTGCATCTACTTTTGGCATTTCTCTGTTGTTGTCTTGCATGTAAAAGTTTTCGGTTTTTTGCAGTAATTGTTTTACACCTTCTTCACTTAAAAACTTAATTAGAGCTTTGTTTTTAGGGATACCTCTATATGCTCTTAATAGCTGAAAACCACCTTCTTTAGTGTCTCCTGAGGCAATTAACTTTTTAGCTTCGGCTAATACACCAACTAAATATTTGCGTTGTACATCTTCTATCTGTTGTACCTTAGGTTTAAGCGCATCAAACTCGTGTTCATCTCCCTTTGGTACAGGACCAGATATAATTAATGGTGTACGTGCATCGTCTATTAAAACAGAATCAATTTCATCTACAATAGCATAGTGATGTGGTCTTTGCACTAAATCTTCTGGTGAGTGCGCCATGTTATCACGCAGGTAGTCAAACCCAAATTCGTTATTAGTTCCGTAAGTAATATCTGCATTGTAGGCTTTACGACGCGCATCAGAATTTGGCGTGTGGTAATCAATACAATCTACACTTAAACCATGAAATTCGAAAATTGGTGCCATCCATGCGCTATCTCGTTTTGCTAGGTAATCGTTAACGGTTACAAGATGTACACCTTTACCTGCCAATGCATTAAGGTAAACAGGTAGTGTTGCTACAAGGGTTTTACCTTCACCAGTTTGCATCTCAGCAATTTTTCCCTGGTGCATGGCAATACCTCCAATGAGCTGCACATCGTAATGAATCATATCCCAAGTAATAGGTTTACCTGCGGCATCCCAAGAATTTGCCCAAATGGCTTGGTCGCCATCTAGGGTGACGTAATCTTTTGCACCAGAAACTTCGCGATCAAAAGCATTTGCTGTTACAGGGATTTTGGTATTGTGTACAAAGCGCTTTGCTGTTTCTTTTACTACGGCAAAGGCTTCGGGTAGTATATCGTTAAGAATACCTTCGGTAACCTCATAAATTTCATCTTCAATCTTATCTGCTGCAACATAGATATCTTCGCGCTCGTCTATGTCTTCGGTAACTTCTGCTTTGGCTAGTAGTTCGTTTTGCCGTTCTAAAAGTGGTAGGCGTGCTTCGGCTATTTTGGCTTTAAATTCTGCAGTTTTTGCTCTTAGAGCATCATGCGATAAAGCTTCTAGAGCAGATTCGTAAGTTTTTATTTTTTCTACAATTGGTTTTATAGCACTTACATCTTGTTTGGATTTGTCTCCAACGAATACTTTAAGTACTTTATCTAGTATGCCCATTTTATGTATTTTGTTTCGGATGAGGTCGGCTCATCTTTATTTTTAATTCGTTTGTTATTTTGTCACGCTGAGCGCAGTCGAAGCGCTTTTGAAGTTTTAATTTTTTTGTACTTCGACTGCGCTCAGCATGACATTTAGGTTCGATTATGAACCTTTATATTTATAATGTGTTGCATTTCTGCATTCGGACAATATTTGAAGCATATCATAGTCACTATCTATTAATGCTTCTTTTTTTAGTCTTGTCCATTTCTTAATTTTTTTCTCAAAATAGATGGCTTGAAGCACATCGTTAAATTCTTGTTTAAAAGCTAAATCTAAAGGCCTCCTGTTGAATGTGGAACAATCTCTGTGTTTTCCAACTTTATGTTCGTTATATCTTTTTTCAATGTTGTTGGTGATTCCTGTGTAATAGGAATTGTCAGAGCATTTTATGATATATACGTAATAGAAATACATTTCTTTACCATTTGGATTTGACTGTTCATTCAATCATATCTATTTTGTCAATTTGAGTGTAGTCCAAAGCCATTATAAATTTTAATTTTAAAAGCACTTCGACTGCGCTCAGTGTGACATTGTAAATACATTTAAAATTATAGCATCCGAAAATAAAAAAAGTCTCTCAGTTAAGATAACGTAAGAGACTTTTTTTGTGATATTTTTATATATTAATATTCTTCCTCATTCCAGAGGTAATCCTCATCAGTTGGATAGTCTGGCCAAATTTCTTCGATGGAATCGTACGAATCACCTTCGTCTTCTATCGATTGTAAATTTTCAACCACTTCTAAAGGTGCTCCTGTTCTAATCGCATAATCGATAAGTTCATCTTTTGTCGCTGGCCAAGGCGCATCACTTAAATAAGATGCTAATTCTAATGTCCAATACATTTCTGTGTAATTTTAAGTTTTGCAAAAATAATTTTTTAGCTGAATAATTCAAGAAAAAATTAAATTATTTAGTGCCTCATTAAATATATTATTTCATTGGTCTCACTGAACATTTATAAGTGTCTTTTTTTTTAATGCTCAAAAATACATTTATAGATGTTTAATTAATAATAAAAAGAACGTGTAATCTTCAACTTTGTTCGGATTAGGTATTGCAATTTTTAATCCTAGCTTTCGAAATAAAATGTTTGTCAATTCGAGTGAATTTTATGACCTATAGGGAATAAAATTTGTATCGAGAATCATTCTATATTTTTTAAAACTCTGTTCTCGATACATTTCGACAAAAAAGTAGAAACACTCGAACTGACGTTTTAAAAAAAGTTTACGATTCTTTCTTTGGAATCCACTTTATCTCTTCAGCTTGTAAATCATGTGACAACTTCCGTGCCAATACAAAAAGGTAGTCTGAGAGTCGATTGATATACATTAATGTTTCGGGCTGAAAAGGCTCTAATTCATTGAGGTGCGAAGCTAAACGCTCAGCCCTACGGCATACTGTACGCGCTATGTGACAGAATGACACGGTTTGATGTCCTCCTGGTAGTACAAAATGCGTCATAGGCGGAAGACTATCTTCCATAAGATCCATTTCTTTTTCTAGTTTTTCAATATCTGCGTTAGAAATTTTAGGAATATTTAATCTGGCTTTACCATTTTTTAATGTGGCTTTTTTGGGGTCTGTAGCTAATATGGCACCAACGGTAAATAAACGATCTTGAATATTCATCAAGGTGTTTTTGTATAATTGGTTAATATCTTGGTCTCTAATAAGGCCAATATGTGAGTTAAGCTCATCAATTGTGCCATAGCTTTCAATACGAATATGGTGTTTTGGTACGCGTGTGCCGCCGAAAAGTGCAGTAGTGCCTTTATCTCCTGTTTTTGTGTAAACTTTCATATAGCAAAGTTACGAGTTAAAAGTTGTAAAGTAAAAAGTTGTGGAATCGTTTAATCGTGGATTTGATTATTAGTTTCACTAATCACTAATCACTAATCACTAATCACTAATCACTAATCACTAATCACTAATCATTAAACGTATCACTCTCTATAATACCATCACGCAAACGAATAACCCGTTTGGCATGCGCGGCAATATCTTCTTCGTGAGTTACCATAATTACTGTATTACCAGCAGCGTGGATTTGATCGAATAAAGCCATTATCTCAGTACCTGTTTTAGAGTCAAGGTTTCCTGTAGGCTCATCAGCTAGGATAATTGAGGGTTTGTTTACTAAAGCACGGCCAACAGCAACACGTTGTCTTTGTCCACCAGATAATTGGTTTGGTTTATGATCCATACGATCTGCTAAACCTACGTCGGTTAAAACCTCAGAAGCTCTATCGTTACGAACTTTTTTAGAAGCACCAGCATATACCATTGGTAAAGCTACATTATCTAAAGCTGTGGTTCTTGGTAATAAGTTAAAAGTTTGAAACACAAAGCCGATTTCGGTATTGCGGATGTCTGCTAATTCATCATCAGTCATTTGGCTTACGTCTTTACCATTAAGTAAATAACTACCGTCTGTAGGTGTGTCTAAGCAACCTAAAAGATTCATTAAGGTGGATTTGCCAGAACCAGATGGTCCCATAATGGCGACATACTCGCCACGTTTAATATCTAGATCTATGCCTTTTAAAACATGAACAATCTCTTGTCCTAGTTTAAAATCTCTAATTATGCCTCTAATCTCAATGACATTGTCGTTCATAATGCAATAGTGTTGGTTGCTTAAATCCTTTGCAAGATAAAAGAATATAAAAATCAGTTCGCTAATAAGACGTTAAAGTTGTTAGCTTGTTACAGTCTCTACGAGATAAAATAGTTGCACAGTATTGATTAGGGCTGTTAACTATGTTCAATTTTATAAATTGTGAATGATCTTTATTGGTAAGAATTTTTAAAGCCTAATTTTAAAATGTTCTTTAGCTTGTTCTTTTCTAAAGAATACAAACCCTAAATGGAAACAATCTACAGTAACAGTAACTTTACTATGGTTTTTAATGTGTTGCCAAGCTTCTGTCATTCCTTTAGACCAATAGATGTCATCGAAAATAAAAACGCTAGTATTATTGGCTTTTGGCAGTAGTCCTTCAAAATATTGGATTGTCGCTTCTTTATTGTGGTGACCGTCAAAGTAAATACAGTCTAATTGCGTTTGGCTTAATTCTAAAATGGCA
This sequence comes from uncultured Winogradskyella sp., assembly GCF_937958655.1. Taxonomy (GTDB): domain Bacteria; phylum Bacteroidota; class Bacteroidia; order Flavobacteriales; family Flavobacteriaceae; genus Winogradskyella. Next base: position 6,744 of record NZ_CALGNH010000064.1, on the reverse strand, counting down.
GTTTTAAAATCTTTGTTAAGGCACGTTACGTTGTTTGCTTTTAAATTTTTTAGTTGAATTTCGGCAAAGTTTGATGTATTTGTGCAACCCTCAATAGTAGTGATTTTAGAGTTTTTATTAACCAATGAAAATGCGTAAGTACCTAATCCTAATGAGGTACCAAGCTCTAAAATTGAATTGAATTTAAAATAGTTTGCAACTCTAAATAATAACTTTGCTTCTTTTTTAGAACTACTAGAAATCTGAACCATTCGGCTCACCTTACGCATTTTGGACCCTAAGGTTTTAGAGCCCTCACCCAAATCAGTAATTTTTAATATTACGGTTGAAGCTTTTAACGCTCTGCGATAGTCTTTAAGTTTTTGGTAGGCTAAATAGTTTTCTTTTTGGTATAGGCATTTAGTTACAAAATTATAGACAAAAGGCGAGTGTACACCATGTTGGTTGGTGGATTGTAAAAGGAATTTTATGTAGTGTTTAATTTGGTGCACTATTTTGGCTATTCGCTTTTAATTATTCTTTTTTTTAAGTTAAAATTATTTATTAAACCAACAACCAACAACCAACAACCAACAACCAACAACCAACAATCAACAATCAACAATGAACAATCAACAATCAACAACTAACAACCAACAACTAACAACCAACAACTAACCCTCTAACTTCTCCGCTAACTCAAACCAGCGTAATTCTTTTTCTTCCATGGTGCTAATAATGACTTTAAGTTCTTTAGATAGTTTGCCAATGGCATCTTGCGATAGCTCTGGGTCGTTAAACTTAGCTTCGAGCGCTTTTTTATCGAGTTCTAAAGCACGGATTTTAGATTCTAAATTTTTGTATTCCTTTTGCTCGTTGTAGGATAGCTTATTGGCTTCATTTTGCTTTATGACGTTGCTATTGTCTGTTTTGGCAGCAGCTTCCACTTGTTTTGGTTGACTGCCGTCATAAGCTCTAAAGTCTGAATAATTACCTGGGAAATCTTCAACAATACCATGTCCTCTAAACACAAAGAGATGGTCTACAATTTTATCCATAAAATAACGATCGTGACTTACTACTAATAGTACACCAGGAAAATCCATTAGAAAACTTTCTAGTACATTTAGCGTTACAATATCTAAATCGTTTGTAGGCTCATCTAAGATTAATACATTAGGGTTTTGAATTAAAACCCTACACAGGTACAAGCGTTTTTGTTCGCCACCACTTAATTTTTCTACAAAATCGTATTGTTTTTTTCTGTCAAACAAAAAGCGCTCTAACAATTGCTGTGCACTTATTTGTCGGCCTTTTGCCAAGGGAATATAGTCACCAAAGGCTCTAATAACATCAATAACTTTTTGTTCTGGTTTTACAGTGATGCCTCCTTGTGTATAGTAGCCAATCTTTACGGTTTCGCCTAAAACAATTTTACCTCCATCGGCTTGTAAGCTTCCTGTTAATAGGTTCAAAAATGTAGATTTACCAGTGCCATTTTTTCCTATAATACCAATGCGTTCGCCTTTTTTAAAGGTGTAATCAAAGTTATCTAATATTTTTTTGTCTTTGAATGCTTTTGATACATTATGAAACTCAATAATCTTACTGCCAAGACGCTCTATATTTATTTCTAACTGTACTTGGTGATCTTTTCGTCTTTGGTGTGCTTTTTTCTTTATTTCAAAAAAATCATCAATCCTACTTTTAGACTTTGTGGTACGTGCTTTGGGCTGGCGACGCATCCAATCGAGCTCTTTTTTAAAAAGTTGCTTGGCTTTACCTACTTCTATGGCTTGGTTTTCTACACGTGCTTCTTTCTTTTCTAAGTAGTAAGAATAGTTGCCTTTGTAGGTGTATAATTGCCCATGGTCTAGTTCTATAATTTCGTTACAGACACGTTCTAAAAAATAGCGATCGTGCGTTACCATAAAAAGGGTTTGTTGTGTTTTTGCAAAATAGTCCTCTAACCACTCTATCATTTCTAGATCTAAATGATTTGTGGGCTCATCTAAAACAAGAATATCTGGCTTACTTAATAAGGCTTGTGCCAATGCCAAGCGCTTTTTCTGGCCTCCAGAAAGCGTACTTACTTTAATGGAAAGGTCGTCTAATTTAAGCTGTGATAATGTTTGTTGGTATTGCGTTTCAAACTCCCATGCATTGGTTCTGTCCATAGCTTCAAATGCGTTTTGGTAAGCTTCTGTGTCTTCAGGGTTTTTTAATGCATTTTCATAAGCTTCAATAGTCTTTAAAATAGGAATGTCTGAGGCAAAAATGGTTTCTTCAATGGTTAGTTGTTTATCTAAATCTGGTTTCTGATCTAAAAAGGCTAAACGTAGGCCTTTTCTAATAACAATCTGTCCCTCGTCTGGTGTGTCTTTACCCGATAAAATATTGAGTATAGAGGTCTTACCACTTCCGTTTTTTGCTACAAAAGCAATCTTTTGATCTTTGTGGATACTAAATGATAAGTTTTTGAAGAGTACAAGCTCTCCATAAGACTTAGAAATATTTTCTGCGTTGAGGTAATTCACACTATTTTTTTTACAAAGAACGAAATAAACCAAAAAGAAACCTAATAGTTTTGTTATTGGTATTGATGCTTTATATTTGTTGATAAACATCATTTTTTATCTATGAGAAGCATCAGGCTTTTTATTGTCATTTTAGTTTGTGTCGTTGGTACATCTTGTATACCGCATAAAGACACGGTTTATTTGCAGAATAAGGAAAATGCAATAAACGATACTATTCCCAATAACTTAACGGAAGTTCAGAAACCCTATCGCATTCAGATTGATGATATATTAAATATTAGAATTAAGGTTTTAGATCAGGATAATGTTCAAATTTTTAACCCTATAGGTGAAGGAGCAATTTTAAACGCAAGTAGTGCTGAGCGTGCTTATTTTGATGGGTTTACAGTAGATAGCCATGGTAATATAAGAATACCTGTGTTAGGCGAGATGAATGTTTTAGGGTATACCGTAGACGATATTGAAGCCTTAATTAAAAAGAAATTATTAGACGAGCAGTTTAAAGCCACTTCAAATATTTTTATTACCGTAAAGCTGGCAGGCTTAAGATACACAGCAACGGGCGAAATAGGAAGCCCCGGAACTTTAACCTTATTTAAAGAGCGTGTTAATATATTTGAAGCTATAGCTAATGCAGGTGAAATTCCTGTTACAGGCAATAGAAAAGATGTATTACTAATTAGGCAATACCCGCAAGGGCAGAAGATTCATCATTTAGATTTAACAGATATCAAAGTTATGCAGTCACCGTATTATTACATACAGCCTAACGATATGATCTACATAAAACCACTTCGTCAAAAATCTATTGGTACTGGCGAAACCGCAGTATCTAGTTTGGCAACCATAGCAACGGTGGTGTCTTTAATTACTTCTGGTATCTTAATTTTTTCAAGACGTTAATTAGCCATGGATTATAATGATATAGATGATATAGATACTAATGATGGCCAACGTGTAAGCTTTGACTTTAAAGGCTTATTGTTTAAAATCCTAGGCCTTTGGCCTGTGATTTTAATTTCTGTATTAGCGGGTTTGGCCATTGCGCATTATATCAATGTTAGAAAACAGAACATATACAGATTAGAGTCTTTAATAAGCATCAATAACGATCAAAATCCTTTTTTTACTGCAAACACAAGCATTTCCTTTAATTGGGGAGGAGTCTCCGGTAAGGTTGGTAGTATTATAACTGAGGTAAAAACCAGATCTCATAACGAGCGTGTGATAGATTCCTTGGAGTATTATAAAGAATACTTAAAACAAGGTGAATATCATTTAGAAGACATTTATAAAAAAGCACCTTTTGAGGTTATTACAGACAAAACAAAACCTCAGATGTTAGGTAAGCCGCTACAGGTTAAGATTATTAATGCATCTAGTTATGAACTTTCATACCTTTTTGAATCCCAAAATGTAGCTGCTCAAATTTACGACACTAAAGCAAAATTAAGCGTTAATGTAGATGCTGGTGCGTTTGCTAAAATTTATAAGTTTGGAGAACCGGTAAACCTTCCGTTTTTTAATGGTATTATTAATTTAAAATCTAATGCTAAAATACCAGACGACACACAATATTTTATACGCTATCTTAATTTTGACGCTGTAGTAAATAGTTATAAGACTAAGATAGCTATTGCGCCAACCTCTCGAGATGCATCTTCAGTCTTAAAATTATCACTTATTGGATTAAACAAATCTAAGATTGTAGATTTTTTAAATGCCACGTCAGATATTTTGAGTAAAACAGAATTAGAACGAAAAAATTTATATGCTACCAATACCATAAAGTTTATAGATAGTAGCATGAATATTGTTAATTCTCAACTAAAGGATGTTACTAACGAAATGAATAATTTTAGAAGAAGTAACAAAATTTATGATGTAGAAGAAGAAATAAAGCAGTATTCTGATCAGCTAAAAAGTTACGATAAAGAAGAGCTTATAGAAGAATCTAAACTAAATTATCTCAATAATTTAGAAACCTATTTAAGTATAAAAACGGATTATTCTCAAATATCTGCACCGACATCTGTTGGGATAGAGGAGATCAATATTCTTAATGGAGTAAGTAAAATAATTGCTTTATCAATAGAGCGTAGAAATTTAGAATACACCACTAAAGAAGGCTCCGTTCTTTTTGATGAGCTAGATCGCAGAATAGACACCGAAAAGAGTGTTTTACAAGAGGCGATACGCGCAACAAAAACGACCATAGGCGTTCAGTTAAATACCATAAGCCGTAAAATTGCAGATTTAGAGGCTAAACTTTTAGGCTTACCAAAGGATCAACAAGAATATCTTAAGATACAACGACAACTAGATTTAAGTAGTGAGGCTTTTGAAATTTACCAAGCTAAGCGAGGGGAGGCTGCTATTGTAAAAGCAGCTAATGTTTCGGACATTATTGTAATAGATGAAGCCAAAGATATTGGTGATGGCCCAATAGGCCCTAAGACATCGCTTAACTATATGATGGCGCTGCTAATTGGTTTTTCTTTACCTGTGTTTTTAATTTTTGTATTATATCTTTTAGATAATAATATTCATAATGCAGATGAGATCAATAAAATATCAAGAATTCCTATACTAGGATTAATTGGTAAATACAATCACGATAATAATTTGGTGTCTTTTGAAAAGCCAAAATCAACCGTTGCTGAGTCTTTTAGAGCGGTCCGATCTAGTCTTCAATTTATCTTTAAAAATAAAGATATTTCTCAAAAATCTAATACATTATTAATTACGTCGTCAGTTAGTGGCGAAGGAAAGACCTTTGCCTCAATCAATATCGCTACAGTATATGCACTTTCGGGTAAAAAAACCATTTTATTAGGATTAGATTTAAGAAAACCTAAAATTTTTGGAGATTTTAAAATTACCAATGAAAAAGGTGTGGTTAATTATCTCATTGGCGAAAGTACCGTTGAAGATATTACAACCCATACTCATATAGATAATTTAGATTTAATTACCTCTGGGCCAACACCACCGAATCCATCAGAGCTATTGATGAGTGATAGAATGAAAGCCCTTATGGAACAACTTAAAGATGATTATGATATGATTATCTTAGATACCCCTCCACTTGGTTTAGTTACCGATGCACTTGAGCTTGTTCAATTTGCAGATGCTTCAATATTTATGATTAGATTAGATTATACTAAAAAAGGAATGCTCCGCATGGTGAATTCTAAGTATAACAGAGGAGAGCTTAAAAACATAAGCTTTTTACTCAATTTCTACAAGCACAAGCACAGTCATAATTATGGTTATGGCTATGGTTACGGCTATGGTTACGGCTATGGTGTGTATGGTAATGCCTACCACGAAAGAAGTAATCCTACATTTTGGCAGCGCGTTAAAAACTTTTTTATGCGCAAATAACAAATCTATATCTAAAGTTTGATTACTAAAACACAACTTAGAGTAAAACGACTATTTGATTTTACTTTAGCCATACTTCTTTTACCAGTTTTACTTTTGCCTATAATTATCTTGGTAATTATAGCGTCAATAGACACGAAGCAGTATGGTGTTTTTTCGCAATATCGCGTAGGGCAACACGGCAAGCTTTTTAAAATTTATAAAATAAGAACCTTACGTGAGGGTGTACATAAGTTAGGTCATTTAGAAAAAAGTGCTACAGCTTCTGGAAAATTTCTAAGAAAAAGGAAGTTAGACGAGTTACCTCAATTATTTAACGTATTAATTGGCGAAATGAGTTTTGTTGGTCCTCGGCCTGATGTTCAGGGTTTTGCAGATAAATTAGAAGGAGATGATCGTATAATTTTAAAAGTTAAACCAGGAATTACTGGTGAGGCAACTTTAAAATATAAGAATGAAGAGCGTGTATTAGAACGTCAAAAAGATCCCGAACACTACAATAGAACGATTATTTGGGTAGATAAAGTAAAAATCAACAAAAACTATGTTAAGAATTACAGTTTTTATTTAGATTTGACCCTCATTATAAAATCTACTTTAAACAAATGACACGTTCTAAAGACAAAATTGCAATCATTGGATTAGGTTATGTCGGCTTGCCCCTAGCTGTAGAATTCTCAAAACAATACTTTGTTATTGGTTTTGATATTAACAAGCAGCGAATCAGTGAATTAAATTCTGGTGTCGATAAAACCCTAGAAGTTGACAATGATAATTTAAAATCAGTTTTAACGTCTGATTTAAATGCCGATACAGGACTGTATATTACAGATAATGT
>NZ_CALGNH010000063.1 GCF_937958655.1 uncultured Winogradskyella sp. | reverse complement strand
CTTAAGTTTAGAATCATAATTCCTAGGAAAATCTAAACTTACTAATAGCACCTCAACATTATCATCTTTATAATCTTCTTTAATGGCTTCAAAATAAGGCAATTCTTTAACACATGGCGCACACCAGGTTGCCCAAAAATTTACCACATGTACTTTATCGTCCTTTTTGTTTATTAAAGGCTTAAGCCCATTGTAATCATACACTTCTAACGTTATAGCTTCCGATATAGAAGCCACGTCTTGCTGCGTATTTTCTAATTCTGATTGCAAAGTAACTACTTCTTGCACTTCTGATTTACAAGAAATTATAAGTAGCAGTCCAAAAAGAAAAATTTGTTTCATGTGATAAAGTTATTAATCCATTTGTTGAGCTTTAAATAATTAACAAAAAATTAATTCAAATTTTTGACAATACAACTTTTCATTTCTATATTTGAACTTTAATTATGAAAACAATAATAACACATACTTGGTGGTGGAATTTCTGAATCAATCATTCGTGAAATAAACCTTGTATGTATACTATAGAAAAAGGCTTGTCATTCACGACAAGCCTTTTTCATTGTTGTAAAGTGATAAACTAAACTTGCACCTACTAACCAAAACTTAACCATGGAGTTATAAGTATAGAATTTTATAAAATTATAAATACAAAATAAAACAGATACTGAATAAAATTCAGCATTACATATGAAAACCTTTAGTCTTTACACCCATTATAAAAAAATACTTGCAGATACGATTACGCCAGTAAGTATATATCTTAAAATAAGAGATAAGTTTCCTAATAGTATTTTGTTAGAAAGTAGTGATTACCATGCCAATGATAACAGTTTTTCTTACATCTGCTGTAATCCTATAGCATCCATAAAAGTTACTGACAATATCATTTCACAATCCTACCCAGACGGAAGCACCAAAAACAATTATGTAGAAACCGTTAGCGTTGTTGATGAAATACATAAATTCACCCAACGTTTTAAAGTAGATTCTAACAAAAAATTCAAATTTATAAATAATGGAATTTTTGGGTACACCGCTTATGATGCTGTAAAATACTTTGAAGATATTGAGATTTCAAAAAAAGAAAACTCTATTGAAATACCAGATATTTATTATGCAGTTTACCAAAATATTATTGCTATAAATCACTTTAAGAACGAAGCCTACATTTTTGCACATTGCTTTGATACTGAAAATAATATTGACGAAATTTTACAACTCATACAAACACGTCAATACGCGTCTTACGACTTTAATACTAAAGGAACTATAGAATCTAATCTTACAAACGATGATTATAAAGCGCACGTAGAACTTGCTAAAAAGCACTGTGCGCGTGGCGATGTATTTCAGTTAGTGCTCTCTAAACAGTTTTCGCAAGCATTTAGTGGTGACGAGTTTAACGTTTACAGAGCCTTAAGAAGCATTAACCCATCGCCTTACCTCTTCTATTTTGATTATGGTAACTTTAAAATATTTGGCAGCTCGCCAGAGGCACAACTCATTGTTAGCGATAACAAAGCCGAAATACATCCTATCGCCGGAACTTTTAAGCGAAGCGGTAATGATTTAAAAGATGCGGAATTGGCTGAACAACTCATTGCAGACGATAAAGAAAATAGCGAACATGTAATGCTTGTAGATTTAGCCAGAAACGATTTAAGCCGACATGGTAGTAATGTTACTGTAGAAAACTACAGAGAAGTGCAATTCTTTTCGCATGTCATTCATTTGGTAAGTAAAGTCACCGGAATTAAACATAAAAAAACAGACACCATGCAAGTGGTTGCCGACACATTTCCTGCTGGCACCTTAAGTGGAGCACCAAAGCACATGGCCATGCAACTTATAGAAAAATACGAAAAAACAAGCAGGTCTTATTATGGTGGTGCTATAGGCTTTATGGATTTTAAAGGCAACTTTAATCATGCCATAATGATTAGAACATTTTTAAGCAAAAACCACAAACTCTTTTGGCAAGCAGGTGCTGGTTTGGTAGCTAAATCTAATGCAGAAAGCGAATTGCAAGAAGTATACAACAAGCTTGGCGCACTTACTAAAGCTATTGAACAAGCTAGAGAGATTTGAGATTGAAGATTTTTGATTTTTGAATACATTAAGAATAAAAGACAAATTTAATTAAAGAGAGACCTGCTTTTGCAGGGATGAATATGAAAAAGGTATTAGTTATAGATAATTACGACAGTTTCACTTACAATCTGGTCCATTACTTAGAGGATTTAGATTGCGAAGTTACTGTTAAGCGAAATGACAAACTCACTTTAGAAGAGGTTGATGCTTTTGATAAAATTGTACTATCACCTGGTCCTGGAATACCAGACGAAGCCGGATTACTAAAAGCCATAATTGCAAAGTACGCACCAACCAAAAGTATTTTGGGTGTTTGCCTTGGTCAGCAAGCTATTGGCGAGGTTTTTGGTGGCACTCTAGAAAACTTAGATACAGTATACCATGGTGTTGCTACTACTATAACGCTAAGTGTTAAGGACGAAAGTTTATTCAGCGGATTAGGTACCACGTTTGAGGTTGGTCGTTACCACTCTTGGGTGGTGAGCACAGATTTACCAGAATCTTTAGAAGCTACATCTTTTGATTCTAATGGACAAATAATGTCCCTAAGACACAAAGAATACGATGTCAAAGGTGTGCAATATCATCCAGAATCGGTTTTAACACCAAATGGAAAAAAGATTTTAGAGAACTGGGTGAACAATTAGATAGATTATAGAAATTAGACTTTAGTTATGAACAATTATAGAGAATTGAAAGTTTGGCAAAAATCTATGGAGTTAGTAGAATTAGTCTACAAGCTAACTTATTCATTTCCAAAAGAAGAAACCTATGGTCTTGTTAGTCAAGCCCAAAGATGTGCTATCTCAATACCATCAAATATTGCTGAAGGTGCAGGCAGAAGTTCAAATATGGAATTTAAATATTTTTTAAGTATTGCTAATGGATCATTAAATGAATTAAGTACACAATTACATCTGAGTAAACGAATTGGTTATATTAATGAAAATGATGCAATTGAAATCTTCGATTTACTAACTGAAGTTCAAAAAATAAACTTTTCACTAATTAAAAAATTCTCAAATCTTTAGTCTTAAATCTCACATCTATCTTATGAAAGAACTATTAAACAGGTTAATTAACCAAGAAAGCATCTCGAGTGATGAGGCAAAAAATGCCTTGGTAAATATTTCTAACGGAAAATGCAACCAAAGTCAAATAGCCTCGTTTCTAACCGTGTATATGATGCGCAGTATTACCTTAGAAGAACTTAGAGGTTTTAGAGATGCGCTATTAGAGCTTTGTATCCCAGTAAATTTAGACGACTATAATACCATTGATTTATGCGGCACAGGTGGAGATGGAAAAAATACCTTTAACATCTCTACCCTATCCTCATTTATTACCGCAGGAGCTGGTATTAACGTCACCAAACATGGTAACTATGGCGTGTCTTCAGCCTGTGGTTCGTCAAATGTAATGGAACATTTAGGTATTAAATTTACAAACGATATCGATTTTTTAAAGCATAGTATAGACAAAGCAGGTATTTGTGTTTTACATGCGCCTTTATTTCATCCAGCAATGAAAAACGTGGCACCAATTCGAAAAGAATTAGGTGTAAAAACCTTTTTTAACATGCTAGGACCAATGGTTAATCCAGCGTTTCCTAAAAATCAAATGGTTGGTGTTTTTAATTTAGAATTACTGCGTCTTTATGGGTATTTATACCAAGAAACAGATAAAAATTACTCAGTAGTACATGCACTAGATGGGTATGACGAAATCTCATTAACTGGTAAAACTAAAGTTATTTCAAACTCCTCGGAAACCCTTTTTGAGCCCGAAGATTTAGGACTTACAACAGTGAATCAAAACGATATTTTTGGTGGCAACACTATACAACAAGCAGCACGCCTATTTATAAAAATTATTAGTGGTGATGGTACAGAAGCTCAAAACAATGTGGTTTGTGCAAATGCAGGTTTAGCCATAGCTACCGTAAAACAAATTTCTCATAAAGAGGGATTTGAGTTAGCAAAAGAATCCCTATTTAGTGGTAAAGCTGGCAACGCATTAAGTCAGTTAATAGAATTGAGTAATTAACAAGTAAACCATTTTTAGTCACCGTTAGCAGTTACATAATTCAACACTGAAACTGAATACGGTGACAGAATACTAAAGATGAACATATTAGATAAAATAGTAATAGACAAGCGCAAAGAAGTAGACTTGCGCAAATCACTAATTCCTACACATCAGTTAGAAGCTTCAATCCTCTTTAATCGTGAGACCTTTTCATTGGCTAAGCGTTTACAAGCAAGTGATTCTGGCATTATAGCCGAACACAAAAGACGCTCACCATCTAAATCTGTAATTAATCAAAGTCTAAATGTACAAGATGTTGCAAAAGGTTATGAAAATGCAGGAGTTTGTGGCATGTCTGTTTTAACAGATGGCAAGTACTTTGGAGGTGCTTTAGACGACCTTCTAATTGCTAGAGCAAGTAGCCAATTACCATTACTTAGAAAAGAATTTATTATAAACACCTACCAAATCATAGAAGCCAAAGCCTATGGTGCAGACGTTATTTTGCTAATCGCGGCAATCTTAACCAGAGAAGAGATTAAACAATTTTCAGAACTCGCAAAAAGCTTAAATTTAGAGGTCTTGTTAGAAGTACATAACCACGAAGAATTACATAAATCTATAATGCCATCCTTAGATATGCTTGGTGTTAATAATAGAAATCTAAAAACATTTAAAGTGAGTTTAGAAACCTCAAAAGAACTAAGCACCCTAATACCTAATGATTTTGTAAAAGTGTCTGAAAGTGGCATTAGTTCGGTTGAAGCCATAAAAACATTACAACCCTATGGTTACAAAGGCTTTTTGATTGGTGAGAATTTTATGAAAACAGATAATCCTGGTGCCAGTGCATCAGCATTTATAAATAGTTTGGAAGGATGAAATTGAAGGTCTGCGGCATGAAACATAATACAGCTGAAGTTGCAACACTGCAACCCGACTACCTAGGCTTTATATTTTATAAAAACTCAGCTAGGGATTTTAACGATGACATTCCGCAATTATCAAAGCATATAAAAAAAGTAGGTGTTTTTGTAGATGAGAAAGTTGAAGTTATTGTGTCTAAAATTGAGAAACATGGTTTAGATGCCATTCAGCTTCATGGTCATGAATCACCAGAAATATGCAAACTACTTCAGTCAACCAAAAAAGAGATTATAAAAGTCTTTTCCATAAAGGATGAATTTGATTTTTCGGTATTAACAGCTTATGAAGACGTTTGTGATTATTTCTTATTTGATACCAAAGGAAAATTACCCGGAGGTAATGGCTATACGTTTAATTGGGATGTATTAAAAAATTACCCTTCAACAAAACCTTACTTTCTAAGCGGAGGAATTGGTTTAGAAGAATTAGAAAAAATAAAAACATTTAAAATGAGTTCAGCTTCAAAACACTGTTATGCTATTGATGTGAATAGTAAGTTTGAACCAGAACCTGGGCTAAAACAAATTGAAGAATTAGAAAAATTTAAAAAACAAATTTGTAATGTCGAACGTATGTGAGACATCTCATTATGAGATTTATCAATCGCTTCGCTCATGTCAAAATGACAAAGAACTATGAAAAAAACATACAACATCAACAATAAAGGGTATTATGGTGAATTTGGTGGAGCTTTTATACCAGAAATGCTTTATCCAAATGTAGAAGAATTACGCCAGAATTATTTAAAAATTATGGCAGAGCCCACATTTCAAGACGAATTTAACCAACTTCTTAAAGATTACGTCGGTAGACCCTCACCACTGTATTACGCCAAACGCTTATCTAAAAAATACAACACAAAAGTATATCTAAAGCGTGAAGACCTTAACCACACAGGTGCACATAAGGTAAATAACACTGTGGGGCAAATTCTAATGGCTAAACGACTCGGCAAGACAAGAATCATTGCCGAAACTGGTGCAGGACAACACGGTGTTGCCACAGCCACTGTTTGTGCACTTATGGGCATAGAGTGTATTGTTTACATGGGCGAAATTGATATTGCCAGACAAGCACCAAACGTTGCACGTATGAAAATGCTAGGAGCCCAAGTGAGACCAGCCTTATCTGGCAGCAGAACACTAAAAGACGCTACTAACGAAGCCATTAGAGACTGGATTAATAACCCTGTAGATACACATTATATTATTGGTTCGGCAATAGGACCTCATCCATATCCAGATATGGTAACCAAATTTCAATCTATTATTTCAGAAGAAATTAAATGGCAACTTAAAGAAAAAGAAGGAAAAGAAGACCCAGAGTATGTGGTAGCCTGTATTGGTGGTGGTAGTAATGCCGCTGGTACATACTATCACTTTTTAGACAATGAAAATGTAGGTATTATTGCCGTAGAAGCCGCAGGCAAAGGCATTCATTCTGGTGAAAGTGCTGCAACCTCTGTCCTAGGGAAAGAGGGTATTATTCATGGTTGCAAAACCTTATTAATGCAGACCTTAGATGGGCAAATCACTGAGCCGTATTCGATTTCAGCAGGTTTAGATTATCCTGGTGTTGGGCCTTTACATTCGCATTTATACAAATCTGGTCGTGGTGAGTTTTACTCAGCTACAGATGATGAAGCCATGACAGCAGGATTAGAACTAGCACAATTAGAGGGTATCATTCCTGCAATTGAGACCAGTCATGCACTAGCCATTTTTGAGCACAAAACCTTTAAACCAGATGATATTGTTGTGATTAGCCTATCTGGCAGAGGCGATAAAGATTTACAAAATTATATTGATTATTTTAAGCTATAACGTCATGCTGAACTAGTTTCAGCATCGCACCAGAAATGAAATACAGTTTTGTTTATATAATGACCAACACTTACAGAACTACGTTCTATGTTGGTCTAACAACAAATTTAGAAAAACGAATTACTGAACACGCTGATGGAACGGGTTCAAAATTTACTAAAAAATATAATCTTAAGGATTTGATTTATTTTGAACAATTTACAGATGTCAATCAAGCCATAGATAGAGAGAACCAACTAAAAAATTGGCATAAGGAATGGAAGCTAAACCTCATTAAAGAGAAAAACCCAAAACTTGAAACACTAAAAATTATGTGACCCTGAAACAAGTTCAGGGTGACGACAACAAAAACATGAACAGAATAAACCAAAAACTACAAGAAAACAAGAAATTACTTTCCATATACTTCACCGCAGGTTACCCTAATATAGACGATACGGTAAGGGTTATTAAAGACTTAGAAAAGTCTGGTGTGGATATGATAGAAATAGGACTTCCGTTTAGCGACCCTCTTGCCGATGGGCCAACCATACAGGCTAGCTCAACCGCTGCGCTTAAAAATGGAATGACAACAGAAACACTTTTTAAACAGCTTAAAGACATAAGACAGACCGTCACTATTCCATTAATTATAATGGGCTATTTTAACCCTGTTCTACAGTATGGAGTCGAGGACTTTTGCAAAAAGTGCCAAGACATTGGTATTGATGGTTTAATTCTACCAGATTTACCAGCAGATGTTTATGATGAAGCGTACAAAGCCACTTTTGAAAAATATGGCTTAATCAATGTATTCTTAATTACGCCTCAAACCTCTAATGAACGTATTAGATATATAGATTCTATTTCTAACGGTTTTATTTATATGGTGAGTTCTGCTAGTACCACAGGCGCAAAATCTGGTTTTGGAAATACACAAACGGATTACTTTGAGCGTATCAATAGCATGAATTTAAAAAACCCACAAATTGTTGGTTTTGGAATTTCAAACAACGATACATTTACGCAAGCCACCCAATATGCAAAAGGAGCCATTATAGGTAGTGCTTTTATAAAGCACTTGACCCACAATGGTATTACTACGATTGATAAGTTTGTACGCTCAATTTTATAGCATGAAACTTTTAAACAATTGGCCTATCATTATACCTCTGTGTTTAACATTAGGCTTTGCACCATTTTTTCCAGAGCCTCATATTATTGGCAAGATTAGATGGTTATTTGGTGGTGCAAATGGCATGTCTATAAAAGATTATTTTGACGTGGTTTTGCATGGTTTACCTTTTGTGCTTTTACTAAGACTTGTCTACATAAAACTCACCAGAAAAAATGCCGCTTAACATCGTCCTCATAGAGCCCGAAATCCCAAACAACACAGGTAATATTGGTCGTTTAGCCTTAGCTACAGGCTCTACTCTACATTTAGTTAAGCCTTTTGGGTTTCAAATAGATGATAAACGATTAAAACGTGCTGGTTTAGATTACTGGCAGCATATAAAAGTGGTGTATTACGATTCTGTTGACGACTTCTTTTCAAAAAATAAGACTACTAAAATGGTATTTTTATCTAGTCGCGGTACTCAATCTCATTGGGATATTAACTATTGTAATGACATGTTTTTGGTTTTTGGTAAAGAGTCGGTTGGTCTTTCTAAATCAATAACTGATAAACATAAAAATGCGCTTTTTAAAATACCAATGTATAGCAAACATATTAGAAGTCTAAATCTAGCAAATGCAGTAAGCATTATTGTTTACGAAGGGCTTCGGCAACTAAAATAAGTTTTTCATTACACCATTTTATAGTTTTTATGGCTATAAATATGAATTAAAAAAAATAATATTATGATTTTAAAAAGATTAAAAGTAGATCTTTATATTATTTTAGTTTGCGAAATATTATTTGAAAATACCCAAGAAGAAGACCTAAAAGAAAAAAACGAAAACGCAATAACAAAACCAATGACTATGAAATCCACTAAAATTTATAGAGGATTTTTTTAGGCTTTAAACAAAAAACACTTTTAGTTTTGTAACTTGATCTCAAATCCACCAAATTTTGAAAAACACAAAAACATTTAGACTAATTTCAGAGTATATACAAATTGCATTTGGGATTGTCCTTGCTAGTATTGGACTAAAAGCGTTTTTGTTACCTAACGGATTTTTAGATGGAGGTGTTACAGGTATGGCGCTTTTAGTGCGTACTCAAGTTGACATTAAACTCTCTGTACTACTAATTATATTTAGTATTCCCTTTTTAATTCTTGGTTTTTACACCGTTTCTAAACGCATCGTTATTAAATCTATTGTTAGTATTTTAGGATTGGCACTTTTTATCCATTTCGAAAATTTTGCCACCATCACTAACGATAAATTATTAATATCCATTTTTGGTGGTCTTTTTCTAGGTGCAGGTATTGGTATTGCCATAAGAAATGGCTCAGTACTCGATGGTTCTGAAATTTTAGGCATATACCTAAACGATAGATTTGGTATTAGTATAGGCCAAATCGTTTTGGTATTTAATATTATTCTATTTAGCATTACGGCTTTGATTCTATCAGTTGAGGTTGCCCTCTACTCTATCCTTACCTATATTGTTGCTGCTAAGGTTACTGATTTGGTTATTGAAGGTTTTGAAGATTTTATTGGTGTCACCATAGTTTCTAAAAAATATGAAGCTATTGAAGTTGCTATTATGAAAGAACTCGGCACAGGCATGACAATCTATAAGGGAACACGTGGTGTTGGCAGTTCTGGTAAGTCTGAAGATTTTGACATTATCCATACCATCATTAATCGTATAGATATAAAAAAGATGTATCGTATTGTTAATGATTTAGACGACAATGCCTTTATTGTTGAGTTTGATGTTAATTCAGTAAAAGGCGGAGTCTTGCGCCATTATCTAGATAAGAAAAAGAATAAAGTATTACCTAAAGTTTAGGCTTATGCCTTAAAAGAAAATCTAAATCGACTTAAATGAAATGAGCTATTACGTCATTTGAATCGTTAATTATTACCACTTAATTTTTCTTTCGGTTTCTATTTCTATTTCGATTAGAATTTTTGTTACGACTAGATTTTTTTGATTTATTATTTCGACTCGTACTTTTATTACGATTCTGACCCGGCTTTATAGGCTCTGTTGATGCGTTTGGGTCTGGCTCAAAACCTTCTATGATTTCAAGATCAATAGACATTCCTATCAATTTTTCTATACCACGTAAATAGCTTATCTCATCAGCACTTACCAACGAAATAGCTTGTCCGCTCGCTCCTGCCCTACCTGTTCTACCAATTCTATGGACATAATCTTCAGAAACATTAGGAAGTTCAAAATTAATAACATGAGGTAACAACGGTATATCTATACCTCGTGCGGCAATATCTGTAGCTACCAATACCCTAATATCTCCTTTTTTAAATCCTGCAAGAGCTTTAGTGCGCGCTCCTTGACTTTTATTACCATGTATTGCTGCAGCCGTAATACCAGCGCTTATCATTTTCTTTGTTAAACGATTGGCTCCATGTTTGGTACGTGTAAATACTAAAACTTGTTTCCAACTGCCTTCAGAAATTAGCTTTATAATTAAGCCTGTTTTTTTGTTTTTGGCAACACGATGTACTTTTTGGTCAATAATTTCAACAGCAGTATTCTCTGGTGTAACTTCAACTTGTTCAGGATTATTAAGAATAGAATACGCTAACTTCTTTATGTCTTTAGAAAAGGTTGCTGAGAACATTAAGTTTTGACGCTTACTTGGCATCAATTTCATCACACGTTCTATATCGCGTATAAAACCCATATCAAGCATACGGTCGGCTTCATCTAAAACAAAAATCTCAACATATTTTAGAGATAACACCCCTTGATTTTCTAAATCGATTAATCGACCCGGAGTAGCAATTAAAATATCAACACCTTGTCTAATAGTTCTTATTTGTGGTTTTTGATTAACACCACCAAAAATAACCGTACTTCGCAGCCCTAAAAACTCACTATATTCTTTGACGTTATTATGAACTTGAGCCGCCAATTCTCTGGTCGGCGCAAGTATTAAAGCTCTAATATTTCTGTACTTTTGTTTTGGGTTCTCAGAAAGTACATGCAATAACGGCAATGTAAAACTTGCAGTTTTACCAGTACCTGTTTGTGCAGATGCCAGCACATCTTTTCCTTCTAAGATTGGCGGAATAGCTTTGGTTTGTATTGACGAAGGCGTTTCATAACCCTTTTTACTAACCGCTTTAAGTAAAGACTCAGATAAGCCTAATGATTTAAATGACATACATCGTTTTTAATTAAGATGAATATCTATTTAAAGCTCACCTCTTTTTTATATTGCTAAGGTACAACATATATATATTCGGTATCTTGTACTTACTTGATATTCTAATTTTTTTCGGGTAATTTCGTCTAATAGGAGATATAAAATATTAAAACGATTTTATATGAAGTCCTTGTCGCTAATTGGCATAAAAAAAGGTCTATTCGTAAACTTAATACAACAAAATCAATGACGTCTAAAAAGAACATTTATATTATTGGTGCTGGAGTGAGTGGGCTAATCGCTGCTTATGAGCTTGAACAAAAGGGATATAAACCCATAATTATTGAGCAATCTAATGAGGTAGGAGGAAGAGTAAAAACCAATAAAGTAAAAGGATACGCATTAGACCTTGGATTTCAGGTACTACTCAGCGCTTATCCTTTAGCAAAGCAGTATTTAGATATGGATGCACTTAATTTACATAAGCTTGAATCTGGTGCATTAATTTATGTAAACGATAAAGCCTATAGGATTGGAGACCCACTAAGAGACTGGAAGGTACTGCTACCTACCCTATTTTCAGACATTGGTACAATAGGTGATAAAATTAAAGTCTTAAAATTAAATAATAGTTTAAAGCGTAAATCTATAGATGAAATCTTTAATTCAAAAGAAACTACAACACTTCAATATCTTATTGAATTTGGTTTCTCCTCTAAGATAATTGAGCGGTTCTTTAAACCGTTTTTCTCTGGAATATTTTTGGAGACGAGTTTAAAAACATCGAGTAGAATGTTTGAATTTGTTTACAAAATGTTTGGTGAAGGATACGCCACCATACCAAAATTGGGCATAGGAGAAATAAGCAATCAATTGAAAAACAAATTACATAACACTGAGTTTATGTTTAACTCTGAAGTAAAAGAAATCACTGATGACAAAATTTTGATGAGTTCTGGTGAAAACATATCACATTATGGAGTGATTGTGGCTACTAACTCAAATTCAGTAATTCACTCTCATAACAACCAAGATATAGCGTGGAAGACTTGCATGTGCTTATATTTTGAAGTCGATAAAACTAATATCCCTACTCGTACAATTGCACTAATATCTGGTACAGAAAATTATGCCAATAACTTGTACGCCTATACAGATGTTAAAACAGATAAAACGGTTTTGTCCGTAACCACGCTTAAGCACCATAACATTTCGGATGCAGCAATCATTGAAAAGATTAGCTCTGAAGTTAAGAACTATACTGGAGCTTCTAGAGTTAATTACATTCACCATTACACAATCAATAAAGCTTTACCTGATATCCAAAATCTTAAAATGACTGTTCAACATAGCAAAAACGAGGTTCTGGATAATGTGTTTTTGGCCGGAGACGCCTTAATGAACGGTTCTTTAAACGCCGCTATGGAATCTGGGCGATTAGCTGCTAAAGCACTTCTAAAAAAAAGAAAAGAATTTTCAATAGACACTTAAAATTCTAACTAACTATAAAACTTGCACCCATAAAGAGACTGTCTGAAAAGTATTGTTTTCTGTTATTTTGAGCGCAGGCGGTAAATCTAAAATTTTGATTACCAGTGCATTTCGACTGCTTCGCAGTGTGCTTTCAATCAAAGCATACTTCGCTCTCAACCAAT
The DNA here is from genome assembly GCF_937958655.1 of uncultured Winogradskyella sp. Classification (GTDB taxonomy): domain Bacteria; phylum Bacteroidota; class Bacteroidia; order Flavobacteriales; family Flavobacteriaceae; genus Winogradskyella. The sequence continues at coordinate 56,384 of NZ_CALGNH010000063.1, read as the reverse complement.
GCTCAAAGTGGTAGCTTATATTTTTACCGACCTTTCAGACAGCCTCAAGCCCTTAACCAAAAATCTATTAAAAGAACTCAGAATACTGCATCACTCTAAAATCAAAGGTATTAAAATCTGGGTTTTTAACTTTAAGCTGTTTATAAAGTGGCAATCTACTAATTGAAATATTAGCAGCACCCGAGCTAGAGGTTAGTGAAACAGTTTTGATGGTTCTTTGAGATTCTGAAACAAGTTCAGGATGACAAAGTTTAAATTGATGGATTCTCGGCACTTCATTATTTACCAATTCTAGTTTTAGATTATAATCTTTAAGATGTTTTCTAAAAAAATACTCTGGTCCATTTTTACTGTTGCCACCAATAAATAAAATGGTCTCTATATTTGGGTACTTTTTTATATAACCTATAATATCTCTTAGCTTAATGTTTTTCATACCCAAATCCGAAGCATCAATTTTTTCGCGTTCTGCACTTTCAACAATATCACAAACACCAATGTTGTGTTCTATTAAAAATTGCTTGCGTTGGTCTATAGCCTTATGAGAATTATCGTAACGTAAATTGAGATTATGAATTTTATCAATAAATAACCAAAGAGAATTATAATAACTTCCGTAGCAAAAGTCCACATCTTTCTCTAATAAATCACCAGTTGTAAATCGTGGTGGTGGCAGAGTGCCAACGATCAGCTTTTTGGTGTCTGATTGAATAAAGGGTTGGTATGGATGCTTGTGGAGGAACATTACCATTACAATATAATTCTATTTTTTAGAAAACACCCCTAAAGTTCCACTTGGACATACTTAGTGCATTACCTCAAGGAGACATTTGATTGAAGGTTAATTTTAGGATAGTCCTTTAATGGGACTTTAAGAATGTAAAGGCGTAAATAATTTATAATCAAGACGATTTTATCAAACGCTCAACTTCTTTGATTGTGTCTCTGTAAACTCGCCTGTTGTGCTTAGTCATGTGTTGAGATTCGGATAAAATTTCTTTAAGTAATTCAATACCTTCGGATTGTCGCTGATTTTCAAGATAAAACTTTGCTAATTCTAAACGTTCGTTATAATTTGAGTACGGTCTGTCTATTTGTTTTAATTGTATTTCTGCTTGGTCTAATTTACCAAGTTCCTTTAGTGCTAATCCATAACAGAATTGTTGCTTTGAGCCTAAAAATTCTGATCTATAACTAATTGTTTCAGCATGTTCTATAACACCTTTATAATCTTTAAGTTGAAAATAACATAATATCAATTGCTGCCTTGTGTAAAGATCATTTTGGTCAGAATCCTTTAAGGTATATTTATAATTTACGATGGCATTAGGCATATCGCCATTTTCTACATAAGCATCTGCCAAGGCAATTCTATTGGTATAAGAATCTGAAAATTCTAAGGTCTTTTCTAAATCACGAATCTTTTTTGTTGGATTTATAATCGATGTGATTTCATTCTGAATTTTATCAGCGTCACGTTTGCTATAAATATTGGTTATAAAATATATTATAGGACCAATAACAGGAATAACGAACACAATAAAATACCAATAATAAGGCTTGTTATTTTTATAGATATGGTAAAGACAATAGCCTTGTACGGCAATGATTAAGTAATATCTAAACATTAATGATTGGTTATTATCTTTTAAAGATAAAAACTATCTCACAAAAACCAACTCATTTTCAGAAGATAAACTTTCACTAAAACCATAATTTTCGTAATTAAAGCCTTTAATATCTTCTATGGTTTTAGCGTCTGTATCAATAACGTAACGCGACATAAGTCCTCTAGCAAGTTTAGCAAAAATGGCGATTATTTTATACTCACCATTTTTAAATTCTTTAAAGGCTACATTTACTACAGGCACTTTTAGTGCTTTTGTATCTATAGCTTTAAAATATTCGTTACTGGCTAAATTTAAGAATACTTCGCTCGCTTTAAGTTCATCATTTAAAGCTTTGGTAACTTTCTGTTTCCAAAACTCATAAAGATTTTTGTTCTTCCCTACAGGCATTTTAGTACCCATTTCTAAACGATAGGGCTGTATTAAATCTAAAGGTTTTAAAATACCGTATAAACCCGATATAATTCTTACTGTATCTTGTACCTTATCTAATCGATTTGTATCTATAGTATAGGCATCTAAACCTCTATATACATCACCATTAAAAGCGTATAAGGCTTGCCTTGCATTATCTTTTGTAAAGGGTAATTCCCAGTCTTGGTTGCGCTCGTAATTGAGTTGACCCAAGTTATCTGAAATCTTCATAAGCTTTGACAGGCTTTTCGCAGATTTCTTTTTTAAAAGTTTGTTTAGGCGTTCTGCTTCTGCTAAAAAACAACCTTCTGTTGTTTTAGTGGTTGGCAGTTTGCTTTCAAAATCTAAAGATTTAGCTGGTGATAATACAAGTTTCATAAGCCCCTTTTAATTCCCCAAAGGGGAAAATTCAAAATGTAAAAATACAACGGAAAGATTACAGTTTCAAGATTTTAATAGAACTAATCTCGATAGTAGTATAAGTAATTCCTATCCCCTAAAAATGATGATATCTATCATTCTCAACTGGTTTCAGAATCTGAGTTTAAAGTTTGGTTAGAGGTTGAAATCATTCCGTTAACTATGAGAACAGCATGACAAAAGTTTATTTTATTTTAGACATCTTGATGCTTAGCATAGCCTCGCCATTTTTCGATGCATTGTTGCATATCCTCAGGAACTTCGGTAGAAAAACTTAACCATTCTCCAGTTGTTGGATGCTCAAAACCTAAAGTTTTGGCATGTAGCGCTTGCCTTGGTAAGATTTTAAAACAATTCTCAACAAACTGCTTATACTTTGTAAATGTGGTGCCTTTTAGTATGCGCTCTCCACCATACCGCTCGTCGTTAAATAAGGTATGCCCAATGTGTTTCATGTGCACACGAATTTGGTGGGTACGGCCTGTTTCTAATTTACAGCGCACAAGTGTAACATAGCCTAATCGTTCTATAACCTTATAATGTGTTACGGCAGGTTTTCCTTTATAAGCTTCATCACCTTCGTAAACAGTGTTTTGTAATCTGTTTTTTGGGTTACGACCAATATGACCTTCTACAGTTCCTTTGTCTTCATTCATGTTTCCCCAAACTATAGCCACATATTCGCGCTCACTAGTCTTCTCAGCAAACTGATTAGACAAATGTGTCATAGCTTTTTCGGTCTTAGCTACAACTAATAACCCACTTGTGTCTTTATCTATACGATGTACCAAACCTGGTCGATCACTAGAGTTGTTTGGTAAATTTTTGAAATGAAAAATGAGACCGTTAATTAAAGTACCTGAGTAATTTCCGTGTCCTGGATGTACTACCATACCTGCAGGTTTATTAACCACAAGTACATCATCATCTTCGTAAACAATATCAATGGGTATATCCTCAGCCACCAGTAAATGTTCATGAGGAGGATGCTGAAATTTTACTGTGATTTGGTCGTTAGATTTTACCTTATAATTTGCTTTTACTGGTTTGCCGTTAACAAAAACGTTACCGTCTTTAGCGGCTTGCTGAATTTTGTTTCGTGTTGCGTTTTCAACAAAATTCATTAGGTATTTGTCTATACGTAAGGCTTGTTGGCCTTTTTCCACTTTAAAAGCGTAGTGCTCGTAAAGTCCGTCACTTTGGCTAGTGGTGTCTACAGTTGGTGCCATGCAGTTAACGATTACCGTTACCTAATACCAAATCTATAGTAGACGTTAAGGGTAACATCGTATTAGGTTTTAGGGTTTTCCCTTTATGTTTCATACCTAAGACCACGTCCTTACCAATATTATCTATATAAGTAATCTTACCGATTTTAAACTCTAACGCCTCTAATTGTGGTTTGGCTTGCCTAAAGGTGCGTTTTAGTATATTAGGAATCTTAACTTTTCTGTAGCCAGATGGGTTAGTAATTAAATAAATTTTACGATTTTCTTTAACTTTAGAACCTGCTTTGGGCTCTTGCTCAATTATGGCAAACTTAGGATAGTTGGGATTAAAATTAGCAGAGTCCTTAAGTTTAAACTCTAAATCTAAATCGTTTAATTCTATCTTAGCCGTTTTAAGAGACTTGCCTTTTAAGTCTGGCACCACAACAAATTCGCCATGATTTGTTGTAATATTTAACCATTTAAGCATTATAAAACTTAATACAACTATGGCTATTACTGCTAAGGCTAAATGTTTAAAAAATGTTTTACTGGTTAAAAACTTAACTAAACTCATATATGAAGAATTGGTAAACAAAAGTACATGAAATTTTTAATTTGAAAATTCATTAAAAAGTGAAATTATAAATTATATAACTTAACAAAGTTGTTGTTTCACTATTTAATCTTACAGATTAAAATTAATATACGTACAGTAGACTGCATTTAGTTTATAGAAAATAAATGATATTTTTACATTATAGTTTTAATTAAGATATTCCGTGCTTACGGAACACTAAAGATGAAAAGAAACATAGCAATCATTATGGGAGGCTATTCTAGCGAATATCTAATTTCTCTCAAAAGCGGTAATGTAGTTTATAATACCTTAGACAAAGCCAAATACAATGCCTATCGTATTCATGTTTTTAAAGATAAATGGGTTTTTATTAATGACAATAATGAAGAATTCCCTGTAGATAAAAACGATTTTTCCGTTTTAGTAAACGCTACAAAAATAACCTTTGACTGTGTTTTTAATGCCATACACGGATCGCCGGGCGAAGATGGTTATATGCAAGCTTATTTTAAGCTTATTAATTTACCACAGACCAGCTGTAACATGTACCAAGCTGCCTTAACCTTTAATAAACGAGACTTATTAGCAACACTAAAACCGTATGCTATTAAAACCGCTAAAAGTTATCATCTAAATTTAGGAGATCCCATAGATGCAAATGCTATAGTTGATAAAGTAGGCCTACCCTGCTTTGTAAAAGCCAACAAAGCTGGGAGTAGTTTTGGAGTTTCTAAAGTGTATAAAAAAGAAAACTTAAATGCAGCGATAGAAAACTCTTTTAAAGAAGATGACGAAATTATTATCGAACAGTTTTTAGATGGTGTTGAAGTGTCTATCGGTGTCATTACATATAAAGGTAAAACCACTGTTTTACCAATTACAGAAATTGTATCTGAAAATGACTTCTTTGATTATGCTGCCAAATACGAAGGTAAATCTCAAGAAATAACTCCTGCCAGAATCTCAAAAGATTACGAGGAAAAAGCCAAAAAGGTAGCGCAACACATCTATGAAGTTTTAGGCATGACAGGATTTTCGCGTAGTGAATTTATTTTTATGAATGACGAACCCTATTTTCTTGAAATGAATACCGTACCAGGCCTTACTAAAGAAAGCATCTTACCACAACAAGCCGCTGAAGCCGGAATTAGTCTTGCTGAGTTGTTTAGTAATGCGATTGAGGAAGCGCTCTGAGTAAGTAGTAGGTAGTAGGTAGTAGGTAGTAGGTAGTGAGCAAAATTATTTCATTAACTTTAAAAAAATTATCAATTTCCCCTCTGGGGAATTAAAAGGGGCTTATGAAACGTGCAATATTCCCAGGGTCTTTTGACCCAATTACCTTAGGGCATTATGATATTATAAAACGTAGTGTAAAACTTTTTGACGAAGTCATTGTTGCTATTGGCATTAATGCCGATAAAAAATATATGTTCTCACTAGACGAACGAAAAACATTTATTGAAAATGCCTTTAAGGATGAACTTAAAGTAAAAGTTGTTACCTACAAAGGTCTCACTGTAGATTTCTGTAAAAAGAATAATGTGGAATTTATTTTACGAGGCTTAAGGAATCCTGCAGATTTTGAATTCGAAAAAGCTATTGCACATACCAATAGAGATTTAGCTCCAATTGAAACCGTCTTTCTTTTAACAGCAGCAAGTACGTCTTATATCTCATCCTCTATTGTACGCGATGTGATTAGAAACAACGGTGATTATACCAAGTTGGTGCCTGATAGTGTTAGAGTAAAGCATTAAATACACCTTTTTAGTCTTATGAGCTAAATAAGGCCATGTAGCATAGATTTTAAATGTTTGTCTTTTGCGCTTTTAAACCGGTCAAACTTAAAATGTAATATTAGGATATTTATTCTGTATGTCCTTTATCTCAGATTGAAGTTTGTCACAGAATTGCTGGTGCGCCACAGAATTTGGATTAAACGGTCTATGCGCTATTTTAGCCTGTATCGCAGCCACCTTATCTGCAATTTTTAATGCCTCTTCTGTTAGCCAAACATATTTAAATTTCCCCCAAATATAATCTATGGCAAGCTCGTTCGGATGCACCATATCTTTTGCGTAGAAGCGATAATCCCTTAACTCGTCCATTACAATTTCATAGGATGGAAAATAATGGCATCTCGACTTCGCTCGATGTGACAGTAGAGAATGTATGGCTGCAACTAAATGCGATTTACTTTGTGTGTTTTCAATAAAACCATCTTTTAAATGACGTACAGGTGACACCGTAAATATGAAGTTTACCTTTGGATTTACATGCCTCACCAAACTAACAATAGCCTCTAGGGATGCTGTTATTTGTTCCACAGACAGCAACTCCTTTATAAACTCTTTTTGTTTTAGCTTATGGCAATTGGCAACAATTTTATTGGTGGCTATATAACGATATACCCAAGCTGTACCTAAAGTTATTATAATATGAGATGATTTTTTTAAATAATGATGTGCGGCTTCTATTTGGGCGTTTAGGGTGTTTAATAGTACTTCTTTTGATACGGCATTTAATTTAGAATGCGCCTCTAAACAACACCATTGCTCATTATTAAAAACCAATTCAGTTTCTGAATAATAATCCTTAGTAATGGCTCTAGTTATCAAATTTTCTATGGCTAAAGGGTGAAACTGAATCCCAAATGGGTTTACTTTAGATTGAAACTTAAAATACTCGAACTTATCACCTATATTTTCTGAAAAACACGATCCTAAAAGGAGAACATTAGCCTTATAATCTATTTGATTATGAGGTTGTTTATCTAATTGAATTTGAGTTAGGAGTTTCATTTTTTTCTCGCTAAGACGCAAAGGCGCAAAGACTTATCACAATTGCTAAAGATTATTTACTATTCTTGTAATACCTGTTTTAATTAATGGGCTATTAAAATTAATTAAAAGGCCGAGTTTTAATCCCGAAAGTTTTAAATATGTTAACAACTGTTTTGGATGAACAGGATGAATCTCTTGAACCGATTTTAGTTCAATTATCACTTTGTTTTCAACAATAAGATCAGTTCTATAATTCAAATTCATTGGTTTCCCTCTCCAGATTACAGGCAACGATTTTTGTCTTTCTACAATTAGACCCTCATTTTTTAATTCGTGATATAATATTTCTTCATATACCGATTCCAATAAACCAGGTCCAAGCTCCACATGTATTTGATAACACGCATCAACAATAATCCTAGAAATATCATTTTCAGTCATAATTTAATCTCATAAAGATTAAATAAAAAATAGGTTTAGCGGTCTTTTCGTCTTAGCGACTCTGCGAGTATTTCTATTTCAAATACCCCTTTGCCGCATTTAAAGCATCCGCAATACCACTTGGATTTTTGCCACCAGCAGTAGCAAAGAAGGGCTGACCGCCTCCACCTCCTTGTATAAACTTACCAAGTTCTCGCACTATCAGCCCAGCATTTAAGTCTTTTTCCGACACAAGATTCTTAGATATATAACACGATAATATGGCCTTTCCGTTAGTATCAGAGCCAAAAATAGCAAATAGATTATCTACTTCACCTCCAAGTTCAAAACATAAATCCTTAATACCAGAGGCATCTAAATCCACTTTTTTAGAAATAAAATTAATGCCATTATGTTCTTGGATCTTAGCTTTAAGCTCTCCTTTTACATTTTTGGCCTTAGCCTTAAGAAGTTGTTCTATTTGCTTTTTTAAATCTGCATTTTCAGCCTGTAAATTTTGTAGTGCTTTTACAGGCTCTTTAGTATTGTTGAGTAAGTCTTTCATTTCAAAATAAACGCGATTATTTTCAAAATAAAAATCCTTAACAGCATCGTTAGTAATTGCTTCTATACGACGGATACCTGATGCCACTGCACTCTCTGAAGTTATTTTAAAATGCCATATGTCTGAGGTATTCTTTACATGTGTTCCGCCACAAAGCTCTATGGATTGTCCAAAACGGATGGTACGTACCGTATCACCATATTTTTCACCAAATAAGGCCATGGCACCATCTTCAATCGCTCTATCCATAGGTATATTACGCTGTTCTTCTAAGGGCAACTTACCTTCTATACGTGCGTTAACAAAATTTTCTACATCGCGTAATTCTTCAACGGTCATTTTTGAAAAATGAGAAAAATCAAAACGTAAGTATTTTGAGTGAACCGCAGATCCTTTTTGCTCAACATGCGTTCCTAAAACCTCGCGTAACGCTTGGTGTAACAAATGTGTTGCTGTATGATTACACTCAGTCCTGTAGCGTTGTTTATCATCTACAACAGCTTTAAAGGTATCATTTAGATGCTTAGGGAGGTTCTTTACAAAGTGAATGATAACATTATTCTCTTTCTTTGTATTAATAATATAAATCGTATCTCCATGGATATCTTGCAGATAACCTTTATCTCCTACTTGTCCTCCTCCTTCAGCATAAAACGGTGTGAGATTAAATACCAACTGATACATTTCACCCTCTTTTTTAGAGCTTACTTTTCTGTAACGGGTTACCTTAACGTTAGCTTCTAAAGTATCGTAGCCTATAAACTCTTGCTCGGCATCTTCTATTAAAATCGTCCAATCGTCTGTTGACATTTCGCTGGCTTTACGCGAGCGATCCTTTTGAGCTTTTAAGTGATTCTTAAATCCTTCCTCATCTAACTTTAAATGTTTTTCGGAAAGAATTAAAGCCGTTAAATCTATTGGAAATCCATAGGTGTCATATAATTCAAAAGCCTTTTCTCCAGAAACTGTATCGCCTTTGGTACCTTCTACAATTCTATTCAGTAAAATAAGGCCTTGCTCCAAGGTTCTTAAAAAAGAGGCTTCTTCTTCTTTAATAACGTTTTCTATAAGTTGTTTTTGAGCCTTAAGTTCAGTAAATGCATTTCCCATTTTTTTACCTAAAACATCCACCAAACGATAAATAAATGGTTCTTTTTTATCTAAAAACGTAAAACCATAACGTACCGCTCTACGCAAAATTCTTCGGATAACATAACCAGCACCTGTATTACTTGGCAGTTGACCATCTGCAATAGAAAAGGCAACGGCTCTAACGTGGTCAGATATTACTCTTATAGCCACATCTATTTCTTCGTTATTCCCATAAGCTTTATTAGTTATGGTCTCTATTTCTCTAATAATAGGTGTAAATACATCTGTATCGTAATTAGATTGCACACCTTGCAGAACCATACATAAACGCTCAAAGCCCATTCCTGTATCTATATGCTTATTTGGTAAGGCTTCTAAGGTTCCGTTAGCTTTACGGTTGTATTGCATAAAGACCAAATTCCAGATTTCAACAACCTGCGGATGGTCCATATTTACCAAAGACTTACCAGCAACCTTAGCTTTTTCTTCTTCAGACCGAATATCTACATGGATTTCGCTACAAGGCCCACAAGGCCCTTGGTCTCCCATTTCCCAGAAATTATCTTTTTTATTACCCATTAAGATACGATCTTCTGGTATAAAAGTTTTCCAAAGATCATACGCTTCTTTATCCATTTTTAGATTATCGGCATCATTGCTACCTTCAAAAACCGTAACGTATAAAATGTTTTTATCAATACCGTAAACTTCAGTCAATAGTTCCCAAGCCCAAGCAATGGCCTCTTTTTTAAAGTAATCTCCAAAACTCCAATTACCTAACATCTCAAAAAGGGTATGGTGATAGGTATCGTAACCTACTTCTTCTAAATCATTGTGTTTACCAGAAACCCTAAGGCACTTTTGCGAGTCTGCAATTCTGTTTTTCTTAGGTTCTGCATTTCCCAGAAAGTACTCTTTAAAAGGAGCCATACCAGAATTAACAAACATTAATGTAGGATCGTCTTTTAATACTATTGGTGCAGAAGGCACAATAAGATGCTCTTTTTCCTTGAAAAAGTCTAAAAACTTAGATCGAATATCTTGAGAGGTCATATACTGAAATTATAGCTTGTATCGTTTTAATTATAGCAATTGCAAAACAATTTTTTATATTTGATTACTTTGCAACTAAAATGAAGACTCAAACAGAGTCTAATAGCTGCAAAAATAGAATAAATTAAAACATGGCTAAGGTAAAATATTATTATGATGCTGATACGCTCTCGTATAGAAAAATAGAACGTAAAAAGCGAACCACATTTAAATACGCTACGGTTTTTCTGTTAGCCGCAGGCTTATTTGGCTTTTTGTGTTTTGCTGTTGCTAGCAACTACATAGAATCTCCTAAAGAACGACAACTCACAAGAGAACTCAATAACCTAGAGTTACAATATGAATTGCTCAATAAACGAATGGATGATGCCATAGCTGCATTAGAGAATGTTGAAGAACGAGATAACGCCATTTACAGATTGTATTTTGAAGCTAATCCTATACCCGAAGAACAACGAAGAGCAGGATTTGGTGGTGTTAATCGGTATAAAAAATATCAAGGGTTTGATAATTCTCAACTTATTGCAGAAACCAACAAACGCCTAGATATATTAGAAAAAGCAATAGTTGTACAATCTAAATCACTTGATGAAATTGCAAAATTAGCCGAGGATAAAGAAAAATTTTTAGAAGCTATACCTGCCATACAGCCTGTGAGCAATAAAGATTTAACCAGGATGGCTTCGGGCTATGGTTACAGAACCGATCCATTTACAAAGGTTAGAAAATTTCATTTTGGTATGGATTTTACCGCACCAAGAGGTACGCCTGTATATGCAACAGGCGATGGTATTGTGAGACGAGCAGACAATAGCTCAACAGGCTATGGAAAACACATTAGAGTAGATCACGGTTATGGTTACATAACACTTTATGCACACCTTTATAAATATAACGTAAGAGTAAATCAGCGCGTTAAGCGTGGAGATTTAATTGGCTTTGTTGGCAGTACTGGTCGCTCAGAAGCACCACATTTACATTATGAAGTTTTTAAAGATGGTGAACGTATTAATCCTATCAACTTTTACTACGGTAATTTATCACCAGAAGAATTTGATGTACTCTTAAGAAAGGCATCCTTAGAAAACCAATCCCTCGATTAATATGCATTTAGATTTACCTGAAAAACGCTATTATGCTATTGGAGAAGTTGCCAAAGCCTTTAATGTAAATGCATCCTTAATTAGATTTTGGGAAAAGGAATTTGACATTATTAAGCCTAAAAAGAATACCAAAGGAAACCGAAAGTTTACACCAGAAGATATTAAAAATTTAAAGTTTATTTATCACCTTGTAAAGGAAAGAGGCTTTACGTTAGAAGGGGCTAAAATTCATTTAAAAGAAGAAAAAAAACAAGCGCTTGAAAAGTTTGAAATTGTTGAAAAACTTCAGAACATTAAAGCACAACTTATTAAAATAAAATCACAACTTTAACTAAAATTAATCATGAAAAAACTACTCATCTTCGTTGCTATAATCGTTGTTTTAGGACTATTAGTGTACAAACCTGTCGTAGGCTTTAATAATACAGCTGTAGAATATGAAGCAGATGCCAAAACAGCTTGGTCTAATGTTGAAAGCTCGTACCAAAGAAGAAACGATCTTATCGGTAATTTAATTAAAACGGTACAAGGGGCTGCAGATTTTGAACGTACAACGCTAAGAGAAGTTATTGAAGCGCGTGCTAAAGCAACATCTACCACCATAGATGCTAGTAATTTAACAGCAGAAAACATAGCTCAATTTCAACAAGCCCAAAGTGGCTTAAGCGGAGCACTATCTAAGTTATTAGTGTCTGTTGAGCGTTACCCAGAACTAAAAGCCAACCAAAACTTCTTAGAATTGCAGAGCCAATTAGAAGGCACAGAGAATCGTATAAATATTGCCAGAGATCGTTATAACGAGAGCGTTAATATTTATGATAAACATACCACTAAATTCCCTGGGAAAATCCTAGCTGGCTGGTTTGGATTTGAGGAAATGCCACGTTACAAAGCAGATCCTGGAAGCGAAAACGCACCAGACGTTAATTTTGAATTCAACTAAAATTTAATCATGCCATATATAGAAGATTTCCTAACCAGCCATGAAGAAGAGGAAATCGTTGAAGCCATTCGTGTAGCAGAGCAAGAAACCTCGGGAGAAATCCGTGTACACATAGAACAAAAGTGTGTTTCTGATGTTTACGAGCGTGCTTTAGAGGTGTTTCATTTACTAAAAATGGACAATACTAAGGACCAGAATGGTGTCCTTATTTATGTGGCTGTAGATAATAAGTCCTTTGTGATTTTTGGAGATCAAGGCATTAATAATGTCGTTGACGCTAATTTCTGGAACTCTACCAGAGATAAAATAGCAACGCAATTTAAATCTGGTAGTTTCAAACAAGGATTAATAAATGGCGTAAAAGAAGCAGGCAATGTACTCGCCAAGTATTTCCCTTGGAAACATGGAGATAGAAACGAATTAGACAACTCAATTTCTAAAGGATGAAATGTAGTAGGCACTTTTCAGTAAACAGTAAACAGTTAGCTAGTGGTTTAAAGATCTTGTTTTTTATTACAACTCTTTTTACTAGTAGACTTGTTGAAGCCCAATATAAGATTCCGCCAATTCCTAAGATTGAAACAAGCGTTTACGATGAAATAGGCTTGCTAAGTGCTTCAGAAAGGCAGAATTTAGAGCAAAAGCTAATTCGCTACTCAGACACAACTTCAACACAAATCGTTATTGCTACTATAAGTTCAACTAACGGAGAATATATAAATTATTTAGGAGCACAATGGGCAGAAGCTTGGGGTATTGGACAGGCTGATAAAGACAATGGGATTTTTATCCTTTTAGCAAAAGATGATCGTAAAATAGGTATTAATACAGGTAAGGGAGTTGAGCATCTGCTAACCGACGCTCTTAGCAAACGAATTATAAATAGAGATATTATTCCCTATTTTAAGCGTAATGATTATTACGGTGGACTCAATAGAGCAACGGATGCCATTTTTGAAGTGATGAGTGGCGAATACCAAGGCAGTCGTAAGGCTAATGCAGTACTTTTTCCGTTTGAAATATTTATTTTTCTGTTTATCCTCTTTATTATCTTCGTTATTATTATTTCTAAAAGCCGTGGTGGTGGACATGGTGGTAATGGTGGCCACAGAGGTAATGATGATGCTAAAAGTATTCTTGAAGCTATAATCTTAAGCAACATGGGACGCGGCAGTTACTCTAGAGGCTCTTCTTCTGGTGGTATATTTGGTGGTGGTTCATCTGGCGGAAGCTTTGGTGGAGGCGGATTTGGTGGTGGCTTTGGAGGCGGAAGCTTTGGAGGTGGTGGAGCCTCTGGCGGATGGTAAAACTACTCAAAATATCCTATTGGCTAATCAAAAAAGAAAACACCACCATTATCAGGTTCCCCCTTACTCCCTAAACTATTAAACTTGTAACTAAAACTCAACATAAAAAAGCGTCTTAAAACTGTGCTCTCAGAATCCTGAATAAAGTCTTGATTAGCTATACGTCTGGCATTAGTATTTTGGTTGAGTAAGTCATAAACTTTTAATGTAATCAGCCCTTGATCTTTGAGTATAGAATATGCTAACGTAGAATTCCAAAACCATGAACTTTTCTGAAAACCGTCCGCAACATTTGGGTTATAGTTAAATGCAATATCATTTCGCCACTCGAGCTCCTTAGGGATAAAAGTTGCTGTTCGTATTCCTGCCGAGTGTGTGGTAAACTGTCTATCTTCAAAAGCTTCAATATCAAACGCATTATTGGTAAAATTTAAACGATAATACGGCTTAAATTCTAATACCTTATCCCAATAATATTCTATCCCAATATTAGGAGAGTAGGTAGATACTTTACTAGAATACTTAACAGCGTTATTAAAATTGATTCTATTATTAAAGTTATACCTAGCACCAACTCTAAATTTGATAGTACGTACGGTATCTATCTTAAAATCCTTGCTATAGTTACCCGAAATGCCATAGGTATAATTTCCATCTACGTTATCGTAGGTGGTCGTTCTACTTAAGGTTTCAGGATTTACAACGGTACGTGTAATCACTTGGTTATTTGTGATACTTGCATTTACATTGGTATAAAAACCTGTGCGCTTTTGCCAATCGAACCCGTTGTAACCTCCATAAAAGCTATGCCTATTAGATGGCGCTAAGTTTGGGTTACCAATGACAACATTTAATGGATTAGAAACATCTGTAAACGCTTGTAACTGCCTAATACCTGGTGGATTATTACTTAGTCTATAACCTGCGTAAATTGATGCTTTAGGGCTAAAACGGTAATTAAAATTAGAACGTGCTTCAATGTTTTTAAATGTACGCTCAACATTAAACTGCGGCCTCAATAAATCCTGATTCTTTAAAGTTCTAATATTGTAACCAATATTAAATCGTGTAGACCACTTTTCGCCACGATAGGTAAGGCCAAACTCTGGTATACTGCGTATATCCCTATATTCAAAGTCGGTACTTAAATCAGTATTAAAATCTGTAAAATCAAATGTTGCATCGTTAAAATCAAAGGTACTCTGTCTGTTTTTATCTTTATCCTTTGAAAATTCGTACTCAAAGTTGAGAAAGAACTTTTTTGAAATTATCGGATAGCGATAGGTTATACTGGTAGAAACGCCATAACTGTTATTCTCTCCATCTGTAAACTGGTTTCTAAGTATTGAATCTGGATTATCACCCAAAATTTGAGCTTCAGAATTTATAAAATCATCACTTTCTTGCTGGTCAACTTCAGTTTCTAGTCGCAATCTAATAAACCCACCTTTGTTACCATAACGTTTAGTTGCTGTTAACTCGTTCGAAAAATTCCTCGCAAAACTTTCTACGTTAGAGTTAACATCTGATGTATTGGTTAATACCAACTCATCATTAAAGGTTTCGTCTTGGCTTTCAAAACGTGTTCTATTTCTTGAGTAGCCAAATGAGGGTTCTATACTAAGTTGAAATGTTGAATCGGTCTCTATTTCAAATTCCAGATTAAAAGTATGACTGTCGTTTTCGTTCTCACTTTTCGATTCCGAATTACTAAAAAATCTAGAATCTGCTAAAATAGTTTCGCGCTGTGACGACGTTTCATTTTCAGAACTACTCGAAGCATAAAAATAATCACTAGAAATCTCAGTATAATTGCCTATTTCATCCGCATAATTAAACCCAGCATTTTGCGAAGTTGTAATGCCCTCTCCACCTCCAAAGGAACGACCACCAATTGAAAACGAACCATTACTACTAAAGTTTATACCGCCTCCACGACCAAACATTTTAGAAATTTCTCCAAAACTAAATCCTGGCGAATTGGTATTATTACCTCCCGCTAATACACTAATGCGTCTGTCATTATCAAAGAAATTGACCATCCCTGCAAATTCATAACGATCATCAGTACCAGCACCACCAGCAACTCTACCAAATACACCTTTGTTATTTTCTTCTTTTATCGTTAAGTTAATGGTCTTATTTTCTTTATCACCTTCTTCGCCAGTAAAGGCTTCTGCTTTAGTTTTGGTATCTACAACTTGTATTTTCTCAATAATATCTTTAGTTAAGTTTTTAGTTGTAATTGTTGGGTCGTTTCCAAAAAAAGGTTTGCCATTCACTAAAATCTTATTTACGCTCTTACCATTAACTGTAATAGTACCTTCATCATCGACCTCAACACCAGGTAATTTTTTTAACAAATCTTCTACGGTTGCATCTTTTTTGGTTTTAAACGATTTTACATTAAATTCTAGCGTATCCTTTTTAATGGTAATTGGAGCTGTTGACTTCACAAGAACTTCACCTAACATATTGTCGTCAACAGTGAGGTTTATAGTTTTAAGGTCAATCGTCTCTTTATCAATTTTAATAGATTTAAAATAGGTGTTGTAGCCTACATAAGAGATATACAGGTTTAGGCTTTTATCGTAAGTTGTGCCTTCTAATTTAAATTGTCCGTCTTTATCTGAAATAGTGTATGTAACAACACTACTATCTTTAACACGTTCTAAATAAACTGTGGCAGATTCTAAAGGTTTTTTATCGTCTTTTGCTTGAAGATTCCCTGAAATTTCGAATGATTTTTCTTGAGCATGGGCAAACAGCACAAAAAAAAGAGCGAAAACAAGTGATTGTCTTTTCATTAAAGTAAAAAAAAAGATCCCGGAACACGTAAAGCTCAGGTAGATTGATGATTGATTAGTTTACTATCAACGTCATTATATAAGAAATCGTATGTTTTTCTTAAATTCATTATAAAAAGATAAAATGAAATTTATTTTTTTCTCATATAAACACTAACAGGAACACCATTAAAATCGAATTGATCGCGTAATTTATTTTCTAAAAAACGCTTGTAAGGCTCTTTAACATATTGTGGTAAATTACAGAAAAATGCAAATTGAGGTTGCGGAGTTGGTAACTGCATTATGTATTTAATTTTTACATATTTCCCTTTGTAAGCTGGAGGTGGATTGTGCTCTATAACAGGTAACAAAACATCATTAAGTACGCTAGTTTTAATTCGCTTTGTTCTATTTTTATAAACCTCTACTGCAGTTTCAATAGCTTTAAAAATACGCTGTTTGTTTAGTACGGATATAAAAATAATGGGTACATCTGTAAACGGAGCTATTTCTTTTCGGATATGCTGTTCAAACTCTTTGGCTGTTTTAGTATTCTTCTCTACTAAATCCCATTTGTTAACTAAAATTACAATACCTTTTCTATTGCGCTCAGCTAACCAAAATATATTTTGAACCTGTCCATCGAATCCTCGAGTTGCATCGAGCACTAATAAACATACATCGCTATGTTCTATGGCTCGTACACTTCGCATTACAGAATAAAACTCTAGGTCTTCCTTCACCTTAGCTTTACGTCGAATACCTGCGGTATCCACAAGGTTAAATTCAAATCCGAAACGATTGTATTTAGTATCTATGGAGTCTCTGGTTGTACCTGCTATATCTGTAACTATATAGCGCTCTTCGCCAATTAACGCATTTATAAAAGAAGATTTCCCAGCATTTGGTCTCCCAACGACAGCAAAACGTGGTAATTGTTCTTCTTCAACCTCTTCTTTTTCTGGTAAAGCGTCAACAACAGCATCTAACAAATCGCCTGTACCACTTCCGTTTATGCTTGCTATTGTAAAATAATCTCCTAACCCTAATGCGTAAAACTCTACAGCATCTTCGGCACGTTTGTTATTGTCTACTTTATTAACCACAAGAAAAACAGGCTTATCAACTTTACGAAGTAAATTTGCAACATCTTTGTCCATCCCAGTTATACCTGCCTCAACATCTACCATAAATATTATAGCATCTGCTTCGTCAATGGCCAGCTCAACTTGCTTGTCTATTTCAGCTTCAAAAACATCATCACTACCAACCACGTAACCACCTGTATCAATGATGGAAAATTCTCGTCCATTCCAATCGGTTTTTCCATAGTGACGGTCTCTTGTAACACCACTTACGGCATCGACTATGGCTTCTCGTCTTTTGATTAAGCGATTAAAAAAAGTTGATTTCCCAACATTTGGTCGTCCTACAACGGCAACTATATTTCCCATATCATAAAGTTTTATTCTGCATTACATATCCTGTAAGCGACTGCAAAGGTAGGGTTTTAGAATTTGAGATTGTAGATTGTAGATTGTAGATTGTAGATTTGAGATTTGAGATTTGAGATTTGAGATTTTGGATTTTGGATTTGCGAATGAATAATAACTTATTATTTCTGGTTGTAACCAAAACGCTTTAACTGTCTTTCATTACTTCTCCAATTCTTATTCACCTTTACATACAATTCTAAATGTACTTGTTTGCCAAAGAATTTTTCGAGGTCCTTACGAGCCTCTACACCTACTCGCTTTAGAGCCGATCCTTTATGCCCTATGATGATTCCTTTTTGAGTTTCGCGTTCTACCATAATAACAGAGCGCATTTTGATTATCTTTTCTTCCTCAAAAAATTCTTCGGTATCAACCTCTACCGCATAAGGTATCTCTTTTTTGTAGTGCAATAGAATTTTTTCTCTAATGGCTTCATTTACAAAAAAACGCTCTGGCTTATCTGTAAGTTGGTCTTTTGGATAAAATGGTTGGGACTCTGGTAAGAGTTCTATTATTCTATTAAAAACATTCTGAACATTAAATCCCTTTAATGCAGATATAGGATAAAACTCGGCATTAGGCACTTTAGTTTGCCAAAGTTGAGCTTGCTCTTCTAATTGCTCTTGATTAGAATTATCTATTTTATTTAATAATAATAAAACAGGAATTTTTGAATTTGTAATCCTTTTAAAAAATGTGTCGTCCTTTAATTCCTTTTCACCTATTTCTACCATGTAAATTAAAACATCTGCATCTTCAAAAGCAGATTTTACAAAATCCATCATAGAACTTTGAAGCTCATAAGCAGGTTTAATAATTCCTGGTGTGTCGGATAATACAACTTGAAAATCTTCACCATTAACTATACCCAAAATACGATGTCTAGTGGTTTGCGCCTTTGATGTAATTATTGAGAGTTTCTCACCAATAAATGCGTTCATCAATGTGGACTTGCCAACGTTTGGATTACCAATAATATTTACAAAACCTGCTTTGTGCATAACTAAATTTTTAGGCAAAGTTACGACCTAGGTTTGTTAATTCCTCTATCATACAATACAATACTTCCTGCAACAGCTACATTAAGGCTTAACTGAGACTTAAATTTAACTAAGAAATGGCTCATCGCAATAGCTTGCTTAGATAGCCCGTGATCCTCTGCTCCTAATAAATACACACAGCGTCTAGGATGGTGAAAGGTTTCTAAATCCTCAGCTTCTTCTGCTAATTCTACACCAACTAAGCGTGCACCTTTGGGTAGATTATTAAAGAAATCGTCAAACGTTTCATAATGAAAGTACGGCATAGACTTTACCGCATTGTGCGTATCGCAAGCCTGTTTGGCATAGCGGTTACCTATAGTAAAAATAAAGCTGGCACCAAGATTTTGAGCTGAACGCCAAAGGACACCAAGATTTTCTGGTGTTTTTCCGTTGTGTATACCTATTCCGAAAAATTCGTTTGTAAAATTGTCATACATAATGATGCAAAAATAAAGGATACTGACAAAATGTAAGTTGTATTGAAAATGGCACTTTTTTTGGGTTTAGCGATGACACTTCATATAATTTAAAATTGTAATAAAATGAAAAAAGTATTTCTCTTTTTGTTCGTCGCAATTTTATCTACAAGTTGCAACGGACAAGATCAAAATTCAGCTAAGAAAGACGTGTCTAAGTCAGAAAATAAAGGTGATAGTTTACAAGATCCCAAAGAGCGCTGGGAAGTCAATAAAGAACTAGACGAAGATGGAAACATTATTCGCTACGACTCTATATATACCTGGTCTTCATCGGGAAACTTAAAAGGTATGCACAATGACAGTATTTTAAACAAAATGAAATCTAAGATGCAAAGGCGATTTTCAATGTTTCGATCTCCAAAAATGAATGCCTTAACCGAGCATGATTCTATTATGAAACAATTCTTCTCCAACGATTTCTTTAAGGATGATTTCTTCTTAAACGGTAGCGATTTTGGCTTTCCTAATATGGATGACATGATAAAACGAATGGAAGCCATGCGTCAACAATTTTTTGATAATAACCATGGATATATTATTCCACCAGAAGAAAAGAAAAACAAAGCCAAGAGTCCTAAAGTTATTGAGAAAAAACAAGTGTGAAATTTTATTGTTTAATAGTAAATCCATTAGATTATGAAAAAAGCACCAATTAAAGTTAGATTAGTTAACCAAGAAGGAAATATATATCAGATTAAGTTTCCAAACCTTAAAGTTCCTGTGACAGTTAACAAAGATTTATACTATAAGATGTTGAGAAGTGAAGACTATCAGTTTAGTGCTACTAATGCTGTTATAAATCAATCCTATTCTACATAGTTAAACCCAAAACTATTCGTTAAAATTTCAAAACCAAATACCAAAATGTATTTGGTTTTTTTGATATGAGCACTTAACTTGGTTGGATTGCGAGCCGTCTGAACATTTCGGCAAGCTCAATTTATCACTTTACGTCCTTTTACATAGGTTTTTAAATAAAAAAAGTCACAACTACAACGTTATGACTTTCAATTAGTAGCGGGAACTGGACTCGAACCAGTGACCTTCGGGTTATGAGCCCGACGAGCTACCTACTGCTCTATCCCGCGATATTGGACAACAAATATACAACCCTTTTTAACTTTAGCAAGTATTAAAACAAAAAAATAACGCTCAATTTTCATTGAGCGCTAAAATTTTTAACTTCTATAAAAGTTAAGACACATTAATCTTCATTATCATCTTGTTCCTCATCTAAAGTAGCTAAACTACCTTTCATGTTTACATGATCTAAATCAAAATCCACGATATGTGGTAATTGATCTTTTAAGACCGCATAATTTCCTTTAAAGCCATTGTTGCTTAAGAGTAACGTTTTTAAATTAGTTAGCTGTACTAACTCATTTGGTAAACTACCATAAAACGCATTATTAGATAAGACTAACTCCTCTAATTGACTTAATTCTCCAATAGATGAAGGTACGGTTCCTAAAAAACTATTATCAAAAAGACTTAAAACTTTTAAAGATTTTAAGCCAGATATACTTGATGGTAACTTTCCCATAAATTGATTACTACTTAGTATTAAACTTTGTAGGTTAGAAAGTTGACCTATTGAGACAGGAATCTCTCCTGTAAAATTATTATTAAACATTTCTAAAATTACAAGACTACTCATATTACCAATATCTGAAGGGAGTCTACCACTTAGATTATTAGAAAATAATCGCAATTCTTCTAACGTTTTCATTGTCGTTAGTCCTTTAGGCAATTGACCTTGAAGCTTATTAAATGATAAATTTAGAACTTTAAGGCTAGTAAGATCAGATATTTCATTTGGCAATGTACCATTGAGGTTATTAAAACTTAGGTTAATTTCTACGACTTTATCATCCTTAACCGTTACACCATGCCATGTATTAATGGAGGTGTGTAAGTCCCAATTTGTATTCCAACTACTGCCTTCTGTTGCATTATACAAGGCAATAAGTGCTTCTTTTTCGTTATTGGAAACCTCGGCAAATGCAAAGGCCGATAGAAAGCAACATAATAGAGTTAGTTTTAACGTTTTCATGATTGAGGTTTAATTTGAGGGCTTCTTAACGCTTCAAATATAAACTTAAACACCGTTAAATGCAAATTTATTCGACGAAATGCATGTTTGAATTCGCTATTGAAAATTTTACATCTGCGTTTAGACCACTATTGTTCTAAATTTTCGACGTTAAATTGAATAATTTGTTGCGCTTGCACAGTTACGGAAACTTGCATTGGATTGCAACATATTTCGCAATCCTCTACATAAGATTGTTGCGGCTGAGAAAAATCAATTAACATAGAAATCTGTTCCCAGCAATATGGACACTGAAAAAAATGCTCTTCCATGACTACTAAAATTCTACATTTAACAATTCTCCACTAATTTGCAAGACTAAAACTTCGGCTAGTTTAGCATCATACTTAGCCTGATTCTTATTTAATTCTGCCGATAATAAATTAAGCTGCGCTTGTCTAAATTCTATAGAAGTTGCTTGACCTAGTTTAAACTTTTCTTTAGTGCGTAAAAAGTTGTTTTTTGCTGTCTTAATATTAGATTTTTGTACGTCAAATATTCTTAATTTATTTTGGTAATCGTCCCAGGCGTTATTAAAATTTCTTGTAACATCGAGTTTAAGCTGATCTTTTTCGAGTTTTTGATTTTCGAGATTTATTTGAGCATTCTTCACTCTAGTAATAGTACCTCCACCATCAAACAAATTCCAAGTTAAATTTAAACCACCAGACAATCCTGTGTTTGAAGATACAGCCACAAAAGCTGCTGCATTATTATTATTTTCGTTCCAGCCGTAAGCACCTGTTAAACCAATTGTAGGTAGGTATCCGGATTTGTTAGCTTTTAATGTAAACTCATTAATTGCTATATTTTTTTCATTCTGAATTAACGTAACATTGTTTATGTATAGTTTATCTAAAAGTTCGTCTTTATTTAATTGAATTAAAAATGCAACCGTTGTATCTACAACAAACTCATTATCAATAGTGTTTCCTGTTACAAAATTAAGATTGCGCTTTGCATTAATAAGGCTCTGCTCTATGTTAATACTATTTATACTGTCGTTATTAATATCGACTTCGGCATTAAGTACATCTAACTTTGTATTTTGCCCATATTCAAATTGATACTCAGCTCTTGTTAACCTGTCTTTTGAAATTTTTAAAGTTTCTTCTAATGATTTTAAATTCTCTGAGCGCCTTGCCACGTCATAATATACCGTAAGTAGTTGCGTAATTGTATTCTCTATGGTTGCTCTTGCCTGTAGGGCTGTTAAATTGTATTCTTCTTTTAATCGCTTATAGTCGTAACGACGGCCAAAACCATCAAAAAGTGTATAGTTAAGACTTAAACCTGCATTGTAACGCGAGCTAGTTGCACCATTTAAAGTGGTAGACTCTCCGTTGGTAAATTCTGCAGAAATATTATCTCTATTGTAAGTTGCGCCTGCATTCCCTGTTAATGTTGGCAAAAACCCTGAGTTTAAAATATCTTTATTATTTGCCGCAATTTCAACATTATTATTGGCTATTTTTATACCGTAATTATGCTCTAATGCCAAGCTAATAGCATCAGATGGCTTTATAACTTGCTGAGCTACACCTTGAAAAGATAAACCTAAGGCTAGCACTAATACGATGTAATTAAAATTATAGGTCTTCATTTCCGTCTGTTATCAGATGTTCTTTGTTGTACAAAACCTTAAGTGTGTTAGATGTCGCCTCTGCATTACGTTCTTTTATGGCGCGCTCTACTTCTTCTTTAGTAATATCGTTACCTGTTATTAACCATTTAATATTCTTTTTTAAGAAATTACTAAATGAAAGAAAAATAGGTAATACTACCAAAGTTAAAACTGTAGCAAAGCCAATACCATAGGCAATAGAAACAGCCATTGGTATTAAGAATTGTGCTTGTCTACTTTCCTCAAAAATAAGTGGTGCAAGACCAGCTACAGTGGTTAAAGAGGTTAAAAATATAGCTCTAAAACGGGAGCGTCCAGCTTCGTATAAGGCATCATCAAAGCCTAGGCCTTCTCTTAGGTTTCTATTAAACTTACCTATTAAAACCAATCCGTCATTAACCATAATACCTATTAACGCTATTATACCAAGCATTGAAAGAATATTGACAGGAAAATCGTGTATCCAATGTCCCCAAGCTACTGCTGGTAAACTTAACGGAATTAATAATAATAACAAAAAGGGTTGACTGTAGCTTCTAAATGTAAATGCTATTACTATATAGATAAGTGCCAAAACAATCCAACCGACTCCAAGAGATTTAATTAATTTTAAGCGTTCTCTATTTTGCCCTTCGTAAGATGGTGTTACTGTTGGATATTTAGATAAAATCTCTGGCATAATGTCATCTCTAAGCTCTGCCATTATATCTGTTGCACTTGTCTTTTTGGTGTCTTTAATATCTGCAGATACCTGTATTTCTCTTCGACCATCTAAATGGTTTATCGCAACATCACCTCGCGCTATAGTGTAACTTGCAATTTCTTTTAATGGCACTTTTTGTCCATTTGGTGCCGTTATACGCATATTATCTAGGTTGTTTACAGAAGAACGATTTACTCTATCATAACGCACCCAAACTCTAATTTCATCTTGCCCTCTCTGAAAACGTTGCGCCTGAGAACCAAAAAATGCAGAACGCACTTGTGTCATTACTGTTCTAAGATTTAGTCCAAGAGCGTAGGCACTTTCATTGAGTTTTAATTTAATTTCTTTAATACCAGCAGGATCATTATCTGTAACATCTTTTAGCAGTATGTTATCTTCTAAGCTTTTCTTTAATTCGGACTTTACTGCTTTTAATTCAGCAATATCATTACCGAGTAATGACACCGAAACAGGCAAGCCTCCAAAATTTCCTCCGCCTCCATAGACCAAACTTTCTATACCAATTACTGGCCCTACACGCTCGCTCAGCCTATTGGTTACTAAGTCTGAAGTTATTTCGTTTGGTCGTTCTTCTCCCGGCAATAAATTTATAGTTAATGACGCTGTTGAAGAACCTGGCCCAATATTTTTAATCATATTTTCTACAAGATGCTTCTCATTCTCATCTCCAAGATACTCTTTATTAATCTCATTAGTTACCTCAATAGCTTTAGCTTCAATAAATGAAATAATGCTATCTGTAACTTTTTCATTGGTACCGTTTGGCATATTTAATGACACATCTATTCTATCGCTTGCAATTCTGGGGAAAAATGCTCCTCTAATAATACCACCTTGAAAACTGGCATTGGTTAGCATAAAGAATACTATAAAAAATGAAATCGTTAAAAATTTATAATTGAGCGCAAATCTTAGAATCGGACTATAAACCTTATCACGTAACCATCGCATTATAAAATCACCAAATGTATTGATGTATCTTAATTTTGAAAACACCTTTTGGATTACACCAAAAAATCCCGTTTTCTGCACAGGACTCTCTGCTCTTAACGCTTTTGAATGTGCTAAATGCGCAGGTAATATAATTAAAGCCTCTACCAATGACACTAGTAATGTTAGCATCACCACTACGGAAACTTCACCAAAAAACTCACCAATTCTACCGTCTAGAAATAAGAAGATACCAAAGGCTAAAATGGTTGTTAAAATTGCAGAGACAATAGCAGGAAGTACCTCCATAACACCGTCTATTGCTGCTTCTTCGGGTGATTTTCCTTTTTCGTATTGTTGGTAAATATTTTCTGCAATTACAATGCCATCATCTACCAAGATACCTATTACAATAATCATCGCAAATAGCGATAACACGTTAATTGTAACATTAAAATAACCTGCAAACATAAACATACCTGCAAAAGCTACTGGTAAACCTACCGCTACCCAAAATGCTAGCCGTGTATTTAAGAATAATGACAAAAACAGTAAAACTAAAAGCATACCAATAATGGCATTTTCTGCAAGTAAGTTTTTACGCTGTACTAACGTTGTAGAAAGATCTCTAATAACATTTAGCTGCACATTTTCGTACTTTTGATTAAAGTCTTCTATGTAAACTTTTGTTGCTTCTGCTGTAGAAATTAAATCTTCAGTATTTGTACTTGTAATGGTAATATTAATGGACAAATCTCCATTAAAATAATTAGAATTTGGTGTTTCAGAAAACTGATCTCTTACAACTGCAATATCTTTTAATTGGATAATACGACCCGAAGCATCTGCTTTTACGACTAAATTAGATAACTCATCCGCATAATAAGAACGTGAGTTGGCTCTAATCAAATATTCTTCAGCGTTTGTTTTTATAGTTCCACCTGTAGTGATAAGACTAGATTCATTTATGGCCTGAGAAACTTCTGCAAAAGTTAAATTGTAAGCTAATAAATTGGTTTCATTAAGTGCTATTTCTATTTCCTCTTCTGGATAACCCGAAATTTGAATTTGAGAAATACCGTCTATGCCTCTTAAGTCATTTTCAACCTGTCTCCCTATTTGTTTTAAAGTTACCAATGGAATTTTAGAGCCACTAATTGCAAATGCTATTGTGGGTCTAGACGCTTCTTGTTTGGCTACAATAAGAGGTTCCATACCAACAGGGAACGACGGTACACGATCTACAGCGTTTTTGACTTCGAGCAGCATAAAATCTATGTCTTTGCCCTTTTCAATTTCAACATTTATCGTTCCACTATTTTCTCTAGAGGTAGATGTAACCCGCTCTACACCATTTAAACCCTTAAGATTATCCTCTATTTTTAAAACAATACCTTCTTCTACCTCTTGAGGTGATGCGCCTGGATAGGCAACGTTAATTGTAATATTTTTAGAATCGATTAAAGGAAAAAACGAGGACTTTAGACTTTTAGCTCCAAAGTAACCAAAAATAAGAAATGACCACATGATCACGTTAACAGGAACGCTATACTTAATGAAAAAAGCAATTAGTTTTCTCATCTCTTAATTTAATTTTTGAGATGATTCATCTACTTTTTTATCAGAGATCTCTTTAAAAGGTTTCACAGCCATACCTGCGTATGCTCCAGGAATTGGTTTTGAAACCATAACGGTTCCATCTGGTATATTCTTTAGAACCACTTTAGTATCAGAAAAATAAACGGGCTTTACATCAATAAGATCTAAAATACTGTCTCTAACCACAAAAATCTGGTCGCCATCTTGCACCAAACTTCTATTCACTTCAATGGCATTTTCTTCTTGTTTTGCATTTAGATTGGCTTCTAAATACATACCTTCTTTTAGGGTTTTATCATTTACTTCTATGTATGCCGTAATGGTTTGTGTTGTAGCATCAATGCTACCATTAACACGAGAGACTTTACCTGTATAGCTTTCTGTATTATCAAGGTTTTTGAGTACTACGCTCTCACCTACTTTTAAAAGGCTTGCATACGATTTACTTAATGCCACTTCCATTTCGTAAACCGAAGGATCAATATATTCGCCCAATTTTTGCCCATTTCTAATTAATGAACCCTCTGTCACTAAAGCTTCAGTAAGAATACCTGTAAACGGTGCTCTTATATTATATTTAGCTAGGCGTTGTTCTAAATTTTTTACATTGTAATAACTAGAAACTATACCTCGACCAGTGATAAAATAGTTTTCCTTTTCGGAAGTCATTTCTGGTAATTTAGGCGTCGATTTGTTTAAATCAAAACCATTAAGGTAGCTTTGCCATTTTTGAAATATCTCAGGAAAGTCTAACCTTAAATCTGGCATTATTGCCGCTATAGAATTGTAAAGGTTACTTTTTGAAGATTGCACACTCGCATAATATTCTGAGGCATCGATACGTATTAAATTTTCACCTTGTCTGTATTCTTGTCCTGGTTTAAAGAGTTTACCGCTGGTTTTAAAAACTCCTTGTACTTCTGCATATAATTCAACACGTCTCTGGGCAACTAAGCTTCCATTTGCAGGAATTACAATTTGTACTGTAGAATTTTTAACCGTATCTGTAAAAACAGTTTTTACAACTTTAGCAGGTGTTGGCCTTTTCTTTTTAGCGTTGTTGGCTATATATTGACTAGCAAAGTAAGCTCCAACTATTAGGAGAATCCCTAATATGAAAAGAATAATTTTACGCATTGTAATGTGATGGTTGTTAAACAGCAAATTTACCGATAACTGAATGTGAACGCGTTAAAATAATCTTAATTGTTAAGTGTATCTAATTGCTCTTGTACGGTCTCCCAGTTTTCCATTAAGTCCTCTAAATCCTTTTTCTTTTTTTGATAGGCATCAAAAAATTTTGGGTCTGCGGCAGTTTCGTCGTAATGCGTTGCTAGTTTCAAATCATCGGACTTAATAGCTTTTTCTAACTGGTTAATTTTAGATTCTATATTACTCAACTTATTATTTAAAGACTTTAATTTCTTCTGGTCTTCGTAACTCTGCTTGTTGCTTTCTTTTGGCTTTTGAGTTACTACTGTTCTTTTTTCTGCCTCTCTTAGATTTTCTAAATTTCGCTGTTCTAGATAATAGTCGATATCGCCCAAATACTCTTTAATATTTTGATCTTTAAATTCGTAAACAGTATCGGTAAGGCCCTGAAGAAAATCCCTATCGTGAGACACCAAAATTAAAGTCCCTTCAAACTTTTTAAGCGCTTCTTTGAGTACATTTTTAGATTTAATATCCAGATGATTGGTAGGCTCATCCATAATAAGCACATTTAAAGGCTGAAGCAATAGCTTTGCTAATGCTAATCTGTTTCTTTCACCACCAGATAATACCTTAACGTATTTTTCTACTTCATCACCTCTAAACAAAAAAGATCCTAAAATATCTCTGACTTTACTTCGGTTACTTTCGTTAGCGGCATCAATCATAGTATCTAAAACGGTTTTAGTACCATCTAAATATTCGGCTTGGTTTTGCGCGAAATAACCAATTTGTACATTATGGCCAATTGTTAAATCGCCTTTATAATCTATGTCTCCTACTATGATCTTTGCTAATGTTGATTTTCCTTGTCCGTTTTGGCCTACAAAAGCAGTTTTTGTATCTCTGGGAATTGCTAAGTTTACATTGTTTAAAACTTGTAGTGCGCCATATGTTTTAGACACGTTTTCTAGTTCTACAACCACTTTACCTGGCGTTGTGGACACTGGGAAATTTAAAGTCATTACACTATTATCATCCTCATCTACCTCGATACGATCTATACGGTCTAACTTTTTAATTAAGGATTGCGCCATGGTTGCTTTAGATGCTTTTGCCCTAAATTTTTCAATAAGTTTTTCGGTTTGTTGTATTTGCTTTTCCTGATTTTTTTGCGCTGCCAATTGCTGCACTTTCATCTCCTTACGCAAGGCTAAAAACTTAGTATACGGCTTATTGTAATCGTAAATTCTGCCTAAAGAAATTTCTATAGTTCTGTTTGTAACGTTGTCTAAAAACATTTTATCGTGAGATACGATTACTACTGCACCACTATAACTCCTTAGAAAGTTTTCTAACCAAATAATAGACTCTATATCTAAGTGGTTAGTGGGCTCATCTAACAGCAAAAGATCATTATTTTGAAGTAATAATTTAGCCAATTCTATGCGCATACGCCAGCCTCCAGAAAAGGTATCTGTGAGTTTATTAAAATCGTTGCGTTTAAACCCTAAACCTTGTAGGATCTTCTCAGTCTCACCTTGATAGTTATAACCTCCCAAAATTTCATATTGGTGCTGTATATCGTTGAGATCTATCATTAATTGGTTATAAGATTCACTCTCGTAATCGGTGCGCTCTGCTAACTGTGTATTTATTGCCTCTAGCTTGGCTTCACATCCTTTTATAGCCTCAAAAGCTTCGTAAGATTCTTCTAAAACCGTTTTACCAAAGTCAAAGTCAATATCTTGTTTTAAAAAACCGATCTTTAGGTCTTTATCGGCTGCAATTTGTCCTGTATCCGACTCTTGTTCTTTAGAGAGAATTTTTAGCATCGTAGATTTACCCGCTCCATTTTTACCAATAAGACCCACACGGTCTCCTAAACCTAGTTTAAAGGTTATATCTTCAAAAAGGTGTTCTCCTTGAAATGAAATGGATAAATTATGAATGTTTAACATAGTAGTTTCTAATAATAGAATTGGTTTAAAGTAACCATTGTTACAATACTTAGCTCGGAAAAAAGCTACCTTTGTAATCTCGTAAAAAAGTGTAAAAGTAAAGGTTTTAGATATGATTAGAAAAGGAATGAAACTTTATAGTATTCTTTTTGGTACTTGCCCAAAATGTCACCACGAAACAATGTATGCTAACAAAAATCCTTATGTATTAAGCGATACACTCAAGATTAATGAAAACTGCTCTCACTGCAATACAAAGTATAGGATGGAACCTTCTTTTTTTTATGGCTCTATGTATGTGAGCTATGGCGTTGGTATAGCATTTGCTGTTGCGGCATTTGTTGTAAGCTACTTACTCTTAGAATCCTCTATAGATACTGCTTTTATTTCTATCGTTATTACTTTGGTGGTCTTTTTTCCTTTGATTCTAAGGCTTTCTAGAAATATATGGATCAATCTTTTTATGAGTTACGATAAAGAACTGGCTAAGAAAAGTGAGAGTAACAGAACATCGGCTTAAAAGTACCTTTTTTCCTTATTGAAATCTATTACTATTAATTTCAGGGTCTAGTGGCTGCTTGTTTTCAATATATTTATAGAGCTTGTCTGCAACATAAGGGGCAATCATAACTCCTCTTGTACCCAAACCATTTAAAATATAGAGATTTTTATAATCTGCATGCCTACCAACCAAAGGCCTTCGGTCTTTTACCGTAGGTCTTATACCTGCTCGTTGATTAATAATATTAAAATCGCATGTCATAAAGGTTCTTAGTTTAGCTACTAATTCATTTTTACCTTCTTCAGTGGTAAGGTGTGTTTTATCCTTCCAGTTGTAGGTAGCACCAACATAATACTTATCATTCCCTATAGGAACTAAAAATACGGATGATTTAATACCAAAATCTAATTTTAAATCTGGAGCTTTTATGGTAAGTACTTCACCTTTTGTTCCGTTAAGTGGTAAATGCTTAAAAAATGGATTTTGCTTTACTCCAAACCCTTCTGAAAAAACAATATATTGAGCTTCAATGTCTTCGTAATTAAGCTTATTGGTTGCAATCTGCAGCTTATTGTATTGAAACTTGGTATTGAAGAACCAGTTTTTATCAGTTAAAAACGCTTTGTACGCTTTTATCAGCACCTCAGTATCTAACCTTCCAGTTTGTAACACTTGCCCAAAGCCATATTGTGCATCAATAAAAGGATTGGTGTTTTTTAGTATTTGGGTTGAAAGAAAAGGCTCTAAATTTATTTTATCGCAAGCATTAAACCATAGGTTTTGTTCTTCTATAGATGTAAAACGTCTTAAAAGTTTGAGTTTATTATCTATGGTAATGTTTAAATCCCTTTCGAGGGTTTTATAAACAGGTAAGGCTATATCTAATTGTTCTTTTGCTTTCCACACCTCTGTAAAACGTTTTAGTATAACTGGGTTATATAAACCAGCCGCAACAATAGACGACTTTTGAGAAGCGTCATCAAAAACCATAAAAGATTTATTTTGGGCTCGCAATTGCTCACAAAACGCAATACTTGCTAAGCCGCAACCAACAATAATGTAATCGGTTTTTTTCACGTTGTAAAAATAAGGGATGCTTAGCCAGACTCAGCATAACATAGAAAATAAATTATAATAAAAAACGCCCACTAATAAAAGTGAGCGTTTAAGTTTTATGAGTTAGAGCATACTAGTAACTCCACATATCTTGTTCAAAATTTCTGATTTTGTCTTTGATACGGTCAGACTCTAGCAGCTGCATTAACGCATTTTCTGCTATATATTCTTTAACTTCTCTATCGCCATAAACATTTTCTTCTTTATAAATTAGACCGTGAAAACGACGACTGTTTAATAAATGATCAAACGATATTGGTGACGCACTGTTCTTATTATTAAACGCTTTAGCCTCGTGCAAGATATCTCTTACTTCTGGGAAAAACACCCAAAACATTGGTATTGGCTCACTATTATCAGAACCTTCTTCGTCAATAAAGTTTACGTCTGGTGCTGCTGGTGCAATACCTAAAATACGATACTTAAGTTCTCCTTGACGTTTATCGAAATACCAAAGGCCTTTAATTAAGTATGAGTTAATATCTGCTGGACCTATTTCTCTTCTAATAACATACTCCTCTGGTAATTGATCTTCGCTCACACCATTCTCGTTCATGTAATCTATACCAGCATCTGTAATTCTTGTCATCATTAAAGATGCCTCTAAATCCTTGAGCGTGCGCTCTTCGGTAAAATACGAATCTGCATAAACTTTGGAGATCATACCGCTTTCCATATTATCTTTTAGAACTTTGTATAATGATTTTCTATCATCACCTAAATTCTCTTCGATAGGGAAGTATAGCGGAAAATTAACACGTTCATCTAAGACTACTTTTTCCCAAGTCATTTTAGAAAATAAGATATCTCTATCTCCTACGTAGCCATATTCTAATGGCTTATCATTATCTAAAAGAAGTTCTGCTTCGGTTTTCATGCCAATCTCTTCTGGGATTTTGGCATTAAGAACGTTAGCCTGAGCAAACATAGCATTTGCTGCAAAAAGTGCTAAACCTACGTTTAAAATATTCTTTATTTTCATCTTACTTAATATTATAATTTGGGTTTTATACTAATGACAATGGTTATTAGTTAGTAACTTCTACAACGACCGGAGAAACGTTCTTCAATCTGTATGAGTTGTTACCTTGTATCTTTGCTTTTATATCAAAGATTGTAATATTATCGCCTTTACGTGCTCTCTTAATTGCTGCTTTAGCTTGAGCGTTCATTTTTGTACCTGCAACGTTAACGGTTGGCTGGCCTTGTACTTTTATCTTAAATGATGTGGTTTGTATTGGTAAATCAAAAACAAAATCATCTAATTTAGCACTCACTGTACCTACCTCTACATTACGTTTAGGTAATTTTACCACACCTGTTTGCCCAGAGATTGTTCCTGTTGGCGCAGGTATATCTTTAATTCTAAAGGTTTTACTATCTGTTGCTTTAGAACCATCATCTAAGGTGGCTGTAACATTAATAGTCATTTGCTTACCTGTACCAGCTCTAACAACGTATTTACCTTGGCCTCCAACTTTAGATAAACCTGAACCAGAAGCTGACACCTTATTATCTGGTACACCAGCAAAAGAAATAGTCATTGGGTTAGGAACACCACGATATACCACATTCATCTTATCTGCTGATATAGTAGCAGAATTTGGTCTTGGAACTACCACGTAGTTTGCATCAATTTTGATTGGTAATTCTTTGCCATTCTCGATAAATGTAAACTCACCTTCTATTTTGTGTTCACCAACATTACCAACATTAAAATCTAGAGTTGCAGCTCCTGAAGAATCAATTGCTTTAGATAAATCTATCTCCTTCCCTTGCACAACTAACTTAGTTGGAGGTACGTTAGCATATTTACCAATAACAACTCTACCTTGAAATTGTTCTCCTGCAAAAAAAGCTGATTTTTCAGGTAAAACGATTGCCTTGTAGTTATTCAGTGTAGTAGCCTCTGTAACTACTTTACCTAGAAATAAATTAAGCATATTGGCTTGAGCTACTCTAACATCATTTTGCATAGCAGTCAGCTTTGTGTAAGATGCTATAGCAGGAAAGCCTTGAAAATGGTAATCTAACCAATCTATTTTCTTACCATCTTTATTAGTTACTTTATCTGTATTAAAGGTCTTCTTAAAATCATCCGCAGTACCTCTGTAAGACTCGTCTTTAGATAATACCGCCAAAATTGATTTCTTGTATTCTTCAATATTACTCATTACTTCTTGACCTTTCTTTGTAAGCCTATCTCCAGTAAACCAAGCTTCATCAAGAATGTCTGTCTTATCCATTGCCTCAAATGGTAACTTACCATTTTCTGTAGGCTTGTAATTTCCTTCTCTTATAATATCTTGTTTTAAGGTTTCAAGGTATTTATAAAATTTATCAGAAGCTATTTCCGTTTGTTGTGCTCTAGCCGAAGGCACAGAAAATTCTTTCGGTTTTTCTTTTCCCTTTTCAACTAAATCGGTAAGTAATAATTCATTTCTGTCAGCTGTCGACGCGTTAGAGTCGGCAAACTTTGCTTCCATCAATCCGAAAGCGGATAGTACTTCTTTAGACATATTCATTGCCATCATAGCAATAAATACTAAGTACATTAGGTTAATCATTTTCTGCCTTGCAGATGCTTTTCCTCCTGCCATTGTAATTAGTTTTTAAATGTTAATTAAATTGATTATTGTAAAAACTAATTAGTTTTTGTTCATTGCAGAAAGCATACCACCATATACACCATTTAATGATGAAAGGTTTGATGCTAAGGATTGCATTTGTTCCTTTAACTTAGTTGCATTTTCTACAGCTTCTTCGTTAATTGCTGCCTGACGATTAGCACTTTCCATTTGTACTTTATAAAGACTGTTTAAAGACTCCATTTGTGCGGCTGCTAATGATAATTCTTCGCTGTATTTCTTTTGAGCAGACATTGAGTCTACAGTTGGGCTTATATTTTTTGCAGCTCCTTCAAAGTTTTTAATACTACTTCCTAAGCTTGCCATAAGCTCACCATCAATTTTTGCTTCTTTTAATAGGTTATCTAACTTTTTAGATAATAAACCTTCAGCATCTTTTGGCTCTTCTTTTTTCTTTTTACCACCTAAAGATTGACCTCCAGCTAATTCTGGATATACGAGTGACCAATCTAAATCTGCTTGTTGTTTTTCAAAAGCTGAATAGGTAAATACCAAAGCTTCTACGATCATACCAAGCGTTAAAATTTCTGAACCATAAGGCCAGTGCTGTATTTTAAACAATGCTCCTACGATTACGATTGCTGCTCCTAATCCGTAGACCATGTTTGTTATTGTCATTTTACCTTTTTGTGCCATAATTGTTTTAAGTTTTAAGTTTAAGTTAAGTGGATGTATAACTTAAGTAGGTTAATATATATTTAATTTGGGTTTACTATTTTAAATTATTTTTAATTTGTAGCGGCATTTTTAGTCACTTCTGTTCCCATATAATCTTGAACAGTTCTAAATCCGATATAACTTCTTGCTGAGTCGGCATATTCGTAATCTCTAGAACTTACTTGTAAGAAATAAGCAACATCTTTCCATGATCCTCCTCTTACCACTTTACGTGCATTGTCTGAATCATTAACATTAGGATTAATTGTAGACGCATACTCGTAAGATGCTGCATCGTAAGAACCGTTAACCCATTCTGACACATTACCTGCCATGTTATATAGGTTAAAATCATTAGGATCGTAAGCATCTGCTTCTACGGTGTATAGGGCTTGGTCTGCAGCATAGTCACCTCGTAATGGTTTAAAGTTAGCCATAAAACAACCTCTATCATTCTTTGCATAAGGTCCTCCCCAAGGATATGTTCCTCCTTGTAGTCCTCCACGAGCAGCATATTCCCACTCTGCTTCTGATGGTAACCTATATGAATTTACGGATTGCTTACCTTTACTTTTTTGGTAACCATTGTGCTTTAAAGTTCTCCATTGACAAAATGCTCTTGCTTGCTTCCATGATACTCCAACAACAGGATAATCATCGTAAGCAGAATGCCAAAAATAATCGTTGTGCATTGGTTCGTTATACGAATATGCAAAATCTCGTATCCAAGCTGTAGTATCTGGGTAGATCTCTACTTCCTCTTGTTGCAATACTTCAGATCGCTTTAAACTTCTATCTCTAGCTGCTTTAGCAATATCCATGTACGCATATTGAAATTTAAATTGCTTAACATCCCATGTGCGCTGTCCGTTATAAGATTCTTCTAATGGCAAATACATACCATCCATAACCTCTGCATATAATTCATCTGGGTAGTCGTCTGTATCAAAAACCAATTCTACATCTCTGTTTATTTGTCTTTGTTCGTTACCATACGTATTAAGCATATAACTTTCGTAGGCATTTAAGTTGTTAGGGTCTGAATCTAAATACGCAAACTCACCTATATCGCCGTTACCTGGTGTTTTACCTTCTAAATCAGCCATCTCAGCTAATTTAAGTCTTAAAATGGAATCCCTTACCCAATGTACAAAAGAGCGGTATTCACTATTTGTAATTTCAGTCTCATCCATATAGAATGCACGTACTGTTGCAGTTTTGGTTGGTGCATCTTGGACTCCTGCAATGTCATCATCGGATTTACCCATAATAAAGGCTCCGCCAGGAACCAAGGTCATACCATAGGGCTTTTCTGGGTGCCAAGCTTTACCTTTAACTCCTACTAGCTGTCCTCGGTCTCCAGAATTACAACTGGCAACCAAAATCAATACTGTGGTTAGTAAAATAAACTTCTTAATATTCATAGTAACTCGAGGTTAAATTAGTGGTCTTTATTTTCAAGGGGGTAAACATATTTATATATTTTCGAAAAAACAACTTTTTTCGGATTTTTTTTGCATTTCGTCCTTAAAAAATGCATTTCGTCGATGTTAATTTAGCCAAATCATCGATAAACGGTACATTTTAAAAGATGTTTTTTCTGTATGCTTTATACCACCTTTCGGGTATTTCACCCTCTATTGCACGCACATAATCTAAATGCATGCAAGGTAATAACGTATGCTTTTTTAATTTATTATTAACATCTGGTAAAAAAGGAATCTCTATCCACCATCGTCCTGTTTTTAAACTTTTATAAAAGATTAATTCATCATCTTCTACCAGCACATTGTATTTTTGGTAATAACTATCGTTTGTAAAATCATCATCTAGGACTCTACAATTTACACCTTCAATAAAATACCATATAATCTGTGCTATTAGCATTGCGGTCTCATTGTCATTTTTAGAACTATGATATTCATAAATGCCAAATGAAGAGACTTTATTACTTATACCAGCATAGCGCGAAATGGCGCATATCTCCTTGCCCGAAAAACCATTTGGTGAATATTTCTGGTTTGCACTGACTTCAGAGGCTCTAATAGATTTTAAATCTATTGACACAATATTAGCATCTCGCAATAATGGTTCTACTGCATTTATGTCTGAGGATACCTCTCCTAAACGGTAGCCCTCAAAATAGAGTTTCTCCATTAAATCAATCTCTTCTTGCGAATTAAAATAGGTCTGGTACCCAATGGTCGAATAATTAAAGAGATTATAAGGCTCCTCTACAATTATTTTACCGACGTAACTATTGTTTCTAATTGGTAAATTGGCATCACCCAAATCAAAATTAGCATCTACGTTAACAATGTTAATCATTGGTTTTATAGAATCATAGGCTCTGTAGTTTGCATAGGTTAGATCTTGACTACCACCAATAATAATAGGTGTTATTTCTTTCTCTAAGAGCAGAGTTACGGCTGTTCTAATGGCAAAGTACGTATCTTCTGTTGTTTCGCCAGGCTCTATATCACCCAAATCCGCTAGGGTTGTATGCCAATTACCGGGAAATAACGTGTATAGTGTTTTACGTATGGTATCAAAATTGATTTCTGCACCTATATAATTAACGTCGTTACGATTTTCTTTTACACCGATAATGGCTAACTGAACGTCATCTAATTCTGGAATGCCGTTTTGTTGCGAGTGGACTTTAATTTTTCTTCCTAGCGCTTGCTGCGCTATTAGTTCTTTATGAGCTAAAACCGCATCTGAAACAGGCGTTAGAAAGTTAAAATTCATAAAATTTACTATTTTTTAGAGGTCGATTTTTTCTTTGTTGTTTTTCTAGTCTTCTTTTTTGGAGCGTTTTTTTCTAAGATAGCCTTGGCTTCTTCTAATGTCATATCAGAAACATCAACAGTTTTTGCTAATTCAACCTTTTGTTTTCCTTGTATAACATTGTGCCTTCCCCATCTCGCCTTTTCTACTCTTATACCGTCATCTTCCCAAACATGGATAAGTTTATCTTTTTCTTTTTGGATTTTATCCTCTATTAAAGTTACAATATCTTCTTCTGATAAATTATCCCAATCGTACTTTTTATTCACATTAATAAACATATTGTTCCACTTAATAAATGGCCCAAAACGTCCTTTTCCTTTGGTTACCTCTAAACCTTGATAATTATAAATAGGTGCATCTGCTTTTTCTTTCTCCTTTATATAAATAATAGCCTCATCTAACTCTACGCTTAATGGATCTACACCTTTGGGTAGCGATACAAACTTTTTTCCAAAACGCACATAAGGCCCAAATCTACCATTATTAACTTCTACTTCATCATCTTTATAATGTCCTAAAGATTTTGGTAATTTAAATAAATCCATAGCTTCTTCAAACGTTATGGAGTTTAATTGTTGGTCTGGTGAGAGACTTGCAAATTTTGGCTTTTCCTCCTCATCTACAGTACCTATTTGCACCATTGGCCCAAACTTACCTAACCTAACGCTTACTTGGCGTCCTGTTTTAGGATCGGTACCTAATACACGCTCACCAGACTCACGCTCTGCATTTTCTTTAACATCTTCTACCTGAGGATGAAACCCTTTGTAGAAATCCTTCATCATCTTTCTCCAATCTTCTTTACCTTCTGCGATGTCATCAAAACTTTCTTCAACTCTAGCTGTAAAATTATAGTCTAAGATGCTTTCAAAATGATTCACTAAAAAATCAGTAACAATAAATCCAACATCCGTTGGTACTAATTTTCCTTTATTAGATCCTGTTTTTTCTGTAAGTTCTTTCGTTTTAATCGTTCCGCTTTCTAAAACCATCTGCGTATAATTACGCTGTTCCCCTTCATTTGTTCCTTTTTCGATGTAATTTCTATTCTGAATTGTAGAGATAGTTGGCGCGTAAGTAGATGGGCGACCTATCCCTAATTCTTCTAATTGTTTTACTAAAGCAGCTTCCGTAAATCGAGAAGGTGGCCTTGTAAATCGTTGTGTTGCTGTAATGTATTTATTTTGAAGTGTTTCTCCAATTTTTAAATCTGGCAGTATACCTTCTTGCTCTGTATCTTCATCATCTGTGCCTTCTAAATAAACTTTTAAAAACCCATCAAAAGTGATGATTTCTCCATTAGCAGTAAACTGTTCTTTTACCTTTGGATTAGAATTTACTTCTATTTTAAGATTGGTACGTTCTAATTTAGCATCGCTCATTTGAGAGGCTATTGCTCTTTTCCAAATAAGTTCATAAAGTCTAGCTTGGTCTCGCTCTGCATTTACAGAGTGGTTGGCAAAATTTGTAGGTCTAATAGCTTCGTGAGCTTCTTGTGCTCCTTTAGATTTACCTTTATAATTCGTAGGTTTACTATATTGAGATCCGTAAGCTGTTATAATTTCTGTTTCTGCTCCTTTGTTAGCTTCATCAGATAGGTTAACACTATCGGTTCTCATATAAGTAATAAGACCAGCTTCGTATAGTCGTTGTGCATTACTCATAGTTCTACTTACAGAAAAACCTAGCTTACGAGACGCTTCTTGTTGCAATGTAGAGGTTGTAAATGGTGCTGCGGGAGACTTTTTAGCGGGTTTCTTTTGTAAATCAGAAACTGTATAGGTTGCATTAAGGTTAGCATTTAAAAAATCTGACGCTTCTTGCTCCGAATCAAAATTTTTGGGCAATTTTGCTTTAAAAGAATTACCACTTACAGGATTAAATTCGGCATCTATTCTGTAAGAAGCCTGGGTTTTAAAATTTTCTATAGCTCTTTCGCGTTCTACAATTAAACGCACAGAAACGGATTGTACACGTCCGGCAGATAATCCTCCTTTAACTTTTCTCCATAAAACAGGAGATAACTCATACCCTACTATCCTATCTAAAACACGCCTTGCTTGCTGTGCATCTACTAAATTATAATCTATACTCCTTGGATTTTCAATAGCTCTTTTTATAGCCGCTTTTGTAATCTCATGAAATACTATACGCTTTGTTTTCTCTTTTTCTAAACCTAAGTTTTCTGCTAAATGCCAAGCAATAGCCTCTCCTTCTCTATCTTCATCACTTGCTAACCAAACCATCTCAGCTTTTTTAGCCAGATCTTTTAGCTTTTTAACAACATCTTTTTTATCTTTTGAAACTTGATATTTTGGTTTAAAATCGCCATCTACATCTACACCTAATTCTTTAGATGGTAAATCTGCAATGTGGCCAAAACTTGACTCAACCTTATAATCTTTTCCTAAAAACTTTTCTATAGTTTTTGCCTTTGCAGGTGACTCAACAATGACTAAATTCTTTGGCATGCCTTATTTTTTTGAGGTTACAAATGTATGTGAAAATTAAGATACAATCCTAATTTGCTCGTAAATACAACTAAATATTAAGAATTAAAAAATAATACTAAACAAAAAAGACCCAATCTTAGTGGAGCTTATTATCTTAACATACTAGATTATTACTAATAGATACAACTTAAAGTTTCTGATAAATTCTCTACATTAAGTCAATTTCATTTTCGCTGTCTATCTGCAAAGCTGATAAATTAAAAGACTGCGCTTTGATATACACAGCCGCACAACTTTTAGTATTGGTAAGGATAAGTCTTAAATTTCGTTGAACAGGAGCGGAATCCATAATAATATCAGCATCTACAAGTTGTAAATCCCAGAATAAACATAAAGAATAATAGTTTTACTTTGCATTTAACACCTGCCACTTTGTCACAATCTCTAAATAATCTTATCTTTGCATGCTATTTGAAAGCATATTAATGCAAAAAAGTTTCCACTAGTGTGGATAATGAATATGGAGAAAATCATAGACGAAAATAAACAAGGAGAATCCTTAATCTTAGACCATAAAGAAGGTAATACCAAAAAGCTTTTTATAGAAAGTTATGGTTGCCAAATGAATTTTAGCGATAGTGAAATTGTGGCTTCAATTTTATCTAATGAAGGTTATAATACCACACAAAAACTTGAAGACGCAGATCTCGTTTTGGTAAACACATGTTCTATTAGAGACAAAGCAGAACAGACCGTTAGAAAACGTCTTAAATACTACGATAAAATTAAACGTAAAAATCCTAAAATGAAGGTTGGCGTTTTGGGTTGCATGGCAGAACGTTTAAAAACAAAATTCTTAGATGAGGAAAAAATCGTCGATCTCGTTGTAGGACCAGATGCTTACAAGGACCTTCCTAATTTACTACAAGATGTTGATGAAGGTAGAGATGCGATCAACGTTATTTTATCAAAAGAAGAGACCTACGGCGACATATCGCCTGTGAGGCTAAACAGTAATGGAGTTACTGCATTTGTATCTATTACGCGTGGGTGCGATAACATGTGTACATTTTGTGTTGTACCCTTTACAAGAGGACGAGAGCGCAGTAGAGATCCGCAAAGTATCATAGAAGAAATTAATGATCTGTGGACAAAGGGTTATAAAGAAATAACACTACTAGGCCAAAATGTAGACAGCTATTTATGGTATGGAGGAGGCTTAAAAAAGGATTTTGAAAACGCTTCGGATATACAAAAGGCTACAGCAGTTAACTTTGCAAAGTTACTAGACCTTTGCGCTAAAGCTCAACCTAAAATGCGTTATCGTTTTTCTACATCTAATCCACAAGATATGACCTTAGATGTTATAGAAACCATGGCTAATCATCGTAATATTTGCAATTACATTCACCTACCTGTGCAGAGTGGAAGTGACCGTATTCTTAAAGAAATGAATCGCCTACATACAAGACAAGAGTACTTTAAACTTATAGATAACATACGTGGTATTATCCCAGATGTAGCTATTAGCCAAGACATGATTGCAGGGTTTCCAACAGAGACCGAAGAGGACCACCAAGACACCCTAAGTTTAATGGAATATGTAAAGTACGATTACGGCTTTATGTTTGCTTATTCTGAGCGCCCTGGCACACTTGCAGGTCGTAAAATGGAAGACGATGTTCCTGCGGATGTTAAGCAAAGACGACTCAACGAAATCCAAGCACTACAGCGTCAGCACAGTCTTTACAGAACCCAACAGCATGTTGGTAAGGTTGAAGAAATTCTTGTAGAAAAGTCATCTAAAAAATCCGATGCACATTGGGCCGGACGCAACAGCCAAAACATAGTGGCTGTATTCCCTAAAGAACACTACAAACCCGGAGACTTTGTTAACGTCAAAATTTTAGACTGCACAAGTGCAACACTCATTGGTGAAGCTATAGGATATTCTGAAAATAATTAAGATAATGGAATCAGTTCAAGCTATAAAACAACGTTTTGGTATAATTGGTAACGAACCCAAACTCAACCGTGCTATTGAAAAAGCCATACAAGTTGCAGCCACTGATATTTCAGTATTAGTAACTGGCGAAAGTGGAGTTGGTAAAGAAAGTGTTCCTAAAATTATACATCAACTATCGCATA
Organism: uncultured Winogradskyella sp.; assembly: GCF_937958655.1. Classification (GTDB taxonomy): domain Bacteria; phylum Bacteroidota; class Bacteroidia; order Flavobacteriales; family Flavobacteriaceae; genus Winogradskyella. Next base: position 14,659 of record NZ_CALGNH010000063.1, on the reverse strand, counting down.
GAAAACATGGTAAATACATCGCTGTTAATTGCGGTGCAATACCAGAAGGCACAATAGACAGTGAACTCTTTGGACACGAAAAAGGTGCATTTACCGGAGCTACCTCAACACGCTCTGGCTATTTCGAAGTAGCCGATGGAGGTACCATTTTCTTAGACGAAGTGGGAGAATTACCATTAACCACACAAGTTAGATTATTACGTGTCTTAGAAAATGGCGAATTTATAAAAGTTGGCTCTAGTAAAGTTCAAAAAACAGATGTTAGGATAGTTGCGGCTACCAACGTTAATATGTTTGAAGCCATAAAAAAAGAAAAATTTAGAGAAGACCTCTACTATCGTCTCAGCACTGTAGAAATCAATCTTCCACCACTTAGAGAGCGAAAAGACGATATTCATTTATTATTTAGAAAATTTGCCAGTGACTTTGCTTTAAAATACAAAATGCCAACTATAAAATTAACAGATGATGCTATTATATTACTCTTAAAGTATCGTTGGAATGGTAATATTAGGCAATTAAGAAACGTTGCAGAACAAATTTCTGTTTTAGAGCATAATCGCACCATAAGTGCTTCAGCTTTACAAAACTATCTACCAAATACAGGCAGCAATTTACCAGCAGTAATTAATCATTCAAAATCTGAAAGTGATTTTAGCAGTGAGCGCGAAATTTTATATAAGGTGTTATTTGATATGAAAAACGATCTTAATGACCTTAAAAAACTCACCATGGAGTTAATGAAAAACGGCAGCTCTACAGAGGTACAAAAAGACAATGAACATCTTATACAAAAGATTTATGGAGATGAAGATAATCCTAACTATAAAGCTGCAACAATAGAGGATTTAGAAGTTCTGTCCATACCAGAACATTCTGAAGTTAATGATGTTCAACCTAAAGACGTTGAAGACAAATATCATTTTGCAGAAGAAATTGAAGAGGAAGAAACATTATCTTTACAAGACAAAGAATTAGAGCTCATAAAAAAATCACTAGAACGACACGATGGCAAACGCAAATTAGCAGCTGCAGAACTTGGTATTAGCGAGCGTACTTTATACAGAAAAATTAAACAATACGATCTGTAAAAATTTAAATAAATATTATGAAAGCAGTAGAAATATTTATGATTAGAAAGTCGTTTAGACCTAATAGCTCGGAAGCTATACGACAAGAAGCGGAAGACCTTATAAACGAAAAACACTATAAAGGTTACCGCTTAATCAACGTTGATTTTGATGTTGCTGATAATGCAGGTTACATTTACGCCTTTATTACGATGAAACGACCAAATACCTATTAAGAATGCAAAAATTACGATACATTATAATAACCATATTGGGTCTAACTTTGGTGAGTTGTGGCCCGTATTCGTTTACTGGTTTAACAGAAACACCAGACACGTTTCAGGTTAATTTTTTTCAGAATAATGCAGATTTAGTAGAACCTGGTCTAGAAATAGATTTTAGAAATGCCTTACAAGATTTAATTCAGAATCAATCTAGTGCACAACTTGTTAATACTGGTGGCGAAGTAATTTACGAAGGCGAAATCACCGAATACAGAATAGCTCCAATGACGGCTACTGCCCAAAATACGGCAGCACAAAACCGATTAACAATTGGTGTTAACGTAAGATATATTAATACCAAAGACGAAGAAAAAGATTTTGAACAGCGGTTTTCTTTCTTTTTCGATTATCCTGCAAACGATCAATTAATTGGCAGTTTAAAAGATGAAGCTCACGAAGTTATTTTTGAGCGATTAACACAAGATATTATTAATGCATCCTTAGCAGATTGGTAAACTTTAAATGAAAAAACAAGACTTAATTTATCTTTTAAAACACCCTGAAGCCGTATCAGCATCTCAGTCTGCAGTATTATTAGAAAAAATTAATGAATATCCTTATTTTCAATCGTTAAGAGCGCTCTATCTAAAAGGGTTAAAAGAAAAAGAAAGCTATAAGTACAATAATACCCTAAAAATTACCGCAGCCTATACTACAGACAGAAGTGTTTTATTTGATTACATAACCTCAACAGTTTTTAATCAAAATGAAATATCTCAGCATATCAAACAAAATTCTGAATATCTAAAATCTATTACGGTTAGCGAAATTGATGATATTTCAGTTGAAAAAAGTGTAACAATAGATGACGCACTCAAAGCACATATTAAAGCAACGGAAGGTGTATTAGACCCTAATTTATTTAAAGTAAAACAAAAACCTTCAAAACAGTTAATTACACCAAAACTTGAAGATTCTATAATCGCAGTAGATGTAGACAATATTACACCAGAAAAGAAACTTAATATTGGTAAACCCCTAGAATTTAATAAAAACGAAAGTCACTCCTTTGCAGAATGGTTAAAAATCACAAACTTTAAACCTATTGTTAGGGAGCAGCCAGATGAGCTTATTGAGGGTAATACGTCCAAAAATCAGCCACTGACCAATAAATTAGAATTAATTAACAAATTTATTACCGAAAACCCTAAGATAAAACCCATTTCAGGTGATGCACCAAAGCCTAAGTTGGTAAATAATAATGAAGATTCGTCAGACAGCTTAATGACAGAAACTTTAGCGCGCATTTATTTGGAGCAAAAAAACTACGATAAGGCTATTCAATCTTATAAAATTTTAAGTTTGAAATATCCAGAAAAAAGTAGTTTCTTTGCAGACCAAATTAAATTGGTAGAAGAATTAAAAGAAAATAATACAAAATAAAATGAGTGCATTTACTATATTTTTAATCCTTATCGTCATTGTGGCATTTTTGTTAGTCGTAGTGATTATGGTTCAAAACCCTAAAGGTGGAGGATTGTCGTCTTCATTTGGTGGCGGTGGTACACAGCAATTAGGTGGTGTAAAGAAAACAGGAGACTTTTTAGATAAAAGTACATGGTTCTTAGCAGCAGCGCTTATTGTATTAATACTAACATCCAACCTTACTTTAAACTCTGGTAATACTGTAGAGTCTAAAGCATTAGACACTAATGAAGCTACTGAAATGCCTATTACAACACCGGCAGTAGAAAGCGCTCCAGACACAAGTAGCGAAAACTAAGACTCAAAACACTATATAAGAAGCCAACAATTATGTTGGCTTTTTTTATGCCATAAATTAACCTACAGAATTATAAAAAAGTAGGTCTGAAACTTTGTCAGTCTTTAGGTCTTGGCATAATTTTCGAATAACGCTTTAGCGTTAAATTAATTTAAATAACCAAAAATAAATAACAAAATGGCTTTAAACATTAAACCTTTAGCAGATAGAGTTCTCGTAGAACCTGTAGAAGCTGAAACTAAAACTGCTTCTGGTATTATCATTCCGGATAATGCAAAAGAAAAACCGCAAAAGGGAACTGTTGTTGCTATTGGCAATGGCAAAAAAGATGAACCCTTAACCGTTAAGGTTGGAGATACCGTACTCTACGGAAAATATGGTGGTACAGAACTTAAATTAGAAGGAAAAGATTATTTAATGATGCGCGAAAGTGACATCTTGGCGATTATTTAATCGCTTCTGTAATTCCGCACTTGATGCGGAATCTCACAAAAAAACTAAACATTAATAAGATTCCTGCCTTCGCAGGAATGACAAAAATTTTAACGATGGCAAAAGATATAAAATTCGATATTGAAGCACGCGACGGCATTAAACGTGGTGTTGATGCTTTGGCAAACGCAGTAAAAGTGACATTAGGACCTAAAGGTCGCAACGTAATTATAGGTAAATCATTTGGTGCCCCTCAGGTTACTAAAGACGGAGTTTCGGTAGCAAAAGAAATTGAATTAGACGACGAACTTGAAAACATGGGAGCTCAAATGGTTAAGGAGGTTGCTTCTAAAACCAACGATTTAGCTGGTGATGGTACAACTACTGCTACTGTTTTAGCGCAAGCAATAGTAAAAGAAGGTCTTAAAAATGTTGCCGCTGGTGCAAACCCAATGGATTTAAAACGTGGTATTGACAAAGCAGTTGAAGCGTTGGTAAACGACTTAGAAAAGCAAGCCAAAAAAGTTGGTAATGATTCCGACAAGATTAAGCAAGTTGCTGCCATTTCAGCTAATAACGATGATACAATTGGTGAACTTATCGCTAAGGCTTTCGGAAAAGTTGGAAAAGAAGGTGTAATCACAGTTGAAGAAGCAAAAGGTTTAGATACTTATGTAGATGTCGTTGAAGGTATGCAGTTCGACAGAGGTTATTTATCTCCTTACTTCGTAACGGATTCTGACAAAATGATTGCAGACTTAGAAAATCCTTATATTTTATTATTCGATAAGAAGATTTCTAACTTACAGGAGATTCTTCCAATATTAGAACCAGTTGCTCAGTCTGGTCGTCCTTTATTAATTATTGCTGAAGACGTTGAAGGTCAAGCTTTAGCAACGCTAGTAGTAAATAAACTAAGAGGTGGTTTAAAAATTGCTGCGGTAAAAGCACCAGGATTTGGAGACAGACGTAAAGCAATGCTAGAGGATATCGCTATCCTTACTGGTGGTGTTGTAATTTCTGAAGAAAGAGGATTTTCTTTAGAGAATGCAGATTTATCTATGCTAGGTACTGCAGAGACAGTAACTATAGATAAGGACAATAAAACTATTGTGAATGGTGAAGGTAAAAAGTCAGATATCAAAGCAAGAGTGAATCAGATTAAAGCTCAGATCGAAACAACTACATCAGACTACGACAAAGAAAAGCTACAAGAACGTTTAGATAAGTTAGCAGGTGGTGTTGCTGTACTATATGTTGGTGCTGCCTCTGAAGTTGAGATGAAAGAGAAGAAAGATCGTGTTGATGATGCATTACACGCTACACGTGCAGCTGTGGAAGAAGGTATCGTTGCTGGTGGTGGTGTAGCCTTAGTTCGTGCTAAGAAAACCTTAGAAAAAATAACTACGGATAACTTAGATGAAACTACAGGTGTACAAATCGTTAATAAAGCTATTGAAGCTCCATTAAGAACTATCGTAGAAAATGCTGGTGGTGAATGCTCAGTAGTTATTAATAAAGTTTTAGAAGGCAAGAAAGATTTCGGTTACGATGCAAAATCTGAAAACTACGTAGACATGCTCAAAGCTGGGATTATAGATCCTAAAAAAGTGACGCGTATTGCTTTAGAAAATGCGGCTTCAGTTGCTGGTATGATCTTAACTACAGAATGTGCTTTAGTAGATATTAAAGAAGACGCTCCTGCTATGCCACCAATGGGTGGAGGCGGAATGCCAGGCATGATGTAGTGGCGAATCGTCACAGATAATTTATCTCACCCTTACGCAAAGTAAAGTGAGATATAATCTTAATAAATTTAAAAGCCCTTGATGCAAATCAAGGGCTTTTTTATACATGATTACTTTTTCTATTTGATTTTTAAGGAATTCCACATCAGCTGAATCATGTCTGCACCACCATCATCGACACCTAAATCCATATTCATAGTCATAATTAATATCCCTTCATCTTTTCTACCATGAGCAGCTATCTCATAGATTTCATATTCGCCTCTATACTCCAAAACAGCCTTTAAGACGCGTATAGTTTCACCTGATACCAATTTCTTATCATAATCTTCGCGTTTCATTTCATATCCATAACTAATACTCTCTTTTGTAACTTCATTGAGCATCATTTCTTGAAGCATTGTTGGATTAAAAGCGTCGTATTTTTGCACAATAACGCCTGTTCCAGCGGCTGTTACCATCATTATTTGCTCTATCCCAGTATCTATCTGCACTCTAGATACATTTTGTTGTTTTGTATATTTCAATTCAAAATAGTCCTCACTAAAGACAAGGGTATGTTTTTTACTTAAACCCAGATTTAGAGTTTTACCAGCTATCTTAGCTTTAATACTGCCATTTAATTCTATTTCGTAAGGTTTTCCATCAATGGTTATAACATAATCTTTTTGTGCATAGACTGATAAAGACAGAAAAAATACCGTAAGTAATGATAGTTTAAGTTTCGTATAAATGATTTAGATTAGTTCTTGATTTTAGCTGCTTGCTTCTCCTCTTTGTGCGCCTCTTGCACCTCTTTATTGCGGTACTTACAACAAGCATGTACTGAGTTATAAGCCGTGTCTGACGCTTTTATATCCTTAGTATCGTGGCCAACATCTGCTAATTTCTGAGCAATGATTTTTAGCGTTGTTTTACGTTCATCGTAAATCAATTTTAACTTGTGTGTATCTATATTCCAAACGGCAGATTTTACTCCTTTTGTTCTTATCGCTGCTTTTTCTATTCGCTCTTTACACATCATACAAACACCATCAACTTCCATGCTTGCTTTAGCATTTTTGTTTTGAGCAAAGGAAACACTCGATAATATTACTGTAATAATTAAAAGTACTTTTTTCATTTCTTTAGTTTTTATTTGGGACACTTCGACTACGCTCAGTGTAACATTAGGTTTTGTTTTTTATCATTCTGTCCCGAAGCTTCGGGAGTTTCAGAATCTATTTATTTCTGGTTGGAGCTTTATTTTTAAGATTGCTTCGTTTTGCTTTCTCGTAATGATATTAAATTATTAATTTATTCTATATCGCAATCCTGCGTAATACAATCTACCAAAAATTGGTCCATAGACAAAATTACTATCAAAATTTGCTCCAAATGGATTATCTGAACTAATAATAGGATTGGGTTGCCTTACATTAGTTACATTTTCTCCTCCTAAATATAATTCAAATTTAGGCGAAAATACTTTGGTTACCTGCAAATTTAAAGTAGCAACCGTTGGAGAAAACGCATCTAATTGAAATTGTGGTGCACTTAAGTTTGTACTCGGAAATCGTTGCGAATCTAACCAATTAAACGACGCATCAAATTTCCATGGAGATGCATTAGCAGCACTATCTGTTTCATAAGATGCATTTGCAAAAAAGCGCTGCTGCGGTATTAACGGTTTTTGGAGTTTACCAGCATTGTAATCTGTTTTAACATCATAATACTTGTATGCTGTTCTTAAATCAAAATTTTTAAAAACGTTATAATTAAATTCTAACTGAAAACTATTAGCATAGCTTTCTCCATCTAAATTATAGAAATTGATTTCAAACGGGTTTTCCCAATCTACGACCACTTGATTTTGAAAATCAGTTCTATAAAAATCTAATGTAATATCAGCAGCTCTACCAAAAAGGTTAAAACCTTGTAAATAACTCAAACCGTAGTTCCATGCAATTTCGGGATTTAAGCCGTAAATTTTTCCACCAGAGTTAAGGATGTTAATCTGTCTTGAACTTGAAAATAAATTTTGATTTTCTGCAAATATATTGGCACTTTTTATACCACGGCCTATTGAAGCCCTTAAAGCCGATTTTGCCCAAGGTGTATAACGCAGATGTAATCGTGGTGTAATAAAAAAGCCTAATCTATTGTGCTGGTCTGCTCGTATACCTGCGGTTAATGTTAATTTATCGAGATTGTCATACCAATACTCAAAGAAAGCTCCAACAGAATTCTCGGTGCGTTTAAAGGTGCTGGTGTTTACTAATTCAGTATAACGATCGTAAGTAAAACTAACTCCTGTTTTTACTTTATGACGCGAATCTGAGATAATACTATTATAAACCAAATTTGAGTAAAAACTGTTATGCACAATATCATAAACATTTAACCCAAAATAAGAGTCTTGTCTGTGATGACTAAACGCGGTTTGAAACCCTAAACTTTGATACGGTATTTCAGGATTAACATAACCTAACTTTGTTGTAATATCTACCCGTTCTGTATCGATCTCACTTCCCCAAATTTGGGCTCCGTTTTGCGCAAAGGTACTGTTTGTTAATTTGTCTGTGTCTGGATTGAAACTTACCTCACCAGTTTGTTTTTCGTCATAAAGATATCTTACGTTTATAAAGCTTACAACACCTTTTTCCGGATTGGTGTATTGCCAACGATTCATAACGTTAATTTGGTTGAAGAGCGGCATATCTAAAAACCCATCGTCATTAACATCGTGTATTTGTTGGTGCGTATCGCCATGTATATACAAACCTGTGCTCCATTTATCGGAAAGCCTTGTATTAAAATGTGTATTCAATTCTAGCCTTTCGCTTGAAGCTCCATAAAAATTAAGAAAAAACGTTGCGTCCGTAGTTGGCTTTACCAATTCTGTATTAATTTGCCCCGCAATACTTTCAAATCCATTAACAACACTACCTGCGCCTTTTGTGATTTGAATACTCTCTACCCAAGTCCCAGGAATAAAGCTTAAACCGTAGGCTTGTGATGCTCCTCTGATTGCAGGAATATTTTCGGTAGCAATTAAAATATATGGCGATCTTAAACCCAACATTTTAATCTGCTTTGTGCCCGATACTGCATCCGCAAAATTTACATCTATTGATGGGTTAGTTTCAAAACTTTCAGACAGATTACAGCAGGCTGCTTTCAGTAATTCATCACTACTAACAAATAATGTATTTTCTGCTTTTAGATAGGATCTGGCCGTTGCCTTTTTACGAGATGTTAGTGTTACTGTATCTAATTCATCAGACGGTTGTAACACATGTCTTATGTATCTATTTTTAGTTACTGTGATTGTATCTGTTTTAAAACCCACATAACTAATCACTAACTTATTGAACGAAAATTTATATGGTAAGGAAAACGTACCATCATCGTTGGTGATGGCACCAACGGAAGAATCTAACCAATAGACATTGGCTCCTGGTAAAGGTATTTCTTTAGAGCTACTAGACTCTAACACAACACCTTTAAGTTGCTCTTGTGCAGTAACAAAAAGTGATGCTAACAAGAAATTTACTATTAAATATTTTTTCATTTGCTTGATTTAAATATAACATTTAGCACATAACCTGTGCTGTTCTTAATAAACAGTTATATTTAAATCAAATGAGGTAAGTTTCGTCTAAAACTTGTATATCCTTAACAAGTAAGGGTGGTGAATAATCTTTATTTGGAATTACCGCTTTAGGTAAACTCTCAAAAAGATTTATATATGTTTGTGTAAATACAAAAAGAACCTGCTTTTGCAAATCCTCTAAATCATCAAAAGTCTTTACCGTCAACTTGTCTAGACCTTTAATAACATCAACTTCATCTTTACAACAACTTTTAGAGGTAAGTTCTTTTTTAATCTTATTTTCTGACATTTGCATACCACATTTTTCACTTTCAGAAAAAATAGCAACATCAATCAAAGTATCACCACAAAAATGCTTTTCTATGGTTAACGACAACGTTGACACCAACACCAAAAGTGATAGTACTATTGAAAGTATTTTATGTAATACTGATGATTTCACAATGCAAAGTTACAAAATTCTTAAAATTGAAAAGCAAATTAAAGACTACGAACGATTCAGTTTATAATAATAAAACGCCGGAAGTAAAAGAATTAAACCTATTGGCTGTATTAAAAATCGCCTAATATTAAAAAATAAATAGTAATCCTCTTGCCTCGGATTAATAACAAAGTATAAAAATGGAATTAGTAATACAACATAAGCTACAACATATATAAAAACTGAAAATTTTATCATTTTTTTATCTCTAAATACGAGATAAAGAATACCTAAAGACGCTAGGGTATTTAAGAAATATCTAAGACTGGTAAAGAGAATGAGCTTAGCAACTTCTCGCCTAGGGTTATCTATGTAGAGGTAGTCGTTTTCAAAAAAGGTTAAATACGGATCATAAAACAACTCATCCTCAAAAGCACGAATAGCGACTAACACAAAAAACAATAATACAATTAATATGTAGCGTATAGGTTTAGACATTGGCTTTATTAGCTTTAGAAAAACGGTTAACCCAAACCATCCATAGTAAAAATACAATACCGTAAATTAACATAGGAAATATAACCTCATGCAGTAATTCTCGTCGCCAAGGATAATGGTACAAACCAACGGAGAGTATAACTATTCTAAAAAGATTAAACACATAAATAATAGCACTACCAGCAAGGCAATATATAATGGTGGTTTTAAAATTACTGTAAAAGGCGGCTATAAATGATAAAAACAAAATGATTATACTCACCGCATTACAACCCTCTATTACTCTAGCCACAAATTTATCGTTAATAATAATTTTTAGAGAAGGTTCGTTTGGGTGTGGTAAAATAGTTGCATCATAACCTATACTATTGAGTAAGGAATTGGTTTGTTTTGCTACTAAATTAGTTATGTAATCTGGGTAAAATATAGATCCATCAGACTTATTTAAATATAAATTGTAAGTTACGGTTAGCAAACCATACGCTAATAAAAATACCGCTATGAAACGTGTAACAAGCTTATATTTTAGAAATAGTTCTTTCAGTGGAAAGGAATTAAAAATTGTTTGATGTTAAATTTATGAAAACCCTAATTTAATATTGAATCATTTAAATATTTTTGTTGAAAATTATTAATACCTATGTCGTTAGAAAACTTAAAACCTAAAGTTAAGACCATAATTGAACAATATAATCTAAGTGTAGACCAGCGTCTTCTTAAAATTTGCGAAATACTTGAAACAAATGTTGACTATTACAACTGGGTAGGTTTTTATTTTAAAAACGGAGATAAAAACGAATTAAAACTTGGGCCTTATGTCGGTGAACCAACGGACCACACCATCATACCTTTTGGCAAAGGCATTTGTGGGCAAGTCGCTGTAAGTAATAAAAACTTTGTGGTACCCGATGTATCTGCACAAGATAATTACATTGCATGTAGCATTACTGTAAAAGCCGAAATTGTTATTCCTATTTTTGTAAATGGCGAAAATATTGGCCAAATAGACATTGATTCTAACACACCAGATCCATTTACCGAGGCCGATGAACGTTTTTTAGAATTTGTATGTAAAGAAGTTGCTGGTTTGTTGTAATGTAATAAGAGATTACCTATAACATCTCAAAACCTAATATTACTATCTACAGTCTATGGTCTATTGTCTATCATCTAAAGTCTATCGTCTAAAGTCTACATTCTAACAACATTACATACCTGTTCTAATAGCCTCAACTGGGTCTAATTTTGACGCTGAAATTGCTGGAATAACACCTGATATTAACCCAATTACACTAGACAATACAAAGCCTAGAAACATATTACTAAAGGATAGTACAAATTTAAAGTCTTCTACAAACCCATTCATAATCATTGCTATTATCCAGACAAAAAGTAACCCAACCAAACCACCAACAACTGCCAAGATTGTAGCTTCAAATAAAAATTGAAATAAAATAAAGCGATTCTTAGCACCTAAGGATTTTTGTATCCCAATTAAATTGGTGCGCTCTTTTACACTTACAAACATAATATTGGCAATACCAAAACCTCCTACCAATAATGAGAAACCACTAATTACCCAACCTACCAAATTTAACGTAGAAATTATGGCATCAATAAAAGACACCAATCCAGAGAGTTTGTTTACAAAAAAATCATCATCCTCATCTGCTTTTAGACCTCTGTATGCTCTAAATTTTTGTTTTAAAACAGATTCAAAACCAGCAATATCTACACCTGCTTTTGGTTTAATAACCACAGCACCTGGTAGACCATCTACGCCGCCATTTCTAAATTGTCTTACAAAATTTGCAGGCACAAATGCTTTTCCGTCAGGTGAATCACCTAAACCAGATCCATATTTTTTAAGAACTCCTATTACCGTTAATTTTCGACCATAAATTCTAACCACTTTACCAACAGGGTTTAAATTATCAAAAAGACTTTCTGCCAATTCAGCCCCTATTACCACTACTGGCGCACCAGTATCAGACTCTAACTCTGAATAAAATCTTCCTTTTTCAATTTTTAAATCATCTATAATATAAATACCATGAGATATAGGTGTAACATTTACATTTGTTACAGTCTCTGCCTGATATCTGATGGTTTCACTACCACCAAAAATAACATAGGCAGACTCTTCAATATCTGGTACATTTCTTCTCACAAATTCATAATCATCATAATTGGTTTGCGGAAAATTATCGCGTTTCCATCGTGGCACCTCCGTTGGGCCAAAGGAGTATTTAGTTAAATACATTGTATTCTTATCTAAGCCAGATAAGTTTTCTTTTATCTTTCTATCTAAAGAATCCACTGCAGCCAACACAGCTATAATTGAAAATATACCAACCGTAACACCTAATAATGATAAAAACGTACGTAGTTTATTAGTTCTAAGGGCATTTAATGCAAATGAAAAGCTCTCTTTGAATACTCTTAAATAGACTAGCATAGATTGGCTGTTTTAAAACATTTTAAAGATAGGACGTTTTCAACAATTTATTGTTACAAAAAACTTAAAGAAACTGTTTATATACCAAAGAATTTCCTATTGATTATTTTATTTTTGCAGCATCAAAAATCAGAACACAACATTATGAGCAACAAAACCATGTCATCTGCATTAATTTCAGTATTTAATAAAGACGGATTAGAGCCTATTGCAAAAAAGCTTAACGATCTTAACGTTACGATTTATTCTACAGGTGGCACAGAAAAATTTATTAAAGACCTAGGTATAAATGTAGTTGCTGTTGAAGATGTAACTTCTTACCCTTCTATATTGGGTGGTCGCGTAAAAACATTACATCCAAAAGTATTTGGCGGAATTTTAAATCGTCAAAATCATGATGGAGATGTTGCAGAATTGACAAAGTTTGAAATTCCACAAATCGATTTAGTAATTGTAGATCTTTATCCTTTTGAAAAAACTGTTGCCTCTGGCGCTAGTAACCAAGATATTATCGAAAAAATTGATATTGGAGGGATTTCTTTAATTAGAGCTGCTGCTAAAAATTATGCTGATGTAACTTGTGTATCTTCGGTTGATAATTATGCTGAATTCTTAGATTTATTAGAAACAAAAAATGGTGAAACTTCTGAGGAAGACAGAAAGCAATTTGCTGCAAAAGCATTTAATGTGTCTTCGCATTACGATACTGCAATTTTTAACTATTTCAATAAAAATCATGACATCGCTGCATTAAAAATAAGTGAGACGAATGGTAAGGTATTACGCTATGGAGAAAATCCACATCAAAAAGGATTTTTCTTTGGCGATTTTGATGCAATGTTCACTAAACTTCATGGTAAAGAACTGAGTTATAATAATCTTTTAGATGTTGATGCAGCAGTAAATCTAATTTTAGAATTTAAAGATGAAGATCCAACATTTGCCATTCTAAAGCACAATAATGCTTGCGGTTTTGCTCAAAGAAGCACAGTCTGTCAAGCTTATGTAGATGCTTTAGCAGGTGATCCTGTTTCTGCTTTTGGAGGTATTCTTATTGCTAACACCGAGATTGACAAAGCCACAGCGGAGGAAATTCATAAACTATTTTGCGAAGTTGTAATTGCACCGTCATTTAGTGACGATGCTTTAAAAATTTTAAAAGGAAAGAAAAATAGAATACTATTAATTTTAAATGATGTTGAATTACCGAAAACAACTGTAAGAACTTGCTTAAATGGTGCTTTGGTACAAGAAAGAGATTCAAAAACAGATAGCTTAGAAGATTTAAAAACGGTAACAAATACTACTCCTTCTCAAAGGGAATTGGAAGATCTAATCTTTGCTTCAAAACTCTGTAAACATACTAAGTCTAACACTATAGTATTAGCTAAAAATAAACAGCTATGCGCTAGTGGAACTGGACAAACAAGTCGTGTAGATGCTTTAAATCAAGCGATCCATAAAGCTAAATCTTTTAATTTTGATTTAGATGGTGCAGTTATGGCAAGTGATGCATTTTTTCCTTTTCCAGATTGTGTAGAAATTGCTGACAAAGCAGGTATTACGGCTGTTATTCAGCCTGGTGGGTCTATAAAAGATGAGTTGAGTATAAATTATTGTAATGATAATAATGTTGCTATGGTAATGACAGGAACACGTCATTTTAAGCATTAAGAAATCTAAGTTTTAATTATTATTAAAAATAAAAAAGAGCATCAATATGATGCCCTTTTTGTTTAAACGAATTAATCACGAGCTATTAATTAGTTTTTTATAACACGTTTTACGATTCTACTGCCAGACTCTAAATCTGTAATATTCATAAAATATGTTCCGTTTTCTAAATCACTGATATTAAATGATAGTGCACTTTGATTTTTACTATTATTTCTATACACTATTTTACCGAGCATGTCAATAATTTGAATATCTAATTCTAAAGCTCTATTAGCTTCAAATTCAATATTAATATTACTTTTAGTAGGATTAGGATATATGTTAATATTGAAGTTAGAATCAAATTCATCTATACTCAAAGCATCACAATCTGTGCCAGTAAATCTATTTATTGAAACTGGGTTCGATAGATCAAAACAGCCCATTAAGTCCGATACATTGTTTCCTGCTGCTAAGCCCGTCAGTCCATCCTCATAGCGAATGTACCAAATATCGCATACGCCTGATCCTGCTCCCTCCAAATCGAAAGGTGGTGCCGCAGGTAAACCTAAAATCTCACCTGTAGCCTGATCAGTAATTAGCCAACCGTTATTAGTACCAACACCTGTTCCAACGATCTCTACATCAATTGGATCTGCTGTACCATCGCCTGAACATATCTCGGCTGTCGTGCCACCTCCTACGATCTGAATAGCTGCTGCGTCTGGTGCATTTCTTGTAATACTTACTGGATTGGATAGATCAAAACAGCCC
>NZ_CALGNH010000062.1 GCF_937958655.1 uncultured Winogradskyella sp. | reverse complement strand
AAGAGACATTCTTGTAATGATGTCTGAAGGTTTAATATCTTTTTCGAGTAAAACTCTTAAAGCTTCACCGGCTTTTATCGATTCTTCTTTTTTAGCATCACTTAATGCTGGATTTGAAGAGTTAAATGGTAACGTCATACCTAAAGCTTCAATTGCTGATGCCATAGTATTTGCGGTGTACATACCTCCACAAGCCCCAGCGCCTGGACATGCTTTTTCTACGATACTTTGATATTCATTTTCTGTCATGGTACCAGCAACTTTACTTCCCCAAGCTTCAAAAGCAGAAACGACATCTAATTTTTTTCCTTCGTGACAACCTGAATCAATAGTGCCTCCATATACTAATATCGATGGACGATTTAAACGGATCATTGCCATTAGTGCACCTGGCATATTTTTATCGCATCCTACGACTGTAACCAAACCATCATAACTCATGGCTTGTACTACAGTTTCCATAGAATCTGCAATAATATCTCTAGAAGGTAATGAGTAACGCATACCTGGTGTACCCATTGAAATACCGTCGCTTACACCAATAGTATTAAAAATTAAACCGACAACATCTTCATTTTTAGTACCTTCCTTAACTAATTTTGCTAAGTCATTGAGGTGCATGTTACAAGGATTACCTTCGTAACCTGTACTTGCAATACCAACAATAGGTTTAAAGAAGTCTTCTTTAGTTAATCCGATAGCATGCAACATGGCTTGAGCAGCTGGTTGCGTTGGATCTTGGGTAACGGTTTTACTGTATTTGTTTAATTGACTCATATTAATTTATTGGTAAAACTCTGTTGAGTTGGTTAAAATTAGTTTTTATACTAAAGTTTTTAATTATTTGTTCTATCTAGCTATCTAAATTCAATGTAATTACCATTTATTTAAACTATTGATAATAAGAGATTTAAGTTAAAATAAATATGATGTTCAAAACTTTTAATTAATCCATAAAAAAAGCCCTCCGATTAAGGAAGGCTTAAATAATTTATATTTCAATTTATCATAGCAGTGCTTGGTATCTTAATTTATTAATACTGCCAATTATAGAAATGTTAAT
The DNA here is from genome assembly GCF_937958655.1 of uncultured Winogradskyella sp. Classification (GTDB taxonomy): domain Bacteria; phylum Bacteroidota; class Bacteroidia; order Flavobacteriales; family Flavobacteriaceae; genus Winogradskyella. Next base: position 34,907 of record NZ_CALGNH010000062.1, on the reverse strand, counting down.
AATGTGTAATTTCTTCATAAGAGCTTAGAGATGAGTATTATCATTATATTTTCCTAATTCATAAGTTAAAAATTACCATAACTTTTTATACCTCACTATAAAAATTTCCCCAACGAATAGTATCGTGCTTAAATTAAATAGTCTTAATTTACTGTGTAGGTTTTTTTTAAAGGACCTACACCAGTAATTGTTAACGATTTCCAAGCTTTTGGTAGTATTGGGTTTATTTGCTCTATCCCGTTTTCGGTTACGTGTAGTCCTCCAAAACCAAATAATACGGTTTGTAACATGCCACCAGCACCAGTTGCAAAGTAAGGATGTGTTGAGGTAGCTGTTTCAGACAAAGCTCCGAATGGTGCTCTTTTATTTGGCTCGTAACTTTCTTTGAATAATCTAAAGGCACTATTTGCATCCCCTAAGCGTGCATAAATGACAGCAAAGACGGACTTACCCATTGCAGGACCTTGTTCTGCTAGTTTTGGCTCATAGTAGCGTAAATCTTTTAAAATCGTTTGCTTATCATTAATAATATTTAAAGGGTATGATAATAGGTTAACATCTGCTTGTTTTATGAGGTCTCCAGCGTACTTGCTATGTTCCATAGTTGTGCCATCTGGGAACCGATGTATTTTAATATTATCGGCTACAGTTTTCCATGTAGGATTTTCGCCATATCCTAAAGTTTTAGAAGCTAAATTTGCAAATTGAAGTGCTGTTATTGCGGCACCATTTGTAAAGGCGTTGTCATCTACATTGGGTGCAAATTCATTGGCTCCAACCACATTTTTTATACTGTAACTTCCGTCTTCATTTTTGGTAGATCGACTTACCCAATACTCTGCGATGGCTTCTAGCATAGGATAACCTCTTTCTGCTAACCACGCTTTATTTTTTGTTACACGGTAATAATTCCAAAAAGCGATGCCTACATCTGCTGTTATATGATGTTCAAACGTTCCTGTAAGTGCCCACGCTGGTGTTGCTTCTTCACCAGTATCATCGCTTTCCCACGGAAACATAGCGCCTTTGTAACCGAAATTAATGGCTTTCTGCTTAGCTTTATCTAAGCGATCTGATCTGTAATTAACTAAGGATCTCGCAATATCTTGATTGAGTAGTAATAATGGTGGATACATCCAAAGCTCGGTATCCCAAAATATATGACCATTATAATTTTGTGAAGACAGACCCATTGGTGCAATACTGAGGTTGTTATCTCCACGACCAAAAGCATATAAATGATATAATGCCAAACGGACGTCTTGCTGAGATTGCAAATCGCCTTCAATTATGATATCTCCTTCCCAGAGTTTTTCCCATAAGGCTTTATGCTGATTTAAAAGATCTTCTCTTGGTGTTAAAAGGTTGAAAATTACAAAGCGTTCAGATTCTGATTGCGGATCGCTAAAATTTTGAGTTGACGTTTGTGCGGCTGTCCAAGCAAATTCTAAATCATCTCCTTTTTTAACCGCTTTTTCAAAAGAAAGTTGATTGTTATATTCAGATACTTTGTTGTGAACAAGATTTGGTCTTAAATGTTCTCTTGTACTATTAATATCGTGCCAAATAAATGTACCTGAAGCTGCTACAATGTGCCTACCTAATCTGCTTTTAGCAACCGTTTGGAGGATTGGCATGGTGGTTTCAAGATCTCTTAAAACTCTGAAGGTACTGTTTGGGTTATCATATTCTTTTGGAGTTTCGATAGAAGCCGTTGCTTTTACTTTAATATTAGATTTAGCTACAATCTGTACATCCAAATAACCAGCATGTGGGACATTACGTAAAGCATACATGGTGTATTCGATATGCGCTTTATTTTTAAAGTCAAACTGTGTTGTGAAGGCAGCCTCTTTCATATTTAGTGTTTGAATCCAGTTGGAAATGTTGTTGTCAGTAACTAACTCTCCGTCAATTTCTACTTTTATGTTCTGAAAATGAATACCCAAAAGAATTCGACTAACTCCAAGTGGCGATTCTTTGTCGTAAACATTATTCATAATTACTTGACGGGTTTTAAACACCTTGTGGGATGGTAAAATCCCTAACTGACCATTAGAAACTACAACACCAGTGTAATCGGTATTTTGATTAGTTGAAATATGCCAGCCGTCGTTTTGCGCGTTACCGCTTAATATTGATAAGGCTAGGAGAAAAAAGACTATTGATTTCATGATTAATAAATTAATTAGAAAAAAAATATAACCATATTTTCATAAAGTTAATTTCTTTAGTTCTTAAAAAATGCTTAGAAGATCCGAAAACCTTTTCGGTAGTTTAAAGATGAATTTGATAGCCAGACAAGAACTGAAAACAAAAATCTTTATTAACTTTTTGGCATATAATTAAAACGAAAATGAATAAAAAAATATTGGCTTGGTCTATTACTGCTGCATTGGCCGGATTTTTATTTGGTTTTGATACCGTTGTTATTTCTGGTGCCGATAAAAAATTGCAAGCACTTTGGGAATCTTCTGATGCATTCCACGGTTCAGTAGTAATGGCCATGGCCTTATGGGGAACAGTTGTTGGTGCGTTGTTTGGTGGAATTCCTACAAATCGATTAGGAAGAAAACAAACCTTAATATGGATAGGGATTTTCTATCTAATTTCGGCCATTGGCTCAGCTTTGGTTAATGATCCTTATAGTTTTGCCTTCTTTAGATTTTTAGGCGGTATTGGTGTAGGCGCATCTACAATTGCCGCTCCAGCTTATGTTTCAGAAATTTCGCCAGCTAAAGACAGAGGACGATTAGTAGCCTTATATCAATTTAATATTGTTCTGGGAATATTAATTGCTTTTTTATCTAATTATTTACTCAGAACTATTGGAGAAAATGCTTGGAGATGGATGATAGGTGTGGAGGCTTTTCCTGCGTTGATTTATACAATTTTAATATTCACTGTGCCTAAAAGTCCACGTTGGTTAATTTCTAAGAATAGAGATGATGAAGCAAAAGGAGTATTAGAACTTATTAATCCTGATGGAAATGCAGATGAATTGATGGAAAAGATTAAGATTGAAAGTCAAAGCCATTCTAAAGGGGAGACTATTTTTATGAAGAAATATCGTTTTCCTTTGATGTTGGCGTTTTTAGTGGCGATGTTTAATCAGTTTTCAGGTATTAATGCCTTTTTATATTATGCGCCAAGAATCTTTGAAGAAGCTGGTTTAAGGGAAAGTACAGCGCTTTTGAGTAGTATTGGTATTGGCGTTACTAATTTGATATTTACGCTGTTAGGTGTGTTTTTAATTGACCGATTAGGTAGAAAAGTATTGATGTATATGGGTTCAATAGGTTATATTATTTCATTATCATTAGTGTCAATGGCATTTTTCTTGGAATGGGAAGGCTTAGCAGTACCAATATTCTTATTTCTATTTATTGCAGCTCACGCTATCGGACAAGGTGCAATAATTTGGGTGTATATTTCTGAAATTTTCCCGAACCATTTAAGAGCAAGTGGTCAATCTTTTGGGACCTCTACACATTGGGTGTTAGCTGCAATAATACCATCTTTAGTGCCAGTTTTGTTTTCATCAATTGGCGCAGGAACTGTGTTTATGGTATTTGCTATAATGATGGTTTTTCAGTTGTTGTTCGTCATATTTATGATGCCAGAAACCAAAGGGATTTCGTTAGAAGAGTTAAGTAAAAAATTAATACGAAAAGATAAATAATATGAGAACCATTAAACGCACTTTTATTATAGTAGTTATCACTTTAATTACAACATTCGGTTGTAAAGAATATAAAGGTTCTGAAACTGAAACGTCAATTGTTTCCGCTGAAAATTTAGATGAAGAATTTTATAGACCTAATTATCACTTTACACCAAAAGCCAATTGGATGAATGATCCTAACGGTATGTTTTATCTAAATGGGACTTATCATTTATACTTTCAGCATTACCCAGAAGGTAATGTTTGGGGTCCGATGCATTGGGGACATGCCACTAGTAAAGATCTTATTCAATGGGAAGAGCAGCCAATTGCGTTGTACCCAGATGAGTTAGGTCTAATTTTTTCGGGTAGTGCAGTCGTAGATAAAGATAATACTTCAGGATTTGGAAAAGATGGAGTTACACCTGTTGTTGCTATATATACGTATCATAATATGGATGGTGAAAAAGCGGGAGATATCGATTTTCAAACGCAAGGCATTGCATATTCACTTGATGAAGGAATGACTTGGACGAAGTACAGTGATAATCCAGTAATTAAAAACCCAGGGATTAAAGATTTTAGAGATCCTAAAGTTATATGGCATAATCAAACCAATAAATGGATTATGTCCTTAGCGGCTGGAAATAAAATTATGTTTTATAGTTCGGCTAATTTAATAGACTGGACGCTCCAATCTGAATTTGGTGCGGACAAAGGTGAGCATGGAGGTGTTTGGGAGTGCCCTGATTTATTTCCAATAAAAGTTGAAGGAACTGATGAAGAAATATGGGTTTTACTGGTTAGTATAAATCCTTCTGGCCCCAATGGAGGTAGTGCTACGCAATATTTTATCGGTGATTTTAACGGGCAAAATTTTACACTTGATTGGGCTTTTGCTAATCAATTAAAAAGGGAGAATGCTGTTTGGTTAGATTACGGAAGAGACAATTATGCCGGAGTCACATGGTCTAATATCCCAGAAGATGATGGGAGGAGACTATTTATTGGTTGGATGTCTAATTGGGATTACGCACGCGATGTACCTACATATAAATGGAGAAGCACCATGACAATTCCAAGAACATTAAAATTAAAAAAACAAAATAATGATTATTATATAGCAAGTAAGCCAGTTGCAGAGTTAAATAATTTTGTTGAGAAAAACATAGAAAAGGAGGCGCTCTCAATTGAAACACAACATTCCCTTTTAGAGGATAAAAATGTTGATTTATCTAAAGCAAAATTGAGCTTCACACTTAGCCAATTGAAAAATTTCATGTATAGCGTTAAATTTTACAATACTCTAGGAGATACTTTGACTATTGGGCTAGATAACGCTAATAAGACATTTTTTATAGACAGGCGACAATCTGGAAAAGTTGACTTTTCTAAAAAGTTTGCGCCTAAAATATCTACAGCTAGTTACACTGCGCAACTTAAAGCAGTGAATATTGATATTGTATTAGACAAAACCTCTGTTGAGGTGTTTTATAATAACGGAATGTACGTTATGACTGAATTATTTTTTCCTAACGCACCTTTTGATGATTTTTCAATTGTAAGCGAGGATCAAAGTTTTTTAATTGATGATTTAAAAATAGAAACACTTAAAATTCCTTAAAGATGCTTAAAGTGGTTTGTTTTGGAGAGGTATTATGGGACGTGTTTCCAACTGAAAAGAAAATAGGCGGCGCACCGTTAAATGTAGCCCTGCGTTTACAATCTTTTGGTAATGATGTTTCAATGATAAGTGCCGTAGGTAATGATACAGATGGGCAAAACATTATAGAGTACTTAAGCGATTCCGGTATTGACACAGCGTTGATTCCGTTAATATCTAATGAATCAACAAGTCATGTTAACGTCCAATTGGATAAAAATGGTTCCGCAAAATATACCATAGAAATGCCTTGTGCTTGGGATTTTATTGAGCTCAATGATGCCATAATAAATAAGGTAAAGTCATCTGATGCCTTTATTTTTGGAAGCCTAACAGCAAGAATGCCAACATCCTATAAAACCCTGAGCCAAATTTTGGAATCTGCCACTCTAAAAGTTTTTGATGTTAATTTAAGGCCTCCACATTATACTATAGATAAGTTATTATCCTTTATGTGTAAAGCAGATATCATTAAATTTAATGATGAAGAATTATTAGAGCTCTCGAGAAAATTTGGTTCTGGTACAAATTCATTAATTGACAATGTAAAGTTTATTTCAGAACGAACAAATACGCAACAGATCTGTGTTACTCTTGGTTCTAATGGTGCTCTATTATATATTGAAGGTGTAGTGTACAGAAGTAGAGGTTACGAAGTAAAAGTGGAAGATACGGTTGGGGCTGGTGATTCTTTTTTAGCTACTTTAGTAAATGGATTATTAAAAGATGAAAACCCTCAAGTTATCTTAGAAAAAGCTTGTGCTATTGGTGCGTTAGTAGCTTCGCGGAAAGGTGCTAATCCAATACTTAAAGAAAGCGACATTACTAATTTAATCAGTTAACATGAGTCTCTAATAATTAATTCAGTATCTATTGTAATAGTTTGATGATTTATTTCTAATCCTTTTAGTTTATTTTCAATTTCATCAAAAAGAATTTCAAAAGATTTTCTACCAGTGTCATTGGCATTTTGTTCAACCGATGAAAGCGTAGGTGTTATAACAGAAGACATAAACCAATTACTAAAGCCGAAAACTGCAACTTCATCTGGTATTTTTATCTTATGCTCATTTAAATAATTAATAACTCCAATAGCTGTTAAATCTGTAATGGTAAATATAGCGTCAATATTTTTTTTATCGACTTCAATTAGCTTCTTAGTATTAGCATAGCCTTCTTCAAAATTTGCTTTGGGGCAAATATAAACAAGGGATGCGTCGTATTTAATGTTATGATCTTCAAGTGCTTTTTTATAACCAAGAAAGCGATCTATGGAGTTTTGAGGATTTAGATCTCCTCTAAAATATGCAATGCGTCGATACCCCTTATTTATAAGATAAGTTACGGCATCGTAAGATGCTTTAATGTCATTAATAATTACTTTAGAGCAACGAATGAGTTTTGTTATTTTATCAAATAAAACTAGCGGAATATTATAATCTATAACTTTTTGAAGATGCTTAAAGTCATTAGTATTATTTGATAATGAAATTAAAATACCATCAACACCTTTGTTAATAAGCAAATCGATTTGCTTTTTTTCAAGCTCAAAGTCCTCGTTAGACTGCAATATTATAACCATATAATCTTTTAGTTCAGCTTCCTTTAAGATGACATTAATAATGTTAGAAAAATAATAATGTACTGTACTCGGTATTATAAGTCCAATAGTTTGAGATCGGTTACTTCTTAAACTTTGCGCAAAGACATTAGGGGAATAATTAAATGCTTTTGCTGCTGCTATGACTTTTTGTTTGGTCCTTTGACTAACATCGGGATAGTTTTTCAGAGCTTTAGATACAGTAGATATGGATATACCTAGAGATTCGGCAATTTCTTTTAAAGTTGTTTTGGTCATGGTTTTATGAAATATCTCCTACAAATAACTTTAATTAGTTTAATGAATAGAATTGATTTTGGCGCTAATTATGACTTGCAATCTGAACGAAATATAGTCCTAAAAAATTTTACGAAAACCTTTTCGTTTCTTTTTTTGGTTTTTTTTAACTATTTTTTTTGCGAAGTTGACAAAAATGAATGAGCTTAGTAAGCTAAATTGATAAAATTATGAGATTATATTCATAATTTCACAACTAATCTATCTAATTAACTAATATTAAACGTATGACACAAAATCTTTTAAGCAAAATTGTATGTAGTGTTTTCCTTTTTATGGGTGGACTACTATATTCACAAACTGTCACAGGTACGGTTTCTGATGCTTCTGGCCCACTGCCTGGAGTAAATGTAATTGTAAAGGGGACCTCAAATGGTTCTCAAACAGACTTTGATGGTAACTACACTATTAATGATGTGGCTTCCGAAGCAACATTAGTTTTTAGCTATGTGGGTTACAAAACACAAGAAATTCCAGTAAACAACCGTTCGTCCATTAATGTAGTGTTAGAGGAAGACGCGGCAGCCCTTAATGAGGTTGTAGTTATTGGTTATGGTACAACAACCGTTAAAGACGCAACTGGTGCAGTGTCCTCTGTTTCAGCTAAAGATTTTAATGGCGGTGTTATATCTTCACCAGAACAATTAATACAAGGTAAAACCGCAGGTGTACAATTAACACAAACAAGTGGTGAGCCTGGAGCAGGTATTACATTTAGAATTAGAGGTTCTAACTCTATTAGATCTGGTAATAACCCGTTATTTGTAGTTGATGGTATTCCTTTGCCTAGTCAAGGAACGACTCCTTCGGCTGGTGGTATTGTTGATGGTGGCGATACAGCAAGAAATCCATTAAACTTTATTAATCCAAGTGATATTGAAAGTATTTCTATATTAAAGGATGCGTCTGCAACTGCCATTTATGGTTCTAGAGCAGCCAATGGTGTTGTTATTATAACAACAAAAAATGGAAGATCTGGCCGTGGTGGTGTTTTTGAATTTTCTACTAATATCAGTAGTTCAACTCCAGCAAATGAGTTCGATTTGTTTAATGCAGATCAATATAGAGCGCAACAGTTAGCTATTACTGGTAATCCAGTTCCAGATTTTGATGATACAGGTGCAGATACCGATTGGCAGGATGTTATTACACGCAGTCCTCTATCTATAGTTAATAATTTATCGTATTCTAGAAATTATGGAAACGGAAATGTTAGAGGAACATTTTCTTACGGAAATCAGCAAGGTGTAATAGAAAATTCATCTCAAGAACGAATTACAGGTAGAATAAATGCGTCTCATAGATTCTTAAATGACAAATTAAGATTAAATGTACAATTATCCGCATCTCGTGTAAATGATGAAGCTCCACAGATTAGTGGACAGGCAGGTGCTAGTGGTAATTTAATTGGTGCCGCATATTCTGCACCACCAACATGGCCTAATGACCCAACATTCTTTGTTGCGGGTAATAGGCTAAATCCTCGAAACATTTTAGATAATTTCTTAGGTGAAACTAAAATTAACCGTTATTTATTAAACGGTTCTGTAGAATATGATTTTACTAAAGAATTGACAGCTAAAGTAAATTTAGGTTATGATTATTCTGACGCTTTCGCAACATCTGCTGTTTCTGCGAGCTACAATAATAGTGGACGAATCACAGGCAATGGGCAAGCATCTAGAAATGAATTAGATGCAGTTAGTAATTTATTAGAAGCAACATTAAATTATAAAAAAGACATTTCTGATAATTTTTCGATTGATGCACTTGTAGGGTATTCTTTTCAAGATTTTTCAAGAGAAGGCTTTAATGCCCAAGGTTGGGGAATTGGTCAGACAAACCTAAGCTTAATGAATGATGCTTTAGAAAATTCGGTTAATTCTATTAATAGAGTATTAAATCAGAGTGGTACACCATTTCTTCAATACGGATATGATCAAAATAATGGAAGTTTCGTTAACACCTTAGATGATAACACTGGTGTATTGCCAAATGGCGTAACAGGACGATATAGATCATTATGGTATAATCGATTTGAAGCATTTAATGAGGAATTACAATCATTCTTCGGTAGATTAAATTTTACTTTTAAAAACAAATTTTTATTAACGGCTACCTTTAGAGCGGATGGTTCTTCTAAATTTAGTCAATCAGAACAATATGGTTTTTATCCATCTGGTGCCTTTGCTTGGAAAATTAATGAAGAAGATTTTGTAGGGGATAAGGTATCGACTTTGAAACTTAGAATAGGTGCTGGTGTGGTAGGTAATCAGGCTGGTTTAGGTGCTGGTAGTGCATTTTTTACGAGATCACTTCAAGGCCCAGGTATATCAGACGGTGGGGACGTTAATAGACCAGGTAGTCAAACGTCTGCTTTGCCTAGTTCAGACTTAAGATGGGAAAGTACAACGGATTATAACGTTGGTCTTGATTTTGGTTTTAACAGTGACCGTCTTAGAGGTACTATAGATGTTTACAGAAGAGAAACGAGTGACTTATTGTTTTTAAGCCCTGCAGCGGCTCCAGCACAAAACCCTTTCATTTTTAAGAATTTAGAAGAGGGTATTGTGGTAAATCAAGGGGTAGAATTTTCTCTAGGCTATGATTTTGTAAATACAGATAATACTACCTTTTCAGCAGATTTTAATATTTCTTATAATGATAATGTAGTAGAGGATTTACAGCCAGGTTTCGTAGCGGATTTAGGTCCTATTAATGGTCCAGGTTTAACAGGTGCTTTTGTTCAACGTATTGGAGAAGGACAACCTCTGTTTGCATATTATATGGCAGAATTTGATGCTGACGGATTTAATGCTGATGATAAAGATTTTGTTGGGAAAAGCGCATTACCAGATGTAAATGCAGGTTTGTCATTGAATTTTAGAAAAGGAAATTTTGATGCATCTGCTTTCTTTGCAGGACAATTTGGATTTTATGTCTACAACAATACTGCTAATGCATTCTTGAATAGACCAACATTTGAAACTTCTAGAAATGGAACACCTGATGGAATTGGCTTATTATCTCAAGAAGTTTCTACATTATATCTTGAAAAGGGTGATTTCGTAAGACTACAGTCATTATCTGTAGGTTACAATTTCCAATTAAGCGAGGATAGTGTGTTTGATTCTTTTAGACTGTCTCTAAATGGACAGAATGTATTTTTAATAACAGATTATAGCGGTCTTGATCCTGAAGTTTCAACGAACACTGGAGCTTTGGCTAACGGGATACCTAGTGCAGGTATTGATTATACGTCTTTTCCAAGACCAAGAACATTTACCTTAGGTATAAATGCAACGTTTTAAAAAAAAATTGAAAAATGAAAAATAACAGAAAATTAAATGTAATTGGAAGGTTACTATTGTTATCCATTATAACAGTAACCTATTCATGTACGGATTTAGAAATTGACTCAACAGGAACAGCAACTTTAGCTGACAGATTTAATGGTTTAACACAAGAAGAATCTGAGTCTCAAGTAGGAGGTATGTATAACAATATCAGAGGATATGTTGGAGATCAAGCGAATACCTTTGCCTTAAGTGAGGTAACCACTGATGCGTTCTTAATACCAACTAGAGGATCGGATTGGGGAGATAATGGAATATGGAGACAGTTACACCAACATTCATGGACTCCAGATCATCAATTTATCACAACGGTGTGGAATCAATGGAATCAACAGCAAATTTTGGCCAGTGAAATCTTAGATGAAAGATCAGATCCTACAGCGGAAGATAGAGCACAAGCTCATTTTATGAGAGCTTTAGGTATGTATGTGATTTTAGATAACTTTGGTCAAGTACCTTTTAGAGATACGTCTTTAGATCCTGTAATTGATCCAGAAGTTTTAACTGGTATAGATGCTGTTAATTTTATAGAGGCTGATATACAAGCAGCTCTTACTGGTTTACCAGATGCATCAGCTGGAGGTGATAATGTGAGAGGAAGTAAAGAAGCTGCAAGGTATTTATACGCTAAGTTGTTATTAAACAAACATATCTACACGAGCTCCACGGTCAACGCTGCCGATATGACCGCTGTTGTTAATTTGGTTGATGAAATTGCTGCACAAGGATTTGGATTAGAATCCTCTGGATACTTTGATATTTTTAGAGAATCTGCAGATACAGAAACCATTTGGTACATCAACACAGGTGTAGGTAACAGAATTTTTAATGGTTTACATTATAATTCTACTACTGCAGGTGGTGGAGGTTGGAATGGCTTCAGTACATTAGCCGAATATTATGATTTATTTGAAGGTGATATGAACCAAAATAGATTAGATGCTAATGGTGGTAATGCCATTGACGGACAAGAAGAACGTAGAGGAGGTGTGCCACCATCTGGTGACGCGGCTGGGACTGAAGGGTCTAATGTTGGCTTCGGTTTCTTGATAGGTCAACAATTTGATATTGATGGAACTCCATTACAAGACAGAGCAGGAGCGCCTTTAGCATTTACTAGAGAATTTACAAGTACTGCAACTGGTCAATCTAGTTTAGTAGATAATAACGAAGTTACTGGTGTCAGAGTAATGAAATATAATCCTAGATTTGGTGGCTTTACAGAGCACGAAATTTTCTTCAGATATTCTGACGCACACTTAATGAAGGCAGAGGCCATATTTAGAGGTGGTAGTTCTTCAGAAACCGCACTTGGTTTAGTTAATGAATTAAGAGCAGCAAGAAATGGTAATGGTAATACTCCACCATTAGCAACCTTAACTGAACAGGATTTGATTGATGAAAGAGGTAGAGAGCTATATGCTGAATTATGGAGAAGAAATGATTTAATTCGTTTTGGTCAGTATACTCGCGATTGGGAGTTTAAAGATCCATCAGCGGTAAACAATGCAGATAAGCAGTTGTTCCCTATACCTGCAAGTCAAGTGATCTTAAATCCAAACTTGGTGCAAAACCCAGGTTACTAACCTATATATATAACAATTATTTTAGAAGAGAGCTTTTTAAAAGCTCTCTTTTATATTTGTATTATTTAGTATTGTTAATGAGAAGAATCTTTTCTTTATCTTTCTTTGTTGTTTTTATTTATTCGTGTCATACAGATTTGAATAAAAATTTATTGTTTTCAGAAGTTACAAATTCTAATATTACGTTTAATAATCAACTTGTAAATTCTGAAAGTCTACATATTCTAAATTACCTTTATTTTTATAATGGAGCAGGAGTAGCTGCAGCAGATTTCAATAATGATGGCTTAAGCGATATTTATTTTACTGGTAATACAGTTGCTGATCAACTTTATCTGAATAAGGGCAATCTAATGTTTCAAGATGTAACCGAACAAGCATTAATCGATAATAAAGAACCTTGGACAACAGGCGTAACGGTTGTCGATATTAATCAAGATGGCTTTTTAGATATTTATGTCTGTAAAGTGGGTAAACACCTTAATCTAAATGGTCATAACTTACTTTATGTAAATCAGGGCCTAACTGCCGATGGAGTACCTCAATTTAAAGAACAAAGTAAGGATTATGGGTTGAACTTTTCAGGCTATTCTACGCAATCTATATTCTTTGATTATGACCTTGATGGTGATTTGGATATGTATTTGTTAAATCACTCATTATATCCTAATGCCAATTACGGTAATGGGCGAAAACGATTAACCTATGACGTTTTAGCAGGTGATCGGTTATACAGAAATGACAATGGAAGGTATATTGATGTTTCTTCGCAATCAGGAATTTCACAGGGCACAATTGGCTATGGATTAGGTATTTCAGTTAGTGACTTAAATAACGATGGTTATCCAGATATTTATATAGGTAACGATTTTTTTGAAAATGATTACCTATACATTAATCAAAAAGACGGTACGTTTAAGGAGATAAATTCTAACGACAGAGCACTAGGGCATACGTCTCATTTTTCAATGGGTAATGTGGCAGTAGATTTTAATAATGATTTAAGACCAGATCTTATGTCTTTAGATATGCTTCCCGAAGATTTAAGAACACTCAAAAGTGCCGCTGCAGAGTACAATTATCCTATTTACCAACGTTATATTAAAAACGACTATAATCATCAATTTATGCAGAATACATTTCATCTTAATTTAGGAAATGAAACGTTTTCTGAATTGAGTTTTTTAAGCGGTATAGCGGCAACAGAATGGTCTTGGTCTCCCTTAGCTGCAGATTTTGATAACGACGGCTATAAAGATTTATACATTACCAATGGCATTAAGGGCATTACTAATGATATGGATTTTATAAATTTTATTTCTAATACCACGATACCAAAAGACATAGATAATAAAACAAATGCCTATAAGACGGTTATTAAAGAACTTCCGCAACGTAAAGTACCAAACTACATGTTTAGAAATAGAGATGGATTAACGTTTGAAGATATGACAGATAAATGGATATCTAACGAAGCAACCTTCAGTAATGGTGCTATATATTCAGACCTAAATAATGATGGAGATCTAGATATTATTGTAAATGAAGTAGACCAACAGGCTAATATATATGAGAATCACACAGCACTAAAAAAAACAAATAATTACCTTCAACTTGAATTTAAAGGCCACAAAAACAATATAAATGGTATCGGCGCCAAAGCTATAATTTATACGAAAGAAAAGACAATAATGGCCGAAAATTACACAAGCACAGGTTATCTTTCTGCAAAAACACCAAAGTTACATTTTGGATTAGGTAGAGAAAACACTATTGACTCATTGCAGATAATATGGCCAACAAAACAATGGCAAACTATAGTGAAGCCAAAAGTTAATCAAAAACTAAGTGTGCATTTTTCAGAAGCATTAGGTAATTATTATGAGGATGTTGAGACTACCAAATACACTAATATTGAACCTATAGAATCTCTAATTACCTATACACACAAAGATCAGGAAACTTCTGATTTTAGTAGAGATCCTTTATTACCGTTTAGTGTTTCTAATAATGGGCCAGATATAGAAATAGGCGATCTTAATGGAGATGATTTAGAAGACCTTGTTATAACAGGCGCAAAAAAACAACCATTAGAAATTTGGTTGCAAAATACTAATAATGGGTTTACAATGTTATCCTCTGAGGTATTCAAAAAAGACCATAATAGCGATGATACTGCCATTGCAATATTAGATGTTAATAACGATGGTGAAAACGAAATTATAGTAGCAAGTGGCGGCAACGAGTTTAAATCTGGTAGAGCGATGAGGCCTCGTCTATACTATTTTAACGGAGTAGAAATCATAAAGGATACTATACAATTTCAAAATATTGAAATTAATGCTTCAAAAATTTCAACAGTAGATATAGATAACGATGGCGATAAGGATATTTGTATAGTTGCCAATGCAATACCTCATAAATTTGGAGAAACACCATATCAGTATATTTTTCAAAATAATGGTAGCGGTAATTTTACAAATGTTACAGACCAAATGAGTGAGGATTTTAAAAGTGTAGGTAATGTATATGATATAATTTGGCAAGATTTAGATAGTAATGGCTTTAAGGATGCCATTATGGTAGGGCACTGGATGCCAGTTACAATTTTTTTTAATGATGGAAAAATTTTAAGGAGACATAAAGATAAAAGCTTAGATAAAACATCTGGATGGTGGAATACTTTAGTGGCAGAAGATTTTGATAATGATGGGGATATAGATCTTATGGCAGGAAATTGGGGATTAAACACAAGGTTAAGAGCTAGCAAAGAAGAGCCAATTACACTCTACAGGCAAGATTTTGACAATAATGGTACTGCCGAGACTATTGTAACCTACTTTTATGATGGAACAGAAACGACCATTGCTACAAAGGACGAACTCTCAAAGCAGTTGCCTAAGCTGAATAAAAAATTTCTATCCTATGCTGATTTTGGTAATGCAACCATAGAAGAATTGTTCGGAAAATATAACCTAAAGACATCAAAGAATAAAAAAGTCAATTTGTTAGAAACTTGCTATTTTGAAAACTTAGGTAATGCAACATTTAAAGTGCATAAATTACCGTTGTTAGTCCAAAATTCTTCTATACATCACATACTTGTAGAAGATTTAAATAAAGATGGCTATAAAGACGTTATTTTAACAGGTAATAATTTTGAATTAAGTACACAAATAGGGCGATTAGACGCTAATAGAGGTGTGGTTTTAATTAACGATAAAAATGGGTTTTTTAACATAGAAAATTTAGCTTTATTTGATATATTTGGACAGGTCAGGGATGTTGAAATTCTAAACTATAAAGGCCAAGATTATTATGTGGTAGGACGTAATAAAGAGCGTATATTATTCTACCCAAAATGAAAAAGAAAATGCTTAAGAAAACCCTAATAAAAATCTATTGTGCAAGTGTTATCTTTGTTGCAGTATCATGTAACGCTGAGGTTAAAACTGAAGATTCTATTGCTCAAACCGACACACTATTCACTTTACTACCATCAGATCAAACAGGTATAGACTTTAAGAATGAAATTGAGAATCAGAAGAATTTTAACATTTTTAAATATAGAAATTTTTATAATGGTGGTGGTGTTGCTATAGGAGATATTAATAACGATGGTTTAGCGGATATTTATTTAACGGCTAACATGGGCACCAATAAATTGTATCTCAATAAGGGAAACTTAAAATTTGAAGATATTACCGAATCTGCAGGAGTTGGTGGAGACAAACCTTGGTCAACTGGTGTGGTTATGGTAGATATTAATGCCGATGGCTTATTAGATCTCTACGTTAGTAATGCAGGCAACATGGAAGGAAATAACCACGATAATGATTTGTACATTAATAATGGGGATTTAACCTTTACAGAAAAAGCGAGCGACTTTAATTTAGCAAAGACTGGGTTTTCTACCCATGCCACATTTTTTGATTACGATAAAGACGGTGATTTAGATGCTTACATTCTTAATAATAGTAACATTCCGGTAAGTAGTTTAGGGTATGCTGAGCAACGCGATGTTAGAGCTCAAGATTGGGAAAACGTGCCTCATATTTTTAGAGGAGTTGGTGACATGTTGCTGCGTAATGAAGGCGATACATTCACGGATGTGAGCGAAGAAGCTGGTATTTACGGCAGCTTAATAGGTTTTGGTTTAGGTGTTATGGTTACGGATATCAACCATGACTCATTTCCAGATTTATATGTGTCTAATGATTTCTACGAGCGCGATTATTTCTACATCAATAACCAAGACGGTACATTTACCGAATCCATAAAGGATTACACATCTCACTTGTGCTTATCTGCTATGGGTGTAGATATTTCAGACATTAATAATGATGGACTTCAAGATATCTTTATAACCGATATGCTTCCAGAAAAAGAAGAGCGTGTTAAGGCTGTAATGGAATTTGAAGGCTATAATATTTTTGAAATAAAACAGAAAAAAGACTTTCATCAGCAGTACATTCAAAACACATTGCAATTAAATAATGGTAATGGTTCTTTTTCTGAAATAGCCTACTACAGTGGTGTAGAAGCTACGGACTGGAGTTGGGCAGGATTAATTTTTGACATGGATAACGATGGTTTTAAAGATATATATGTTACCAATGGGATTAACCATGATTTAACGGATTTAGATTTCGTTGATTTTTTCGCCAATGAAATCGTACAAAAATTAGCGCTCACAGGTAAGAAAACAGCTATTGATTCAATCATAGAAAAAATGCCAATAAAGCCTTTACCAAATTATGCGTTTCAAAATAATAAGGACCTTACTTTTAAAAATGCCTCTAAAGATTGGGGCATGGAGCAATTAAGTATGTCCAACGGTGTAGCTTATGGCGATTTAGATAATGACGGCGATTTGGAGATAGTGGTAAACAACGTAAATATTGAGGCTTTTGTTTATAAAAACAATGCAGAATCTATAACTAAAAATAATTACGTTAAATTGGTTCTTAAGGGAGATACTAAAAACCCATTCGCAATTGGTGCTAAAGTTAGATTGTATTTTAATGGTAATGAGCTGTACCAAGAGTTAATGCCATCTAGAGGCTTTCAATCTTCAATGGAATATCCATTAACAATTGGGTTGGGCGAACATAAGATTATAGATTCTCTAAGAGTTATCTGGCCCAATGATAAAACACAATTATTTAAAACTATAGAAGCAAATAAAACACTCAATTTAGCTCAGGCAGATGCAAAGGATACTTATTTACCTAAATTAAAAAGTGGTGTAAAGAAGTCATTTTTCAGCCCAATAGAAACCTCAAAATTTATTACACATAAAGAGAATAGTTTTAATGATTTTGACCATGAAGGCTTAATTCCTAGTAAGCTATCTCAAGAAGGACCAGCTGTTGCTGTTGGTGATGTAAATAAGGACGGTAATGATGATGTTTTTATTGGTGGAGCCAAAGGCCAAGCAGCACAACTTTATACACACCTTGGAGACGGTAAGTTAGTAAAGAATAATCAAAAAAGTTTTACAATCCATGCAGATCTTGAAGATATAGAGGCTGTATTTGTTGATGTAGATAACGATAATGACTTGGACTTAGTAGTAGGTAGTGGTGGAAATGAAAGTGTTGATAAAACCAAAAATGGTTTAAGAATTTATATAAACAACGGTAAAGGAGCTTTTAGTAATTCTGAAAAAGAACTACCTCAAACATTCACCAACGTCTCTGTAATAGCACCAAATGATTTTGATAAGGATGGAGATATAGATTTATTTGTAGGCTCTAGAAGCGTTATTGGAATTTACGGTATTAATCCTAACCACTTGTTTTTAGAAAATAGGGGAGATGGAAATTTTGTAGATGCCACAGAAAAAATTGCTTACCACACCAAGGATGCTGGTATGATAACGGATGCCGTTTGGACAGATTTAAATGATGATGGCAAAGAAGATCTTGTTACAACCTCAGACTGGGGGAATGTCAATGTATTTTATAATAATGGCAAGCAACTTGGGTCGTCTAAAACCAGTTTATCTAATCTTAATGGCTGGTGGAATACTTTATACGCTGAAGATTTAGATAATGATGGAGACAAAGATTTAATTCTTGGAAATAATGGGACAAATATTCATTATAAACCAAAACCCGATGCACCGCTTAAAATGTGGGTAAATGATTTTGATAATAACGGTACTATAGAGCAAATAATTACCCAACACAGAGATGGTAAAGATTATCCAATTCATCAGAAAAAAGAAATTACAGCCCAATTAGTGTCTTTAAAAAAGCAAAATCTTAAAGCATCAGATTATGCGTTAAGATCAATGGATCAGCTATTTTCTAAAGATTTATTAGATAAGTCTATTGTGAAGTCTGTCGATGTTGCCGAGTCTGTTATTGCTATAAATGAAGGTAATGGTGATTTTACCATAAAGTCACTACCAAACAAGGTTCAGTTTTCTTGTGTGTGCGATATTTCTTGTGCAGACGTCAATAACGACGGAAATTTAGATCTCGTAATGGGTGGGAATAATTATGAATTTAAACCGCAATTTTCTAGAATAGACGCCAGTTATGGCCATGTATTATTGGGCGATGGGGCATTAAATTTTGAATGGCAAGATTACGATACAAGTGGGTTTTTCATAAAAGGTGAGATTAAAAATATTTCTCCTTTAAAAGATAATAACGGAAATTTATTTTATATCGTAGGTATTAATAATAGCAAGCCTAAGTTACTTCGTGTAAATGAATAAACATCATTGGTATATAATCATTCTACTCGTCTTTACAAGTTGTAAAGATAAAGAGCGTTTATTCGATAATCCTAAAGCTTCTGATCTAGGAATCGATTTTGTAAATACCATTACAGAAACTGACGATCTAAACATTTTAGATTACCTCTATTTCTATAACGGTGGAGGTGTAGCTATAGGCGATATTAATAACGATGGTTTACCAGATGTCTTTTTTTCTGGCAATCAGGTTAAAAATGCATTATACCTCAATAAGGGTAATCTGCAATTCGAAAATATTTCTAAAAACGCAGGGATAGAAGGCATTAGCACTTGGAATACAGGATCCGTAATGGTAGATATTAATAATGACGGATTTTTAGATATCTATGTATGTGCCGTTGTTGGTATCAACGGATTTACAGGATATAACGAACTTTTTATAAATAACGGTGATAACACCTTTACTGAGCAATCAAAAAAATACGGATTAGACTTTGACACCTATAGCTCTAACGCAGCATTTTTGGATTATGATCAAGACGGTGATTTAGATATGTATTTACTCAATCATGCTGTTCATACTCAAGATTCCTATGGCCACGCTAATTTAAGACTTGAGCGAAACCAACAAACTGGAGATAAGCTCTTAAGAAATGATGATGGTTATTTCACTGATGTTAGTGAGGAGGCTGGCATATTTGGTGGTGTAAATAGTTATGGTTTAGGTATTGCTGTTAGTGATTTTAATAAGGATGGTTGGCCAGATATGTATATTGGAAATGATTTTCATGAAGATGATTATTTCTACATAAATAATGGAGATGGCACGTTTAAAGAATCATTAAGAGAATATTTTGGGCATACATCACGTTTCTCAATGGGTAGCGATGTTGCCGATATAAATGCAGATGGTTGGCCAGATTTAATGTCTTTAGATATGTTGCCAGAAGATGAAACGGTGTTAAAAAGCTCAGAAGGGGATGATAATATCCAAACGCAAAAAATGCGTTTAGAACAATATGGGTATCATTATCAGTTTACAAGAAACATGCTTTACCTTAACAGACCAAATAGTCATTTTGAAGAAGTAGCATTGCAGGCTAATGTTGCAGCTACAGATTGGAGTTGGAGTTCTTTATTCGCAGATTTTAATAATGACGGAAATCAAGATTTATTCATATCCAATGGTATTCCTAAAAGACCAAATAACTTAGATTATATCAAGTTTTTGTCGAGTAATCAAATTCAACAGAAAATAAATAATACGAAACTTGTAGACCAGGAAGCCTTAGATAATATGCCGTCTGGGAAAGTTCACAATTATATTTTTGAAGGATCAGATGATATCAGCTTCCAGAACATGTCAGATCGTTGGATAGCTAAGGATACTATTGCTTCTACAGCAACGGCGATTGCCGATTTGGATAACGATGGTGATTTAGATATTATAACGAACAATATTAATCAAGCCCCAACCTTATACATCAATAAAGGTTCAGAAAAACAAAACTTTTTAAAGATTAAGCTAAATTATACTGCTAAGAATAAAAATGGAATTGGGTCAAAGTTGTACGGATATACCGATGGCAATTTACAGTATCGAGAATTCTATACCATCAGAGGATTTCAGGCCTCATCAGAGCCATTTATTCATTTTGGACTGGGAGAATCTACGCAACTAGATTCTTTAAGAATAGAATGGCCAGATAAAACCTATCAGGTCTTATATAATTTAAAAGCGAATCAAACTCAAATTGTTTCACAAGAGAATTCTAAACCGATTCAATCTTTGGCTTTAGCATCAAATAATACTCTGTTTAAAAAAGTTGATAATAATTTGGGTATAGATTTTAAGCATAAAGAAGACAACTATACGGATTTTATTAGACAAAAATTAATGCCGTATCAAGCGTCCGATAGAGGGCCAGCTGTGGCAATAGGTGACCTTAATAACGATTCTAAAACTGATCTGTTTTTTGGTGGATCTAAGCGTGTTAAAGCTCAAATTTATATACAAAATGACTCTTTATTTGTGTTAAAGGAGGAGTCAAGTTTAAAAGCTTTAGCTATTAAAGAGGATGTAATTGCAGCCATTGCAGATTTTAATGGCGATAATAAGAATGATATTATTATAGGTACTGGTGGTGCTGATTTTTATGGTAAATCAAAATCGCTACTAGACACTTACCTAATTAACAATGATAGTTTGTTTGTTAACCAACAATTACCTGAGGCTTTTCAAAATTCTTCTGTAGTTAAAACTTCTGATATAGATGGTGATGGCGATTTAGATGTTTTTATTGGAAACCATATGATAACTTCAGATTTTGGTAAAGCACCCAAATCTGTAATTTTAACTAATGAAAATGGTGATTTTTCAGCGCAAAAATTAAATGCAGGAATGGTCACTGATGCCACATGGGATGATTTTGATAATGATGGTCAGAAGGATCTTATCGTTGTTGGCGAATGGATGACTCCAAAATTCTTTAAAAATCAAAATGGAGAATTAAAAGAAGTTAACCTAGTTAATGATGAACTGAACGGCTTATGGCAAAGTATTTATCCTTTTGATATTGATAATGATGGTGATACCGATTATTTATTAGGTAATTGGGGATTAAATTCAAAATTTAAGGCCTCTAAAATGTATCCGTTAAAGATGTATTATGCAGATTTCGACAACAATAAACAAACCGAAACTATTGTTTGCATAGAAAAAGAAGGAGCGTATTACCCTGTTATGGGACTAGACGACTTAAGTAGTCAATTAGTGTTTTTGCGAAAAAAGTTTAATACCTACGATAGTTTTGCTGGAAAGTCAATAAATGACATCTTCGATAAAGACATGTTATCTAAAGCAGAGATTTTAGAAGTACATACGCTTGCATCAGGGTATTTAAGAAATGACGGTGGTAAGTTTTCTTTTGTCCCTTTCGAAAGATCCTTGCAGACGTCACCTATCTTGGCATTTTTAGGTGCTGATTTTGATGGTGACAAACAAACTGAAGTTTTAGTGGCAGGAAATTATTTTGGTGTAAAACCTTACCATGGCAGATTCGATGGATTTTCTGGAGCTTTAATAAAGAATGACGAAGACATTAAGTTAGGTTATACTTTAGGGCTTAATTTACAAAATAAATCAGTTAGGCATTTAGATTTATTAAATGCTTTTGATAAAACGTATTTACTAGTTACATATAATAATGATGCCGCTGAGGTTTATGAAATTTTAAAATAATGAAGAAGTTTATCATATTAATAGTAGTTTTTATGACCTTATGGTCATGCCAAGATAAAGAAGACATTCAAGTGACATCAGAAGATTTTCATGCTTCTGTAGATAAGGTAACCCAGGTGATGGTGCATGATATTTTCTCACCTCCAGTTGCGAGTAGAATATTTGCGTATCCGAATATCGCAGCATATGAAATTATGGCGTATCAACAACCTGGATACAATTCATTGGTTGGTCATGTGGATGAACTACTTGCTATTCCAAAACCACAAGATACCACTCAGTTAAACTTTGAATTAGCAGCTTTGGTTGCACATATAGAGTTAAGTAAGCGTCTTATTTTTTCAGAGGAAAAGATAGAGACCTTTAGGGATAGCTTGTATACAAAATGGAATACAACCAACCCAACTCAATTTGAAAATTCAAAAAAATATGGTTTACAAGTTGCCGATTTTATTGGGCAATGGATGGATAAGGATAACTATAAAGAAACCAGGACTATGCCCAAATTTTCGGTGTATTCAGACGATCCTTCAAGATGGCAACCAACACCACCAGCATATATGGATGGTATTGAGCCGCACTGGAGTAAAATACGACCTTTTACAATGGATTCCGCAGCCCAATTTAAACCTGCACCTCCACCAGCGTTCTCGATGGAAAAGGGTTCAAAATTTCACAAAGAATTAGAAGAGGTTTACAACATTAGTAACGAGATAACAGCAAAAGGCGATAGCTCAGAGGAAGTGCAGATTGCACAATTTTGGGATTGTAATCCTTATGTTTCTATTACTCGAGGCCATTTAATGTTTGCAACTAAGAAGATTACTCCTGGGGCACATTGGATAGGGATTACTAAAATTGCTTGCAGAAAGAATGATTTAGATTTTATAAATACGGTAAACGCTTACACCAAAACGTCTATTGGTATTTTTGAAGGCTTTATTAGTTGCTGGGATGAAAAGTATAGAAGTAATTTAATTAGACCAGAAACTTTGATAAATCAGCATTTTGATGATAGTTGGAAACCGATACTACAAACCCCTCCGTTTCCAGAGTACACTAGCGGTCATTCTGTAGTTTCAGGATCTGCATCCACAGTTCTAACAGCAATTTTTGGAGATAATTACCAATTTGATGACGATACGGAAATCCCATACGGACTACCAATACGATCTTTCGAATCTTTTAATAAAGCTGCCGATGAAGCTGCTGTAAGTAGGCTTTACGGAGGTATTCATTACAGAGCTGCTATAGATATAGGTTTAACACAAGGACGACAGTTAGGACAATTTGTTGTCAATAAATTAAACATTACCCCTCTAAATAAATCATAAAATGATAAAAAAAATAATAGGAACTATTGTCATTAGCCTAGTGTTGGCATTGTTATTTTATTTGTTTTTATATCCGGCGGATTACAAAGTTACTTTTGAAGCAAAGGCCCTTCCTGGTACTATAAACCAATCGCTCAAAGCATGGAATAACGAAATACAAGGTGAAATTATTTCGCAGAATGGATTTGAAGACATTGAACAAACTATAAAATTTAAAGACTCCACACATTTGTATAAATGGAATTTTGATGTCATTAACGATTCTACATCAACGGTTAAGGTTAGCATTAAGGATAAAGATCATAGTGTAATGAATAGAATAAAAAAGCCGTTTTCGGAAATTCCTATGGCCTTACAAGCCTCAAAAACCGTAAACGATTTCTACAAGTTTTTAAATGAGCACTTAGAGACTATTAAAATTACGTTTGATGGAGAAAGTGAATTAAAATCTACCTATTGTGCTTACGTACCCTTAAAAGGCAAACAATCGGACAAAGCAAAAGGTATGATGCAAAATTATAGTTTATTAGCAAGCGTAATGGCTAGTAATAAAGTAGAATTAAATGGGCCACCATTTGTTGAAATTACACATTGGGATATAGAAAACGATAGTATAGATTACAACTTTTGTTTTCCTATTAAGCGATCTGATAAATTACCAGAACATAATCTTATAAAGTATAAACGCGTGTTTGCTAAAAAGGCTTTAAAGGCTACATACAATGGTAATTACATTACTTCAGACAGAGCATGGTACACCTTAATTAAAAAGGCTAAAGATCTTAATAAAGAAATTGAACTAACACCGGTTGAATATTTTTATAATAATCCCAATTTTGGTGGTGATGCACTAAAATGGAAATCAGAAATATTTATGCCAATAAAAAATAGTACATCTGACACTCCAAATATAAGTAGTTAATACAAATTATGATTGGTGATAAATTAACATACCACGCTAGTTTTAAACAAAATAATTTAGAAGTTATTGCAGCATTAAAAGATCAGCTCATTAACGGCGAGCGCCTATGCATTGCTGTTGGAGGAGAATCGGGTAGTGGTAAAACGTCTTTAGCCTATGCACTTCTTTTAGATATTGAAACCGAGCTAAATTTAAAAGGCTATATGTTTCATCTCGATGATTACTTTTTTTTACCTCCAAAAGATAATCACAACAAGCGTTTAGAAGCTATTTCTAATGTAGGGGTTTCAGAGGTCAATTTAGAACGACTAGATTTAGATCTTGAGCGATTTTTAAGTTCACAAGATCAACTAAAAAAACCACTTGTTAACTATCAAGAAAATACAAGCAATCAAGAAATAATTTACCCTAGTGACTTTCATTTTTGTTTAGTAGAGGGAACCTATACGATGCTACTTAAACAACCTGCTTACAAAATATTCATTGAAAATTCCTTTAAAGAAACTAAAGCTAATAGAGAAAAACGTGGGAGAGACATTATGGATGACTTCAATGAAAAGGTCTTAGAAATTGAGCATAATATTATTAAAGCACACGCTATGCATGCTGATAAGACTATAAGAAACAATAGTCTATAGAATTGTTTATATTTAGTCCTAGATCTAAGAATCAATCATAAACTTTTAATGTATGAAATGAGCCATAACAATGACTTGATATCCACCAAGATGTTTAATGGCGAATTCCATCTGACCAATTATTAACAATAAATATTAACAGATGAAACTAACTAAACCAAGATTATCTTTTTGGCAAATTTTTAATATGAATGTAGGATTCTTAGGAATTCAATACAGTTTTGGTCTGCAACAAACCGCAATTAATCCCATATTTTTATATCTAGGTGCCCCTGAGGATATGCTTCCTATTTTGAATATAGCAGGGCCTGTAACGGGATTAATCGTACAGCCAATTATTGGCGCCATGTCGGATAAAACTTGGTCCCCAAGATGGGGAAGACGTAAACCCTATTTCTTAATTGGTGCATTATTAGGAAGTTTGTGTTTGTTTGCTTTTCCACATAGTCCAGTACTTTGGTTTGCCGTAGGATTGCTATGGATTTTGGACGTTGGTAACAATATGGCCATGGAACCTTATCGTGCTTTTGTTGGTGATAAACTTCCAGAAAAACAACTAAGTCTAGGCTACCAAATGCAAAGTTTATTTGTTGGAGCTGGTATTCTTCTCGCCAATGGGTCAATTGTACTATTTCAATATTGGTTTGGTGGTGAATCTGTAGAAGAAGCAGGTACAATTCCGCAATGGCTGTACTATTCATTTTTTATAGGAGCATTTCTTTCACTTACAACAATTTTATATTCTGTTTTCAAGACTCCAGAGATACCACCTAGTGACGAAGAAATGGAAGAAATTAATCAGCTTAAAGGTTTACCGTTTAGTCAACGCGTATCACAACCATTCAAAGAAATTAAAGATGCTGTAAAAGATATGCCAAAATTTATGTGGAAAATTGCAGGTGTTTATCTTTTTCAATGGTATGCACTTTTTATTTATTGGCAGTTTACCACACCATTATTTAAAAAAACAATGGGATTTACTACGTCTGAAGCTGCTTCACAAGCTGCAAAGATGAGTTTAACCTATAATACAGTAACAATGGTAGTGGCTTTAATGCTAGTGCCTTTAACACTTCGTTTTGGAGGTAAAAAGGTTTATGCATTGAGTTTATTTGGTACAGCTATAGCACTGTTTTTAATACCTTATATCACAGATCCTAACTTAGTGTTAGTACCTATGGTTTTATTTGGTATTGGTTGGGCTGCCATGATGGGTATTCCTTATACTATGGTTTCCAAAATTGTGCCTCAAGATAGACGTGGCGTTTATATGGGAATTTTAAATATGATGATCGTTATTCCTATGGGAATACAAACCCTTAGTTTTGGACCAATATATAAATATATTTTGGGTGATAATGCTATTAATGCGATGCTGTTTGCAGGTGTATTTTTTGCTTTAGCGGCTTTCTTGGCAATGCGATTAAACGTACCAAAATCCTCGGAAAGCGCTGAGAGTTTAATAACTGAAGGGCAGTAAATAATTTAGTTATTATGAAAAACGCCGGAATTAAAATCTCTCTTTTTCTTATCTATTTTGTATTTGCAGCACTTTTAAATAGTGTTGGGATTTTAATTGAGCGGTCCATAGAGATTTATGGTGTCTCAAAATCAGATGCTTCTATTTTAGAGCCGTTCAAAGATTTATCTATTGCAGTTATGGCATTTTTGGTAGGCTCATTTTTACCTAGATTAGGTTTTAAAAAAGCCATGCTAATTAGTTTAGCCATTGTATTTATTGCATGTTTAGGTATGTACTTTGGTAATTCATTTTGGAGTGTTAAGCTTTTATTCTTAGCAACGGGTTTAACATTTGCCATAGTTAAAGTTGCGGTTTTTGCACTGATTGGATATATCACTGATACTAAAAAAGAGCACAGTTCTTTAATGAACCTTATTGAAACCGTGTTTATGCTCGGTATCATTTTTATGTATGTAGTGTTTCCTTTATTTTTTGATGAAACCGATGAAAACGCTTGGTTAACAGGTTATCTCTTAATGGCCACCTTAATAGCTGTTGCATTTGTAATTATACTTTTCTCAAAATTTAATGTTGAAACTGAACCCTCTAAGGGTATTGGCAACGATTTTAAAGACATGTTTACGCTGTTCTATAATCCTTTAATATGGATATTTGCCATTTTTGCGTTTTTGTATGTTATGACAGAGCAAGGTATTATGACTTGGCTTCCAACGTTTAATAAGGAGACCCTAAAATTAGATCCAAAATTAGGATCGCAAATGGCAGTATTACTAATGATATGTATAGCATTGGGAAGATTTTTAACTGGGATTTTAGCAAAACGTATTAAGTGGCTTTACATAGCAGTTACTAGTGTAGTTTTAGCTGTTATGCTTGTCCTTTTGGTACTGCCATTGGCTCAAAATATCGAATCTAAAGCGGTAGAATCAATAGCAGATTTGCCAGCAGTATCGTATTTATTTCCTCTTATTGGTTTGTTTTTAGCACCATTGTATCCATTAATCAATTCTACAGTTTTAACAAGTGTTGATAAATCTATGCATAGTGCATTAGCAGGTATACTTACATTCTTCTCAGCGGTTGGTGGTACAGTTGGGTCTTTACTTATAGGAAATCTTTTTGATAGTTTAGGTGGTGATCGTGTGTTTTACCTTTCGTTAATTCCTTTAGTAATCATTTTAATATCCTTTTTTATAATAAATAGACTTACAACATATCAGGTTCAAAAATGATTTTTGAGTTACATATTAAAACCACATTACTACAACTCTTAACTCAAGAAGATACCGATGGTGACAAAAAAATAACAATCGAAGATAAAGGGCCAAAAGTGTTCAACATTAATGCTCAAGATGGCACACCTTACGAGGTAATTGGGACCTACCAATTGTCAAATTTATTACAAGAGCTGGTTATTCAAAAGCAAGAAGGAAAGCAAATCGCTTCTTTTTCGGTAGATAAAATAGATGAACCTCCTGTAGATCGCGTATCTCGAATGATTAAAGATTATTACTGGAAAGGCCTAACGAGACGCATGGATAAATCTGGTATTAAGGCCTTAATTTCTGATACCAAGAACGAAACACTGACTACGGAAGTACTTTCTGTTTATGTTTCGCATTTAGACGCATTAGCCATTACATATTACCAAAGTCTTGAGGCTACCTTGCCAATCAAAACAGTTGTCCTTCCTGAGGATATCTCTCCAGTGTATGTAAAATCTATCAATGATAGGCCTGGGATTTTAAGCCTAAAATTAGAAGAAGTTAATGGAAAAATTGAAGGTGTTCCTTTTGTTGTGCCAGGCGGACGATTTAACGAAATGTATGGCTGGGATAGCTACTTTGAAGCCATAGGACTTATTTGTGACGGAAAAGTACATTTAGCAAAAGCCATGGCGGATAATTTTCAATATCAAATAGAACACTACGGAAAAATCTTAAACGCCAACCGAAGTTATTACTTAACCCGAACCCAACCTCCGTTTTACACCAGCTTAATTTCAGAGGTTTTTGAGGAAATTAAAGATCTAAATTGGCTAGCCAGTCATTTAAAAACTGCCATCAAAGAATATGAAACAGTTTGGATGGTTAAAGGAAAACGTTTAACACCAAACGGCTTAAATCGGTATTATGCAGAAGGTATTGGTATTCCGCCAGAGACAGAAGTAGGTCATTTTGATGAGGTTTTAGAGCATTATGCAAAAGATCATAAATTGAGTATTGAAGCATTTACAACTAAATACCAGTCTGGTGAGATTGTAGAACCCAATCTAGATATCTATTTTACACACGATAGAAGTTTGCGAGAATCGGGCCACGATACCTCTTGGCGTCTAGATGATGTCTGCGCAGATTTAAACACTGTTGGGCTAAACAGTTTACTTTATAAATATGAAGCCGATTTTGCACAACTAATTGCTCAATATTTTGATGGCGATTTCGAAGGTTACACTGATAAATATTGGATTGAAAAAATGAACAATCGTGCGCACCTCATAAACACACTAATGTGGAATAACCAGAAGCAGCAGTATTTCGATTACAATTTTATAAAACAAGAACAAAACTTTTTTGAAAGTGCTTCAAATTACGTTCCGCTTTGGGCAGGTTTTGTTGATAGCGATAAGGTGGCAGAAATAGTAAAAACCATGATGAAGACATTGAAGGAAGAAGGCGGTATTGCTGGTACATCTCGTGTTATGGATGCTAAGTTACCTAAAGGTGCTGTTCAGCGTCAATGGGATTATCCAAACGGTTGGGCTCCGCACCAAATGTTAATATGGAGAGGACTAAAGCATTATGGTTTTAATACCGAATTACAAGAACTCGTTTACCGTTGGTTGTTTATGATTACGCGTAACGCAGTGGACTACAATGGTACCATTCCAGAAAAATATGATGTCGTTGCCGCTACGCACAAGGTCTTTGCTGAGTATGGCAATGTAGGAACTCAGTTTGAATACATCACCCAAGAAGGCTTCGGTTGGATGAACGCTAGTTATCAATATGGACTTACTTTATTAGAGCCCAAGTATAGAGAAGCCTTAAATGAATTAAAGTCGCCTAATTCAATTTTTAAAAACTAAAATGAAATCACTTAAACTCATTCTCACAAATAAACGTTATTTCTCAATTGTTTGGGTATTTAGTTCTTTAAATATTATGATCGGTACTTGGGTGTTATATATTCCACAGGTTAAAGAAAAATTACAGCTAGACGACGCCCAAATTGGCTTTGCACTGTTCTGTTTAGCCCTTGGTTTATTGGTTTTTATTCCTATGGTACCAATTATTATCAATAAAATAGGATTGGGAAAAAGCACCTTTTTTGGTATATGTATTTTTAGTATTGTCTTTATTGGGCCACACATTGCGCCAAGTTATGTTTTACTATGTGTCGCTTTGTTTATTGTTGGTGTTTTTTCGGGTTTAACAGATATCGCAATGAACACGGTAGTCTCGGAAATTGAGCGGAAAGACAATGTAAATTTTATGTCTGCGGCGCATGGCTTTTTTAGTTTAGGTGGTGCTATTGGCGCCGTAATCGGTTCGGTACTCATTGGTGTTTTTGAAGTCGCTTTTTACCATGTGTTAATTATGACCATTTTTGTGATTATCACCAATGTATTACTCAACAAACAGTATTTCAAAATTAAGGAAGCGCAACAAGAATCTCAGGAAAAAGTAAAGCTACCAATTAAGCAATTGAAACCCCTATTTGTTTTAGGTTTTTTAGCCATGGTTATTATGGGTAATGAAGGTGCTATAGAACATTGGAGTTCAATTTATTTAACAGAAGTCGTTCATGTACATTCTGAAAATTTAGCAGGTATAGGTTTTACCTTATTTTCTATTATGATGACCATAGGGCGGTTCTTTGGTGATGGTATAAGTGCTAAAATTGGATCTGTAAAAATCGTAATTTTAGGATGTGCTTTGGCATCCATTGGATACCTATTTGTACTTTTAGAAAACCTTATTTTTAGTGTTATAGGATTTGGAATTATTGGGTTAGGACTGTCCGTTATCATTCCAGAACTCTTACGAATAGCAGGAACAACAGAAAATATCTCAGCATCGAAAAGCATTTCGTTTGTCTCTGGTGTTGGTTTTTTAGGATTTTTACTTGGACCGATAATTTTAGGTTATATTTCTAATGGTTTTAGTCTTAAGATGAGTTTTGTATTCTTATTATGTCTTTCAAGCTTAGCGGTAATTGTTTCAACATTAAAATTAAGAAAATAGGTAACACATCTTAATAAATCAGCAAAAGCTAATTTATGTTTAATAGAGATTTTCAATTAAAACAACTTAAATCAACCACTCATTTAGATATGGTTGTTATAGGTGGAGGAGCCAGTGGTTTAGGTATTGCAGTTGATGCAGCTTCAAGAGGATTTAAAGTAGCACTGTTTGAAGCTCATGACTTTGCCAAAGGAACATCGAGCAGAAGTACAAAATTGGTCCATGGTGGAGTTCGTTACTTAGCACAAGGAAATATTAAATTAGTAACCGAAGCTTTAAAGGAGCGTGGTCTTTTAGAAAAGAATGCAAGGCACCTGTTTAAAAGACAAGAATTCTTAATCCCTAGTTATCAATGGTGGCATAAATATTATTACGGTTTAGGATTAACCGTTTATGATTTGTTATCAAAAGGATTGTCTATAGGTACATCAAATGTAGTTTCGGCGAAAACAGCAAAGGATAAAATAGAAAATTTAAAACCGAAAGGACTTTTTGGTGGTGTAACGTATTACGATGGTCAGTTTGATGATGCTAGGTTAGCTTTAAATTTGGCACAAACGGCAGTTAACTTAGGTGCTATTGTAGTAAATCATTGTAAAGTAATTAATATGCTTTTGGATGAAAATTCCAAGATTAATGGAGTCGAGGTGAAGGACACCGAAACAGTTGAAATTTTAAAAGTAAAATCTACGGTCGTAGTTAACGCAACAGGTGTCTTTTCTAATAAAATAATGAAATTGGCTGGGCGAAAGAAAAAAGAGCTCAAAATAGTACCAAGTCAGGGTATTCATTTAGTTTTAGATAAGGCCTTCTTAAAAGGATCAACGGCATTAATGGTGCCTAAAACTAGCGATGGCAGGGTTCTGTTTGCAATACCTTGGCATAATAAAGTAGTGGTTGGTACAACAGATACACCAATTAAAAAGCCGAGTTATGAGCCAAAACCTTTAGAAACGGAGATTGATTTTATTTTAGACAATGCCTCAGAGTATCTTACAAAAAAACCTACACGAAATGATGTGCAGTCCGTATTTTCTGGGCTAAGACCGTTAGTTGCGCCAGAAGGTGACAAGAGTAGTACCAAAGAAATTTCTAGAGGGCACAAAATCATTCAATCCGAAAGCGGTTTACTTTCTATAGTAGGTGGTAAATGGACTACCTATAGAGAGATGAGTAGAGATCTTGTTAATGAGGCTATTGATTTATACGGACTTCGAAAAGTAAATACAAAAACAAAGACGTTATCAATTCATGGAAATTTGTCAGAACATGAAAAAGAAAAACTGAATAAAGAACTTTGGTATTACGGTAGTGATGCTGTAGAATTAGATCAATTTATAAAATCTAATGACAGCTACAATCAGATTATTCATCCAAAATATAACTTTACAAAAGGACAGGTTATTTGGGCAGTGCGGAAAGAAATGGCAAGGACTATTGAAGATGTTCTGGCCAGACGAATGCGCTTACTATTTTTAGATGCTTTAGCTGCGGTAGATAGTGCGGAGCTTGTGGCAAACATACTCCAAAAAGAATTGGGTAAATCTGAAGACTGGAAAAAAGAGCAAATCATAACATTCAACGAGGTAGCATCTGTTTACTTAATCTAAACTAATATGGCAGAAAAATTAATTTTAGCCTTAGACCAAGGCACAACATCGAGTAGATCTATTGTTTTTGATACGCATGGCAATAGTCTTAAAGTTGCGCAGCAAGATTTTGAACAAATATTCCCAAAAAACGGATGGGTAGAGCACAATCCAAAAGCCATCTGGGAGTCTCAACTTAAAACTATTGAGCAAGTGCTAATATCTGATGATATAAGCGCCAAGAATATAGCAGGTATAGGTATAACAAATCAACGAGAAACCACTATAGTTTGGAATAAGCGTACAGGTGAGCCCATATACAATGCCATAGTTTGGCAAGATAGAAGAACAGCATCTTGGTGCAATGCGTTAAAAGACAAAGGTTATGATGAGTTAATACAAAAGAAGACAGGGTTAATATTAGATGCCTACTTTTCAGCATCAAAAATTAAGTGGATTTTGGATAATGTTACAGAAGCCAAAACATTAGCAGCAGATCATAATTTATGTTTTGGTACTGTAGATACTTGGTTAATATATAAGTTAACTGAGGGCGAAGTTTTTGTAACCGACGTAAGTAATGCGTCTAGAACCATGATTTATAATATTCATAATCTAGAATGGGATAAGGAATTGTTGGAGCTTTTTGAAATACCAGAAAGCATGTTACCTCAAGTAAAATCCTCATCCGAAATATACGGTCATACAAAGTTGTTTAATGCTAGCATTCCCATTGCTGGTATAGCAGGAGATCAACAAGCGGCTTTATTTGGACAGCTGTGTACTAAAAAAGGAATGGTTAAAAACACTTATGGTACAGGGTGCTTTTTGCTTATGAATACAGGAGAGAATCCTGTAATCACTAATAACAAACTGTTAACAACAATAGCATGGCAAATAAGAGGTGAAACCCATTACGCATTAGAAGGCAGTGTGTTTGTGGGAGGTGCAGCTGTACAATGGTTAAGAGATGGATTAGATCTTATTGATGATGCTGAAGAGATTGAGGCATTGGCAAGTAAGGTGGAGGATAGCGATGGGCTTATAGTAGTGCCAGCTTTTACTGGTTTAGGAGCGCCTCATTGGGATCCGTATGCGCGCGGAAGTATACAGGGAATCTCTAGAGGAACTACTAAGTCTCATATTGCCAGAGCAACTTTAGAGGGTATTGCCTTACAAGTTTATGATATTGTTAAGGCAATGGAAAATGATTCTGGTACGGATTTAAAAGAACTTAGAGTAGATGGAGGTGCGTCAGCAAATAATCTTTTATTACAAATTCAGTCTAATGTTTTTCAATGCAACGTTGTAAGGCCAACAAACCTTGAAACTACAGCTTTAGGTGCAGCATATCTTGCAGGTTTGGCTGTTGGAATTTATAAGGATAAGTCAGAAATACGCCAGCAATGGCAAAAAGATAAAACGTTTTCTCCTAATATAGACGACCAAAAACAAGTTCAATTAGTAAAACAGTGGCATAAAGCTGTTAAAAGAAGTAAAAATTGGGTGACAGAATAGTTCATTTTTAGTTACTTTGTAAATCCATAAAGTGATATCACTAATAAATTTAAAATGAAAACATACTTAAATTTCAGAATTGTCTTAGTAGCATTAGTAAGCTTAACTTTTTTTAATTGTGGAGGAAAAGAGGAAAAAAAAGAGGAAAATTCTATTTATGATTATAAAAAAGAGGACACTTCTAAAAAAGATTCTAACGTAGCAGTACTTGGTATTGTTGCCGATGATAATATGCAATTTGATAAAAAAGAATTACGTGTTAAAGCCGGGCAAAAAGTGAAGTTAACTTTAAAGCATAGCGGTAAAATGGCTGCAAATATTATGGGACACAATATTGTTATTTTAAAACAAGGAACAGATAAGGCAGCTTTTGCGGCTAAAGCTGCAACAGCGAGAGATAACGGTTACATACCAGAGGGCACAGACCAAGTTATTGCCTACACAAAAATGATTGGTGGAGGTCAAATTACCACAGTTGAGTTTGAGGCTCCAGAAGCTGGAGAGTACGATTTTATTTGTAGTTTTCCTGCACACTTTGCGTTAATGCAAGGCAAATTTATTGTAGAATAAATTACTGCTTATCTAAGTTTAGCAATAATATATTCTTAAATTCTATTGGGTGGCTTTCGCTCTGAAAAGAGATGTAACCACCTTTAACGCTTTCACCTTCTTTATCTAATAATGTATTGTATTGGCCACCAATAACTGGATTTGAATACGTAATGACTTCCTTGCCATTAACAAAATGGCTTATTAATGAATCGTTGTAAACTTCAACTTCTATATCTATCCATTCTTCACCATAAAAAGTTTTAGAAGTGGAATTAATACAATGTGTAGTTTCAAGTTCGTCATTTAAAGTGACGTGTAAACCTGGAGTACAGAGATTGGCAGTTGGTCGTTTAATACCTTCTTCTAATCCGCCTAAGAGTTGAGCCTCTAAAGATACCGGAAATCCTTGATTTATTTTCATGCTTTGAGGTGATTGACAATGTAGCATCACTCCACTGTTTTTAGTCGCCCAAGCTTGGCCGCCTAAAGCTTGTTTACCAACAAA